>CAZBZP010000014.1:58014-92339 GCA_964496435.1 Uncultured Candidatus Berkiella sp.
CGACACCAGTTGATACAACTGTAGCTAATCCTGCGACACCAGTTGATACAACTGTAGCTAATCCTGCGACACCAGTTGATACAGCTGTAGCTAATCCTGAAGCACCTGAAGAACCAGTTGCTACAACTACAAGATTAGAAAAATTAAAAGCATTAGCTGATAAATATCGTAGAGAATTACTTGCTGGCGCAGGCTATGCATTAGCAACAACCGCTGTTGTTGTCGCTAAAGTTGTTCCTACAGTAGCTACATTTGCTGTTGCTAAAGGTTTCACAGTCCCAGCTGCTTTATTAGCAACCACCGCAACCGCTCCTGTTGTTGCTGCTGCTGCTGTAGCAACTGCTGCTACATTTGGTTTGGGTTATGCTTCATCTTTAGCTTTAACAGCTATTGCTTCTAAAGTTAAAGCAGCATACACACGCTACAAAATGAACGCACAACAACGTCATGAAGCTGATTATCCAGTTGCTAAACAACAATTAGCACAGTTGAAAGATGCTTTAGCTGATAAAACAGCTGAAGACAATACTTTCCTTGAACAATTGCATGCCTTCAAAAAGAATGCAGTTAAGCCTACCTTTGATGCTGAAGGTAAAGCTACTCAAGACGCAACTGTTGTTACAAGACCCGTCGTTGTTCAATTTGAAATTGAAGCAATGAAGCGTTTGAACAAAGTTGCTGCTGATAAGCGTGCTGAAACTGAAGCTGCTTTGTTGCAAGAAGCGCGTGCAAATTTCACGCCTGCTGCAAACTAAGTTAAGTTTTCAGTGACTAAAAAAGCCCAACATCGTTGGGCTTTTTTTTTGCTTTTATAAAGAGGGCGGACATAAAGTCCGCCCTTACATAGAATTTTGGATCTGCGTAGGGGCGGACTTTATGTCCGCCCTTAACAAAATCGCAGACAATTGTTATTTTCCTTTAATTTTCTTGTACGCCTCTAAGGCGCGTTTTCTGGCAAAATCATGCTCCACAATAGGCTTGGGGTACGTCTTGCCTAAAACCACGCCTGCCTTATCGAGGACTGCTTGTGGTGCTTGCCAAGGGCAATGAATATATTTGGCAGGTAAATCCTTTAACTCTGGCACCCATTCCTTAATATAATCACCTTCTTTATCAAATTTTTGTCCCTGTAAAACAGGATTAAAAATACGAAAATAGGGAGCGGCATCAGCACCACTGCCTGCAACCCACTGCCAGGAAGCGGCATTATTCGCCAAATCAGCATCAACCAGGGTATCCCAAAACCAAGCCTCGCCGTCTTGCCATGGCTGCATAAGATGTTTGATTAAAAAGGATGCCACTATCATGCGTACGCGGTTATGCATCCAGCCGATATGCCATAACTCGCGCATGCCAGCATCAACGATAGGATATCCTGTTAAGCCTTTTTGCCAGCTTTTTAAATGCTTTTTATTGTATAGCCAAGGGAAAGCATTAAAAGCAGGTAAATAGGCCGTTTCTGGCAAGTGGGGATAGTGATACAAAAGATAAGTTGAAAATTCTCTCCATACCAGTTCGCTCAGAAAATGATCTACATCGGCATATATATTTGCTTTTTGTTGTTGAACAGTTTGTGCTGCATGCCAAATCTGTATAGGGCTTAACTCGCCAAAATGTAAGTGCGGTGATAGCCTTGAAGTTGCAGGTATATTGGGATAATCGCGCATGGTTTTATATCCCTGCACCGTTTTACTTAAAAAGGATTTAAGTTTGTCTTTCGCCGCCTTTTCACCTGGTTGCCAGCTTGCTTTTATGCCTTTATCCCAGGGAATGTGGGGTAAGAGCGCTAGCGAATCCAGCTTTAGGCTTTTATCCATTAAGCTCTCAAATGACCGTGGCGCTGGCAGGATTTCACGCATCATTTGTTGCTTGAGCGTTTTGCAAAAGGGTGTGAAAACTTTAAACGGTGCTCCTGATTTGTTCATTATTTCCCAGGGTTCTTTTAATAAAGCCCCGTTATAGGAATGTACCTCCAAGCCTTGATCACTAAGTGATTTTTTTATAAGCGTGTCTCTTTTGATATACATAGGTTCATAACAACGATTCCAATAAATATTCTGAACTTTATGTTTTTTAATTAAACCATGGAGTATATCAAGTGCGACACCTTTTTGAAGGATAAGCTTGGCATTGTATTTGTTTTCAAGTTCTTCACTTAATTTTTGCAAACTATAATGTAACCACCAACGGCTTGCTGCGCCGGGCTGCCAGGCTTCATCAGTTTCATCCAGAATATAAAGCAATAATAAAGGTGCCTTTGATTTTGCTGCGTTATAAAGCGCTGGATTATCCTGTATTCTCAAATCTTGTCTAAACCAAACCAGGGCAGGGGATGTCATTATATTTCTTCTCTTAAAGTTAAGCCTTGGGCAGAATGATGTAAATCATTGGTTGCAATATGAACATAAATCATTGTTGTTGATATATCAGAATGACCCATGAGTGTTTTTACTTTTTCAATGGGGCAACCGGATTTTACTAAATAAGTGCCATAGGAATGTCGTAGCCAGTGGGCAGATGCTTTGCGCAGTTTTGAAGCACGATGTAATAATTTATGCGCTTCATCCTTTTGAGAAAGTGCTTGGGTTTCATAGAATATAGCAGCAGTTTCAAAGGATTGTTTCAATATTTGATCAATTCTTCTGCGATGAATTGGGGTCTTTTTATCTTCTGCAGGTATTAAGGGCGTTTCTTCTTCAAAGGCTGGCAACAAGGTTTCACAGCCCATCGCTTTTCTGAATTCAATCAAAGCATCCAGGTATTCATCGACAACAACAATTTTGCGCATTTTTTCGCCTTTACCAACGACTTTTAAAAACCATTCTCCTTCAAGCAGGGTAAAATTGCCCATACAATGGTTGGTTATTTCAGCTAGGCGTAAACCCGTATAAAATAAAGTTAAAATAATATATTTTGCGCGAATAACCTGAAATTCAGAGATAGTTTTGTTTTGTTGTTGAAGTGCAAGCGCCTCTAAGACCGTGTTTATTTCTGTTCTTTCAAGCCATCTTTCCATACTCTGCGCTTGGTTTCGCTTTTTGCGTCTTTTGGCCACACTTAGAGGATTCCCTTTAAGATATTGCGTTTGCACCAGATAATTGAAAAAGCTATCAATGATACTCATCGTTTTTTTTATTGATACTGACGATAAAGGGCCACCAAAGGGGCGCCAATCGGGGTTTACTGAACCATCTTTGCGACATTTTGCGCGTTTGTTGCCGCACCATTTTTGCGTTGGTGTGGGAGCTGCTAGAAAACGTTGATACGCGACCAAATCGTCAAAGGAAAGGGCAGAAATGGTGGTTTGCTGTACATGAGCGCACCATAAAACCAATCGCTCGAGTTCTTTAACATAGGTTTGATAGGTGAGTGTTGAGCCTTGATAGCCAATCAGGAAGGATTGTAATGCTTGGGCGTCGTTAGTCGCATTGAGCATATTCGGGCTGTCATTTAGATTGTATCCAGGCGTCAAACTTAAGGTTTGGCTTAGCAATCTGAAATCTGTAGAGTCGTTGCTTAAAAAAAGCGGGTTAATAAAATTAGCAGACATTTTATACCATTATCAAAAAAAGCGAATTTATCATTTTTCTTATTTTATAAGAGAATGTTTAGTGATGAGAAGAAAAGAAATTTGTCCTTATAATAATTGCAGTTATACTTTAGTTAGCTCAACCCAAACGTATGCAGCACAAGGATAGGCAGCATGTTTTGCTTGAAGAGACTGACGTGCTTTTTGTTGGTAATCTTTCCAATTATTGTTTTTGCCCAAGACAATAATGATAAGCCACAGGAAGTGATTTCAAGTATTCAAACCCAAATACTGCATGCTATTGAAAACAAAGATCTCGAAAAATTAAGCCAAATATTCACACCAAATGCCTGCATTGTGCTCGAGAATGCACAGCCATTTCATAGTAATATTGATTTTAAAAAATATATTGAATCACCAGCACTGCTGAATCAACTCAAGGTGAAAAGTTTTAAAGTTAAAAAAGTATCTGTAGATAACGACATTGAAGTTATTGAAAAGAATATCTTTATAGCAAGTGGAACGGCAGAGTTTGAATACCAGTTCTCGCGAGATAAAGTAATACTAGAACCTGTACAATGGATAGCAACATTTATTCAAAGAGAAGGGAAATGGTACATTGCTAGCTATCAAAGCACCGTTAATGTTCTGGATAACCCCATAATCGTAGAAATGCGCCATGATTACTATATGATCAGTTTTATTACACTTATTATTGGCTTTATTATTGGTATCGCTTGGAAGAAAATTTTCAGAAAATTTAAAATGTAAGGTTAAGTAAATTTCATGGATCTCTACTTGGTTCGACATGGCGAAGCCTATTCTAGCGAAGAACGCTTTGAACGCCCCTTAAATTCACGGGGTCAAAATGAAGTGTTGCAGGTTGCTAACTATCTGTTGAGCGAGCATTGTCAGGTGGAGACCATTTTCCACAGTGAGAAATTACGCTCCATCGAAACAGCAGAAATTATTGCTAATACCCTAGGCCTGAGTGCGAAGCTTCAATTATTACCCAGCTTAGATCCTGATGAGGATGTATTTCGCCTCATTGGAGATATTCATGAATTTACTCAAAATACAATGATAGTGGGGCATTTACCTAATCTTGCTTTGCTCAGCAGTTTTTTATTGAGCGGCAAAATCAGCACGCCCAGCCTCTCTTTTCTAACCGCCACTACGGCATGCCTTGTGCATGCGGGCGAAGAATGGAAATTAAAATGGTCCGTTGATCCGCACGATTTGAGAAAAACACTTCAGAAATAACAATAACCCTTCGCAAATCAACCGCGGTTTGTGGGTTGGGTTTGTAAATAAAAAAATGCCCGGTTAGATAAACTAACCAGGCGGGGTGAAATGAAATGAACTACTTTTTTGTTTTTTTACTTGTGTTTACTTAACTATCCCCAAGATATCTAGCGCTTGATTTACCATAACCTGACACTTTTTCAGCTCGTGCACTGGGTTTACCCCATTTTGAAGCTTTGTCAGATTTGGCATATTTAGCGCTTTTAGCCTTTTCCCTTTTAGCCACTTTTTTGCTTTTAGCTTCTTGTTTTTCTGTTGTAGCTACTTTCTTTGATTCATCTTGTGCTTTTTCAGTTTTAGCTGTTTCTTTTGTATCGGTAGAGATTTCAGCTTTACTGTCATTAGGCTCTTTCAAGGCAATAAAGAGATTGTCATAGTGGTTTTGTGGGCTCCATACAAACCAACCATCTGCATTGGCATCTTCAACGGCTTTTAGCTGTGATTTAATATATTTCACTTTTTTGCTATCAGACCATTTGTAATGATAGTTTGATGCTTCAATGTAAGGCGTCAATTTGAAGGGCATTTTATCAAACTTGCTCTTCAATGAGGTTAAGGATTTGTAAATGGTGTTGTAAGGTTCTGCTGAATGTTTTTGATAAGGATGATAGTGTGATGGGTAAACCATGGGGCACACAACATCAACGGTATCAGCAAATAACTCAACATTTTGACCAATACGTGGTGATTCTTTGAAGCTTACTTCACCAAAGATATCAATTTGTAAAGGTTTGCCTTTTGCAGCCACTTTTTCTTTGTAAAACTCAATTACTTTTTTAACATCTTTTGCATTTTGTGAAACAGGAGGTTGTTTTGTATTATAACGGATATAATCTAATTGAATTTCTTCTGCGCCATAATCAATTGCATTGTTAACGAGTTTTAATCTGCTTTCCCAGTATTCTTGTGATTTTAAGTGCTTGGGTGTGCCACCATCAGGAAATACCACGATACGTGCCACATAATGTATACCACTGTTCTTAATAAGATCGATTTGTCTTTGATAGTTTTTTGTTGGTTTTTCTAAATCAACGACAAAGGTATTAATGCCCGCAGCTTTAGATTTATCAATTAAAGTTGTTAATCTTTTTGTATCTTCTAAAGTACCTTGGTTAATATAAATGCCTTTTGTGGTTGGTAGCGCTTGAACTAAGCCTGAAACAACCATTAATGCAAACGAGCTTGCGGCTAAGAGAACTGATTTTTTTAGCATGATTTACTCACCCAAATGTTTTTAACTCACCCACTGTCAAATACTCGACAGCACACGCAAAAAGGTTAAATTTTTTGCTATACGGGTTTTGGCTATGGTGTAAACCGGGGGGAGAGAAAGCCTAGATATTTGCTAAGGCTATGATATTATTAGGAATATTGTTTTATCAGTTATTAACCAAAGCTTTAAATTTTGGTATGATAGATAGTGACGTTCGTAAAAGAGTAACTTAAATGCCAATAAAAAAAGTCATCACTAAAGGCCGGGTGCCGGTAAAAATATATACCGACGATATAGATATGTCTGCTTATCAGCAGCTCGTCAATATTTCAACACTGCCTTTTATCCATTCGCATATTGCCGCCATGCCTGATGTGCATTGTGGTATAGGGGCAACCGTGGGGGCTGTCATTCCCACGAAACAAGCCATAATACCAGCGGCGGTCGGGGTGGATATTGGTTGTGGTATGAGTGCCGTTAGACTTTCCTTAAAAGCGCATCAGTTACCAGATAATTTAAAATATTTACGCTTAAATATTGAAGAACAAGTCCCGGTTGGCTTTAATGCACACAGTGAAAAGCATATTCGTCTTCAAGCATGTGAGCCCTTTCAAAAGCGTTTTGAACTTATCTTGGAAAAACATCCTAAAATTTCCCAACGTATGCGTAATGCACATCTTAAATGGATGAATCAAATGGGTTCTTTAGGCGGGGGGAATCATTTCATTGAAATCTGCCTTGATCACAATAAAGATGTGTGGGTAATGTTACATTCAGGGAGTCGCGGTATTGGTAATGCTATTGGTACCTATTTCATAGAATTGGCCAAAAAAGATATGGGAGTGCACCTTAAAAATTTGCCTGATAAAGACTTAGCTTATCTAAATGAGGGCACAAAGCATTTCAATGACTATTTAGAGGCAGTATCTTGTGCACAGGATTATGCTTTTGCTAATCGACGTGAAATGATGAACATTATTCTATCCGTCTTGAAAAAAGAATTGCCAGCCTTTCAAATCACTGAAACAGCAATAAATTGTCATCATAATTATGTTGTTAAAGAAAAGCATTATGGCGAAAGTGTTTATGTGACACGAAAAGGCGCTATCAGAGCAGGTGAGGGCGATTTAGGTATCATCCCTGGTAGTATGGGTGCGCGTTCTTTTATTGTAAGAGGAAAAGGGGTGGAGAGTTCATTTCACTCATGCTCTCATGGTGCAGGCCGTAAATTGAGCCGCACAGCTGCAAAAAATAAATTTACGGTACATGATCTGCAAGCACAAACCAAGGGCGTAGAGTGTCGCAAAGATAAACATGTGTTAGACGAAATCCCCAGCGCTTATAAAAACATTGATGAGGTGATGGAAAATCAAAGCGATTTGGTTGATGTGCTATATACATTAAATCAGGTTGTATGTATTAAAGGTTAAATTTTACCTAAACTAAATATGAAACCTAAATTAATAGCTTCATGAGGGCCTTAATGAGAATCAAATCCAGCGTTTTTGAAGAAAGTTCAGAAATTCCAAGTAAATACACCTGCGAGGGTGATAATTTTTCACCGCCACTGTTTTGGGAAGATGTTCCTCCCACGGCAAAATCATTGGTATTGATAGTTGACGATCCTGATGCACCTGATCCTGGTGCGCCTAAAATGATTTGGGATCATTGGTTGCTTTATAATATTGATCCTAAAAGTACCGGTTTAAAAGAAAATATCGGATTGCATGAGTTATCAGAAGATACCTTGCGTGGCACGAACAGCTGGAAAAACCAAAACTATGGTGGTCCATGTCCCCCTATTGGTCGGCATCGTTATTTTCATAAACTTTATGCCTTAAACGTTATTTTGCCTGATTTAGCTAATCCTACCTCTGATCAATTACGTCAAGCCATGGCAGGACATGTGATTGATGAAGCCGTATTGATTGGGACATATCAAAAGAAAAAGTAGTGGGTTAAAACCCCCCTAACCCCCCTTTGATAACAAAGGGGGATTATGGTTCCTAAACTTGTTTAATCAACCCGCCGGCCATGTAAACATTCGTCCAGCCATGATATGGATATGTAAATGATAAACAGTCTGGCAGGCTTGCGCGCCATTATTAATCACTAAGCGAAAATTATCCTTTATGCCGAGTTTGCTGGTTATTTCCGGAATTTTCACCATCATGTGACCGAGAAGATCTTTATCCTCTTCCTCAACTTCTGACAATTTCGCAATCACTTTTTTTGAGACAACTAAGATATGTATCGGAGCTTGTGGATTAGCATCGTGAAAGGCGATACACCAATTATCTTCATAAATAATATCTGCCTTTATTTCTCTATCGATGATCTTTTGAAAAATCGTCTTGTGCATATTAATTCCATAAATGTTTGTTAGCTAAGTACCGAAAGGCAGAAATATATACAGTATTATTAGATTATGAGCTGCATTATAGTGTTGAACTTTTAATCTTCTTGCCTGAGGTGACATCATGAGTTTAGAGCATGGGCCTGCTAAAGATAAAGACAATGATCAAGATAATGTAGAAGCACCTTTCACCAAACATACAGCAGTCAAGGTAAAGCCAAGAAAACCCAAAAAAGAAGAAAGTTCTTCCAAACCTATCTCATCGCCAGATGTTGATAATGTAACCACGGCCATGTCAGCATTGAAGATAGATAAGGAACAAGATGATGTAGATGGTCTTAGCCATAGATTGGCAGCTGTTAATTTAAGTGATCCTTCTGAACGCCATACTGAAACCAAAGTTAAACCCAGAAATAAAGTTAAGAAAGAGAAAATAAGAAAGGAAGCTTCGGATCCAACGCCTGTTAGCGATAGCAAAGACAAAGTTGTCGCATCTTCAAGTGCCACAGCAAAAGAAAAGCAGGATGACAGCACTACTGAAGAAGAGGGGCATCGCAAACATACAGAAACTAAAATAAGAAAGCCGCCCACAAGTACGGTTACCTTAGGGGATTTAATAGCACAATATACCGAATTAAAAGACCTCATTGAGAAGCAGCAAAAAGAGCGAGAGGGCATACACACTCAGGGAGAACAAATTGGGCGAGTAGATAATAACCTCGATAGAACAGATGCCGCGCTAGAAGAAGCCGCACAGGATCTACAAGCTACGCTTTCCTGTGGCAAAGCTTTTAAGCAACAAATGAAAAAGATATTTTGCTGCTGCTGTACTACTGAAACACCTGCACCTCAACATGATATTGAATTTGACATAAGACACCCTAAGCCACTTACATTTCAATTTTCAAAGCCTCAAAGCAAAGGGGAATATATTGATGAAATTGCCAGAATGGCGGCTTTTTTGGATCAAGAATCTAAAAAAGAAGGTGCTGAACTTGATGATGAAAATGCTGAGTTAAAAGTCGTTATTGGAAAATCAGACAAACTCAAAGATAAAACGAAGAAAAGTGATTCACAAGCCAATTCGGCGATGAAACTGTAAAGATAAATAGGCAGCACTTCATTGAAATGCTGCCTTCGTTTCAAAGGGCTAGATTAGTAGCCGTATTTGTTTCTATCGTAAACATAGCCACCAACAGCACCAACACCTGCGCCGATTAAAGCACCTGCGCCAGCTTCGCCAGAGATAGCACCAATCGCTGTACCAGCTACTGCACCAAGCGCAGCACCACCGAGTACGTTTTGGTCTGTGTGACTCATGTTGTCACAACCAACAAGAAACAAAAGGCCAATAACAGGAACGATTTTAGATACAGTTTTCATAGTATGTAACTCCTCTTGAAAAAGCTACTTACCATCATAGACACAAAAAAACTGTAAATTTTTTCAAAATTAAGAAAATAGAGCAGGGTATTTAAACAGGCTAAAATGAAAAAGGCTTGTCTGATTAAAGCAGACAAGCCTTAGAAAGTAATCTTAGAACAATAATTTTCTTTGAACTTTGGTTACTTGAGCACCATTTGGCAATGTTACTGGCGTATTAATAACAGAACCACTTGTAGGTCTTGGCGCATGTGGGTTTGTCGCTAAGAATGTACCTGAAGCGTTAGTTGTACTAGCACCAACTTGAGGTCTTGGCGCATGTGGATTTGTCGCTAAGAATGTACCTGAAGCGTTAGTTGTACTAGCACCAACTTGAGGTCTTGGCGCATGTGGATTCTCTGCTAAAAATGTGCCTGACGGCGTGTTTGTTCTTGCGATTGGTGCAGCGGATGTTGTTGTTGTCACGCGAACATTTTGTGCATGTGGGGGAACAACAGATGGCGCGCTCAGCAATGAACCTAAGCTAGATAATAAAGAAGGTTGGCTAGGCGCTGGCGCTTGCGGTGCAGAAAACAATGTTGTTTGACGAACATCACGTGCAGTTGGTGGAACTACGGGGGTTGCACCTAAAATTGAGCTTGAACCGCCAGTTGATACCATAGATACAGGTGATGAAGGCACTGGAACCGGTGTGGGCATTGAACCACCACCAAATAGTGTTGTTGAGGCATGTACATTATGTGCTCTTGAAGGCACTGATGGTGCTGAAGAAATAATAGTACCACCTGCTTGTGTTGGGGTGGTGGTCACCGCAACTGGCGCGGAATTTGAGGCATGATGGATAGTTGTTGTGCTACCAGGTGTTCTTGGCGCTGATGGTGCAAACCAAGAAGTATTAGCAAACCAAGTGCTCGGTCTTGACCAGCCAAAACTGCTTGTGTTGTCGTGAACTACGACTGTTCTTCTTGGTCGCGGATTTGTATAGGAAAAACCCATGCGCGTATACCATGGTTCTACTACAACAGCAGGCTGCTGTGCTACAACAACGCGGGGGCCGCCCATAGAAGTAAATAACGCACTTAAACTGCCTGCTATAAAACCATAAGCGAGTGCAGGTACGAGGGGTGCTCCAAATAATACTGAAACACCTGCGCCAATACCAAATCCGATACCAAAAGAACGTAAACTCATTTTAATCATTCCTATTTATTTATAATAATTAATAGACATAAGTAACACTGTAACCGGGATATCCATAGTCATAGACAATCACATCGGTTGTTGAGTAAGGATAACCGTAGTTATAACCATAAGAGGGATACGCATAAGCGGGATAGTTATAAGCTGGATAGTTATAAGAAGGATAATAATATGTTGGGTAGGGTGTTGCAGCTGTTGCTATAGCGCCTACAGCTAGCGCTGTCCCAATGGCTATTCTGGCAAAAACCTGGGCAGCATTTGCGCCAGAAACATAATTGATTTCATTCATCGAAAGTTCACGCATATTTGTCTCCTTGAATCTCACGATATTTGTAGTGTGAAAATTAGCAACCATCAAAGGTTGCAGCAATAGTTAAGCGATAAAAGGTTAGTGGCAATTGATAGAAGGCATATTTAAAGCTTTATTATGCAGGTAGAAGTAAGATAAAATATGAGTCATTTGGCTTGATTTTGGAGGGTTTTGCCTAACATGAGGGCAATTTTACACGGAATTTTCCCGCCAGCACATAGGCATTTTAGGTTCAGCTACACCTAAAGTTCGGATAATGAGAATAAACCACAAGGCAAGTGGCGCGGACTTTGTGACTCATATATGTCATAATAACGCATAATATGAAATTCATATTAAACATAAAGCAAAGCAACGAAATGTCTTAAAAAACTTCAATAGTTTTCTGCTTTTAAATTTATAAGCGCAATTGCTTATAACATAAATCAAACAAATTAATACAACGTCTCAAGAGTGAACGTTATTACATAAACTAAACGACGGATCGGTTTATCTGGAATTTAGGTAGTATTATGTTAACGACATCAAATGCAACTGAAATCAATAATGTACTGTTATGCGAAGGCAAAAGCCATTTGCGCCAGTTATGGAAATTGTGTTTTCCATTGATGCTAACAGCATTATCAGGTTCTTTGATGAATTTTTTAGATAGGGTTATTCTTGCTCAATATGATACACAAGCAATGATTGTTGCTAGTACTGCAGGCAATATTGCATTTGTATTTCAATTTGGTGCAATGGCTATCGCCATGATAGCTGAAGTATTCGTTGGCCAATATAATGGTGCTCAACAATTTAAACAATTAGCAAAACCTGTATGGCAAATGATTTGGTTTTCATTGGTTTGTGCATTCATTATGATTCTTCTTGGCATTTATACCCCAACCCTATTCATTCCAAAGGAATTAGGTCAAGAAGGTTATGATTATTTCAAATGGATTATGATTTTTGGTGGCGGCTATCCCTTGGTTGGGGCGCTGACAGGTTTCTATGTTGGTAGAGGTCAGGTTAAGACAATTGCTATATCTGTCGTATTATCGAACCTCCTGAATTTAATCTTGGTATCAATACTCGTATTTGGCGTTAGAGATTTTATTCCCCAGATGGGTGCAACGGGAGCTGCCATTGCAACTGGGATCAGTGAGCTATGTGTTGCTTTAGGATTATTCATTTTCTTTCTCAAGCCCAAATACCGTAAGCAATACAATACCCATCACTGGCAATTTGATAAGACTCTTTTTATCAAATGTATCAAAGTAGGGCTCCCCAACTCTGTTGGGCATATGGCTGGCATAGCGGCATGGCCCTTTATGATGTTCTTCTTAGCGCAACGTAGTATTGAGCATGTTACTGTGATGACCATCGCTTTTAGTATCTGGACACTGTTTACCTTTATAACGGAAGGCTTGCAAATGGGGGTTAGCGCATTTGCCTCAAACTCTATAGGCGCTAAAAAATGGCATAAAGTTGGTGAAGTCTTGATGACAGGGTTAAAATTACAGTTTATCCTAGCTATTCTACTTGCTATACCCTTAGTTATATTTCCCCATCTACTAGTTGATCTCTTTATTCCTCTTGATAGCGAAATTGCTGATGTGGCTAATTTAAGACAGCTGCTAGTAACAAGCTGCTTTTGGTTATGGATAGGTTATATTTTTGATGGTATGGCATGGGTTATAGACGGTATTTTAACAGCCGCTGGCGACACCCGTTTCATTATGATTATGAACTCTTTTGGTACTTGGTTTATGCTAATCGTTCCTGTCTATTTATTTGTCGTGGTGTTGAATGGGTCACCTATGCTCGCCATGCAATTGGTCACCCTCTTTTGTATTATCTTTTTTGGCTGCTACTTTATGCGCTATAAAAGCAAGCGATGGCAGCAGAACAAGTTAATCGATCATTAGAACGAATATCTGCGCAAATCTTTTTCTGGTTCCGGTGAAGGCGTCGTTGAATCTTTAAGATCTTCAGCTGAGACAAGACTATGAGCTTTAGCATATCTAAAAAACATCCCTCTCATTTCCTTATCGACCCCATTAACATCACAGTATAGGTAATGTTGTAAAATCGGGTAGGGTGCTAGGCCTAATATGTTCTGAATAGCCGATACCCTCATTTCTTTACTGATATAGCTTGATAGCCCGGACTCATCAATTTGCATCATGAGATCAATACGTCCTTGACGGGCTGCCTGTAGATATTCGCTGGTCACATTCTCTTTGTTAAGGCCATCTTTCATTTTACACCTCAAGATTAACTGGGATGATAAATTTTGAAGAATGAGAATAATACTTTTTATAAAAAAAGCTACTTAAGGTGTCATTGAATGGATGGAAAATGATTTTCGTAACCGAAATATGACAATATTGGTCAACTTTTTTATAAATTTTTAAACAAAAGGCAAATTTCCTACACGCTGTTAAGAAACTTTACTGGTCATTCATAGTTGAGTTAATGTAGAATGGCCAAGAACAAAATGGGGTGTGTAACCCTAGGATGCTAAATCCTTAATGAATCGAAAAAATTTTTTAAGGATAAAATGTAAATTTTGTTCTTAAGGCACAATGTAGCACTATGAAATTTGGCCAAAGATAAAATAAATTTAGTTAAGACCTATATATTATTTTATTTTTCCAAACTTATGTGCTAGATTTGTGATAGCTACCATAAGTGAGGAGATACTTAATGATCGCTCGTAAGAAAAAGTCTGCAACCCGTAAGGCACCAGCTAAAAAGCGTAAAGTTGCTTCTAAAGCTGCTGCTCCTAAAAAAGCTCGTAAAGTCGCTAAAAAGCGTAAGACAGTGAAAAAAGCAGTTAAGTCTGCTGTTGCTGCAAAGCCAAAAAAGGCTAAAGCAAAAAGAAAGACCGCTAAGAAAGCTGCTGCTAAACCAGCTGCTGCTAAGAAGCCAAAAGCTAAAGCTCGTAAGAAGAGAGCTAAAAAAGCTAAAACTGCTTAAGCAGACTCAAAAAAACCGCGTTTGGTTGATGATCAAACGCGGTTTTTTTATTGGGGATGCGGAAAATAGAGTTCGATTTTAGTTTACTACCAAAATTTAAAGCCCAGTACTATCAATCAAAACTAGCCTAACCTGATAAGTCTTCACCCGATCCCTTAATCAAAACTTTTCTTTCCCCGATCTTTTTTCTTTTGACCCTGTATTTTCTTTTTGGCCAGCCTATTTTGTACCTGTGCTTTTGAAGGTTTTGTTTTCTTTCTCTTTTTTGGTACGTGTGCTGCCTTAATTAACAGTTCTTGCAAGCGTTCAATGGCATCCTCTTTATTTTTTAATTGGGTGCGATAGCGATTTGCTTTAATAATGAGCTCGCCCTCTGTGCTGAGCTTTGAAGTCAATTTTTTGATAATTCTTAGCTTGAGCTCATCTGGAATGGAAGGGGATTGCAGCAGATTAAAGCGCAATTGAACAGCCGTAGAAACTTTATTCACATTCTGACCACCTGGCCCGGGTGAGCGAATAAAAGTAAACAAAAGTTCAGCATTTTTGAGGGAAATGTCAGGGGAAATATAAATCATTTTTGTTATTCGTATCCTAATAATGTCTAAACTTATCATAATTAGAGAATAGGATATATCATGTATGGCGATAAATCTGATTGATATTGGACTCGCTTTTCTTGAGGGGCTCGTATTAATTGCCTCACCGTGTATTTTACCGGTGCTGCCATTAATCTTAAGCGGCTCATTAGTAGGGGGCAAAAGCAGACCCTATGGGATTATTGTCGGGTTTATTGTTTCATTCAGTGCATTTGCAATGCTATCTGCCAGCTTGATAAAAATACTTCATGTCGATTTAGATCTTTTCAAAAATCTTTCATTAATCTTTCTTGGATGTTTTGCCTTAATGCTCCTGTTTAAGCCGCTTTCAAACGCATTTGAGAGAATTACGTCTCGGATTGCTGATTTGGGACATATTCAACCAGCAGGCCAGGGTTTTGGTAGCGGTGTCTTGATGGGGGCATTAATAGGACTGGTATGGACACCTTGTGCAGGCCCTATACTAGCAGCAGCCTTGATTCAAATCATTCGCCAGGGCAGTACATTACAAAGCTTTATCTTGGTCTTAGCCTTCTCTTTAGGGGCTTCTATACCCATGCTCTGTATTACCCTCATGGGACGTGAGCTGATTACTAAGCTGCAATTAATGGTTCGATATGCTGAATTAATTCGAAAAATATTAGGCATATTAATTTTGCTCAGTGTGCTTTACATTGCTTTTGGTATGAACATTCAAAGTAGCCAAACACAGACTCAAGAACCAAAATTATTGAGCGCACAGTTAATTAATCCGCTAAGCATCACATACCCGGCACCAGAATTTAAAGAGATAGATGGTTGGCTTAATAGTAAACCATTAAGCATGGCTGAGCTTAAAGGTAAGGTTGTGCTCGTTGATTTTTGGACTTATTCCTGCATTAACTGTATTAGGACTTTACCTTATATCACTTCATGGGATAAGAAATACCGTTCCCTTGGATTGGTCATTGTTGGGGTACACGCCCCAGAATTTGAATTTGAAAAAAAGCAAAGCAATATTGAAGCGGCTTTAACCCGATTCGGTATTGAATATCCAGTGGCAATAGATAACAAACTAGGTACCTGGGATGCTTTTCATAATTTATATTGGCCGGCACATTATCTCATTGATAGAAATGGACGCGTTGTTTATACCCATTTTGGGGAAGGTGAATATGAAGTAACAGAGCACAATATTCGCCTGTTGCTCAATGCACCAGAAAGAATTACCACAACAACACAAGCAGAACACTGGCATAATTTTTCACAAACGCCAGAAACCTATCTTGGCTATTTTCGCTTTGAAAATATGGCAAATTTTGCTGAAGTTAAAAAAGATGAAACAGTGCAATATTTTTTACCGCAAAATTTAAAATTGCATCAATGGGCACTCAATGGATTATGGAAAATTGAAGGTCAGAAAATAATATCTGAAGGCGCTCATTGTACACTACGATTGTCCTTTAATGCCAAGAAAGTATTTCTGGTAATGGGAAGCACTAATAACAAAACGATACAAGTTAAAGTATCATTAAATGGAAAAGTCGTTGAAAATGAAGCAGGTAGCGATGTACATAACGGTATTGTTCAAGTTAATGAACATCGGCTCTATGAATTAATTCAACAACAAACAGCCACACAAGGGTTGCTCGAACTTGAGATAAATGAACCTGATCTTGAAGCATTTGCATTTACCTTTGGTTCATAAATCATTCTATCAATACCAAGCCAGTTGCACTTATTTTTTTAATATGCCATCGTAACGCGAAAGCGTGAAGTACTTTCGCTTTTGATCATGGATACATAATAAAAATACATTGTGCAAATTAACACAGTACTCGATTCATGAAGGAGATGGCAATGGCAAATAAAGGACCACAATCAGCAGCACCTATCGCAGCGACAAATTCTGATAAAAAAATTTCCACTGAATTATCCCCCCCTGCCTTTTACAGAATATATGAAGAAAAATTAAGAGCACGGGCGGTAGATAAACATCTAGAATCACCTCTGATTACTCACTTAGATGCACTAAGTACATTTTTAAAAGAACAACAAATGCCAGAAAAGGAGATTGAAGAGCGGTTGTTGAGTGAGGCAAAATTCGATGTTAGAAAACAAACGCACTACATGCTGGCTAGCGAGAATTATGCGGAAAGAGAGCAAATTGCCTTACAAGTCATCCAAATTCTTAAAATGAAATTAGGTGATAATATTGCTACCAAGGAAAATGTGCTCGCAACCCTAAATGAATGGCGAGAAGAAGTTAAAAAATCACAAAAAAAAGCTGCTGGAAGATTAATCGAAGAGCCTGAAAAAGCAGTCCAAGCAGCACAAGCACCCCAAAGTGAAGCTCCCAATAAACAACAAATTAGCGAAGCGATAAAAAGGATAAATCAAAAGTATTTATTAGCCTATTTGTCACACGCCTGCAAAGTACCTAGCGCTATAGCTTATGAAGTAAATTTCTTTGGTATTAATAAAGATATGCCTCCTCAAGCTGCGCAAGCGGCAGGAAAATTAGCGCATAAAGCTTGGGATGAGATTGAAAGTGAAAAAAAGAAGCGATTAGAAGCGATTACATCAACCTCTTTTACAGATCATCTCACCCAATGGATGGGATTGATACCCGCGCCGCTAAGTTATGAAGAACTAAAAGAAAAATCAGAGAAACGCAATTTTGATATTAATGAAACTAAAGAACAACGTAAGCACGGGCGAAGCTTGGTTAATGGTTTTGATCCTGTATATGAACTGAATAAGAAAGTTGCGGTAGCTTTAGATACGGCAAGACGTTTTAGAAAAGAAGCTAAGGTAGATATTACTAGACAATTTCTCGAACATGCTGAAAGCACGCGTGTTGAAATGCAACTTAAGCTAGGACTTTTACCTATTTCTCATACACGTCAGCCAACATGGTGGTCCAAAACAAAGTCTATGGTGGTAGGTGCAGATTACCAAAGAGAATTTGAACCTGATCGCGTACGCTTAGAGAAAGGCCAAGAGAAGATGTCCTTTCCTGAGCGTCGTGCAATGCTGCAAAAGCAATTGGAAACTTATTGTCCTCTTCGTCAAGCAGCCCAAGCAGTTCGATTAGAAGAAAGAAAAGTTGATCCTGAAAAGGAAAAAGATTTAAACGAGCTTTGCACAAGATTAAGTTCAGTCAAGCTTGCTTAAAAAAATTGAGCGGCACTTTGTGTGCCGCTCTTTATGCTGTGCAGTAAATAATAACTTCTGACAGTTGGCCAACTAGAATCTGATTCTACTAGGTATTGTAGTGAAATTCTCTGCATGTATAGACATGCTGTCTAAAAAATACATCAAATATAGTATATTCTTCGCTTTTTTTATAAATGTGGGATAAATTTAGCAAGTCTTACACCAAGAGATTATTACTATGTTAGATGCAAAGCACCTAAACGATAAACAAAAAGAAGCTGATATTACATCTTCTGCCCCCCTGGCACCTCTTAGCGAACATCGATGGACAGTACAAGAAATTGCGCTATTTATGCCTTGGGCCATGCAACTTTTTAACAAAGAAAGTGAGTTATATCTCGTATCTTCGTTTGAAAATGAAGTTTTAAGAGCTGATCCAGAAGAGCACGAATTAGCACAATTTCATCATGTTCTTTTTTCATATCTTAATTCAGACAAAGAAAAATCAGCCAAGGTACTTCGCGAAACATTAGATGATAGCTTAAAAAACTTCTCTAGAGTTAAAATTATGATATGTTGGGGCGCGTTAATCAAAACCTCGCTCAAACAAGCTGAGATTATCGATCTTGGTGATAGTAACGTAAAAAAATATCATGATTATTTTATAAAAAAATTAAGCCTAATAGCACAAAAAAGTGATGAAAAATCTAAAAAATTGATTGGTCCTTGTTTTGAAAAATTCTTTCAAAAACTTGAAGAAAATGGGCATCCGCAAAGTGCTGTAATACTACGAACTTATCTTAAATTGTACAGTCAAATCTCGAATGAATGGCTGCCCCCCATGGCACATAACTATGAACAGCTTTATCGCTCTTTAGGCGTATATTTGGGCCCAGGCTTGCTATATGGTTTAAAGTTAAATTCAAGGCTTATCACGAAGGCCAAAGATAAATCAGCAGCCACTTTAGAATTTATGTTTATGCAAAGATGTAGCATGGCATTACTCAGTAAAGACGATCTTTATAAAGATATTGAAGAATTGCCTACAAAAGTAAATGCATTAGCTATAGGTGAAAGCTCAAAAGCAGAAAGCTCAGAGCTGAGCGCATCAAAAACAAAGCAAAGAGCAAGATCTGTTTCATCCCAAGAAGAGCAAACAGATATCGTTAGCTATAATCCCCTTTATGGTGCCGATCTGAGTCGTTTAAAAAATGTTAGGCTCAGCGCAATCTTTGATAAGAGTGCTACAAATGATACAGAGGGGTCAAATAGACTTAAAAAGAGTTTTAATTAATAAGAGAGCTTAACTCATTAAATGGTATCCGGCATCGATGTAGATAGTATCACCAGTTATATTTTTAGCATAATCGCTTGAAAGAAAGGTGACCATGGCGCCCACATCCAAAATATCCACCAAAGCATGCATGGGTGCCTTTGCTTTTGCACTTTCAATAAGTTTATCAAAATCATCTAAGCCAGAAGCTGCGCGGGTTTTAACAGGCCCTGGCGATAAGGCAATAACACGAATATTATCAGGGCCAAGCTCAGCTGACATGTAACGCACACTAGATTCAAGTGCAGCTTTAACAGGACCCATGACATTATAATTTTCAACCACTTTCACAGCACCATAAAAACTCATAGCAAAGAGGGTGCCTCCAGTTTTCATCAAAGGTTTAGCTAGGTTTGCCATGCGCAAGAAAGAATGGCATGAAATGTCCATTGCTAACAAGAAGCCATCCTTGGAGCAGCTATGTAATGTGCCTTGTAAATCTACTTTAGGCGCAAAAGCGATGGAATGTACAATAATGTCTATTGAACCCCAATTCTTCGCAATTTCATTAAATACATTTTCTAAATCACCTTCATGTGTCACATCACATTTTAAATAGAGGCCAGGTTCCATTTCTTTAGCAATAGTGTCTACGTGTGGTTTTGCTTTATCGTTTAGATAGGTGATCGCAATTTGGGCTCCAGCCTTTTTGAGCATTTTAGCGCAGCCATAGGCAATTGAATTTTCATTGGCAATGCCAATTATAAGTGCTTTTTTACCTTTTAATAATGCATTATCCATGATTTATATCCTCATTTAACAAGGTATATGTATGATTGGCAATGATAAATTCCTCATCAGTGGGAATTACCAGAATATCAACTTTACTAGATAAAGTATTGATCACCATTTCATTTTTTAGATTAGCTTCATCATTGATAGATAAACCAACCCAATCCATATTTTTGCATACTTTTTCTCTAATAAATGCAGCATTTTCACCTATGCCACCTGTGAAAACCAGTGTATCCAATCCGCCAAGTACGCTTGCTAAAGCGCCTATTTCTTTGCGAATTCTATAGGCAAAGAGTTCAATGGCGTCTAGAGCTTCCTTTTTATCATTTTGTAGAAGTTCTTGCATATTGCTGCTAATAGTTGATACACCAAGTAAACCAGATTGCTTATAAAGCAAATCCGTTAATGCCTTAAGATCCATATTTTTGTATTGGATTAAATAAAGTAAAACGCCAGGATCTAAGGTTCCACAGCGAGTACCCATTAACAAACCATCTAAGGCGGTGAATCCCATCGTACTATCATGACATTGTGCATTTTTAATAGCGCACATGCTTGCACCATTACCTAAATGGGCAACAATTATCCGCTTTTTAAGGAAATCCTGTGAAAGCGATGTTAGTCTCATCATGATATATTCATAAGATAAGCCATGAAAGCCATAACGGCGGACGCCTTCATCATAATATTCTCTTGGGATCCCAAAAAAGTCGGCAACAGGCAAATGGGTGCGATGAAAAGCTGTATCAAAACAGGCAAACTGCTTTATGTTTGGATATAATTCAGCAATAACCTCAATAGCCTCAATATTAAACGGTTGATGAAGCGGTGCAAATGAAATTAATTTTTTCAAATCGCTAATTAATTGTGCGCTTACTTTGGTAGGACTTTTATAGCGTAAACCACCATGGACGACACGATGGCCAATTGCTTGTACATTCATATTTGAATCGTTGATATGCGAAAAAAGCATATTAAAATAATCTTTATAGCTGTAATGAGTCGAAAATTCCCTTTGATTAATCACATTCCCTTGGGCATCTTTTATCCTTAAAACAGGGGTTGCTGTGATATTGCTTAATACCCCAGTCATTTTCTTTTCTAAGGAGTTCTCGCAATCAAATAAAGCAAATTTGATGCTTGAAGAGCCGGAATTAATAACAAGGATCTGCTTGATAACACATACTCCTGATGCGATGACATTCACTATTAAAAATACAGTTACGAAACTATAACTTATTAACGAAATAGATAGTACATAATCTATAGTTTAATCGTTAGCGTAGGGTTCTAAACTTAAATTTTTATTGGAGGGCGCAATGTTATTTAATCCAGTAGATAGTCGTTGGTTATACAACTTTGTGGATTCTTCAATGCGGATGATGAAGCCTGTTTCAGAACAATACTTAAGCACGGCAAAACAGCTTAACAGAGTTTCTGACATGATGAATCTGCCAGGGAAAGTGCCATTCGTTCCTGAAAATCATGAATTTATGTATTTAAAAAAATATCGTTATTTGCTCAGGTTAATTGCTGGCACATTTTATGTAAACCATATGCTTTTGGATACTTATCAAAAGCCGGTATTTGGAATTGAAGAAGTTAAAGTCGATAGCAATTTTTATGAAATTAGCCAAGATATTATCGTCAAAAAAAGTTTTTGTGATTTAATACATTTTGATAAACTGGGCTACCTCGAAGAAAACCAACCCAAAATGCTTATAGTGGCGCCCATGTCTGGCCATCACGCCACCTTATTGCGTGGCACAGTAGAGGATATGCTTCCTCATTTTGATGTTTATATTACAGATTGGAAGAGTGCAAGAGATGTACCTTTAACGGAAGGTTCATTTGATTTGGATGATTTTGCAGATTACCTTATAGAATTTATGCATACTTTAGGCCCAGACATTAACGTCATGGCTGTATGCCAATCTACTGTACCTTTATTGATATCCTTAGGATTAATGTCTGCGCAAGATGATCCAAATTTGCCCAATGCTGCTATCTTGCTGGGTGGGCCAATAGATACAGATAAAACGCCTACTACTGTAAACCAGCTTGCAACCTCAAGAGGTGATAATTGGTTTGAGCAAAATGTTATTTCCATTGTGCCAAGTCGTTATCCTGGGTATATGAGATTAGTATACCCAGGATTTATGCAATTATCAGGATTCATGAGTATGAACCTGCAACGTCATATGGAATCTTTAGGTAATGCAATTAAAGATTATGCCTCAGATGAAATGGAAGATGCATTCAAGATTGTGAATTTCTATACGGAATATTTCTCAACAATGGATTTAACAGCTGAATTTTATATGCAAACGATTGATACCGTCTTTGTGCGAAAATTATTAGTGAAAGGCAGACTTAAATCGCATGGGCGTTATGTCAAATTAGAAGATATTACCAAAACCTCTATTATGGCAATAGAAGGTGAACGGGATGATATAACTGGCATAGGCCAAACAAAGGCTGTTATATCACTTTGTAAGAATTTAAGTGAATCAAAAAAGAAGTATTATCTAGCCAAAGAAGTGGGCCATTATGGCTTATTTAGCGGGAGTAAGTTCAGGAATATTATATTACCTCAAATAATCGACTTTACTAACACAGAACAGCTGCATTAAGCTAAAAGGCCAAAGTAATGGGATCTCAAAAAACAGATATTGATTTACTAAGTGATAAGTTTTTTGAAAAATGTAAATCTTTGCCCAAAATTCGTGTTGCTTGTGTTTATCCAACCAGCGATGATGCGCTTAATGGTATTGTAGAATCTGCACAAATGGGATTAATTGAGCCTATCCTGATTGGCCCTGCAAACAGCTTAAAAGCCTTAGCGCAAAAGCTAAATGTTGATATATCAATGTATCAATTGATAGACGCAGAGCACAGTGAAAAAGCTGTGCGTAAAGCAATAGAATGCGTCAAAGAAGCCAAAGTTGACGCTCTAATGAAAGGCAACCTGCACACAGATGAATTAATGAAAGAAGTTATTAAGAAGGAGTCTGGACTTCGAACCTCGCGCCGTATCAGTCATGTTTTTGTGTTGGCAATTGAAAACTACCATAAGCCATTTATTATCACAGATGCTGCTATTAATATTCTTCCTGATTTATTAACGAAGAAAGACATTGTTCAAAATGCTGTTGATCTTGTTCACCTTCTTAATCCTGATATAACGCCTAAGGTAGCGATATTATCGGCTGTAGAGACGGTGAATCCTAATATACCTTCCACCATTGATGCTGCCTGTTTAAGCAAAATGGCTGACAGAGGTCAAATTACGGGCGCTATCGTCGATGGGCCCTTTGCATTTGATAATGTTATTAGTTTAAAGGCAGCTGAAACTAAAAATATAAAATCGCCCGTAGCAGGTGATGCAGATATCTTTTTGATGCCAAATTTAGAAGCCGGTAATATGTGTGTTAAAGAGATGATGTATGTTACCAATACCTTATCAGCAGGAATGATATTAGGGGCTCGTGTGCCAATCATCTTAACGAGTAGAGCTGATGGGGTGCGTTCAAGAATTGGCTCTTGTGCTATTGCCGTGATAATTGCCAACAATAACAAACTCACCTCTGTTTGAATTTATTGCCTCGAAATTAGCTAAACATCATTTCAGGCAATGGATGTGGCAAGATGGGTAAGTGTTGGGTGATGCATGGTTGCGAAACGCAAGCACTTTGACTTAAATTACTTTCCACAGCAGGTATAGGCAGCATGCCAATAACCTCGCTATTCATATCAATCACATCAGCTAATTTAAGAACGGTGGATTGAATTTTATTCTCAGAGCTTAGATTAATGAATTGATTGAGAATATTTACACTGCTTTTATCTGCTTCATATTCAGGGTGGAATTGGCAGAGCATGATTTTCTTGCCATCTGTAGCCTGAGTGGCTTTTATCACACCATTATATGAAGCGACAACCTCAAGCGTATCTGCAATACGTTTTACGGCCTGGTGGTGGTAGCTGGGGCCTATCAGTTGATTCTCAATTACAGAGCCAATTAAGCCCTCGTTAGTATGAGCGATAAGATCAACATGTCCTGATGGGGTGTCAACGTGCTGATGTAAGCTGCCCCCTAAAAAGACATTTACAAGTTGTGAGCCATGACAAATACCCAAAATCGGCTTATCCATTGCAATGGCGGCTTGTGTTAGAGAAAACTCAAGGACTTCGCGATAATAGCTGTGGGGTGGATAAGCTTGGTTAGTGGTTTCATTATAAAACTCAGTATGTAAGTCAGGGCCCCCGGGGATCCAAACGGCATCGGATTCAGACATTATTTTATAAGCTTGATCTTTGATACTTTGAATAATAGGCTGTCCGGAGTTAATTACCTGTTCTGCAATACTATTATCACTTAGCCCAAATAGGTGTATTTCATTAAATACTTTTTGTACTTCCATTTTTAGTTCGAAATCATTCACCATATAATTATGTTGGTCGATGGTTTTAGGGATGGCGCCATATTCACTTAATTTATAAAAAGGTGTGCCATGCCACTCGGCATCATCTACAATGGCGATGGTGGGCTTAATTAAATGGGTTTGTGCATTTTTAAATACATTTTCATTTTGATAAGGTTGATTAAAAACCACGTGTAAATCAGATGCGGTATTATGAGATTCATACACATTGTTGAACACTGCTTTTGAAAAAATATTTTTATTTAAACTCGAATGCGAGATGTAAGCATTTGTAAAATCACAATGATTAAAGCTATCGTTTCGAAAAGTACTATTTGAAATCACGGTATCTTTAAATGAGCTATCTGTTGATTTGCTGTTCTCCATGGTAACGTGGCCAAAGAAACTTGCATCCATTTTAGCTTTGCTAAACTCAACATTATAAAAGGAACTATTGTCAAAGTTAGAATATGATAACTCACCAGATAGTTTTACATTTTTAAATTGGCAACCTGAAAAATCGATAAAAGATGTGCGGCTAGGTGCTATCTGTATATTTTCTAATAGAGGTTCATACCCATTGCTTGTGAGCAAATCTGCTATACGTGCTGGGTAGTGATAGTTAGTGAGTAATTGATTAAAAGCGTTTTGAGAAATAATATTTGCTTGTTTTGTCACCGACATATTCCACCCAAAGTAAGAACGTAAACTAATATGGCGGAATTATAGGGTACACTGTTACTAAGAACAATAACTATTTATAAAAACACATAAATTTGTTTGGTTTTTTAGTGATTTTACGATCCCTGTTAGTACAAATGTGCCATAAAAATGAGCCATAGGTTAGCTGTGAAACATATTATTAAGGATACCTGTTTATGATAGTTGTACGCCATGGAAATGAGCGAGGCCTTACACAGATAGACTGGCTTAAAAGCTACCATAGCTTTTCATTTGGTGATTATTACGATGAGAACTTTAAGGGGTTTGGTTCGATTCGGGTCATCAATGAAGACAGGGTAGAGCCTGGCAAGGGCTTTGGCACACATGCCCACCGCGATATGGAAATCATCTCCTATGTCATTTCAGGCGCATTAGAACATAAAGACAGCATGGGAACAGGCTCAATAATCCGGCCAGGTGAAATACAACGCATGTCAGCTGGTACTGGTGTAACACATAGTGAATATAACCATTCCAAAAGTGACATTGTGCATTTTTTACAGATATGGGTACTACCCTATAAGACAGGCCTAGCGCCAAGTTATGAACAAAAGCAAATTCCCAATTTAAAAGATCAACTCATTCTTATTGGTACACAAACCGGGCAGGAAAATACCATTACTATCCACCAGAAATTGTCACTTTATTGCGCCACTTTAAGCGCTAGTCATGTAATAAGACATGACATCAACAACCAAAAAGGGTGGGTGCAAGTTATTAGCGGTAAGCTAGAAGTCAATGGAAATACGCTTATGACTGGTGATGGTGCTGCCTTTAAAGACGAGCAAGCAATGGAACTGAAAGCGAGTGAAGAGGCGCATTTTCTGCTTTTTGATTTAAGCTAATTCACTCATGCGCCATACTTCAGCTTTATGAAACTGATTAGCTGCAGGTATTACCAAAGCGTTTGAGCCAATCAAAATGATATTTGTCTAAACTGCCTAAAATGGGGCTACGTTGTTTCATGGCAATTTTAAAATGAACGCTTGTTGCAGCTTTTAATTTGCTGACGATAGCATAGGACACAAAAACTCCCCTTAAAGAGGCTTTGTTTTGCACGATCTTTAGAATTTCTGGCTTGTTACTATTAATATACAGCTCAAGATGATCGCCCACAGCGTCTTTGGTGTCGATATTTAAAAAGACTACGCCACGATTGTCATGATTTCGAATGACATCAAATTTGATTTTGTCGCCCTTTTCGCAGGCTACATCAAGATTTTTCATTGCGCACACTTGCGCATTTTCAATAGTTGTTTGAGCAAATCCCAAGGAGGATAGGGAGATGCTTAATAAACAAACTGCTATTTGGAGGTGCCATTTAGCCATATGTTCTCTCATGCGTTTAGGACTGACGAATAAAACATTTTACCCAGACAGGCTGCAATAATCAAGACAAATGACATTAGTTTAGCGTGTAACTACCAGGGTTATTGCTTTTTACAATTCCCAACAAGCAATTGTTCATGACCATCCTCATTGACGAATTTGCTCATGATGACGCCGCTATTCAAATCTATAGTGGTACGGTCGTGGGGATTATTATGTGAAAATTCGATGCGTGAAAAGGTATATGTAGATTTAAAAGGTAAGGTAACGGTGCTGTTGTTGAAGAAGCGTATATCTTCATTCACTTTGTCAAAATAGAAAAAAGCACGTTTAATTTTTCTATCTTTAGCTGTGTCATCCTGCGCATGCAGATAACAATCTAGTACCATCCATCTAGGATACATAGATACTGTAACGTAATTATGCTGATTATTATTATAACAAAAAAGCCTAACGATTCTGTCCATTTTTGAAGTCCAGATCACTTCTGTGTAGTTGTTGGTGTTTTGATCTGTTATATGAACTTCATTGGTGCGTTGCCCATATTGGTTGCTAATTTCTTTTTGTAATGACTCACATTTATCATAGAAAGGTTCATTATTCAGATCAGCAATATAGGATATTTGAGAAAGCCCTTTAAAATGAACAAAATGAAAGGTTGTAGCAAAAGGGATGTTTTTTATAGTCGTTAAGGCTTTAGCCTGATAGGAATCAACCTTGCCTTGGTTCGTTGCAGGGTAAAAGTAGTTTTTATCTATATAAGAATCTTCAGCTACTCCCCAAGGCAGGGAAGGCTCTGATAAGGTTGGATTATGCGCTTGAACCCAAGGGGCATGTATGAATATGGCAAAAATGCCCAAGTATAAGGATAACTTTGATGTCATAACAAAACATCCATCGTGATGGCGGGTATAATCAAAATTACCTTTAGTATAGTAGAGCTCCTAAAGTGAAGCTAAAAAACTAACCTCCCTTACAACTTAATATTCTTGAAGATATCAATGTAGTTTGGTAGCCTAATTAGTTTTGAGCTAAACCATGAAACCAGATCAAGAACCAGAACATAAGGGGCTCGCATTTCTAGGAAGCGAGAGATTAGCGACTCTTTTGCAATGATCTTTGCGGCAGTTTTTTTCGTTCACTATCATGCTCATGGAGTAACTGTTGCGAAAGGCAGGTAGGTGTCACCACAAATTGGTCAAATGTAGCAAATTGTGGGGTATAGGAAGCGGCCTCTTCATCAAAATCATATTCATCGCTTTCGTCATCTTCATCTTCAATATCAGACAGCATCATATCTAATTGTTCTTGGAGTTCACTGCTTCTTCTGGAGGCAATTTTTGCTTTCGCTTTTTGTCGATTATAAATTTCCCTTTTTTGTTCACCTTGGCATTCAAAAGTTATCCCTTCGCGTTTCATCAGGTAGGTGACACTTTCTGGATAAATCACATTCATGCTACGAAGCACAACAAAATAGTTGTGTAACCTTATATTATCTGTGTTTATGAGGATATACTTTGGATTTTCAAGTTGAATAGCTTTCAAGTCCTTTAGCAGGGCCTCGGTAACTTTTTCCTTATCAGACTTACTAAGTTGAGTAAAATCTTCCCTAACATCTACATAGCTTAATTGGTTGCTAATATATTCTGCAGTGAACCTGAGATGACGTACCAGGTATGACATATCTGCCTTCCTTGAGGATTAAGAACGCTTGAGCTATTTTCAAGATAGGGAAATTACATGCGCGAGTCAACTGCGAAACCGCCTGCAAGTATTAAGCCAAGAGACATTTTTATGGACAAAAAATGCATTTTTAAATTTCGATATCAAAACAATTAACCAAGCCTTTAGTCAAGCCAAAATCTGAATTGGCGGCTTGTAAAAAAGACGAAAAATGACTTAACACCAAACATGATGAAATTATGGGGATTGCATTCATAAAATAATGTGGAATTACTACTTTTGCTCAGATGGCGTCTCATCTTTTAATTTAGCACCATTAACTTTGTCTGGATAAACTTCAGACAAAGAAACAGATGTGCCAAAATGGGCAACTATCCTTGCATGTTTTCTGTTGAGGTCGCGAGGTTCTTTAACGCCGCAGGAATGGCAAATTACACCTACTTCATATTCCATGTTTTTAACGTAATGATAAACACGTTCAGCTTTATTCGCAGGATCTAAACCACGCACCAACCAGGGGCTATGTGTTGCTATTCCCGTTGGGCAGCGGTTGGTATTACATTTCAATGCTTGGATACATCCCAAGGCGAGTAAAAAGCCACGGGCTGAATTTATAAAATCTGCGCCTATACATAAAGCCCAAGCTACTTCATCGGGTGTAATTAATTTTCCAGAAGCAATCACTTTTATTCTGTCTTTTAGGCCATATTCAATGAGGGTATCTACTAGCACAGGCAGGCTTTCTTTTAAGGGTAATCCCATATAATCCATTAAGGATAAAGGAGATGCTCCTGTGCCACCTTCTTTTCCATCTAAGGTGATAAAATCTGGCGCATAATCTACACCTTTTTTAAGAATTTCTTTGCACAAATCGTTTAGCCAATCATAGTATCCCAACACCATTTTAAAACCAGTTGGTTTGCCTGTTACCGTCCTCACATGATGTATAAAATCAAGTAATTCAGTCACATTGGAAATTTCTGGAAATCGATTTGGACTGATTGAGTCCTGATGCACTGGGATCCCACGAATTTCTGCAATCTCTGGTGTTACTTTAATTGCTGGTAGCAATCCACCTTTACCTGGTTTTGCGCCTTGGCTTAATTTAATTTCAAACATTTTAACTTGCTCATAAGAAGCAACTTGCTTGAGTTTTTCATCTGATAATTTGCCATGTTCATCGCGATAACCATATTTGGCTGTGCCAATTTGGGCTACCAAATCGCAACCTGATTCTAAGTGAAAAGGGGATATTCCACCTTCACCTGTATTAAACCAACATCCTGCCTTTTTAGCGCCATTAGATAAAGCTAAAATGGCGTTCTGAGAAATGGACCCATAACTCATTGCTGATATATTGATAAGAGAGCGTGTCGTATAGGGATGTTTACAATATGGGCCGATAGTAACTGGCTTGGTTTCAACAGCATCTTCGTTTAATAGCGGAAAAGGGGGATTAACAAAGTAAAGCGTGCCAATTGAGCGTAAGTCACGGGTTGAACCAAAGCCAACGGTAGAATCAACATTTTTGGCCGCTTGATATACCCAGCTTCTTTGCGCTCGGTTAAAGGGGAGTTCTTCTCTATCACGCGCATAAAAGTATGCTCTTAGGTATACGCCTAATTCTTCAGCCCAATAGCGAAAATGGCCAATAATAGGGTAGTTTCTCAGAATGCTCCTTTCTTTTTGGAAAACATCATGTAGGAATATCCCAAAGATGATAATAACAAAAAAAAGAGCAATCCAAATCACCATTAAATCCTTTAATTGAATGATCTCGCTTTATTATAGTACATAGTAACAGGCCCATTGTTTAAACAGTGTCAACCCAAAGATAGTTATTAAACATACTATTCCATTATAATGGTTTACGAGATAGATATAAGTAAGGTGAGGCTGATTCATCCTCCATTGCTATTAATTTCTCTATGTTGGGCTCAGCTTGTAGCAAAGTATCATCAGGATGCTTATCCTGCTGGACTTTTTTAGAAAGCAATAAGGTAAATTTATTTTCTTTAGCTTGCCTAATAGCGGCAACTTCTTTATTGGTACTCTGGGAAAAATTGAAATTGTTTAACCTCCTGATTAGCTCTTCACTTTCTAATAAACATAAATCTTCGCTTAGGGCTAATAAGGGATGCACAGGTGGATGAGATTCTGATTCTAAGTGAAGAAATTTTTTGCGCACAATTTCTTGGTCAAGCATTAACATATGCTGATTTAATCTTTGATTTAACAGTATTAATCCTTGTATAAAGTATGTTAGCTTTTCTTTTAATAAAATAGCTGATTCATCTTCATCTTTGATATGTTTCAATAGTTCCTTAGCCAAAAGCATATAGCGTGGGAACCTTTGAATGGGGGCAATTAAAATAGCGCCTAAGGAACCAGGGGAGGGCAGGCCTTGGAGATTTTTTCTGTTTTGAATTTCTTTGAATTTATTATCAATTTCTTTTGGCACGGAAAAATGATGACTTGTGCTAAAGTAGTCTTCATAGTACTGATAAAGTTCATTAAGGCTCTTTAGCCATAAATCAGGATTTTTTTCTTCAAAAGCACTCAGAACGCTTCTTTGCGCGATTCTTAAATGCTTTAAATGATTATATATAATGCGTAATTTTTCTTGGTTAGCATCAGCTGAAATGATTTTATTATGTTGATTGTCAAATTCTAACAGCAATTCATTGATATCTTCTTCGTTTAAATAAAATAAAAAATTATTAAGATAGTTTTTTTCGCTATTAACTAATTCGTTATAGCAGGGGTTATTAGCAAGATTAAACTGCTCAATCATAGCTACCTCCTATTTATTTTTGAATTTAGCAGATATTTTATCTTTTTCGTTGTTCAAGTTAGTCTTGGTGGGAAGTAATTTTTTAGATAGGAATAAAACCATCTTGCTTTTTGGTATAGCAATCTCATTTTCTGTAAAGCTGCTATTGCGCAATAGATGATCAGCAACGCCGTTTAATTTTAAAGAGAGGGCAACAATTTTTCTTGGGTCATCTTCTAAATGATTTGCAAAAAATGGGCCCGCAACAATTCCTAAGTTGCTCGAAGACATCATGTTCTTATGTTCAAATAAGAGAGCATGCGAGAGCAAACGAAGATAGTGAGTTACAATTTTGGAAGCCATTTTTTCATTTTCATTGGGAGATTTTCCAAGTTGCTCAATGTAAGCTTTTAGTGTTCTGCTGGCTTCCTCATCCGTTTGGGCAAGTATATTCCCTTTAAGTTGAAGTGTCGCCTCGCTTTTGGTCTCAAATAGTGGCGTATTAATCAGAACATTTTTGAGCGCCCCAATATAATCATGGACGCTATACTTTTTTACATGAAATTTTTCATTTTTTAATAAATGATCAACTATTTCTTTTGAATGCGATAAAGTGCCTGACTCTCTAAAAACACCAACTTGTTGTAGTGTAAAGGGATTGTCATTTATATACTTAGATATTTTCTCTATTATTGCTAATGCTTGCCCAAGAGAATATTCATTCGGCTGTTCATATTTGAGCATTTCTGACCTCTTTGGAAAAGTTGTGTACATACCTATTACATAGTTGATAATAGGTCAGATTTCTTCTGAGATTTTTAGCAGTAATGAATATGGTATATTCAAATATTGATTTTTAAATCATAGATCTACAATATATAGAACTAATTGGTAGTTCTTAATTTCTAATGATTATGTTAACAATTAGATATCTTATACTATGAGCGCATATATCCAAGCTATTCGCAACATCATCGCTGATTTAAACAATCCTGTGATCAATACCTTCTATGAATATAATCCCTATCCTTATGATGTGATAGGTTCTGACATTTATATTGACAGAATTAATAACATATTTGCAGCGGGCAAAAAGCTAATAGAAGAAAGGGTGCTTTTGGATCATCAAAAGGCAGCATTAGATATAATTCTTAAGTTAAAAAAAGATGCACATTCTCAATTAAAATCATTAAACCCTGATAATGATGAAGATCATCATTTGGCATTGGATATTATTACTGAATCAACAAAACAAATAGCCGAAGTGCTTAGGGATATCGAGTTAAATCATTTTTTAAAGAATCAGGGTGATGCTTTTATCGATGATTGGCTTGTTGAACTCCAAGATCGTGATTATGCGCTTATCTCAACAACAAAAAGAAAGCCTATTGTTAATATTTATCCAGACGGCCAGGGTGGCCATATGGTTAGCATAGCAAAGCCGCTATCAAATATTTCTAGCCTCAGTCGAAAAGGTGAACCTGCTGAGTTACCCAACTTTTGGAAAAGTACTTCGATTCATCTTGATAAAGATGGCAATGTGATATCTAAAAGAGAAGTCTATCGTTCCGCTTCATTGTCTCCCTTTGAGGAGAACAACAGAGTAAAAAGATTAAGTAAATCTAAAGAAATTGCAAAATTTGAAATGCGGCAATATGCCATGGAGAGGGTACTTGAATTGCCCAAAAATGCAAACAAAGAAGAGCTGCTTAAAGCGCTATCATTTGATTTTTTTAACCTCTCTATTCAATCGACTATTTATGCTGAAAAAAGATCAATCAAGGAAGGATTCAATACATATCAAGAGATACAGAAAATGGCGAATGATGGTCAGCTAAGCTTCAGCTCAGAACAAATAGCTTTAATTAAAAAGAAGTTTCCTCAACTTGGGCTTAAGGACAGTGATTTTAAGATTAAACCACAAATCATCTTTATGAATCTTGGCACCAATATGATGAGAGGAGATGATCCCCAAGGATATCAGGCTAAAATAAACAAAGCTGCAAAAATAGAATTACAAAAGCGAGTAATGAATAAACTCAAACATGTTCATGAAGTTGTTGGAATACTTGGCCAAAAAAATCCGATTGATAAAGAATCTCTTAAAATGATTGATGATTTCATAGATAGAAATAAAACAAATGATAAGCTAAATGAGGAAATTAATACTTTAAGGATATTTTCTAATTATGCTCATTTTAACCGTAAGGGTCAAAAAACAGCATTAGAAGATCATACTAGAAATAAGTCAAAAAATAATTATTTACAACAGGAATCTGTAATAGCATTAGCAGAGCATTTAGGTATTGTTGTAAAAGCTAATTGTCAGAGCGGTAAAGACAGAACTGGGATGTTATTTGCCAGCGTTGAAGCGGCTCAAATCCAAAGAGACAGACAACAGCAGCCAGGCGCTATTAATAAAAATGAATTTTGGGAAAGACATTTGCCAAATTGTGTTAATCACACAACTGGACGAGAAATCACCACAGTAAATTGCCCTGGTGCCAAAGGTTTACAAGGCATGACTTATGAACTCATTGTGCCTGGTGGCTTTAGAGATGCAATCCATGCCAAGATGCAAGACAGAGCTTCTCGACTTCATAAAGCACCTTATGTCAGAAACAAGGGCAAGGTAAGTAATGTAAAGGGTAAATCTACACATTCACATGTTAGCGTTGAGGCAAGTCACTTCGATTCCCCCGTTCTTAAATACAAGGAAGTAGTAGAACATCTAAAGAGTATTCAAGATCCAAAAGCGGCAAGCATTTCACATTCGCAAAAAACACAATCTAAGCTTAATACCTCAGTTGAGGTATTAACCCAAGAAAAATCCGCAGTTAAAGAATTAAATGATTTTCTTGTTAAGCCGGGAATTAATAATAGGTATAATTTATGGAGTCTTTATCAGCAAAAGGAGAACCCCAACGTCCTGTCTTTGGATGTTGGTGAAAATCCATTTAAATTAACTAAGGTAACGATTGAAGAAGTTAAAGAACAAAAGCAATCAAATCTTAAATATTCATTCGCAAAAACCATGGATAATGATAGAAAGTCATTTGCTATGGAAACCATTTGTCGCATCGCAGTTGATACGGCCAAAACAAATGCTGTAATTACCTTGCCTGCTAATCATTTAGACGAGATTGCAAAGCTGCTACTTTTCAAAGCCATTCAAGCTTCAGGAAGAGATGATTTAATCATTAAGACCTCAAAAGGTGAAATAGTATCATTTGAAAATATAGCCTCTGGCTACAAGGGGCGTCCAAGTCCTTGAGTTTGAATGAGACTGTAAAAAAGATTGTGTAACTGCTTATTCTTGATTAACCTAGGGCGC
>CAZBZP010000015.1:0-88562 GCA_964496435.1 Uncultured Candidatus Berkiella sp.
AGCACTTCCAATAATTTATCAGGTGGTAAATAACCTGGGATCATGGTGCCATCTTCGAAAATCATGGTTGGTGTGCCTTGCACGCCCAATTGCACGCCTAATTCCAACTGCTGCATGATGTTGTTATCAGGGCAAGTCGCATCTTCTACTTTACCATCTGAATTTGCAGCACTCAGGGCTTTGTTTTTATCTTTAGCACACCATACGGAAACCATCTTGTTGTAGGTGGGCGTATTAGGGCCTGTACGTGGGAACGCTAAGTAGCGAACCGCAATACCAAGATCATTAATTTTCTTCATCTCAGATTGCAATTTTCTGCAATAACCGCAATCAACATCGGTAAAGACGGTGACAGTGTATTTAGGATCTTTGGGAGAAAATATAATCATATTTTCTGTGCTGATAGTTTTTAAGCTTTTAATACGCGCTGCTTTGCGTGCTTCTTCGGTAATATTGTTTTGTTTATCTGCTAAGTCGATGAGATCGCCTGAGAACGCATAACGGCCATCACCAGTTACATAAAGAAAATTTGCGCCAGCATTGACTTGGTAAACACCTTTAACTGGGCTTGGCTTAATTTCATCTAAAGTCAGCTCTGAAAAATGTTCTTTTAAAGTGTCACGGATCTTGGTCGTATCGTGGGTATTGTCTGCTTGTGCGCCTGAAAAGCTAAGTAGAGCTACTAATAACAGACTTAATCGAGTGAGTATTTGAATTCGCATTGTCTTTCCCTGTTGCATAAAGGTAGAGGCTATATCCTACTTCGCCAAGGCTAGGTAGGACAAGTCCGCCTGGCTAAGCTTTGCCAGATGCAGGACTCTCATGCGCTAACAACCATTCTTTGATGGTGATTTTACTGCCTTGTGTTTGCCCACAAAATCCACCTACATTATTGGCCGCCACAATACGATGGCAAGGCACGACCAAGGCAATGGGATTACTGCGACAGCCCATACCTACAGCCCTTGCGGAGGTTTTTAAGCGTTTGGCTAAATCACCATAAGTGAGGGTTTGGCCAAGAGGAATTTCGCGCAGCGCTCGCCATACCTTTTTTTGAAAAGGGGTGCCAATTAAGGAAACTTCTAAATCTTTCAAACAGGCAGGTTCATGAAAGTAAGCCTCAATCCTAGAAGCTATTTTTCTTACATTATTTGAGTATTTTGCGAAGGGCAGCGGAACAATGCTTTGTTCGAGATAGTGCAACCTGCTCAATTTATCTTCAGAAAATTGAAGCCCTAGGTTACCAATGGCTGTTTTTAAAACAACATCAAACATAAGTGCAATTAAAAAAGGGGCTCAAAGCCCCTTTTTTTATTCTTCAGCAGCAGCGGCAGATGCGCTTTTGCCTTTGTTTAAATCTTCTTTAATACGTGCAGCACGACCAGCCAAGTCACGTAAGTAGTAAAGCTTGGATTTACGCACTTTACCATGACGCTTCACTTCGATACTGCCAATAGAAGGGCTGTGTGTTTGGAATACACGTTCAACGCCTTCACCATGGGAAATTTTACGTACGGTGAAAGCAGAATTAACGCCTCGATTTTTGATAGCGATAACCACACCTTCAAACGCTTGGAGACGTTCACGAGTACCTTCAACAACTTTTACCCATACACAGACCGTATCGCCCTGTGAGAATTCAGGAACATCCTGACGCAGGAATTCTTTTTCATATTCTTGTATAAAGCCTGAACTCATGATTTCTCCTTTACCTAGCTTCGCATGGCTAGAATATTTACTGTCAATTTTCATGTTCTAGTTGAAATTCTGCCAGTAATTTCTGGCTTGATTCATCTAGCACTTTTGTTTCTAAAATATCTGGTCTATGCAACCAGGTTTGCCCTAAAGATTGTTTTTTTCGCCATCTTTTAATAGCTTGGTGATCACCACTTAACAGTACATTTGGCACAGCTTGGTCTTGTAACACAGCTGGCCTGGTAAAGTGTGGACAATCTAACAATCCATCATTTTCTTCACTAAAGGCATCATTGGGTGCTGAACCTTCATGCCCTAAGGCACCTGGTAACCAGCGCGTGATTGCGTCAATAACGACCATCACTGCCAACTCACCCCCAGATAGAACATAATCTCCAATGGAAATTTGCTCATCTACATCATGTTCAATCACACGATGATCAATTCCTTCATAGCGACCAGCAATAAAAATTAACGGCTGCTCGCTTGCTGCCAACTCCCTTGCTCTTTGCACATCAAAGCGCTTACCTGCTGGCGTTACATATATAACGCGAGCGGGCTTGGGAGCCGCTGCTTTGGCCGAAGCTAACGCTTTGCGTAAAGGCTCGGCCATCATCACCATACCCGGTCCGCCCCCATAGGGCCTGTCATCAACCGTGGCATAGTTATCTGTCGTAAAATCTCTTGGGTCCCATGTTTTTACGCTGAGTAATTGTTGTTTTACTGCTCTTGCAGTAATCCCACACTCAACGATGACATCAAACATCTGTGGAAATAAGGTGATAACACCACACCACATTACAGTTCAGGATCCCAATCCACTATCACTTGCCGATTGGCTAAATCAACTTTTTGAACGGTATCATTCATCACAAACGGAATATGTCTTTCTTTATCATCATGCTTTACAACCATTATGTCGGCATTTGCATTCTGATAGAGATGGCTAATTTGGCCGTACACTTCTCCGTTGCTATTAAAAACCGCTAAACCTTCTAAATCTGTCCAATAAAATTCATCTTCAGGCAGATTTTCCAAAGCCTCTCTTTCAACAGCAATCATGCAATTGGTGAGCAAAGCAGCGGATTCAGGGCTATCAACAGCACTTAATTTAGCAACCAGGCCTTGGCCATGGGTTCTTCCTTCTTCCAAAGAAAGTCCCAACCATTCACCTTGGTGTTCTACATACCAATGTTCATAATGCAGAATATTAGCAATGGGATCAGTGAACGAATGAATATGCTGCCAACCCTGCACGCCATAAGGCGCACCGATTTTGCCAACAATGACCAACACTGCTTCATGAGCATGTTCTTCATGCTCATGTGAACACCCGTGACTACAACCAGCCATCATTAAGCCGCTTGTGTATTGCTTTCGTCCCATTGCTTAACAAGGGTTGCAACGCGAACAGACATTTGCGCGCCTTTAGCTACCCAGTGCTCTACACGTTCACGAGCCAAGCGAATTAATTCTTCTTTGCCGGCTGCAACAGGATTAAAAAAACCAAGACGTTCAATAAAACGACCATCGCGCCTACTACGTTGATCAGCTACAACAATGTTGTAAAAGGGACGCTTTTTCGCGCCAGCGCGTGCTAAACGAATTACCACCATAAGGATTCTTTCCATTTATGTCAGAGAATTTACTAAAATTTTTATGCTTTTAGCATTAAAGGGTTGGCATTCTACGCTAAATTAATGCTCTATACCACCCATGTCACCACCCATGCCGCCCATCATGCCTTGCATTCCTTTTACCCCACGCATCATGCGCTGCAATCCACCCTTTTTGGAGATCTTTTTCATCATTTTTTGCATTTGGGTAAATTGCTTTAAGACGCGATTCACATCCTGGATGGTGGTGCCAGAACCATTGGCAATGCGACGTTTACGCGAACCTTGAATAAGCAAGGGGCGTCGACGTTCCTTTTTGGTCATGGAATTGATAATCGCCAGCATTTGATCAAGCGATTTATCATTGGCCTTGGCTTTTGCCTCAGCAGGGATAGCTGCCATACCAGGCATTTTATCCATCATACTGGCTAAGCCACCCATATTCTTCATCTGGACCAATTGGGAGCGGAAGTCTTCGAAATCAAATTCTTTGCCTTTGCTTAATTTTTTGGCAAGTCTATCTGCTTCTTGTTTATCAACCTTACGTTCCAGCTCTTCTACGAGAGAGAGAATATCCCCCATTCCTAGTATGCGTGAGGCCGCGCGATCGGGGTAAAAAGGCTCTAAGGCTTCAATTTTTTCACCCATACCGACAAATTTAACGGGTTTGCCACCTGTAATTTGGCGAATGGATAAAATGGCACCGCCCCTGGCATCACCATCTAATTTTGTAACAACCACACCGGTTAAGGTGAGGGCTTCATTGAAGGCTTTGGCAGTTTTAGCAGCATCTTGGCCCATCATGCCATCGACCACAAAAAGGGTTTCGACAGGTTTGATGGCTTGGTGAATATGCTTAATTTCTTGCATCATGGTTTCATCGATATGCAAACGACCTGCCGTATCGATGATGATGACATCCATAAATTGTTTTTTGGCAGCATCCAGTGCACTTTGTGCAATCTGAACGGGATCTTTAATATCCCCATTTTCAAAAAAGTGGGCATCCACCTCTTTGGCAAGGGTGCGCAATTGATCAATAGCTGCAGGTCGATATACGTCCGCGCTGGCTAACATGACCGATTTCTTTTGGCGTTCTTTTAGCCATTTAGCTAATTTTGCTGAGCTGGTGGTTTTACCCGAACCTTGTAAGCCCGCCATTAAAACGACGGCCGGCGGTTGAGCAGCTAAATTTAGCTCCTCACATCTATCGCCCATTAAGTGAGTGAGCTTATCATTTACAATTTTGACTAATTGCTGCGCCGGCGTCAGGCTTTTGCCTACTTCAACACCTTTGGCGCTTTCGCTGATATCATCAATAAAAGAATTAATGACTTCCAGGGCCACGTCCGCTTCTAGTAGAGCTTCCTTGACCTCTTTTAATGTCTCTTTCATATTGTCGTCAGTCAGTTTTCCTCTGCCGACAACATTGCGGAAAGTTCTACTTAATCTATCTGTTAAACTTTCAAACATGAAAAACACCTAAGCGCTTGTGGATCAGCGGCAAAGAATATCAGAAAACTACTGCTATTTCTTCTCAAGCCTAGCTATGCGATGATTCCTTGGTTCCAAAAAGTAAATCATTATGAACTTATACACACTAGCCACCATAAGTATACTATCTTACTTAATACTTGCCTTTGTGCAAACCTTGCATCTGTTTGACAAGCTAACTCCCTCTCGCGGGTGGTATTTTGCAGGCTCCGTATTTGGTCTAATCTGCCATGGTTTCATTCTATATAAGTTAATTGATACCCCACTGGGTCAAAATAGCGATTGGCTGATAATGTTTTCCTTCACTTTTTGGCTGATGAATATATTAAGCCTATTAATATCCTTGCGTGCACCGATGATGGAATTAAGTGTCCTCACCTATCCCTTATCGGCGATGACCTTGGGTTTGTCTGTCTTTACGGGTCACCATGAAGTGCTTCATAAAACACCACCCCAAGCACTGGCACATATATTTATATCGCTATTTGCGATGAGTTTGTTAACACTGGCTGGTTTGCAGGCTATGCTGTTAGCAATACAAAATACCTTGCTTAAGCAACATCGCGCCTCCAAAATGCTACGCATTTTGCCACCACTACAAACCATGGAAAGCCTTTTATTTGTTATCCTATGGGGTGCATTACTTTTTTTAAGTGCCTCTTTAAGCAGTGGCTTCTTTTTTCAAAGTACACATCTTGCAAACATAGCCTATCCAAAAACAATCTTAGCTATCTTTGCCTGGATATCGCTTAGTGCATTAATGTTGGGACGTGTTGTTTTTGGATGGCGAGGACCGACGGCCATTCGCTGGACACTGAGCAGCTCGCTACTTGCTGTACTATCATATTTTGGAACCAAAGCCTTACTCTTATAAACAAGGAATATGCCCTTGGATGATACCCAAATCCAGATTTTGTCTTTTGCCTTATTCTGCTTAACTTTGCTGCTGGCTTTTTTCTCATTGTCAGAAACAGGCATCTTATCCATCAATCGATATCGCCTAAAGCATTTAGCAAAGACATCCAAAAGCGCAAGACGCGTGCAATCACTGCTGGAAAGGCCCGATCGCTTATTAGGCGTGATCCTCTTAGGAAACACCTTTATCACCATTTCCGCCTCCTCGATTGCAACCCTCCTAGGCGTTGAATTTTTCGGGGAACGTTTTGGTGTCATCATTGCCGACGTTATTATCACCATCATCTTACTCGTCTTTGCGGAAGTTTTTCCCAAAACCTTGGCAGCACTGCACCCTGAGAAAGCAGCTTTCCCAGCCTCCTTTTTCTTACAAATTTTTCTTAAAATCTTTTATCCACTTGTGTGGCTGGTTAATGGTGCATCCAATACTTTAATTCGTCTTTGTGGCTTATCACCCTCACAAGATGATACCGATGGTATTACCCCTGAAGAACTCAGAACAGTCGTGCATGAAACTTCAGGACGGATCCCAACTAAACATCGCAAAATGTTGTTGAGTATCTTGGATTTAGAAAAGGTCTATGTTGAAGATATTATGATACCTCGTCATGACGTGGTGGGTTTAGATCTCGATAATGACTGGGATGCTATCGTGGCTCAATTAGCCAATACACAACATTCCTTCTTGCCTGTTTATAAGCAAGATTTAAATAATACCATCGGCATCATTCACGCTAAAAAAGCCCTACACATCATGGGGCATGAAGATTTTGATGCGCAAATGTTAAAAGACGCATTAGATGATGCACTCTTTATCCCAGAAAGCACATCATTAACCAATCAATTAATCAGCTTTCAACAAAGCAAACTTCGTTTTGCGATGGTAGTTGACGAATATGGTGAAATCTTAGGGATTGTTACCCTAGAAGACATCCTAGAAGAAATTGTGGGTGAATTCACCACCAATATGTCTTCTGTTTATACCTCGATTCACTCGCAAGATGATGGCTCCTACTTGGTAGAAGGCATCACCCCTGTTCGCGAATTCAATCGCACCTCTGGTTGGAAGTTGCCAATAAATGGGCCCAAAACAATTAATGGCTTGGTCATTGAACAGTTGCAGACAATTCCTGAAGTAGGCACTTGTTGCTTAATTGGTGGGCACATTCCTATTGAAGTAGTTCAAGTGCAAGATAATCGTATTAAAACAGTTAAAATTTTGCCGCCCTTACATCGAAAGAAACCGCAGCATCATGAAGAGTAAATCCCCCACGCCATCCTGGTGATAGTATCACCAGGATGGCGTCGCCCCCTTTACAAAAGTGGGCTTCAAAGCCCATTAATTAAAAGCTGACGCGAGCGCAGGATACGTAAAGAACACAAAATGCGTCGAATTGACCATAAAATGGGTCAAAACACTTGCCTCAATTTTCTTGGTTTTCATATAGGCATAGCCATAAAGCAATCCTGCAACCCCAGCTAGCAACATATACTTATCACCACCTTTGTAATGGGCCGCGCCAAACAAAGCAGCTGTTATGATAAGCGCAAGCCATTTACCGATTTTGTAATTTTGCCACCATGACATCATGGTTTGCTGAATCATGCCGCGAAATAGTGCTTCTTCAGCAATACTGACAAAAATTAAATTGTTAAGCGCCCAGATAAAAAATAAAGGAGAAAATTTGGGGTCAAATTTGACATAGCCCAAAATCAAAGAAAGGGGAAGTAAAACAACCATTGCGGCCAATCCACATAAAAATCCTGTTTTCATCACAGGCTTCCATTTGCCGCCATTGGCTAAAGAATAAGCACTAAACCAAATAAACAATAAACCGATTAAAGATTTATCAAAAGTAAAATACATTGAATAAGCGATGGCATCATCTGTCAGATATGCGCCTTGCAATACTGGCCAATTATTAATACCAGGCACGCGCTTTATCATCAGACCAACTGCACATAACAAAACCAACAAGAAAGCAATTTTTCGAACTATCACTTTATTAGCGTGATAAGCAAAATAAAAAAGAAGCGCAAAGCCTAAAATAATAGCGCCCCCCAAGTAATTGATTCGCCCTGCAACAAAAGCTAAGGCAAGCGCTCCTAAAAAGAATCCTAAGCGCACAATATTTAGCTTAAATACATACATCGCTACAAAAGAGATAGTGAGGCATGTATAGGCTGTCAGCGTAAGATGGTCTTGCATGATGGATGAATAGCTAAAAAACATCATCAGAGCATTACCCCAAAATCTTTTAATGCCGCAATCGCTTGTTCCGTGTTTTCAAACTGTATCGCATGCATGCCCATTAATTTTGCACCTTCAATATTTTTTAAAATATCATCTAAAAATAATGTTTCAGCTGGGTTCAAGCGATAAGTGGATAGTAAATAGTTAAAAATTTCTTTAGAGGGTTTTAAATGGCCTATCTTTGCTGAAACCACAACGCCCTTAAAAAGAGGCCAAAAATCATAGCGCTCTTGTAAATGCGCCATGATTTCATGGGTATTGTCGGTAAGTGCATATAACGGGTAGTTGCTATAAAGCCTTCTAAGTAATTCAAAACTCCCTGGCACTGGAATCAGCGATTCTTTGGTTATATGGGCAAGCTTTTGTAAGCGCTCAATTTCTAACCCTAAACGTGAATGATATTCTTGAATAGCTTGCGCTTCTGTAATATAGCCGAGGTTAAGATCAAGCCATGTTTGGTGTTTGAAAATACCCTGCACCAAAGCATTTTGATCAGGATGTTCTGGAAATGATTTAGCAATGATCAAAGCGGGATCATAACGCACAAGCACATTGCCGACGTCAAAGACGATATTTTTAACCATGAATGATCCCTATTTTTTTCATCATAAATTCCATTACATTTGTTCTACTTACTAATTCAAGATGAGCTCGATTGTAAGAATTGATCAAAGGAACGCAAAGCATCGGCAGCATACATTAAAGAAGGTCCGCCCCCCATATAAATAGCCATGCCCAAGGTTTCTGCTACTTCCTCTCTTGTTGCCCCAAGACGTACTAATGACTTGGTATGATAACCAAGACAACCATCACAATGTGCAGCAACACCTAAAGCCAACGCTATCAATTCTTTGGTTTTTTCGTCAAGCAATTTTGGTGTTGTGGCACTTTTAGCCAGCGCTGAAAAACCAGCCATCGTTTCGGGTATCAACTTATGCAGTTCTTTGGTATAGGCGCTGATATCGCTGATAACTTCTTTGTATTCTTTGGTCATTATTTCACCTTTTTAATATTATTCCAGGGCGCTTTGGCGAGGAGTAGTGCCATCCCACAAAAATTGGTAATACCAGCAAAAACCAAGCCGCAACCTACAAACAATGAAAGATAAGTATAAGCAGGATTGTAAAAAAGCCCTAGCAAAGCACCAGTTGCAACAAGAAGCCCTGCTGCTATTCGAACTTGACGCTCTAAGGATATGGGGCCCATGACACTTGTCATATCATTAGCTGTGCTACCAAAACCCTCAACCTCATAACCATTATGTTGACAAGCAATAAGACCGCCTTGGATAACATTCACATTTTGATAACCTGCTTGTGTAAACAAGGTTGCAGCTTTTTCTGCACGATCACCACTTAAGCACAATAAATAAATAGTGGCATCCTTCTTCAAACCCACTTCATGCTTATTTATTTGTACTTTAAGTTCATCAAGCGGAATATGCCTGTGAGCAAGAACAAGATGTTTTTCTGCATGCTCAATATTTGTGCGAACATCAACAATTGTCCCTTTATGCTCAAAGGCTTCTTGCGGTGAAATCATCAAGGTTCTAACCATGGTTGCCTCCTATAAAGCTGAACTTGGTTTTTGTATATTATTATATTATAATATACTAATATAAAGATCAAATCACTATTCCTAAAGGTTTTTTTCAATGGATATTAATAAATTAAAGAAAATTGAGAGTGCAGTTACACTGCTTAAACTATTGGCTCATCCAGTCCGTCTATCTATTCTGTGCAATTTGTTACACCGGGGTGAAATGAATGTAACCGAATTGGTCGAAGCCGAAGAAGGCAGCGTAGGACAATCACAAATATCTCAATATTTAGGAAAAATGCGCAGCGAAGGATTGGTAAGGTCACGAAAGCAAGCCCAAGTCGTTTATTACCAAATTGAATCGAAAGAGGCAAAGAAGATCATTGAAGCTTTGTATGAAATGTATTGCGGCCCTTTTTTTAATGGCTAAGAGGGAGGGATTGATTCACAGGTCACTTGCGTTCCCTGCTCACCCCTTCGGGGCGGCATAGCCGTCCAAAAATGCGAGCGGATGCGTCGCATCGTTTCGCTCTTATTTTTGTCGACCCTCTTCTCGGGTTCTCATCCTCGCTATCTTAGCCATTAAAAAAATACCCACGACGTGGGCATTTTTTTAATGGCGGAGAGGGAGGGATTCGAACCCTCGGTACCTTACGGTACAACGGTTTTCGAGACCGCCACAATCGGCCACTCTGTCACCTCTCCGTTATTTTTCTGCGCCATAATACGGGACTTTTAAGGTCATTGCACGCTATAGTATTAGCGATAAAAACAAACAAGATGTCAAATAACTAACAAATAGGTGTCAGGTATGACCAAGCCGGTAATCATTGTTGAACTTAATGAATTCAATACTGAGTTACTTTTTGAGGCAACCAAGCAGCATTCGCTGCCCGCGCTTAACAAAGTGCTTCACTTTCCACAATACCAGTATCGTACTAACGATAGATACAACAGCGGTTTCTTAGAACCCTGGGTACAATGGGTTTCCATTCATGCAGGCAAACCCTCCAGTGAGCATCAAATAAAACATTTAGGTGATGTACCTGATCTATCATTTGAACAAAGTTGGGAAACACTTTCTAATCATGGCATATCCACTGGCGTTTGGGGGGTAATGAACGGCGCGCGAAACAAAGCCAAAAATGTGCCCTTCTTTTTGCCAGATCCCTGGACTTTTTCTGAAAAAGGTTACCCTCCTCAACTGAATCATTTATTAGATCTGCCGCGTTATATTTCAAAAAATTACCAAAACCTTAGCAAAGCTAAATTATTGTATAAGGCCCTTGGCATTTTTAAATTTATTTTAACATCCAAAGTAAGTTTAAAGATCCTTGCTCACACCAAATCCTTGCTGAAAGACTTGCGAAAGTTTGGTAAAAAGCATTTTGTATTTATCTCCTATTTTGATTACATTTCAACCTTGTTGTTTTCACAATATGTTAAGACATATAAAGTCGAGTGTGCATTTCTCTTCTTAAATTCGTTGGCACACCTGCAACATCATCATTGGAAAAAGGGTCCGCTTGCCCTAACACCCGAATTGCTGCATGGCTTACAAACCATTGATAAGCTTTTTGCTTATTTATTCAAATGCTTTCCTAGCCATGCTTTTGTTGTGCACAATGGCTTATCTCAAATGAATACCAATCATGAAAAAGCGTGGGTACTTTATCGGCAAAAAGATCCTTTACGCTTTTTAAAAGCACTTCATATTCCTGCTATTGCCGTTGAACAACATATGACCCATGATGGTCATGTTTTCTTCGCTAATAAAGAAGATTGCCAACGTGCTTATGAGCAGCTAAAGGCTGCTACGATTATGAATAAACCTTTATTTCATGTGGAATATAATGAGCATGACGATTGCAAATTATTCTATATGCTCAAATTCACAGACGAAGTAAAAGACCAAAAGATAAAATTTGAATTCAATCAGCAACATTATTCATTTTTTGAACATTTCGACAGCATCGTAAAGCGCACCGGACGCCACATACCCGTGGGTACTGTCTTCAGCGACACAATCCCCTTTGCTGATCAGATGTTAAACCATGATTTTAACCAATATCTATTTAACTACTTCAGGCCAGATGTGTTTAGCTTGCCAGACACGATGGATGATAATTTAATTGAAGCATTCGATGAGGAAGAAGAAATAGTATGAAACCCACTATTATCATTCCAGCCTACAAACCCGATCATAGCCTCATCACTTTAGTGCAAGCCTTATCAGAACAAGGCCAAGCTATTATATTGGTTAATGATGGCTCTGGTATGAATTTTGACGCTATTTTTCAAAGCTGCCAACAATATGCGCATGTAACTGTATTAGAACATGCGGTAAATCTTGGCAAAGGCCAAGCTTTAAAAACGGCCTTTAATTATTTTTTAACCCATGCAAATCCGGCTTGTCCAGGCGTTGTCACGGCTGATGCTGATGGTCAACATTTAGTCGAGGACATCATTAAATTAAGCTCAGCACTACAAGAGCATCCCAAAGCCCTGTGCTTAGGCATGCGTAATTTTAGCAAGGGTGTCCCTTTTAGAAGCCGCTTTGGTAATAATTTAACCCGATTTATTTTCCGTATTTTAATTGGTCACTCACTGCAAGATACCCAAACAGGTTTGCGTGGGATCCCTCGCGAATTCCTAAAAAGCTTATTAAAAACAAATTCATCAGGATATGACTTTGAGCTGGATATGTTAATTTCCGCCTCAAAGCAACAAATAAAAATGAAAGAAGTACCCATTCACACAGTTTATCAAGACGGCAATAAAAGCTCCCATTTCAATCCTTTGGTGGATTCCTTAAAAATATATTTTGTTTTCTTTCGTTTTCTTATTTTTTCGATTGTCAGTGGACTATTAGATTTTCTGGCATTCTCATTTGCCTTTATGGTAACGGGCCAGATATTGATAAGCGAAACTCTAGCGCGGATTTTCTCAGGCACTTGTAATTTTATGCTCAACAAAGAATTGGTGTTTAAATCCAAGCAGCGCTTACTGCCAGAGGCTCTCAAATATGCAACCTTGTGCATTGTGAACCTGATTTTTTCTTATGGTTTAATTTCAAGCTTGGTGTTTTTAGGCGCCAATGTCTTTGCCAGTAAGTTAATCGCTTTGACTGGGTTATTTATTGCTAATTTTGCAATACAAAAATTGATGGTATTTGGAAAAGAAGAACCTGTTTTGGATTAATCCATGTTCTTGCTATCTCTAACACCCTCAATGATGCGCGCAAAATAATAAGGCTGACGTTCTTTCAATTGATAGAGTGATGCCGGTCGATGATTCGCATGTTTAAAATGACCGGTATCCTGCAAAAAACCTGCATCCAATAATCGTCGTCTAAAGGATTTCTTCTCCATCTTAATGCCTAACACTAGTTCATAGGTTTTTTGCAATTCAGTGAGGGTAAATTCCTCTGCTAATAAGAATATGGGCAAGGAGGTATAAAGTGATTTATTCTGTAAACGATGATAGCAATTTTCGATGAGCTGCTGATGATCCAAGGAAAGCTGTGTAGATAAAGCTTCCTTTACCGTCATCCACTTCAATTTATGTTTATCTTGGGCTGCAATGATGTCTTGTGAGTAAATCAAACTGTAATACAATACACTCACAGACCAGCCTCTTGGATCGCGCGTATTATTACCAATCGTCTGAACCTGCTCTAGATAGGGCGCCTCAACATTTAACAGATCTTTAATATGTCGCTTTGCAGTTTGCTCTAAGTTATTATCAGCTTGCGCATCAATCTGTGCTTGTGGCAGGGCCCACCCTTGACCAAAAGGTGCGTTATCGCGATATTGCATGAGTATGCATAATTGCTCTTTTACTAAAGAAAACACAACAACTTCAATAGATAAACGCAGAAAATCAAGCTTCTCATCCATGTGCTTTCTCTTTGTCACGGTATAACTGCTGTTCTTCAATATAACGCGCGATTTTGTCCCCTACCAAAGCAGCAAGCTTTTGTATTCTATCTTGCGCTTGTGGATATTCTTGACATATCTTTCGCACCATCGTGCTGTGTATTGCTACATTTTCTTTGGCAATAAATAATGGCCAACGTTGTTCTATCTCTTGGTAACGATAAAATTTTTGCCAAACTTGAGGGGTACTATTATCTGGCCCCAAAATAAAATGCAATTGTGCCTTATCTTGGAAGGATGCTTGCAAAGCACTGAGCACATCATAGGTATAAATTGGCCCTTGGTTTTGATGCTGCTCAAAAAGCGCGCCTTCAATAGTCGAAATACTAATTTTAGAGCGTTGTTTTGCAAAGACGTCTTCGCTGATAAATAGGGAGAGCATCTGTAAACGATGTTCGATGGAAATCAGCTGCTTTCCAAAAGGATGAGACCAAGCAGGTACCAGCAGCACTTTATCGAATTGGGGCAGTGCTTGTGAGAGTACATCTTGGTGTCCTAAGGTGGGTGGGTTAAAACTCGCGCCAAAAACCCCTATTTGTTGCATATTCTCTCATCCCAATTTGCAAAACTTATGATAGAATGAGATCATGTTAGTGTGGGTGTGCCACTAAGTCAAGTGAGTTGATTTATGAACCTAAAAGTACCCAAATCACAGGTAGCAAGCCTGGATGTGGATGCACAATATAGCTTTACGCCTGTTTGCCCTGATGAACTACCCATTCCATTGGGTGATGAAATTGTTCAGGAATTGAACAATCAAGCTGCTTTTGCGCAATATCGCATTGGTTCCAAAGATGCCCATAGCCCGCTTGCAGCCTGGATTGCTACGCATGAATATCCTGTCTTGAGCCGTATTGAAGGCCATAATATGGACGTGCGTTGGCCAATACATTGTGTTCCTGGCACCAAGGGCTTTGAATTTATCGAAGGATTGCCCCACCCCAAAGATTATGATTTCTTTGTGTGGAAAGGCATAGAGCCTGATATGCATCCCTATGGCGCTTGTTATCACGATTTGAAAGAACAGCTCAGCACAGGATTGATTGAATTTTTACGTCAACAAGGGGTCGTTCAGGTGATTGTTGGCGGCCTTGCCATTGATTACTGCCTAAAAAATACTGTCTTGCAGTTACTAAAAGCTGGGTTTGAGACTATTGTAAATTTAGGTGCAAGTAGAGGCCTTGCCCCCTTAACCACGCGAGATGCGATTGAGGAAATGAGACGCAAAGGAGCGCAAATTATTCAATCAAGTAGTGATCTAAAACCTTTTGTCGCTACACCTGAACGCAAGCCTTTAGCCAGATAAGATTATAAATGAGTAATATCATTATTAATTCTCTATTAGATACCGATTTATATAAATTAACCATGATGCAATGTATCTTGCATCATTTTCCCCATACGCAGGTTGCATATCAATTTAAGTGTCGCAAGCCTATTGATTTAACAAAAATTGCCAAAAAGGTAGAAGAGCAAGTTCATCATTTATGTCAACTTAAGCTCAGTGAGGCTGAACTTCAATATCTTGCCTCCTTGCCTTACATAAAAAGTGATTTTATTGTTTTTTTAAAAGATTTCCAGCTTAATGCAAATCATGTTCAAATCAGAGCCAAAAGCCATCTCGACATTCAAATTCAAGGCTCCTGGGTAGATACCATTTTATTTGAAGTGCCGCTCTTAGCGATAATCAGCGAAATTTATTATCAAGAAACCTATCCTGACACAGACTTTAGCCTCGGGATTGATAAGCTCAATGATAAAATTGCTCTTATCGATAACGAAACTTATGCCAATATTCAATTTTCAGATTTTGGCACCAGAAGAAGATTTTCTAAAAATTGGCAAGAACATGTTCTTAAAATATTAAGCCATAAAATACCTACACAATTTACTGGCACCAGTAATCTGCTATTTGCCAAAGAAATGAATTTAAGACCCATAGGCACCATGGCACATGAATATTTGCAAGCTTTTCAAGTGCTAGCACCACAACTGAAGGGCTCACAAAATTACGCTCTGCAGATATGGCTTGACGAATATCAAGATCAACTAGGGATAGCACTTACTGATACACTAACCATGGATGTCTTTTTGCAAGAATTCGATAAAAACTTAGCAACACGCTATGCTGGATTACGTCAAGATTCAGGCGATCCTATCCTTTGGGGTGAAAAAGCCATTAAGCATTATCAAGCCTTAGGCATTGATCCTAGAGAAAAAATGTTTGTCTTTAGCGATAGCTTAACCTTTGAAAAAATGTGCCATATCTATAATCATTTCAAAGACAAATGTAAGCCCTATTTTGGCATTGGCACTAACTTGACCAACGATGTCGGCTATCCTTCTTTAGATATTGTCATTAAAATGACCCATGCTAACCATCATCCTGTGATTAAAATCTCAGATAGCATCGGCAAATTAGTCTCAGAAGATGCAGCCTTTCTTAACTTAGTTAAAAACACCTTTCAATTACAGGGTTTGTAATGCGCTTAAGTATTGCTCAATTAAATTATAAAATCGGTGATTTTTCTGGCAATTTCGCCAAGATAGAAAAAGTACTCAAAGAAAATAGCACGGTTGCGCTAACGATATTCTCAGAATTATCCCTAAGCGGTTATTACCCCATGGACTTGATAGATAACCCTGAGTTCATCAAAGAGCAAGATAAATATCTGGCAAAATTAGAAGCCCTAACCCAAAGCCTCAATACCAGCGTGATTATCGGTTTTATTGATAAAAACAAGGGAAAAGGAAAACCCTACCATAATAGTTTATGTTTAATCAGCAAAGGCAAACGCTTAACAACCTATCATAAACGTTTACTGCCTGTTTATAACATCTTTGACGAGGCAAGACATTTTACAGCTGGTGAGACAGCAGGGATATTTGAATTTGAGGGTCTCAACTTAGGCTTTCTCATTTGTGAAGATGGTTGGGCAGGACTCGATAATTATCTTTATGATTGCGATCCTGTCGATGATTTAACAAACAAAGATTTAGACGCCATTATTTGCATTAATGGCTCGCCAAGCAATATCGGCAAACAAGAACAAAGAATACACATTTTTTCAGACATCGCAAAACGCTGTCACGCTCCTTTGATATTCACTAATCAAGTAGGTGCTAATGATGATATTGTTTTTGATGGGATGAGCTTTGTTGTTGATAAAGAAGGCCTTGTGCAGGGTTGTTTAGCACCGTTTGAAGAAAGCACTGGGATCCTCACTGTAGATAATAAAGCATTCAAGCTTGTTACTGGATTTATGCCTTATCAGGCACCACAGATAAATGCATTATTTTACCAGCAAACAATCTTAGGGCTTAAAGATTATGTAAGTAAATGTGGCTTTAAAACGGTTGTGTTGGGTCTATCTGGTGGCATTGATAGCGCCATTACTTTAGCTTTGGCAGTCAAAGCCTTAGGCAAAGATAATGTGAGTGCTCTTGCCATGCCTTCACGATACTCATCAAAAGAAAGCCTGCAAGATGCACAAACCTTAAGCCAAACCTTTGGTGTGAAGCTTTATATTGTTTCCATCGAGGAAGAATTTAACTTATGTTTAAGGCAGTTTGAAAATAACTTTAAGCAAAAACCCAGCTCACTTACCGAGCAGAATATTCAAGCGCGTTTACGTGGTCGCTTGTTAATGGAATATTCTAATCAAACAGGCGCCTTGGTCTTATCAACCGGGAATAAAAGCGAACTAAGCGTAGGCTATACCACAATTTATGGTGATATGACTGGCGGGTTTAATCTCATTGGTGATCTATATAAAACCCAAGTGTACGACTTAGTAAAATATTTTAACCAACTAAACTCAGCAACGCCTATTCCTGAGTCCATCATTCACAAAGCACCCAGTGCTGAGCTTGCCCCTGATCAAAAGGATGCAGATACCTTGCCTGAATACGCCTTGCTTGATCCTATTTTAAAGCTTTATATTGAAGGCGATCTTTTAGCAACAGATGAAATGGAGCACTGTTTAGCACTCATTAATGAATTACCCAAAGAACTCATTAATAAAGTGCACAGGATGGTAGATAAAGCAGAATTTAAGCGTCGTCAATCAGCTCCTATTGTACGCGTTCAACGGCGTGCTTTTGGCTATGGAAGACAGGTTCCTATTGCGGCAACGTACCCTTCTTATTAGAAAACTTGCTTAAAATCTTATACGACTTATAATGATAGCCCTTGTTATCAGTAAATTAGTGTATATATGCCTAAAGATAAAAATGAAATAATAGGGAATAAAGCAAAAAACACGGAAGTAAATAAAAAAGCAACTCAACAAAAAGCGCAGCCCCAAAAGCGTCGAAAAATGAATTTGGACAATAGGGCTTATAAGCCCCGTCGAACAAAAAAGGTAGATACACAAGCATTTACCACTGAAAGTCTACTAAAACTAATGGGAAGTGCGAGCTCTCCTGCCAAAAAGGCTGTGCTCATCAATACGACCAATACGCGCGTGCATTTTGATAATAATGTCATTTTCACACCAACTAAAAAGCACTCAACTCAAGTGCTTTCGCCTACTAAGGTCAAGTTATCTACCCCTGAAAAAGGCCCCCTAACAAGCTTTGTAACAACACCCATGGGCTCTAAACTAAAACCTAGCCGTATTATCGAATGCGATGATGGCGCTTATACTTTATTTATCTCTGAAGACAAAGTCGAAGAAAGTGAGCTTAAAATTCCAACATCGGTGAATAAGTGGGTTTTAAAATCCTCACCTATTCCAAAAGATTCTCTTGATGGCTTTGAAGATTATAAAATCACCCGACAAGGCATTTTTGACACAGAAAAATTAATTAAAAAACGCAAAGAAAGAAGAGAAAATCCCCGCCTCAAATCGCAAAATGATTTGATGAAGTACCCTGCAAATAAATCGCTTCGAAAAGCTGGTTTTGAAGTTGAAGATAATACAGCACATTGGTTGGATTTTCTGCCTCACAACTTTGTTGGTGATGCCTCTCGGACCCCTAAAAACCTAGGAATAGGCACGCGCTTTGCTAATGCCGCTATGGAGCTGGTCAATCGTGCTATTAGGCAACTGCTCTGTGAAAAAGACAGTTCTTTTACGAGCATCTATTTAACTGTGAAACCAGAGTGGGTACCTGGGTACGAGAATATTCGCTTGTTAAAAAGCCTTAAGGTCATCATCAAAGATAGCAAAGCAAAAGATGCTCATCAGGCTTGCTTTAAATTTAATTGCTTGACCCTAGAAAAAGTATGTATAACTGATGTCAACCCAATCAAGCAGTTTATTCTGAAGAAATTCCAAGATAAAACCAAAGCCGCTAACAAGCAAATAGCTATTCCCGTTGCGCCTTTGGCAGATAAAAGTGTTTTGGGTTCAATAGAATTGAACACTATTGATGATGTTGAAAATGATGGTTTTAAACTTCATAGAGCGCCCGTGACTTTTGCATTCGACAAGCACTCTTCACACAGACGTCCCTTTTCACCGGTTAAACTAAAAAGTAATACACAAAAAACTAAGACTGGGGCTAAAAGATCTTTAAGTTATTGATCTGAAAATTCACTAATATGCAGGCATGTTATCCATGCCTGCATTAGCGATTTACTGACCATTATGATGATGAATCGCTTCTTCAACTTGCTGTTTTACGGCTTCTAAATTGAAAGATGCTGGTGTTTGCATTGGCGGATATTTAATAGCGGTTTCTGCAAGCTCACCTACTAATTTCTGCACTAGTACAAAGCGCCAAAATTCACGCGCGAGAAACTCATTAAAATACCCTGGTGCTCCCATGGTTAAATTCATTTCTTGGGTACGCTCAAAAGGATCTTGCTTTAAGTTGGTGATCATGGGCATATTCAGCGCAACTTTAGGCCCAACCCAACCATCGGGTTGATCAATAAAGCGAAACTTCATATCATCAACACGAATAGCGCCTAAACGTGCTTCTGCAAAATAAAAGATTTCATGACGCTTCGATTCTTCTTTACCCGTGATAAGTCCCATCTGGTTGTAACCATCTAGATGAACCGTATATTCCTTGTCACCAAGTTTTTTACCTTCTAACAATTCTTCTTTGATTTTATCATTACCCGCTGCTGCTACCAGTGTGGGGAACCAGTCAAGGCCTGAGAACATGCCATTCTCAACTTTACCCGCAGGTACTTTGCCTGGCCATCTGATAAGTGCTGGCACCCTAAAACCACCTTCAAAGATACTGCCTTTGGCATTTCTAAAAGGTGTCATGCCACCATCTGGCCAGGTAAATACTTCCGCACCATTGTCGGTGGTGAAAATAACGATGGTATTTTCTTCCAAATTATTATCTTTGAGATATTTCATCACAGAGCCAACAATATCATCAAGCTGCGTCATGCCTGCTTCTTCAGTGCCATAGTTGGTTTCTGAGTTCATCATCCCTTTATATTTATCAGATAAGAATGTGAAAATATGCATACGTGTTGGATTCAACCAAACAAAAAAGGGCTTGTTCTCTTTTTTAGCGTTATCCATAAACTGAAGCGTTTTGGCTAAAATTTCATCATCGACAGTTTCCATACGTTTGGGATCAAGCGCACCTTCGTCTGTCACTTTTTGCATGCCAACTTTACCCCAGCGTGGCATTTCAGTTGTATCATCCGTTGTAGTTGCTTCGCAGGCAATCATATTACGTGGACCATATTTATCACGAAATGCTGGATCTTTAGGATAGGAATACCAGTAAGGATCTGACATCGCATCTAAATGATAAAGATATCCCCAAAACTGATCAAAGCCATGCACACACGGAAGGTATTTGTTTAAGTCACCAAAATGGTTTTTACCAAATTGGCCTGTCATGTAGCCCATTGATTTCAAAGCGGTCGCAATCGTGGGTGCTTTGTCTGGCATACCTACATCAGCGCCTGCTTGGCCAACCGTTGTTAAACCTGTTCGGATAGGTAATTCACCAGTGATAAAATTAGCGCGACCTGCTGTGCAACTCGCTTCTGCATAATAATCAGTGAAGCGCATTCCTTCGGATGCCAATTTATCCAGGTTAGGCGTTTTGCCTGACATAATGCCTTGATGATAAGCGCCAATATTAAACCAGCCAACATCATCCGCCATAATGACGATGATATTTGGCTGACCACTGCTGGGTGTTGCCTCATTGCTGGTTGTTGCTTGTGCTTCTTTGGTTTCTTTATTGTCTTTTGATTTGGTTTTAGCGCCACAAGAGCAAACAAAAGTGCACGCCATCAAGGCTACTGCAAATTTTTTACCCCAAGTCATCATTTGAGAATGCATAAAATCACCTATTATTAGGACACACAGATTTTTTGAAGGATGGCACATTAATCCTAAACTGTGGGATTCTTTTGATTTTGCTATACTTTCTAAAGGTCACCTGTAAATATGTAATGGTCTATGACATATTCAAATTCAATTTTAGAGCGCATTGGCAACACGCCCTTAGTAAAATTAAACCGTGTTGTTGATAGCAATGCAGCAACCGTTTTAGTCAAATGCGAGTTTATGAACCCCAGCGGTTCAATTAAAGATCGCATGGCACTTTATATAATCGAGCAAGCAGAAAAAAAAGGGCTACTAAAACCAGGTGGGACCATTGTAGAAAATACTTCAGGTAACACAGGTATGTCCCTTGCGATGATAGCTGCAGTTAAAGGCTATCGCTGTATATTTACCTTGCCTGATAAAATGAGCCTTGAAAAAATTAATGGCTTAAAAGCCTTTGGAGCTCAGGTTGTGGTAACGCCCACAGATGTACCTGGTGATTCACCAGAGCATTATGTCAACAAAGCAAAACAAATTGCCAAAGAAACGCCCGGCGCTTTCTATGTGAATCAATACCATAATCAAGATAATATTCAAGCACATTATTATTCTACTGGCGCTGAAATATGGCAACAAACCAACGGGCATTTTGATGCTTTTGTGGCAGGCACCGGCACCGGCGGCACCATCTCAGGCGTGGGGCGGTTTATTAAAGAAAAGACAAAGACGATTAAAATTGTTGGCGTCGATCCAATCGGCAGTGTGCATTACGATTATTTTTACACCCATAAATTAATCCAACCCGCTGTTTATAAAGTAGAAGGCATTGGTGAAGATATTTTATGTGAAGCTTTGGATTTCTCTGTCGTTGACGAAATGCGACAAACTAATGATAATCAGGCATTTGAAATGGCAAGAAGATTGGTAAAAGAAGAAGGATTATTTTGCGGCGGCTCATCGGGCGCCATTGTTTATGCGGCTTGTGAACTTGCTAAAGAAATGGGGCCAGGTAAAACCATTGTTACCGTTCTTACTGATTCGGGCTCGCGTTATTTATCCAAATTTTTAAATGATGAGTGGATGCAACAAAACGGATTTCCAAAATGAAAAAAAATGACAAAACCTCAGCCTTACAATTTGCCACCAAAGCGATTCATGCCGGTTTTGAATGGGATGCAACAGGGGCTGTCATGCCACCTGTTTACATGACTTCAACTTATGCACAAAAGTCTCCTGGTGAGCCAATAAGCAAATACGAATATTCACGAACTGCTAACCCAACACGCGATGTCTTACAAGCCAATTTAGCCGCACTTGAAAATGGCCAGTATGGGATCTGTTTTGCATCCGGCTGTGGCGCCTTTAACACCATTTTACAATTATTTCCTGGCGCACATGTCATTATTTCAGATGATGTCTATGGTGGCACTCTGCGCCTTTTAGCGAATGTGTTTTCACAATGGGGCATCACTTTTACCCAATGTGATATGACCGATTTAGAGGCGTTTAAGCAAGCTTATAGGCCACAAACAAAGCTCATTTGGCTGGAAACACCGTCTAATCCCTTGTTAAAAATTATTGATATTCAAGCTATTTGCGAAATTAATAAGGCAAAGAATCAAGGTGCACTGGTTGGGGTAGATAATACTTTCGCAACGCCTTACCTACAATCACCCCTTACACTGGGCGCCGATATGGTGTGCCATTCTACCACCAAGTATATCGGCGGGCATTCTGATGTGATCGGTGGCGCAGTGATTGTGAATGATAAAGCCTTGGCAGAAAAGCTCTATTATTATCAAAATGCCTCTGGCGCCATTCCTGGCCCCATGGATTGTTTTTTGCTAATCCGCTCCCTTAAGACCTTGCATGTTCGTATGCAAGCGCATTGCGCCAACGCCAGACAGATTGCAGAATTTTTACAAAGCCATCCACAGGTGAATAAAGTGCACTATCCTGGTTTAACAAACCATCCACAGCATCAACTAGCCAAGCAACAGATGAAAGATTTTGGCGGTATGATTAGCGTTGTGCTTAAAAATGACAGCAACTATGTAAAAAACTTTTTCCAACGCTTAACTATCTTTACATTGGCAGAATCATTAGGGGGCGTTGAATCATTAATTGAGCATCCAGCCTTGATGACGCATGCGGCAATTCCAGCTGATCATCGTAAGAAAATAGGAATTGAAGATACCCTGGTTCGAATCTCTGTGGGTATTGAAGATGTGCAAGATTTAATTGATGATTTAAAAATCGCACTTCAATAAATAATTTAGTATTTTCCCGGATGTTGTCTTGGCTTTTCGATGGGCGATTTTAATTGCTGAATTTCTGTCTTGATTTTCTGAAGCTCTCGCGCATAAGTTGGATTTGCGACGTTTCCCTGAGGCATCATCTCCATCCCTTTATTTAATATTTCTGCTAATTTTTTATTATAAACATGCTCAGGTATTCTGAATTTTCCATTTTGATCTTTGGCTGCTTGAATTAGGTTTGTTAATTCTCTGTTCATGTAAGCTGCAGCTTCTTGAATTCTTTCACCATCATCGTTGGGGACTTTTTTCCCTCTAAAAGCTTTTGTTATAGCCTTTCTTGCGTTATTTTTTTCTGGCTTATTTGCCAAAACCAACTCTTGATTCACTTCTTTAAAGATGTCTACTAAATCGGCGCGGAATTTATTTGCCGCCACCATGCTCGGCTCAACAATAACGAGCAACCCATGCTCTCCTACTCTATTAGTATGAATATTTTCAATTTCTGCGAGCAACTGCTTGGTTTCTACATAGTTTTTGACTGCCATAACTTTTCACCTTTATACACCGTGTTTTATCTTATGATTAGCTTCGCTGTGATAAAGTTCATTTTTTAACTTGCAAATACACTTTACGTTGTTGTAGGCAAATTCGTGACACGTTATAATCGCAAAAATATTAGCAAAGGAAATGAAAAAAATGAGCACACAAGGCCCAAATTCTAATAAAGACACCTCCACCACGCTTATATTTTCAAACACAACACCGTTACCCAACTTTGCCATGCTGGCCTTTCAAGATGCCGTCACCAACAACGCTCTTGAAAAAATAAGTTCTGCCTTTCTTGTGCTTGTAACAGAATTTGAGAGCAATCATGGGCTACAATTTGCTGAACATCTTCGCGATTATTTATATGAAGTATGCGAGAACGCCGTTAAGACGTGCCCCTTAGAAACTGTCATTCGCTTATTTAATTTAGAATGTCAGGATCGTCGCTTGCTAAAAGAAATGCACAAGGACTTATATATAAACCTGATGCTGATAAGTGGATGTCATGAAACTTTTCTTTATCTTTTGACTACAGCACCAGATAATTTAACATTACTTGATTTTCAGCCCTTTTTCGATGGCATGCCTGAGCAGCAGTATGAGGCTGTTAGAGGAATTTTAACATTGCCAGAAATAGAAGAGCTGAGTGAAGAAGAGCTTGATTTTGGTGTCGCAGCTGATTCTGATGACGATTTGTCTGATGGTGAGGTAATTTTAGTAACAGCACTACGAAGACAAGGGCTTCGATAAGCTTTTTAGTTTTGTAGGGACGGATGTCCGGCCCTACAAAAAGTGTGTTTTAAGCCGTTTCAGGAATTTTAACGCCTAATCTATAAGCCACTTCTTCATAAGCTTCAATCACACCGCCCATTTCTTTGCGAAATCTGTCTTTATCAAGCACTTTCTTGGTTTGCGCATCCCAAATGCGGCAACCATCTGGTGAGAATTCATCGCCTAAATACATTTGGCCGTTTGCAATACCAAACTCAAGTTTGAAATCAACCAAGAGCAGGCCTGCATCTAAAAAGAGTTTTTTCAAAACTTCGTTGACGGCTAAAGTATAACGCTTCATCTCATCAATATCTTTTTGTGTTGCCCATTTAAAAGCAATGATTAAAGAATCATTCACCATAGGATCATGAAGCGCATCGTTTTTTAAGAAAAATTCGAATGTAGGAGGATTTAATTCTAAACCAGACTCTACTCCAATACGGCGACATAAGCTGCCAGCAGCAATGTTACGCACCACACATTCAACAGGGATCATTTTTAATTTTCTAACGATAGAAGCATCATCAGATTGACGACGTATAAAATGATTAGGAATACCGTTTTTTGCTAAATGTTCCATAATAAAGGCATTGAAGTAATTATTTACCATGCCTTTTCTATCTAATTGCTCAATACGTTCACCATCAAAGGCTGAGGTATCATTACGAAAAACACAAAGTAATTCTTCGCTGTTATCAGTGGTGTAAAGGGATTTTGCTTTACCGGTGTAAAGTAATTCATTAGACATGATCAACTCCTGCTAGCGGTGATGCAGTTAAAACGCCAAATCCTGGTGGCACCAAGGAAACGGGTTCCAATGAACCAAGAGGTGGCAAATTACCTGGGATGGGATAGAGAACGCTTTCTGTTGGCATGGATAATCCCGCAGGCACTTTTAAAGGAGCAACCAGACGAGAGTTCTTATAATCCATGTTACGATTTCTTAAAAAATCAGAACGTGATTGTATTTGTTGGCAACCAGACAATAGGATGAGCCCTATTATTAATCCTACTTTATTTAGCTTCACTGTTGACCTCTATATGTTCGCTGTTTTAAGTGCTTGTAACATTTTATCATGATGTTCAGCGCTTAAGGTGGTTAATGGTAAACGAATACCATTTTCAATTTTACCCATGTGATGCATCGCCCATTTAACCGGTATAGGATTTGGCTGTGCTATCAACATATGATGTAAGGGTTGTAATTTTTTATCTAATTCTTGGGCTTTATCCACTTCTTTCTTTAAGGCAAGTTGACACATTTCATGCATCGCCTTAGGAGCCACATTTGAGGTGATTGAAATCACACCATGGCCACCTTTACAAATAAATTCACATGCTGTTGGATCATCGCCGCTATAAAACATAAATCCAGATTTGCAGCTGTCTATTAAGCTCGTCAGCCGCGGAATATTACCCGTGGCTTCTTTAATGCCCACAATGGTAGGCACTTTGGAAAGCGCAGCCACTGTTTCCGGCAACATGTCACATGCCGTGCGGGTTGGCACATTATACAACAAAATGGGAATATTGACGGCTTTTGCAATTGCGCGGTAATGCTCGATTAAACCCTGCTGGGTAGGGCGATTGTAATAGGGTGTGACAATTAAGCAGGCATCTACACCTATATCTTTGGCTTCATGGGTCAGCTCTATGGTACTTGCTGTCGCATTGGTACCGGTACCCGCAATGATAGGAATACGTTTATTAGCAACTTGATAAACCAGGGCAATCGCTCTTTGATGTTCATCCGGTGTCAGCGTTGCAGACTCCCCGGTTGTGCCACAAACAACAATCGCATCAGTACCTTCTTGAATATGCCACTCAACGAGGGCTTTTAAGGCCTTTTCGTCAATTTCCCCATTGGGTTGCATAGGTGTAACTAAAGCGACACAGCTTCCTTTAAACATAATAACCACCCCTTTGTGAAGTTATGTGCACGCTAACATGTCATGCCAGACAAGACAAGATAAGGCTTATTGAGAGCAAATGGTCAAGGGGAATATCACTCCAAGGCCCTTTGAGAAATGGTAAACTCTGCAACTAACACTGTTATATATGCTTATCATGGGTGAGACAAAAAATGAGCGTGCATAATCAACATTATCTCGTCGTTACAGCTTTAGGTAGCGATCAAATTGGCGTTCTAGAGGCCTTTACTAAAACCTCTAAGCAATGTGGTTGCAACATACTAGAAAGCAAGCTGGCTACCATGGGTGAGGAATGCTCCATTTTGCTTCATCTCTCTGGCAGCTGGAATACCGTAGCCAAATTAGAGGCAGCGCTGCCCAGCTTAGGCGAACAATATGGTTTTCATATTCAAAGCAAAAGAACCCTGCCGCGCAAAAAAAATCATGCTCTCCCCTATCAAGTGCAAGTCGTCGCTCAAGATAGAGCCGGCATCATAAATGAACTTGCCACTTTCTTTACGCAGCAAGGCATTTATATCGATCAGATGGATTGTGAAACTTATAACGCCAAAAACCAAACCACCATGACCAATATTAGTTTTATAGTTAACATCCCTGCCAAAGGGCATATCGCTAGCATCAGAGAGCGGTTTATGGTTTATTGTGAGGATAGGAACCTAGATGCAGTTTTAGAACCCTTTAAAAACTAAAAAATAAGAACATTATCTAAATGAAAAAGATAGCACTGAACAAAGCGCTTCCCAAAAGTTCATTTATATCTACGTCTAACGAAATTACCAGTTTTGCCGATTTTAAGGGCCAAGCCCTTGTTATCTATTTTTATCCAAGAGATAACACACCTGGCTGCACCCAAGAAGGCCAAGATTTTGCAAGCCTTTATAAAAACTTTACAAAGCTCAAAGCACAAATTATTGGTATCTCAAGAGATAGTATTAGCTCTCATGAAAAATTCATTAGCAAATACGATTTTCCCTTCCCCTTAATTGCAGATGAAGATGAAACACTATGCAATGCTTTTGAGGTGATAAAGGAGAAAAATATGTATGGCAAAAAAGTGATGGGTATTGAACGCAGCACTTTTTTAATCGATAAAGAAGGTATCGTGCGCCACAGTTGGCGTAAAGTGAAAGTTGAAAATCATGCCAAGGAAGTGTTGGCTGCCTTAAAGGAATTATAATTTTTTCGCTTCATAATTAATTGAGAATGAGGTGTCCAAGGATATTGAATGGCGTGTGGGGGAACACTTTTTTGATGGCGTAGCCATGAAACAAAGTTGTTCTCCCATACGTCCCGCGGTAATTGCCCCTCATACTCAATTAAAATTTACATCAAGGACGAGAACAGATGGCAAAAAGAACTAAATCATTAATTGATGAAAAACGCTTATTTGTTTTAGATACCAATGTCCTGGTTCACGATCCAACCGCCCTCTTTCGATTTAAAGAACATGATGTTTATCTTCCCATGGTTGTACTTGAAGAGTTGGATCAGGGTAAAAAAGGCTTATCTGATACCGCGCGCAACGTCCGTGAAGTCAACCGCTATTTAGATGGTCTTATTAAAAACACCAGCGATATATTTAATGGGATCCCCTTAATTTTCCCTGGACAACTGAATAAAGCTTTTACTTTACCCACCGGTAAACTCTTTTTTCAACGCGAAGAAATAACTTCGATTTTGCCTTCTTCCTTGCCGGGCAGCAAACCTGATAATTCGGTTTTAGCAACAGTGTTATCCTTACAAGCAAAGCACCAACATACCACTGTCACCTTGGTGTCTAAAGATATTAACTTGCGGATTAAAGCTGCTGTTTTAGGAATACATGCTGAAGATTACTATAACGATCAAGTCTTAGATGATATCAATCTCATGTATTCAGGCATTGTCGAATTGCCCCCCAATTTTTGGGAAAAGCACGGCAAAGAGATGTCTTCCTGGAAAGAAAATGGCCGTACCTTTTACAAAATTACCGGGCCCGCTATTTCACATTGGTTTAGCAACCTCTGCTTGTATAGTGAAAAAGATAATTTTGAGGCTATTGTCAAAGAAGTCAATAATGATGTTGCCATTATCGAATATGTAAAAGATTATCGTAAACACCGTAACAAAGTATGTGGCATCACGGCGCGAAACCGTGAACAGAACTTTGCACTTAATTTATTGATGGATCCTGATATTGATTTTGTCACCCTGGTAGGTGCTGCTGGCACGGGCAAAACACTCTTAACCTTGGCCGCAGGCCTTGCTCAAACCATTGAACAAAACCTTTACCGGGAAATCATTATGACCCGCGTCACTGTACCTGTGGGTGAAGATATTGGCTTTTTGCCCGGCACCGAAGAAGAAAAAATGACGCCATGGATGGGCGCCTTAATGGACAACCTTGAAGTGCTAACAGAGTCATTAGAGCACGAAAGCAAAGATCACAGCAAAAACACCGAATGGCTACAAAATCGCATTCGTATTCGCTCGCTTAATTTTATGCGCGGCAGAACATTTTTGCATAAATTCATTATCATCGATGAAGCGCAAAACTTAACGGCCAAGCAAATGCAAACCTTAGTAACCCGCGCGGGTCCAGGCTCTAAAATTGTTTGTTTAGGTAATATCAATCAAATTGATACGCCATATTTAACAGGCACCACATCAGGTTTAACTTATGTCGTGCAATGTTTTAAGAGTTGGGAACACAGCGGTCATATCACCCTTGCTCGGGGTGAGCGTTCAAGATTAGCCGATCATGCGATTAAAGTGTTGTAGTTGATGCTACAACACTTTCAGGAGTGGATTAAGTTATCCGAATTGTTTGCGCGGCCATGCTTCAAGGATTGCCTTCACTAAAATCGCTAATGGTATCGCAAAAAACACGCCCCAAAAGCCCCACCAACCACCAAAGACTAAAATAGCCACAATAATCGCTAAAGGATGAATATGTACGGCGCCAGAGAATAATAAAGGAACCAATAATACGCCATCTATAGTTTGCACAATGCCATAAGCAACCAACAAATAAGCAAATTGCTCTTCAAGCCCCCATTGGAAGAAAGCAACCAAAACAACAGGTATGGTAACCACAACGGCCCCAATATAGGGAATGAGCACTGAAAGACCGACCAACACCGCCAACAAAGCTGAATAACGCATGTGGAAACAATAAAAAACAAGATAGGTTGCCAAGCCAACCAGAAAGACTTCGGCACCCTTGCCGCGGATATAATTACCAATTTGCTTATGCACTTCTTTACCGACCACAGAGAGTAATTGCCTGTCTGTGGGTAAATAATTCAGCAGCCAATTTAAAATCAGGCGGTAGTCCTTTAAAAAGAAAAAAACCATCAAAGGTACCAACACCACATAAACGATAATGGCCAATACGCTTGGCAAGGAAGCCAAAGAAACCGCAAACATAGTTTTACCTGAGGTTTTTATTTGCAGCAAAAAGCTTGCTACCCAGCCATCAATGGTTTCTTTTGTTAAATATTCAGGAAATTTTTCAGGCATCAAATAGAGAAAGTGCTGAAAAGTGGTGACCATATTGGGAAATTCTTCAAATAAGCGCAAAAGCTGATCCCAAATGATTGGCCACAATATTAAAAGCCCGCTTAAAAAGACGCCCAAAAAGGCGCCATAGACTATCAGCATGGCCGCCATGCGTGGTACTTTACATTTGATAAGTAAATTGGCAACCCACTGCAGCAAGTAGGCAATGACGATACTGGCTATCACGGGGGCTAAAATATTGCCCATCGTGGTAAGAAGTATGACGCCACCTGCAAGAAGGATCAGTAGTAAGACAACTTGTGGATCAGAAAAGTAGCGTTGACCCCAACCTTTCATTACAGTCAGCACAAGTCCCCCAGGAAATAATTAGTTAATTTACTAAGCAAAAAGATAGATGCCCAAGCAGATTCACTTTTTGTAGGTTAAAATACTTGATAGCATGCAAAGATTATACGATACAAATCCTTTGAACAACGAGAAGAACAATATTCAAAAGTTCTTTCTTTTTCTTTGCCTATTTCTCACTTTAAGTCTAGCGCCCAGTCGCCTCCTTTCTGGGGATCTGCCTGATCTTGGTAATTCGGCCAGCGCCATCTTAACGCCCGCACAAGAAGTGGAGTTAGGAACTTCTATCATGAAGGAGTTAAGACAAGCTCAAATCATCTCAAAGGATGTTTATGTCAACCAATACATACAAGGCTTGGGGTATCGCTTACTAGCAACCCAAGGCCAAGCCCAATCGGCTTATCATTTCTTTGTTGTTGAAGACTCCACCATCAATGCCTTTGCACTACCTGGTGGCTTTGTAGGTGTGAATAGCGGACTCATTCTTGCCAGTGAAACAGAAAGCGAATTAGCAGGCGTGCTAGCGCATGAGGTCGCACACGTTCAGCAAAAACACATGGCCCGTATGTATGAACATATGGGACGTATGCGTTTATCCACCATTGCCGGCATGGTTGCAGCAGCCATGTTAGCAACGCAAAATGCACAAGCCGCATCAGGTGCCATGGCAGCGACAATGGCGGGTAGCCAGCAAGCCATGATCAATTACACCCGTGAACATGAAAAAGAAGCCGACTATATCGGTATCGTGGCTTTAAGAAAGGCTGGCTTTGATCCCAACGGCATGCCTGCTTTTTTTCACCGCATGTCCCAAGAAACCCGTTTCTATGGTAACCACTTACCAGAATATTTATTAACCCACCCATTAACCGAAAATCGCTTAATGGAAGCCCAATCTCGCGCCAGCAGTTTCCCTTACAAGCAAGTGCCTGATAGCTTGCAGTATCATCTGGTACAAGCGCGGCTATTAGCAGATACCTTCTCAACCCCACAAGAAGCAAGCGAGCATTTTGCTAAAAAATTAGCCAAAGGAAATTATCGAAATCGTACAGGTACGCTTTATGGTTATGCGATTTCACTGATAGAAGCCGGTAAAGCACTTGAAGCAAAACCCTATTTAGATGAGTTGATTCAACAATCACCTAATCAACCCTTGTTTCAATTGGCTTACGCACAGATGGAAATGTCGCAACAACAAACAGCTGAGGCGCTTTCTCGTCTGGCCAATACTCTGCAGAATCATCCACATAATTATGCGCTCACTTATACCTATTGCGAATCGCTTATTAAGTACGGACAAGCCAATAAAGCGATTGGTATTTTAAGAAGCCAAGTGGCCAGAAAAAATCCCAGCAGTGCTTTTTGGCTTTTGCTTTCTAATGCCTATGCCCAAACCAAAAACCAGCTTCAAGCGCATCTTGCCCAAGCCCAATACCTCAAAGCCCAAGGAGACCTCCAAGGGGCAGCTATTCAACTTAGAATGGCCAAGAAAGTGGCAAGCTTGAGTGCACAAGAAAAGCGTCAGGTTGAGTCTGAGTTGAAAGACATACAAACTAAGATCGACGCCAAGCCATCTAAATCATAAATAACTTGATTCGTGTCATGCCCAAGCATTTGCGCAGGCGGATGTTAAGGGCATTTTTATACACAATTTCTGTGGATAAGTCTGTGAAGAACAATGTGAACAAGGCAACGAGCCCTTTATTTTCGTACGTTTAGGGCTTATGCACAAATCTTGCCCACTTTATTTTTTTGTTAGTTTTTCAATAAGTTCCCGAACAACTATTTCAAAAGCGAAGTCTTTTTTAAGGTAGTTGTCAGGTTTTATTACATGCTGGTTGCTTAACTATTATTAATGAACAAGCTGTGGATAAGTTTTTGGGACTAAAAAGGAATTAGAGTCTTAATTCCTTTAATTTGTTTAAAACTTCCCGTTGATTTGCATCAATAATAACTTGGTTTTGACTTTGTTGTTCTTTGAGACTATGACTAAAACGCAGGACGCTTTGCTGTTGTTCTAAAACCACATCTGGCACATCACCAGGCTTAACATCAGCATGTTGTTCTACCATCAAAGCAGCAAGTTCAAATAAAGAGATTTCACGTTGTTTTAAGAAACTTTCTAGCACTTGAGCCCCAGTGATAGGACACAAATCACTAGGCTTTAGGTTCTTATTATTAATGACAGATGCTTTAGCACCCTTCTCTATCAAAAAGGAAGCAGAAGGCATGCAATTATATCTGGCCGCCCAATGAAGAGGAGTATCTCCAGCATGATCTACAACTTGGTTAAGATCAAAACCTGCGCTTAAGAATAAGCGCAAACTTTCCGTATCGTGCTTATAAACAGCCATATGGAGTGGCGTAACCCCTTTCACTGTGCCCCAAGTGCACAATGCAGGCATGGCCTCAAAAAGCACCCTTACAATCTCAGGGTGACCATCTGCTTTGCCCAAACCTTGTGCATAATGTAAAGGGTTTTGGCCTAAGCTATCGGTTTGCCATAAATTAACTTGCTTTGAAATCATCAGATTAAGCGCATTTAACATGCCATATTGCGCCACGAGGTGAACACAAGCAATTAAGTGCGGCTCTCCTGTTTGAGACGTCAATTTCACTTGAAAATTAAGCTCTTCATCTTTTAGCGCTGCCAAGCTCTCAATAACCTTATCCTCATCACGACTCATGACTGCTTGATATAAGGCCCATTGTGCTTCTAAAGACATCGCTTTGACTCCCTAAAGGTCGGTAAGTGACAGGAGGGTCAAGAATAAACGATGTTTACGACATTTGTAAAGCTAACTTTTATTTTAAATATGCGTTGATATACAACATTTTTATCTGCTTTTTATCACACTTAGTCAGCCACATAGTGAATGAACGCTCACTTTCAGCATAATATGCTGCATAGGAAACTTTTTTCACAAATTATGGTTCTAATAAATATAGAAAAGCATGGGGTAAATAATGATGCTTGGTGGACAACAAAATCAATCTGCGCTCAAAACATCGCTTGAAAAGCTTTTTAGCAGCATACTTAGCGATGCCAATATAAGCACCGTTAAAAAACAACTTATTGAAGCAGATACCCTACTTGCGCAATGCGATGTTGTCGATCTGCAGGACTTTGAACTTGAAGTAAATGGTATTAACTATGCCTTTAATGATTTAGTAGAACTATCCAGCGCTTTGCCACAATTTGAACCTCTTAAAAGTACCTTAATAACTTGGACTCAAGCAAACAAAGTTATAGGCCTTAACCTTGCACAACTCGAAGAGCCCATCACGCAAGAAATTAATGCCCAAGAACCCCCTGGGCCCCCCAGTATTGTGCAAACACAAATTGATCCTGCAAAAGAAAAATATTTGCAAAAAGATAATGCCTATTTACGTGATTTATTAGCAGAAGAATTAAAAAACCAATCCTTAGGCACCTCTAAATCTAAATACGCCTGGACCTTCAAAAGCGGACAAGAAACACTCCGTAATGGCAAAGATGATAACGATGAAATCAATATCTTCTTTTTGGGTACATCTACGCCGCCTTTATTTGGTATACATAATATTGATGTCTGCGAATCCGGTCATGTTATCTGCCAAGCAGCCTTACAAAAAGCGCAATTGGGAAGGGCGACGCTTTTAGTAAAGGGAATTGCAACCGCTGACATGGATGAGCAATTTCCCATGGAAGCCTTAGATAAGCCATCTATATTTGGTGGCGGTTCAGGTTATACAACGGTAAAAGGTACCGGCGCAGACACGCGCCTTACTGTCACTATGGAGCAGTTTTTTATTCCTACCTTATTTAAAATGCTGATTAATAAACCGCTTGCGATGCGTGATAATTTAACCATCAATCTTTCTGGCCATAGCCGTGGTGGAATCACCACCTTTATCATGGCCGATTGTGCAGATCAATTTATAAACTTTTTGGTGAATAAACAAGAAGGTGTTGATTATAAACTAAGTGAATTAGCGCAAACCTACCAAATTGAGGAAGCACAACTCGCCTCTATTATTGCTGATCTCAAAGAAAATCATCAAAAAATTAAAACCAAAGTATGCGCTTTAGATCCTGTAGAAGGCGCGCGCTCTATGGCCCAATGGGATCATTTTCTTACTTGGCGAGAAGGAAAATACATACCTCAAATAGGTGTCAAAGTAAAAGGTATTAAAGCTCCATTTAATTGCTCCTATACTGAAATGCCAGCCCGGGTAAGCAATGCGATGGTTTTTTTGGCAAGCGATGAACGCCGTAGTGGGTTTAGACCTACTATCCCTACTTTCGCACCTACTACCGAATTTTCCTGCAAACAAATTGCTGGTAAGCATGGTACTTTAACAGGCAACTTTGGTAATGACGGTAATCAAGGTCAATTTATGTTTAAGACCTTTGAAGGCGACCCTATCTTAAAGGATGCAATTTTAGGAATTTTTGATGAAACCCTCATTAACATCAATGAGTTTATTTCACATGATGGGGAATTACCGCCTTTCCCCCGCAATACAGTACGACGCATTTTTAATCAACCAGAGTATGACAATACAAAGAAACTCTTGCTCGATGTGCTCAGCAGCCATATGGACATTAATGATTTAGATGAAGACACCCTCGTTGAAGAATGTGAAAAACTCATGTTGGCCAATGAGAAATCAAACATTATTTTCTATGATAGCTTATACCATGATGCAAAAAATGCCATGATGCATCAAAAATCCAAGATCCTGAATTTGGAAAAGGACTGGCGGCATGATACGAATGTTGGTGCCGTTATTGATAGAGATGCTTGGGAAAAAGAAAGAAGAGTTTATATAAGGGGCATGAAAGTTGGGGGCACCGTAAAATGGCATGAGTTTAAATTAGATGAGGTAGCACCTACGCGCTTACCTGAACCATTTTATTATCAGCATCACGTGAATTTTACTTCCACATCGGCCTCCTCCTCAGAGGGTAGCCCCAGCACATCTGCGCTTGCTTATGATGTTGCCTTAGAAGGTCTATTTGCTGAATTTTATCAATTAAAAAACAAAATTGAATTAATTGCTAATTCTCCTCAAATGACCCGAGAGCAAAAGCAAGCAGCGCTCTTTAACAAAGAGTTTTCAACTGTTTTAAGTTCATTAACCAGACTTTCAACAGATGGCAGGCACCATGGCTTGATTAACAAGATGATCTCTGAGTTAATGATTGATATTGTCAGTCGATATAAGATCTGCAATGATAAAAAGATCCAAAATTACTTTGAAGCTAACAACCTAGAAGTAGATTTTAACAAATTAAATTATGATTGCATGCAAGAACAAGTAGATGCTTTGCAGACTTATTTCGCCAAAGATGGCATTAACATACTTTCCTTGGATGAAGTTTCTGCCTTTTATGATCATGTCTGTGACTTAGAGGAAAAGCTGCCTTCTGAGAATGAGGATTCTCTTGCTTTCTTAAGAGAGTTGAAAGCAAAAGCACTGGTTCAAGAGGAAATTGATAGCTACATCAATGCCCTAGAAGTTTACATAGAATCGAAAATGACTATGACCGGTCAAACAGCTGATGTAGCGCAAGATCTACATAAAGTATTAAGCAAAATTCGCACAAGTCTTATCAATAAATCAGCAGATGATGTAAAACGAGAGTTGCAAGTTATGATTGAAGTATATATACAAGGCAAAGAACATCAATCCTATCTTGGAAAAATAATGAAAAAGGATCCTGCCTCTGTTGCTGCCTTAAAATCGGCTGAAAAGCATATTCATGGTAAGCAAATGAACAGAGACATAACGAGAGTAACGAAAGCGCTTGAGCTGCCAAATTTAAAGGCAGATTTAACACTTTACATCCAATCTATGTCTGATTATATCGGATCATTTAAGTGGCGCTCACCTGACAAGGATACTGTTGCCCTAAAAGATCATTTACTCGTGCTCAAAGAAAAAATAACGGATGGAGTTGAGGAAGAAGATTTAATTGCCATACGTATAGAAATGAATAAGTTGATTGAAAACTATATTAACTCTCATCCAGCATCCCTGACTGGCGGTGATTCCCCTTCTGTTAAAGCTTTGAAAAATGTGAAGGAAGAACTTTATAAGCAACGGTTTGAAGAAGCACAAAGACAACTACAACCGATTGAAAGAAAAGAAAGAAAAAACGTGCTTTAAGAAATCAGCCAGAAAACACTGTTTTCTGGCTGATCATTTTATCTTTGTTGATTATAACGAGGATCCGTCGTCCAACCACCAGCACCACCACCTGAGCTTCCACTTGAACTACCACTGTCGTAGGGATTTGCACTTGGCGAAGCGGCTGGCTGTTCAACTTGTTGTTGTGGTTGCGCTTCCTGCTGTGTGCTCTGCTCCTGGGATTGTGGCATTGGCATGCTTTCTTGCTGATGTCCAGGCGGATAAGGTAAACCAGGGCTCTTTTGATCCTGTCCTGGTAAGGGTAAATTGCTGGATCTGGTTTCTTGTGGCACTTCATTCTTACCTGTATGCCCTTGCTTAGTTGCATAAGGGATAAGTAAAGCAATCACGCCAAGTATGACCAAGGTAATCGGTGTTGCAAGGGGAACGAGCTTGGGACTTTGACGATGGATTTTATATTGCGCAATCGACATCATCACAAAGGCAAGACCAATTAAATAACACCCAATGTCTACAACTTTCATCACGATGGAAGTTGGCCCCATAAGATTGTCTGCAGCATCACCTACTGAACCTGCAAAAACACTCACTGGTAATATCACAAGCGCGAAAAATAACCATTTGAAAAAAGAAGATAATTTATTGTTCATATGGCGCCCTAACCGTTCATTTTTAAATTGATCTATCAATAGTTTACAATAAATTTTAGTATGACAACAATCCTGACTTTTGCTATTGCACCTTTTCATTCTTGTATATCAAAGAGTTCGCCCGCATGGGGTTTGAAATGCGACCAGGCATCGTTTAATTGCTGCGTACTTTTTAGTGAATATTGATTTTCAGACCATGCTAATAAATTTTCTAAGCTTAAAGTGATGCTTGCAACGCCTAAACTTGCCATCGTGGCAATCATATTATTATCTTGAATGCTCGCTGCCATCACTTTGGTTTTAAATCCATAATTATTTATCATCGCTTGCATCATTTTCACTTCTTCAACAGGGTTGATGCCTTCGCGCGACATATGGCTCACATAGGGTGCAACATAATCAACGCCCATTATTGCGCTCATTAAAAATTGTTCTGCTTTAAAAACCGCTGTAACAAGTGTTGGGATCTTCAAGGCGATTAATTCAGGTATGATGGCAAGCCCCTCTGGCACACAGGGAACCTTCACCAGGATCCTATCACTGAACTGATTAAGTTTTTTTGCTTGTTGCAACATGCCCTGTGCACTGGTAGCAGTTACTTGGGCCCCAACCAACCCTGGCTGTGCCTGCAACAGCATCGTCAATTGCGCTTTGGCCATGATGGGTTGCTTGCTTAATATCTTCGGATTGGTTGTGATCCCTTTGATCCAAGCATGCTTGCAAAAACGAATCACATCCTCTTTGGCACTATCACACCAAATTTCCATATTTCCTCCATTCTCATCTTGAATAAGCCAAGGGACAGTATTTTAAGGCCCATTTAAACCATTTCGTCATCTTACTGCCTTTTTGGCTTGCTTTTAACCCAAAAAACAACTAAGGTTACGTTTTAGCGTACTAGCGCGCTAGTACAGAACGACATAAACAATATAGGTGTCTAACATGGCCGTCAGCAGCAGTATTAAGTCCTATACCCCAGCCAGGGTATTAAGTGTGTTTTCTTTGGTGATGATTAATGTTATCGCTGTAGATAGCATCCGCACACTCCCAATGGCTGCTAGCTTCGGCTATGGCTTAATTACCCTCTATATTATTGCTGCTATCGCTTTCTTTATACCAACCGCCTTAGTGACCGCCGAGCTTGCGACCACCTGGCCTGAAAAAGGCGGCTTATATGCCTGGGTGAAGATTGCCTTTGGGCACAAATGGGGTTTATGCGTTGTTTATCTGCAATGGATTTATAATGTGGTGTGGTATCCCACTATTCTTACCTTAATTGCCAGTACAATTGCTTATCTGGTTGACGAAAGTCTGGTTAGAAATGCCAGCTTTATGACAACGGTAGTTTTGGTCACCTTTTGGGGTTGCACCTTGCTTAACTTTTTCGGCATGCGTATTTCAAGCGCCATCAGTACCTTTGGCTCTATTTTAGGTACGCTGGGCCCGATGATATTAATTATTATTTTGGCCTTTTTCTGGCTACAAAATGGCAATACGCCTGAAATCACCTTCTCAAGTAGTAGTTTCTTTCCAAAGGTTAATAACCTTTCTGCTATTGCCGAACTTGTGTTCTTTACACAAATTATTTATAGCCTCTTGGGCTTAGAAATGTCTGCGGTTCACGCACTTGAAGTGAATAATCCTAAAAAGGATTACCCAAAAGCCTTGTTGATTTCAGCTGTTATTATTTTAGTGAGTTTGATTTTGGCTTCCTTGGCTGTGGCGATTGTCGTGCCAGCTGACAAATTAACCAATCTCACAGGTATTATCCAAGCTTTTAATTTATTTGCAGAAGAATTTAATCTTCCTTGGCTTGCACCGATGATGGCTGTTGCCATTCTGATTGGTGGGATCTGCGCAGTAGCAACCTGGATCATTGGGCCCACAAAAGGGTTATTTGCCGCAGCGGATGATGGTTTGCTGCCACGAGGCCTTGCTAAAACCAACCGTTATGGTGTGCCTTATGCGATGCTGTTAACCCAAGGTGGGATCTGCAGCGTCTTAACTTTAATTTACATTCTTTTACCCACGGTTGAGGGTGCTTATTACCTGCTCTCATCAATGGCGGCCCAACTCTCCATGTTGATGTATGCCATTCTTTTTTCAGCTGCTATTGCTTTACGTTATAGCCAAAAGAACGTTGAAAGACCCTTTAAAATTCCTGGCAAGAATTGGGGCATGTGGTTGTTCGCGGGGATGGGGATCATTATCTCAATTATCGTCGTTGCCTTGGGTTTTGTGCCACCCACTAATAAAGTTGAGTTAGGCGATGTGGTGATGTATGAAACTTGCTTGGTAGCGGGGATTGCTTTAATCCTCTTACCTATTGCCTTTATACATAAACCACGCAAATAGGTGTACTTACACTGCCAGAGATTACTGATTATTTATTTCAATCAGTAAAGGCTTCAGTTATGATAGCCGCAGCGTTGTAAAAGGGATGTCAGGACAACCTGAATGTTAAATTTGCTGTTATTTCTAGCCAGTTGTGGTCTTGTCGTTGGTTTTGCTTGGTACTTTTGCTATCTAGGTCAAAGCGCCCTCACGGCCTGGATAGCAATATTAAGTTTGTTAGCAAATTTATTTGTTTTAAAGCAAATTGATTTTATGGGCTTTAATGCCACGGCTTCAGATGTCTTTGCGATTGGCAGTTTGCTGGGCTTAAATTTACTTCAAGAAAAATATGGGCGCAAAGCCACACAGCAAGCCATTTGGGCAAGCTTCAGTGGCTTGGTCTTTTTTGCCGTGATGACACAAATCCATTTAAGTTACATTCCCAGCGTCTATGATCAATCCCAAGAAGCTTATAGCTTCTTGTTAACCCCTGCGCCCAGAATAATGATTTCTTCTTTGCTCACCTTTTTAGTGGTTGATCAATTTGATGCAAAACTTTATGGCTATCTGCGACAACGCTTTCCAGCCATATCAATGATTCTTGTTAGCAGTTTAACGATGGGTTGCAGCCAATTATTAGATACTGTTTTATTTTCTTTCCTGGGCTTGTATGGGGTGGTTGCTGCCATTTCTCAGATTATTATGGTGAGCTATTCAATAAAACTGCTTGCTATTGTGAATACTGTTCCATGGTCCTTTATGACAAGGCGTTTATTTAACCGATGATTTCTTCACCTGTAATTCAATCACAATTTCATTTTGAGATTCACTATCAATCTAAAATTTCACGCGCGCGCGTCGGTCGCATTCATACGCCCCATGGCATTATTGAAACGCCTAATTTTGTGGCTGTTGGCACAAATGGCTCTTTAAAAACATTGCACAATCATGATCATGCTTTGCTTAATGTGCAGTTAATGTTTTGTAATACCTATCATTTGATGGTACAGCCTGGCACGCAGTTGATTAAAGAAGCTGGTGGCTTACATCGCTTTATTAACCGTAAGCAACCGATTATTACCGATTCCGGTGGGTTCCAGGTTTTTAGCTTAGCCTATGCCCAAATGGCCAGTGAAGACAAAAGAGAGCTTAAAGGCCAAGGTGGGAAAAAGCATCCTAATTCGGTTGTGAAAGTAAGCGAAGAAGGCGTTATTTTTCGTTCTTACAAAGATGGCACCAAGATAATGCTTTCCCCCGAAACAACAGTGCTGGCTCAAAAGGATTTAGGCAGTGATATTATTATCCCCTTAGATGAATTGCTCCCCTTTCATGTAGATGAAACCAAATTAAAAGCTTCATTCGCCAGAACCCATCGCTGGGAATGCCGTTCATTACATGAGCATTTGAAAAATAGACAAAACCAAGCGATGTATGCCGTGATTCATGGGGGCACCGATCTCGATTTACGTCAAAAAAGCTGCGCTATTTTAACTCAAGAAGCCTTTGATGGCTTTGCGATTGGCGGTAGTTTGGGCGGTAATCACGCAGAGTTATATCAAACGATTGATGGCACCACAGGGCATTTACCCAATGAAGCACCAAGACATTTACTTGGCATTGGTGATGTGCCCTCAATTGATCAATGCATTGGTTATGGTATAGATACCTTTGATAGTTCTTATCCGACTAAAGCGGCCAGACACGGTATGATTTTAACGCGCAAAGGCCCTTTAAAATTAATTCGCCAAGCTCATGCACGTGAATACGAACCTTTGGAAGAAGGCTGTAGCTGCCAAACTTGCACCCATTACACCCGTGCTTATTTGCATCATCTTTTTAAGGCAAATGAACCTTCTGCTGCCAGTCTTGCAACCCATCATAATGTGCATTTTATGATGACAAAAATGGAAAGCATCAGGACACAGATTTTATCTGGTCTGCTGTAATACATTTTGACAATCTGATAAACTTCACTGTCGCTTTAAATAAGCGTTTCTTATTATATTAAAATAATAAAATACAAGGAATCTTTTATGGCAAATGGTGGCCCAACAACGCAACAGCTTTTCCTCCAATTAACCATGGCTGCAAATGTCTTAAACCAAGAAGATAGACAAGTTCAGCTCAATCATCGTCAAGAAGAAAAAGAGATAAAAAAAGCTGAGAAGCGTAATCAAAAAGCTATAGTGCGACATCAGCAAATTGATATGCAAAGACAAAAAGTAATAAAGGCACAAAAACCCTATAATTATGGTAAATCGTCAACACATATCGGCAAGCCTGGACAATAATAATCTATCCATTTCAACTACCGCGTCAGAGTCATAATGTAGTAGCCCACCCATAAGCGTTAGCGCTTGTCACGCCGAAGCATCGATGCGTAGGCGCAAGGCGGTGGGTTATTTTATCAATTTTTGCAACCAATTTTTCCCTGATTTCACCTTAAAAGAACAGCTTTCTGGCCGACCACCCGTACAATTAATCACTTCATTAGATTCATCCCAATTATTGCCTGAAATTTCTACCGTGCTATCGGCATCAGCGCTTAACTCAACGGCTGTCCAAAGATAAGTGCCAGGCTTTTCAGGATTCACCCAGCGGTAGCGACAATCGATTTTATTATTTTGGGGATAATAAAAGACCTGATCAAAACCAATTTGATCGGCATAAGGCCAGCCTCTAAAAGCAATGCGCCAATACAATTTATCGTTTTTAAATGCCTGCACATTATGTTCATTTTTTTTAACTACATCCGCTGGCGGGCAAAAATGATCTTCCGCATAAGCCGTTACCGAAGCCAATAACAATAGAACAGCAGGCAATCTTAAATACATAATAACCTCAATTGTTAATCTCATTACTATTAATAATAGTATCTGCGCTGAATCAAACAATCTTCATCAACAACCGCGTCAGCGGTAAAATGCTGTAGCCCACCCAATAAAAAAATCTTTATCGACCACCGCGTCAGCGGTGAAATGTAGTAGCCCACCCACGAGCGTTTTAACCGGCGAAGCCTTTTAGGCGAAGACGGTTAAGCGAGGCGGTGGGGCATACAAAGATGACAACGCCGTATAAAAGCAAAAGGGGATGCAAAAACAAAAAAAAACGGGAGGATTTTAAGTCCTCCCGCGCAACATCAGTCGAGGTGTTTAAAACTTTATCTTAGGAATTATGGCCGCCAAGCTTAAAGCGTAAGAATGGACCATATTTACCCCAGTCTTGCGCAGCGCCTAAGTAAGGCGCGAATCCTGCCAGAACAACTGGAGAATCATCAAGACCACTACCACCGTGAGGCTGGTACATGGTATTACCATTCTTGAACACGTTAAACATGTTCATGTATTTCATACCCAAGGACACATCCCATTTCATGCCATGCATTTCACGACGAAATGCGCAGCTGTATTTCAAGCCAAATTCAATGTCCACTTTACCAACCAAGGAATCACTTTCAGTAGGTTCATAATCATAAACATTACCTACGATGCCACCTTGAAGTCCATCCAAACGTTGGGTGAATTTATTATCCATTTGGATAATGGCAGTGTTAGCACCAGCAAATGCTTGCCAATGTGGGCCCCAGAAGAACCAATGGCTCATGAAACCAAAACCAGGTCCAAAGCCCCACACTTTATTTTCGGTTGTTCTGCCAAGTTGCGTACCATTTACTGCGGCATTGGTTTCACCAACTTGCTGTCTTAGTCTGTCATATTCGAAGAAGGCACTTACATCTAAGCAGAATCTATCGCCAAAATGTAAATCGTGGATAGCGCCTAATCTGATTTCATGATATTTAAGCTCATAATCTGTTGTCGACACCGTTGATTCGAGTACACCATCAACTAATGGGAAAAGACCAAGATTGCGCAGATCAGTATCACCTTGGTATTGATTATTTACATAATGATCATAGCTCAAGAAAATACGGGTATGATGATGGGGCAAGCGATAGCTAATACCCAATGCATAGTCCCAATCGTTGTTAGGCTCTAAAAAGTAATGATTGTGCGCGCCATCAAAATTTACCTGCGTAGGTGGTGTAGCATAATCTCCTACGCTTAAACCATTGTTACTGGGTCTCATATAGGTTACATCAACCCACGCAGCGATTTGATCAGCAACGCTGTGATGATGATGTGCATGTTGATGTTTATGGTGATGATGATGATGGTGAGGATGTTGCGTAACAGCTAATGCAGCAACCGGTGCAGCCAAACTCACTGCTACCATCGTTCCAAATGTAACCTTGAGCGCTTTTTTCATGAGAGAGTCCTTATTAAAGTCCTAAAGATATATAAACGAAATCTTTTCTTAGGCATGTGTTTGCACAACCATCTGCATTTCTTGCCTCATCTGTTTCGAAGTAAAGTACACGATTTATCAGCTCAACAACTAAGAACAAAACAATCTTAACTAAACTACCGACAAATGTAAGAAAAGGAACAAATATGCATTAAAGTTAGGCTAGTACAGGAATTGGAGATCAGCAAAAGCTAACGAATGTTAGCTTGTTGGCTAATTAATTTGCACAATTTAATATGGCTGCTTTTTGCCAGCAGATTACTGTTAGACAAGGCGTAGAATTTTTTTGAAACAGGAGTGTACATCTGAGTACATGACTGTTTTAAAAAAATGAAGACAACGCAGTATAAAAGTAAGCTGCGAAGCAAAAAAAGGAGAAAAAAAACGGGAGCCAAGGCTCCCGTTTCTCTAAGAAAGTGCTTCTTAGTATTAAGAGTGAGCACCACCCAATGTGAAGCGTAAGAATGGACCATATTTGCCCCAATCTTGTGCTGCACCAAGGTAAGGTGCAAAGTTTTCATAACCACCCTGTTGGATTTGAGCGGTTGTTGTGGGTAAAGGCTGGTACATGGTATTGCCATTTTTGAACACATTAAACATGTTCATATAACGCATACCTAAGGAAACATCCCATTTAGCGCCATGCATTTCACGTCTGAAAGCACAATGGTAGTTAACACCAAATTCAATATCTACTTTACCAACAATGGAGTCAGTGCCATAAGGTTCATAGTCATAACCATGGCCAGCAGCATTACCGTTATTATTATTAATCACAACGAATTCTTGGCTAAAGTTATTGTCTGTTTTCAACAAGGTGGTATTAGCACCTGCAAATACGTGCCAATGTGGGTTATGCGCGTACCAACGGGTCATGAAACCAACACCAGGACCAAAACCTTTTACAAGGTTTTCGGTTTGTCTTGCTCTGACGTTACCACCAGCATCTCTTGAAATAAATTCACCAAATTCTTGTTTAACACGTGAGTATTCAAAGAAAGCTAATAAATCTAAGCAGAAACGATCACCAAAGTGTAAATCATGAATCGCACCAACGCGGAATTCATGTGCTGATAAATCATAATTAACAATGCCTTGAGTTTGGGACAATACACCTGGGTTGATTTCAGGAGATATGCCTAGGTTTCTTACATTGATATCGCCTTCATGGTGATCATCGAAATCGGTGTGATCATAGCTTAAGAAAGCGCGTGTATGACTATGTGGGAAACGGTAGGTCAAGCCAAAAGCATAATCAAAAGCAGTATCTGGCTCGATGAAATAATGATTTCTTGCACCATCAAAAATAGTATCGGTTGGTATGGTTGCATAATCGCCCACGCTCAAGCCATTGTTGCTTGGTTGCATGTAGGTTGCTTCAATCCAACCTGCTACATGACCTAAGGCGTCATGATAATGCGCAGACGCTGCGATAGGTGCAGCCATGCTTACTGCTAGCATCGTACCAAACGTAACCTTGAGTGCTTTTTTCATGAGACAGTCCTTATAAACAAAAATAAAAAAACTTTTTTCCATGTAAGAGACATGAATAAGCTGAAATCATGTATTGGAGATAGACTACCATAGGATGAGGGAAGATACACAAGACTATATGAAAAAAAATTTGCGTTAAGTGAAGATGTGTACTACGAGAAATTTTTGTTGGATAGTTTGATTAGAAAAAATTTACATATTTGTTAGGGGTGAGTATTAAGTAGTCTGCCTAGGCAGGCATGTATAAAACGTAATTTATAAAACAATTAATGAGAGGATGTGTTTTTGAGATGCCCGCCTGCGCCAAGAGGCAAGGTACTGACAGTCCCGCTTCGCCTAAGAGGCAAGAACTGACAGTCCCGCTTCGCTCAGAAGCTACGCAGGACACAAATTACACTAACTCGCTTTGCGCGATTTTCAATCGCTTAAGCGACTAAGTGTAATTAGTGGTGGGTCGTGATGGATTCGAACCATCGACCAACAGATTAAAAGTCTGCTGCTCTACCGACTGAGCTAACGACCCTAAACACAGGCCAGCATCATACATCAAACTCATCAAAGTTCAAAGGATAACCTGCTCTGTTTTTTATTGACCTCAGTTAGGGCTGTTTCTTCTTGGTGTTTGTGTGTCCACATTTTGAACAATTGCTGGATTTTGTCCTTGTGGTTGATTTGCGCCGCCTTGATTTTGACTGCGCTGAAAATTGGGAACCAAAGGCCCCTGAACTGGCGTTGCTGTTGTTGGCACCACGGGCTGTGCTGACTGCCCTGCTGAGGCATCAAATTGCTGAGGAACTGAACTTTGTCCTAAGTTCGGGTTCGGGTCCGGATTTGGGCTGTTGCCTGCTTGGTTTGGCTGAACTGGCTGGACTTGAGCTGCTAGATCTTCAGGGCCAAATACATCCGGGTACATTTGCACTAAAAGTTGCTTACCCAGCGTTAAGTAAAGACCAGCTATGGTGCCAAAACCGACCGCCGCTTTAAAAGCAATCGCCGGCGCAAAGCCTAAGGTAGTGCCTGCGAGCACAAAGAGAAAGGGGGCAACATTGGCAAATTTATCTAAGGCCTTTGCAAGGGTTCTCTTATCGGGGTTTGAAAAGCCCAAGGTGTTGGTTTTATAACCGTGGTAAAGGGTCCACCCTATTGATGCTACAGGGGCTGCAATCAAAATTGCCGTGCTATAGGGGGCTAAAAAAGTCGGCAAAATATTCTGTAAAAGCGCAGTTGGGTAGTTTACAAACAGCATTTTTATAAAATTCCCTAAAACGGAATTTGCTGCATAAGCGAGGCCAAAAGAACAAGTTGCGGTAAATGCGCCGAATAAAAAGGAGCCTACAAAAGAAAAAAAGATATTGGCATTGAATACCCTTTTATTGCGATCGGTCATCATATTTTCCCAGCGCGCGATATTCGCCCTTCTTCTGGCTTCAATCACCTCAGGAGACTCCTGAGCTGGTCGCGAAGACACAACGGGAGGGGTATTTGATGGGGCGGCTTGCCCTGCTGTTGCACCATTATTCAACATTTTTATGACTCACAGACCGATATACTGCCTAATTTGAGGGATAAAACTAACATGTTACCAGACGGATGTCAACCGACTAAATCACCCTGCTTGGCCTAAAAGGCTAGATTGGGCAAGAATTGGGGGGATCCTCAAACTGGGATCTTATAAAAAATCGTTCTAGTTTGGAGTTAGGCGCGGCGCCAAGCGAGAGAATCCCCAGGAGCGTACGCTTTTTGGTACATAAAGCTTAAGTTCAAACTGGGATCTTAAAAAATCGTTCTAGTTTGGAGTTAGGCGCGGCGCCAAGCGAGAGAATCCCCAGGAGTGTACGCTTTGGTACATGACTGGGGTGAATGAGCGACGGCAACAAAGCCTAAGTTCAAACTGGGACGATTTTTAGTGGCCTTCTTGCTGGAGCCTCTGTATCCGCGAATCCGCCAGCTGCGCCGAAGTTGTGCCTGGATATTGGGTTTTAACCATATTGAGGAGTTCTTGGCAGCGTTTCCATTGGCCTTTGTTATATTCTACGTAGCCTAGTTTGAGCAAAGAATCAGCGGCTTTGGGATGCTGAGGATATTGTTTATATACGACCGAGAAAGCATCTGCGGCTTTATCAAGCACGCCTTTGGTCAAATAAATTTCGCCTAACCAATATTGAGCATTAGGCGCATATTTTCCTTGTGGGGATTGAGCCAACATGCCATTAAAAACTCTTATCGCACCGTCATAATCTTTGTTTTGTAATAAACGGTAACCTTCTTGGTAGGCTTTTTCATCATTAACTGAATTAGAAGCATTGACAGCAGCCGTTGTTACTACAGGCTCTGGCTGATCATGCACAAATTTGCTTGCGGCATTTAAATCGATAGTGTTTTGGGCTTTTACTGCATTTGCAGCAGCAGGCTCGCCAATATCTAAGTTCGTGGGTGCAGCTTTTGCCGTTGTTGCAGAACCTTCACGAAGTCTCTTATCCAAATCCATGTAGAGCTTCTTTTGTTGCTCTTGCATTTGTTGCATTTGATAAGACTGTTCTTCTACTTTGCCACGCAGTTCTTGCATTTCTCTTTGCAGATACTCAACTCTTTGCATAGTTTCTAAAGAGGTATTTTGCATACTCTCATTAGCTTGTTCTGAGTAGGTGTTTCTTGCAGAAGAGGATGAGCGAGATTCAACATAAGCAGCAGCAGAAGCTACCCCTGAATAAATCAGGGATAGCCCAAGTAGAAAAGTTGCGTTAATCAACTTATTCTTCATATACAATCACAGCACGACGATTGAGTGCTTTGTCTTCTGCTGAATGGCCAAGTGAATCTGGTTTTTCTTTACCAAAGCTAACTGTAGCGAGTTGGTTGCCAGAAACGCCTTGTGACATTAAAGCGTTAGCCACTGCACGAGCACGTCTTTCACCGAGTGCAACGTTATATTCACGGCTTCCGTTTTCGTCAGTATGACCTTCTACACGAATACGACGATTACCGTTTTGCTTTAAGTATTCAGCGTGAGCATAAACTACTTCATAGTCGGCTTGACGGATATCTGATCTGTCGTAGTCGAAATAGATTTTACGTTTTGCCATCATGTCACGCGCTGCGTCATCTGCTGCAAAACCTGCACCTTCGCCTGCTCCTCTTGAGTCAGCGCCGTATGCACCATCTTTGCCGCCATGTTTAGCATTATGAGAACAACCCACAACGCCTAAGCATAATGCAACACCTACCACTAAATGACGCAACCCCCGAATTTGCATGTTTGACTCCTTACCTATTATTAATTATAAAAACTTGTATTCTATCTCAAGAGAGAAACGGTGACCATGCTGGTTCCTGAACACTACCTTCACGCGCTGGCAGGCGTAATTGTCCACGACCATCAAGCGTCACTAACCCTAAAACGTGGCGTTCGCCATCTTGCGTGCCATAGAGTACCATAGCGCCGTTAGGAGACAAGGTGGGTGATTCATCTAATCTAGCATGAGTCAGAACTGTAACCTGCCCTGACATCAAATCTAAACTCGCAATATGAAACTGATCCTGCTTATCTTCACGATGCATCATCACTAGATACTTGCCATCCGGTGTTAACATCGGTCTGGCATTGTAATTTCCAATGAAGGTAACTCTGTCGATTTTTCTGGTAGCTAAATCTAACCTATATATCTGCGGTTTACCACCTCGATTGGAAGTAAAGTATAAACATCTACCATCAGCAGACCATGCTGGCTCAGTATCGATGGAATATCCATCGGTTATTTGAGTTAGTTCCTTACTTACAATATCCATCATATAAAGCTTGGGTGTTCCGGTTTTGGACAAGACCAAAGCGAGCTTACGTCCATCTGGTGACCAAGCTGGCGCGCCGTTGATACCTGCAAAGTGAGATAACAAGTTACGCTTGCCTGTCGCAACATCGGTAATATAAATCTCTGCTCTGTTTCTTTCGAAAGATACATAAGCTAAACGACGACCATCACCAGACCAAGAAGGTGACATAATAGGCTGTTTTGAGGTCACTAAACTTACAGGATTAAAACCATCGGCATCTGCCACTTCTAAACTATATTGGTTACCTTGCATTGTTTTAGTAACCATGACGTAGGCAATACGTGTTGAGAAGGCGCCACGAATACCGGTTAATTTTTCATAAACGATATCACTGATATGATGCGCCAGTGCACGAAAATCTTGTCTGCGAATGCCATTAAATGATTTATCAATGAGCACTGTGCCATTTTTAACCATCAATTCGCCATCGCGTAATTGTTCTTGCCCATTGGTGACGTTGTAAACATCTAAGAGCTTAAACTTAATGGTATAGGCATCGTTACCCGTTGGGATCACTTGTCCAATGACTAAGTTTTCTGCCCCAATGGTTTGCCAAAGGCCCACATCTAATTCTTGTTGTGGTGAGCGAATGGTGGGGAATTGCTCTGGATACAAAGGTGAAAATCGACCTGACATTTTAAGATCATTACGCACAACGGTGGCGATTTCTTCAAAGGAGCCACCTGGTTTTTTAGCGGCTAAATCTTGCACACTCGTTGCCACAGCAATGGGCACCCCTGCTGCTTCACCATTTGTGATTTCAATATTGAGGCGTGCATTAGCATAGGTGCTCACGAGTAAGAGCGAGCCCAGTATTATTCTTTTTAGAGATACAACTCTTAACAAACTCACGCTGCCTCCGGATGGAAAGTAAAGGTAAATTCACGAAATTCTTTAGCTATGTTGGTGTCTTCAGGCATCGGCAAAGGAGAGGCCTTTTTAATAGCAAGTTCTGTTGAGCGATCAAACTCTATACTGCCACTGGATGTGATGATTTTGACTCCCACCACTTCGCCGGTTGGCAGTAATGTCACCAGCACTTTGCAAGTAAGGCCATCGTAATCAAAGCCAATTGGCTGGCGCCAATATTGATGAATTTTATTTCTCATCATCAAGGCATAACGGGTAATCTCATTTTGTAAAACACGTGGATTAACCGCAGGGGCATTGGCTTGTTCATTTGCTTTTTGCTCTGCTTCTTTAGCTTGCTTTTCAGCCAGCTCTTTATTTTTTTGATCAGCTACTTCTTTTGCTTTTTGTTCAGCAACTTTTTTCTCTAACTCTGATTTTTTAAGCGCTTCTTCTTTTTGCTTTTGAATTTTCTTTAATTCTTCTTGTTCTTGCTTTAACTTAGCTTGTACTTCCTTTTCGCGCTTTTCTTCAGCAATTTTCTTTAGCTCAGCCTGCTTTTTAAGCTCTTCATTTTTCTTTTTTAACTCAATTGCCAAGGCTTCTTCTTTTTCACGCTTTTGTTGCGCTTCCTTTTCCTTTTGGGCAATGGCCTTTATGCGATTCTCTTCATCTTGACGCTTCTTGGCTTCTTTTTGCTCAAGGCGCTGCACTTCTTCTTGCAAGGATTTCTTGCTCACCATCACCGCATCAATAATGGGTTTTTGTTCGCTTGGCTTGCTAGGAGGCGCAGATATATGAATCGTCTTTTCAAAGCTTAAAATCAGCAGCAATACAATCACCGAATGGAAGGCGATAGAAAGTGCTAAAGAAATTTTTTCTGAACGACTGCGAACACGCTTCATACATGACTACTCGAAGATGACTGTTTGGCTGCTGTTTTACTATTAGATGAGGGCGCATCATCTTGGGTTACTAAGCCCACAGAGGGCGCGCCTGCATGCTGTAGCACCACCATGGCACCAATAACCTTGGCATAATTTACACTGCCATCTGCTTTCACCAAAACCTTACGCTCAGGCATCAGTTTTAGCTCAGCCATGACTCTGGTGGTTAGAGCTTCTTTAGCAATAGGCAACTGCGGACTCTCGCTGATGTTTAAATAAAAGTTGCCTGTTTTGTCCACGCTGACAATGATAGGTTCTTTCTCTGAAGGAGGAAGTGACTTAGCACTGGCTTGTGGTAAATCGACCGCTACACCCTGCTGTAATAAAGGTGCTGTCACAATAAAAATCACGAGCAAAACCAACATCACATCGATGTAAGGAACCACATTAATTTCTGCAACAAGTTTTTTAGGTCGACGTTTTTTTAGCATGCTAAGCCCTACTATTCATTTCATCTAAATTAGGACGCGCATCGGTTTGCTCTTCTTGCCATGATTGGCTGTGCAATCGGCGATGTAAAGCACTTGAAAATTCTTCGGCCAAGTTATCATAAGCACGAATTAACTTATCCACTTGGTTGAAGAAACGGTTATAAGCAAAAACGGCAGGAATAGCTGCAAACAAACCTAAAGCGGTTGCAACTAAGGCCTCAGAAATACCTGGTGCAACCATGGCAAGCGTTGCTTGTTGGGTAGCGCCTAAGCCACGAAAGGCTGTCATGATACCCCAGACGGTGCCAAACAAACCGATATATACGCTAATAGATCCCACTGTTGCCAAGAAGGGTAATGATTGTTCTAAATCATCTTCTTGCTTAGCTAAAGCCACACGTAAAGCACGTTCTGTGCCTTCCATAACAGCCGTTGCTGGTGCTTCTTGCTTATATAAGCGTACAAATTCACGAAAGCCTGCTCGAAATACTTGTTCGATGCCCAGGCCTGGATTACGTTTTTGCGCCAGATAATCGTAAAGTCGATTTAAATCTGCTGTTGCCGCAAAACGCTCTTGGAATTCTTCAAACATTTTTTGTGCTTGCTTTAGCGCAAAACCACGTTGAAAGATCAACGTCCAAGAAAGGACGGAGAGTACCATCAAAATGAGCATCACAATTTGCACTAATGCACTGGCGTCTGTGAATAAACTCAGCAAAGATAAGTCAGTGTTCACGCTTTTAGCTCCTCAACAACCACTGCGGGAATTGCGCAGGGTTTAAATTGTTTATTGACACACACCACAACAACTTCCCCTGAACATATCATAGTATTCATATCATCCGGATCAAAATAGACATTTTGCCTAAAAGTCATACTCGCTTTTCCGCATTTTACCAAGTCAGTTGTGACAATTATATCTTGTTGTAGCGTGGCAGGCCTTTCATAAGTAATGCTGATAGCCCGCACGACAAATTGTACGCCAAAGGTATCAATTAAAGTCGGCAAACTCAATCCTTTTTGCTGCAATAGCGTCGATCTTGCTCGTTCCATGAACTTAATATAGTTAGCATGATAAACAATTCCGGCAGCATCGGTGTCTTCATAGAAGATATGAACGGGGTAATGGTGCGACATCTTTTTATTTCCACTAAAGCGCATTGTATCTTGCGCCTTCTTTGGGACTAAGAGCTCTGAAATCTAAGTTTGAAAAGAAAGTAGATCTTCAATGAGAGGATTTTTACATAAATGAGGTTCATCTGTCATGTACAATATGGCAGGGTTCTAGTATTCATAGTTAAGTCTGATGCTGCCAGCCCATGCCTGATATTCTTCCTTGGTATACCAATCCCCTTTGATACTCAGCACAACATTAGTACCAAGAAAGACAGCAAGACTGCCGCCTAAATTGATACTCGCCTGGGCAGGCTTAAAACCGAAGGTTTCAAAACTGGGGCCACCACCGATAAATTGTGCCGTCGCTCTCATACTATCACCTATTATGTCATAGAAGGATAACAGGTGGATTTCAGGTTGGTATAACACTTTGCTAAAAGCATAGTCGTTAAATATTTTAAACCCTATTCCCCATAGCAACATATTATAATCTTCATCGTTTATTTGCAGATCTGCGGTATCTGCATTCCTTTGCGTGTATTCACTTAAGTTTAAATGCGAGAAGAATAAGGATGTAAGAGGAATGAGCTGAAAATATTCGCTTTCGATTTGATAACCAAGCTCTCCTTTTATGCCCGATTGCCAGCCATGATAATTTTCTGTTGGGTAATAGCTTAGATCCGCAAAATTAACCTGATAATTAGTTGCATAATTATTATAGGCTAATCCACCATACCAATGGATAAAGAAGGGGTTATCAAAAAAATAACTACCATATAACAAACCTTGATAACTATTGGCTTGGGTGCCAGCAAATAAAACATCATGCGCTAAATCAAAATTTGTCCAACTTAAGGCAGCACCTAATAAAGAGGCATCGCTCAACATAAAATCGGCACCAAGTGCTATGCCACTCATGCTATCTTTATAACCTTGGATCTCCTGTCGTTCTTCTTGGGTTGCTGTATAGCCGTAAACTTTTACCCATGCCCTTTCATCTGAAACTTCCCAATCGCCTGCTGATAATCCTGCATAGCGGTGTTTACACATATAATTTTTGGGGTGATGTCGGCAATATTGGATGTCTTTAATACGCTCTTCTAGCACATCAAAGGTTTGTCTTTGTGCCTCAAAACTCTCAAAGACAACAGCACCATCATTGATAGGCGCTAATGAGCTAAGCGCTGCACATAGTGTTGCTTCATCAGAAAATACACCTAATTGATTTAGTATTTCACCCAGTGTGCCAGAAACTGTTGTGCCTAAAAGAGAACTTATTGTGTTAGCAACTGCATTTCCTTGGCAACCCATGCCAGATGATGAGGGCGAGGAGAGAGATTCTATGGTAATCACTAAATCTAGCTCATTTCCATTAACTTCGGTCACAAAATGATTAACCAAACTCGTTGAGATGACTGGAATGCTATGTAAATTGGCACCAAGTCCAGCACCATCTAATACAATCGGGATCACAATGCTGCCCCCAGGAATATTGCCTGGTGGATTACTGATCACAACCTTAGCGCCAGCATCAACGGTTGCTATTCCCTTGGCATCTACGAGGCCAGTCGCCAAGGAACCGGCCATATTTAAGGCTAATGCACTATTGGAAGATAGATTAAAGTCTCCGGTTACTGTAAGCGGTTTTGCGGCAGTGGAAAGACTTAAGACAGAGCCGTTATCAACGCTTAAATTCCCATTGATTGTTCTTGGTGCATTAACAAGTAAAGTGCCACCATTAGGCACATTCACGTTGCTAGCAAAAATATTATTATTTAAATTAACAATACTGCCTACGGCGCCTTGCATCGAGACTAATTTTAATGCCGTAACGCCCCCAATTTGTGAAGCAATGGTTGAATTTCCTAAAAACACTAAAGTGCCTTGATTATTAACCGAGGTTAAGACAGGTCCTGTTATTAGCTTGTCATTACTTAAATTAGCGGTTGCATCAGCCAAGAAATTAACAGTATTAGCGATAACATTGCCTTGCAAATTTACCACTGAACCTGCACCTGCAATATTAACTGCAGCTAATGATGCATCACCTATATCACCCGTTACTGTGCTGTTACCTAAAAATTGCAATGTGCCTGTTCCCGCACTTATGCTATCAATCGCACCATTAACAATGCTATTGGGGCCAAGAAAAAGCGTATTATTTCCCTGCAATTGAGTAAGAGCCGCATAAATATTACCATTGATTGTCGTCGATGCGTTTTGATTAACTTTTATCAAATTAAAAGTATTGCCTGCTTGGCCAATATTTCCATTAATTGTCGTTGCAGCGCTATTCGCTACATTCAAGATATCTACATTATTTCTATTGGTAGTTATATTCCCCGTTAGCGCCATGGCGCCAGGTGAATTTAACAAAAGGGTTGTTGCCGTTGCACTATTGCCTACAATATTAATGGTATTTGCTTTGATAATTGCGCCGTTTAGCTCAACTATTTTATTTAAGCCTTGAGAAGAATTGAGTGAAATCAAATTTAATGAATTGGTATTGCCCACATTTCCGGTTAATCGCCCAGAACCTTGAAATTGTAAAATACCCACCCCATTAGCAATGGAATCAACTGCACCTGTAATAGTATTTGCATCCCCTAGAGATAAAGTATTATTGGCCTGAAATTGGGTGGTTGTGGCAATAACATTCCCATTAATGGTCGTATTATTATTTTGCCCCACTTTTATTACATTAAATGCTTTACCCGCAGCACCGATATTTCCTTTGATAGTCGTCGCACCGGTATTGGCAATATTTAAAATGTCCAGGTTATTACTGATGTTTGGAATAATGCTGCCTGTAATAGACATAGCGCCGGCACTATTGAGCAGTAGTGTGGTTGGGTTAACATTGTCTCCAATCGTATTAATTGTATTAACATTAATAACTGAGCCATTTAATTCAAGCTGCTTTGCCCCACCGCCTGAGTTTATATTTAAATGAGAGAGACTGTTGTTAAAGCCGATATTGCCAGTAATGCGCCCACCGCCTAAAAATTGTAAGGTACCTGTGCCAGGGGTCGTTGTATCTACCGCGCCGTTTATCGTGTTGCCATCTGCAAGGGTTAGTGCATTATTTCCTTGAAATTGGGTCGTGCTAGCAAAAATATTCCCAGAAATGGCAAGATCATTATGTAATCCGATTTTAAGTAAATTAAGGGATTGATTATTTTTAGCTATATTTCCTGTGATGCTCGCTGCATTAGTAACATCCAGGGTATCTTCATTATTTGTGTTAGGTGTGATGTCAGCAGTTAATGCCATGAGTGCATTATTTAATTTGAGGGTTGTCCCATTTGCAGGATTACCTGAACCATCATCATTAATAAATATATTCACTGCATTAATGAGGCTTCCGTCTAATTCTACTGTCTTAGCGATACCACCAGCGGAGTTAATGTTAATTAAAGAAAGCGCGGCTGTATTACCAATATTTCCTGTGACAAGACCACCGCCTTGGAATTGCAAAATACCTACGCCAGCGCCACCAGAAGTATTATTAACACTCCCGCTAATAGTTAGCGTATCAGTCAAGTTAGCGGTTGCATTAGCAGCAAAGTTGATGACACCCGCATTTACATTTCCATTAAAGTTAACGGTTTTTCCAGCAGTTTGCAGATTCATAATAGCAACAGGCGCGTTTGCCCCCACCACACCTGTTACCGTTCCGCCACCAGCAAAATTAACAACATCATTTGTATTAATGGGTCAAGCAACATCAATCGAAGCAGCCAATCCCAACAGAGGGAGAAAACTTTGGCCTATGGTATATCCATCGGTGACGGTTAGGGTGAGATTGTTTAAAACAAAATCATAGCCTTGCCCCAAATCCGGGGTCAAAGCTGTTGATGTGCTGAGTATGAGGGGTACAAGACCTGCTTGCGCCTTTATCGGCACCAAGCCAAAAAGAACGCTTGCCAGTGCAATTTTTGCCAAATTATGTTGCAAAAAACGACAATTATTGGTCATATATGTCTAAGTACTAAACATTAGAATATCTAATGTATATACACGCATGTTTTTTTAATAGCAATAAAATCACCAAAAAATTAAGGCAAAATACGAGATTAACCATACGTTAGTTGGTTAACAACTCTGATGGGCGTTTCTTAGCAGAATTACAAACTTTCGACTTGGTAAAGTGACAGGCATTGTCCAAAAGCAGTTCATGAACATAAAATGAACTGCTATATGAAAATGAAAGGGTTATAAAAAATTAAGTTGAGGGAGGCTGAATGCCAAAGTGTTGGTATGTCTGCGCTGTAACAATCCTTCCCCTTGGTGTTCTTATCATAAATCCCTGTTGGATAAGATAAGGCTCTATTACATCTTCAATCGTATCGCGCGATTCGCCTAAGGCTGCCGCAATACTATCAATGCCGACAGGACCGCCACCAAATTTATCGATAGCGCACATTAAAAGTTTTCTATCAAGAATATCAAAACCCTGATCGTCAACATCTAACAACGCCAGCGCTTCTTGAGCCAAGGATAAAGTAACAACACCTTCACCACGCACTTGGGCCACATCGCGCACGCGACGCAATAAGCGGTTCGCAATACGCGGGGTACCGCGTGAACGGCGCGCTATTTCATGCGCACCTTCTTCTGTCATGGGAATGCGCAGCACATTGGCGGCGCGCATCACAATATTCTTAAGCTCTGTTACGGTATAAAATTCTAAACGCAAAACAATTCCAAAACGATCGCGCAAAGGAGAAGTTAACATCCCTGCTCTTGTGGTGGCACCAATTAAGGTAAAGGGCGGTATATCTAGTTTAATACTTCTAGCAGCAGGACCTTCCCCAATCATAATGTCGATTTGAAAATCTTCCATCGCAGGATAAAGCACTTCTTCTACAATGGGGCTCAACCTATGAATTTCATCGATGAACAAAACATCATGTGGTTGTAAATTGGTTAAAATCGCGGCCAAATCGCCTGCTCTTTCTATTACAGGCCCTGAGGTTTGCTTAATGTTAACCCCAAGCTCATTAGCCACAATATTCGCTAAGGTCGTTTTACCTAAGCCAGGCGGACCAAATATCAATAAATGATCCATCGCTTCTTGACGGTGTTTGGTGGCTTCTATAAAAATGCCTAATTGCTCGCAGGCGGCATTTTGCCCGGTATAATCATGCAAGTATTGTGGCCTGATCTGCGCTTCACCGAGGTTTTCACCTTCTTTGGTTACACTTGACACTACTCTATCGGTTACTTCACTCGTCATACTTTCGCCAGTCCTTGCAATGCTTCTTTAATGATATGCTCACAGCTTTGGGTTTGATCTTGCACTTTCCCCACTGCTTTACTTGCTTCGTTTGGCTTATAGCCTAATGATACTAAAGCCGCGATAGCTTCTTGAATTGGATCATCATTTTGCTTTTTGGTTAATAGCATTGCCGTATGGGCTGTTGATAATCCTAAATCTAGTTTAGACAATTTGTCCTGCATTTCTACTAAGATGCGTTGGGCTGTCTTTGCACCAATACCAGGAAGTTTTTGCAATCTCGCGACTTCTTGATTCATGACAATTGTTGCAAAATCTTGGGGACTGAGCCCAGAAAGAATAGCCAAGGCAACTTTGGGCCCCACACCATTAATTTTAATAATTTCTTGAAATAACCGGCATTCTTGGGCAGAGATAAAGCCATAGAGAATGTGCGCATCTTCGCGAACTATAAAATGTGTACGTATTGTTATTTCTTGACCAATCTCAGGCAAGCTAAAAAAGGTAGATAAGGGCGCTTGCAGGCAATACCCCACCCCACCAACATCTATCATCAAGTGAGGTGGTTGTTTTTCAAGTAACCTACCGCGTAGTTGTCCTATCATAAGCTTTCCATTGTGTTGAACGTTTTGTTCTTCTGGCCCTTGCGTTTACCGTGCTTAAGGCTTGCGTGCCCATGACATGACTATGACATAAAGCAACAGCAAGCGCATCTGCTGCATCCGCCTGGGGTTTTGTCGGTAAATTAAGTAGAATTTGTATCATGTGCTGTATTTGGGCCTTGTCGGCACTGCCTTTACCCACAATCGCTAATTTTACTTGGCGCGCAGCATACTCATAAACTGGCACATTCGCAGTCATGGCTGCGGCAATGGCCACCCCTCTAGCTTGACCTAACTTCAATGCAGAGGAAACATTTTTTTGTACAAATACCTGCTCAATGGCTAATTCAGTAGGTTTAAATTGCTTCACAATATCTTGGATTTCAGCAAACAATCGCGCTAATCGTGATGGCATATCAGGGGCTGTTAATCGTACACAACCCCCCATCAAACAAAGGGCTTGGCCTTGATTTTTAATTTCAATAATACCAAAGCCAGTCACTTTTGAGCCTGGATCTATGCCTAAAATCCTTTTTGTGTTTGCTCCCACGTCTTATCCTAATTGGCTGCCAATCTCTTCTGAAATATCAGCATTGGAATAAACATCTTGCACATCATCAAGATCTTCTAAGAGATCAACCATTTTCATAAATTGCGTTGCATCATCCACCGTGTTTAAGGTCACGTTCACGGATGCTTTCATCGTCACTTCTGCGCTTTCTGGATTAAACCCACCAGCTTTAAGCGAGGCCAAGACATCACTAAAAGCTTCAGGCGTTGTGTTGACCAAGAAAGTGCCATCATCATCTTTCATGACATCTTCTGCGCCTGCTTCAATAGCAGCTTCCATGAGCTTATCTTCATTTGTTTCTTTAGCAAAATAGATTTCACCTATTTTAGTAAAAAGATAAGAAACAGAACCGTCTGTGCCTAAATTTCCACCCATTTTCGTAAATACGTGACGTACTTCTGAAACAGTGCGATTACGGTTATCTGTTAAACAATCTACCATCATGGCAATACCATTGGGGCCGTAGCCTTCATAACGGATTGATTCCATATTGGCGGAATCATCCCCCCCCATACCGCGTTTAATCGCACGGTCAATGGTGTCTCGGGTCATGTTCTGTGCCAGTGCTTTATCCACAGCGATGCGTAAGCGGGGGTTGTTGATATCGGAGCTCAGCTTGGCTGCCGTGGTAATTTCTCTAATCAGCTTGGTAAATATTTTGCCTCGTTTGGCGTCTTGTGCACCTTTACGATGTTTAATATTTGCCCATTTACTATGCCCTGCCATTTTTCCTCCTAAGGAACATACTTATCGATGGCGTCACTATTCGTTGATGAAATGACTTTTTCTAATGCTTCTTCTTTAGTTACCCAACAATAGCTAGTGTGCTCTTTGCTTACGCTAATGTTGATTGGTTTTGCCACCCGAAAACAAAAAACGTGCTCTAAATTTCGAGTAACCCCAGGAGCGTAACGTTTCAACCACTGAGGGTAGATTTCGAAGTAAGCCGATGCCTGACAATCTTGCATATCGCCATCGGTTGCACTTAAACCTGTTTCTTCTTTTAACTCACGCCATGCACTGATAAGGGGAGAAGTTTCAGCATCTTGCATGCTACCTGTTACAGATTGCCAAAAGTCTGGCCAATCTTTTCGTTGTAACAACAAAACACTGCCATCTCGCGCATATACAATCACTAAAATCGATTCAGGACGTTTAAATTCAGGCATGATAAGCAAAGAATGATGACAAAATTTGCTCATAATTATACCCTACTTCGCTAAAGCTTCGTAGGGCAGACCCTAAACGGTCAAATACAGGGGCTGACTTATATTTAGTTATTAAGTATACTGAGACGTATTTCAGACTTTTATGGATAGAAAATGATTCGACTTCTGATGATTCTTGGCATGGTTGTAGCCATCTTTTGGATTATTAAACAATTATTCCGCTTTTTTTTAGTGCGTTGGCTAAAAAACCTTCAGGCAAATGCTGCCCCTTTTCAGGCTGCGAAGGTTAATGATTTAAGTGAAAAGCTCGTGCAGTGTGCCTATTGCCGCACCTTTATACCTGAAAATAAGGCAGTTCAAGCCCGCCAACAATCTTATTGTAGCGCAGAACACAGCAAGCTATAGTTAAAGAACTTTCAACCCAAGGACGGGTTATCATGTCATTGCTACACCCTGATTTTAATCAGACTTCAACTGATCATTGGCAAGCGTTAATTTTATTTAACCTTTATCGCGTCGTATTAGCCATCGGCTTTGTAGCCATCGTCCTTTTTCATGTTGAAGTGAGCTTTGTTGGTGTCTTTGATGAAAATATTTATAGCAAAGTTACCGTATCCTACTTAATCGCGAGCATTTGTTTTTTTTGGATCTCTCTTTTTATTCGAAAAAATTATGGTTTGCAAGCCAATGGCCCGATATTTGTCGATATCATTTCTATCATTTTAATTATGCATGCCTGTGGCGGTGTTGTTTCGGGGATTGGTATTTTGCTTATTGTCAGCATTGCCGCCCATAGCTTAATCATGCCAGGTAAAACATCCTTTTTAAGTGCTGCAACAGCTACCCTTGGTTTGCTTATTCAACAAAGTTATACCGTTTTAACACAAGATAATCCTACCAGCGTTTATACCCAAGCGGGATTGTTAGGTTTAGCTATATTTGTCACTTCTTGTGTGACTAATTTTTTGTCTTTACGGATCAGAAAGAGCCAACTCATTGTTAAAGACCAAGCACAACAGTTGGCCACCTCTCAACAATTAAATGCTTACATTGTCTCTGCCATGAACGCTGGCGTGCTTGTCTTAGATAACAACGAGAACATTCGTCTTATCAATTTGGCAGCCATAAAATTGCTTGGCTTAAGTAGCGAGAAGCAATTCACTCACCTTCAGGATTTACCTACGATTTTTGTCGATTCGGTTCATACAAATAAAAAGCAAGGCAAAACCATCGGATCGCGCCAAATGGCTGAAAATTGCCCTGAAGTACGATTGAGTTTCCATCCTCTTGGGCAACCATTGCCCATGGGTGAGCTTATATTCATTTTTAATGCAGCAGAAGAAACCCAACAAGCCCAAGATCTTAAACTAGCCTCTTTAGGCCACTTAACCGCCAATATTGCGCATGAACTAAGAAACCCCTTAGGTGCTGCTAGCCATGCAGCACAATTGGTGGCTGAATCGAATGCTTTAAGCGAAGAAGATTATCAATTGGTCAAAATGATCAAAGATTCTTGCGATAGAATGAATGTGGTTATTCAAAACGTACTGTCCCTTTCTGGGCGCAAAGCGTCCTTGCGACAGGAAATCAATCTTATTCCCTGGTTAGAACAGTTTATACAAAACTTGGTTATCCCCCAGATCCCCAATCCAAAAATTCATTTAAGCTTTGAAAGAGATGATATTGTTGTTCATGTTGACCCAAGCCAATTAACGCAAATTTTGATTATTCTTTGCGAAAATGGTTTACGTTATAGTTTAAGGCACATTAACGAGGCCCTCTTACAACTAAAAATTAAAACAACCCCAGCAAATGATGCTATTTTAATAGATGTGATAGATCATGGCGAAGGCGTACCTGCACAGATTGCCAAACACATTTTTGAGCCATTTTTTACCACTGAACAAACAGGTTCAGGGCTGGGTTTATATATTGCCAAAGAACTGAGCCAAATGAATGGTGCAAGATTAACGCACAATGCTGTTAGTGAGGGTTATCAATTTCGCATCACTATACCTTATCAGGAGACTTCATCGTGGCACAACCCACAGCCTTAGTAATTGATGATGAACCAGATATTTGCCAGCTGCTTGAAATAACATTAAATCGAATGTCCATCCATACCATGCGGGCATCCAATTTGCATCAAGCAAAAGAAATATTAAAAACCAAAACGATTAATTTATGCTTAACGGATATGCGCTTGCCTGATGGTGACGGTTTAGATCTTGTTAGCTTTGTGCAAGATAATTACCCGGATGTACCTATTGCGGTTATCACTGCCCACGGCAATATGGAAACAGCTATCCGCGCCTTAAAACAAGGGGCTTTTGATTTTATTTCAAAACCGATTGATTTACCTAGTTTACGCGATATTGTGTCTGTTGCCTTAAAATTGAATGATTCCTCAACGGCAATGCAAACAGATCTTATCGTTGGCGAATCACTCATGGTTCAAACGATGAGGCAAAAAATTGCCAAACTTTCTCGCAGCCAAGCACCTATTTATATCTCTGGCGCTTCAGGAACAGGTAAAGAACTTGTAGCAAAAATTATTCATCAAACGGGCGCAAGACGTGAAGGCCCTTTTATTCCTGTTAATTGTGGCGCTATTCCGCAAGAGCTTATGGAAAGCGAATTTTTTGGCCATTTAAAAGGCAGCTTTAGTGGCGCAACGCATGATAAACAAGGCTTCTTTCAAGCAGCCAATAAAGGAACTTTATTTTTAGATGAGGTTGCTGATCTCCCGCTTGCAATGCAAGTAAAACTCCTGCGTGCTATTCAAGAAAAAGCAGTTCGCCCGGTGGGCAGCCCAACTGAAATCAGTGTGGATGTCAGAATTTTATGTGCCACTCATAAAGATTTGCATCACTTGGTGCAACAAAATTTGTTTAGACAAGATTTGTTTTATCGATTAAATGTTATTGAATTAACCGTACCCACATTAAGAGAACGCTTAACCGATATCCCCTTGCTAACGCATCATATATTAGCCAAAATTGCCCAAACGAATAATCAAGCGGTGCCTACCATAGAAGAAGATGCGCTCAAAGCGCTGATGTTATACTCCTTTCCTGGTAACATTCGCGAGCTTGAAAATATTCTAGAACGCGCCTTTACACTCAGTGATGGCAAGAAAATAAGCTTACATGATTTACAAATACCAACCATTGCATCGCCTCAAACTGCTGATGAAAACGTTAGCTTGGATGATTATCTAATTACCGTTGAAAAGCAAACCATTATCGATGCCTTAGCTAAAACACGTGGCAATAAAACACAAGCGGCCAAATTACTTGGCGTGAGTTTTAGAACGCTTCGTTATCGCTTAAAAAAACTGGGTTTAGAAGACGATGAGAGTGCAATTTAATCAAAAAGCCTTTACCTTAATCGAGCTTTTAATCTTAGTGGCGATAATCAGTCTCCTCGTGGTGTTAGCAGACACAAACCTATTTTCACTGTTTGAAAAACAAAGCACACAAAGCGCCACACAACGATTCTTTGCCGATTTACAATTTGCCCGCAGCGAAGCGATTAAACGCAATCTTCCTGTGCATATATGCCCCAGCATTGATGGCAAGCAATGTACTGCAAAATGGCAAAACACTTACATTATATTTTTGATAACAAATGATGCGGCTCATGATAACAAGGACATTTTGCGCGTTAATCGTTTTAGCCATAATCTTAGCGTGACGCACAGCAATCACCCACTTATTACCTATAGGGGCGATGGTTCTTGCTTAACACGTATCACGCTTTGGATGCAAAATGGAGCGAGCGCTCAAAAGGTTGTTATTTATGACAGCGGTCGAGCCAGAATAGCGCCTGCTGCTTAATTGTTAGGCCATTTTATGCTATTTAATTAGTATGAAATTGATAAAACGCAGCTATGGCTTCACCTTGATGGAACTGATGGTTACTGTTGCAGTAGTCTCCATCGTTGTGTTCTTGGCTGTGCCCGATTTTACCTCCATGATGAAAAACAATTCCATTGCCAATACGAGCAATGATTTAATTGCCTCATTAAATTACGCCCGCTCAGAGGCGGTTAAACGTGGCGTTCCCGTATCCGTGTGTGCCACACAAGATGCAAATTATGCTGCTTGCGGCAGCAATTGGAACTTAGGCTGGCTGGTATTTGTTAATCCAACGGGGGGTTCCTCATTAAGCAACACAGCAGCAGCGCCTTTGCTTAAAGTACAAACCATTACTGATCAAACAGCCACTATTGCCGCATCAAGCGGCGCAAATATCGCCACCTTTAATTCAAGTGGTTTCCCTGCAACGGCTTCTGCCAACTTAAGCTTCACCATTAAATCAACCGGATGTACAGCAGATGCAGGCCGCGTTGTTCGTATATCCACGACTGGACGCCCCAGCGCCTCATCAACTACCTGTCCATAAGGCCCCTTTCATCAGAATTGGTGGGCAAGATTACCTACAGACAGTACACTAATATTATCTTGACTACTTATATATGGTTTTATCCGTGGATAAAAAGTCAGCACTAAAGAATACAAAAGGATTTACGCTTCTTGAAGTGTTAGTCTCTCTTGTTATTTTTTCTATTGGCTTGTTAGGTTTGGCAGGATTACAAATTCTATCCATGAAATTAACAAGCGATTCTATGTTACGCACTGTTGCAGCCGTGCTGGCTAATGACATGGTTGACAGAATGCGCGCTAATGTTGCGGCCACCACCTTAGGCATTACCAGCCCTTATAACAACCCAACCGGTACTTCCACGGGGAATCCGAGTTGTTTAGGTTTAAGCGGTTCAGGCACAGCTATTAACACCTCTTGCTCCTCTACTGACATGGCTGGAGAAGATTTCTACGAATGGTATGCAAATATCAATGGCGCAGCAGCCACAGGTTGGCATCCTGCCATCAGCGCATTATTGCCCCAAGGGTTCGGTGTTGTTTGCATTGATAGCACACCTAATGATGGCACACCCACAGCGCCTGCTTGTGATGGTGTGGTTGCGGTTGCAGGTAAACCCATTTTTGCAATAAAACTGTGGTGGACAGAAAGAAAGGATGCCAATTCACCAGGCACACAACACCAATATGTTACTAGTTTTTCTCTCTGAAAAAATATGATGATATATATGCAAAAGGCGCATTCACAGAAAAATTACCATCGAGGCTTCTCACTGCTCGAAGTGTTTGTTGCTATTGCCATCAGCATGATTTTAATGGCTGGTGTTTTGCAAGTTTATCTCAATTCCAAAAATTCTTACAATCTGCAAGCGGGTTTTTCTCAACTCCAAGAGGATGGTCGCTTTGTTGAAAATTATATTGTCCGGATCTTACGCTTAGGGGGTTATCGTTCACCCCCTGGGCAAACCAATAACTTTCCAGACATTACCAGCATCTTCACTGCCGCATCACCTTATGTCAGTGGTACCCATAATACCGGCCCTAATGGGAGTGATACCTTGGTTATTCGTTATCAAGGCAGTGGTAATGGAACAGGTACCCCAGATGGTAGTATCGTGGACTGCCTTAACCAACCTGCCGATTCTGGCACCTTGGTAACCAATACTTTTTCAATTACAGCGAATAATGAGCTTCAATGTCAGGCACAAAATGCGAATGCCGCCACGCCAAATAATACGCAAATTTTACTGAGCGGCGTCGAAAATTTTCAAGTCCTTTATGGCGAAGACTTAACAGGCGACTTTAGCGCAGACAGATATGTCAATGCCAGTTACCCTTTTCTGAATTGGAGTGATGTGGTTAGCCTTCGCGTCAGCATGATTTTGCGCTCAGCAAATCAAGTGAGTCGATTTAGAGAGAATCCAACTTTTTACATGTTGGGCACAAGCTATACCCCAGCGGCGGCGGATAATTATTTAAGAAATCAATTAACATTTACGATTGTACTGAGAAATTTAATCGTGCAACCCTTTTAAAGGTGGATTTTGTGTATAAATTAGCGAGTCTCAAAAAACAAAAAGGTATAGTTCTCGTTGCAGGACTTATCTTCCTTTTGGTGCTCACACTCATTGGGGTTAGCTCCATGAGCTCTACAGCAATGACAGAGAAAATGACACAGAATTTTCGCGACTATTCCTCGGCCTTTGAAGCAGCTGAATCTGCTTTAGGCGATGGTGAAAGCTGGGTGCAAAAGCAAGCGAGCGCGCCCATTCCTGTTTCTAGCTGCACAACCAGCCCCTGTCGCGTGTGGTCATACAATGCCTCTGCATTTTGGACACAATCTTCAAGCTGGTGGCAATCAAATGGGACCCCCTATTCGAGCACCATTGGTGGCGTTGCGACCCAACCCTATTACTACATTGAGCAATACGCATTTGTTCCCTATCAGTTATCTCCTGATGCATTTAGTAAAGGGCAAGGATATTACTACTATCGCGTTACCGCGATTGGTACCGGCCCAACGACAACATCTCGAGCCGTAGTTCAATCCATTTTTGCAACGCAATTTAACTAGGTGAATGCTATGAACCGTTTAAACCTCTTCCTTTTAAGCCTACTTTGTATGGCGTCGTTTCAAGGACGAGGCGCTATGTTAAATCTGCCTCAATCACCGGTAAATCTGACAACACCCGTGCCGCCGAACATTATGTTTGATTTAGATGATTCAGGCTCAATGGACTGGGAGTATCTAGGGAGGGTCTTTTGGGAAGGTTGCGCTTATGATCCCAACTTTACAGGCTCTTTTTCAAGCACAACTGTGTGCGGAAGCCAATGGTCTGGCGATCCCGGTTTTCGTAGTTATGCCAATGGCGCTTATAAAAACTTCAATTATATCTACAATAACAGCACCAATGTTTACAATAGTGTGAATTCCGGCGGTTGTGGCAGCACTTCGACAACCGCGGGTTTTAATGCAATTGAAGCCTGCCCTGCTGCAGGCACAGCTGATTGGCGCGTTTTTAGCCCCGCTCAAAATTATATGTTTTACAATTCAAGCACCACATATTCACCTTGGATTGGTTATTGTGCATCGGGCACATTATGCGCTAGTGCGAATTTTACTGCAGCTTTAGATTATCCTGTTTCAGGTATGCCAGGTTATACCAACGTGCGCAACCTTAATGGATTTACCTATGAAGTGTGGGTTGATGATAAAGGCTTTTCTGGCACAAGACCACTCAGAGCTTCATCTGTTAATGTCACAACGGGTGCCAACGGCCTAGTTGATTTATGGGATTCACATGTCAGTATTGTGTTAAATGATAGCAATGCACAAGTGTATTATACAACTTATGCCCCCAACTCCACTGGCTTACGTCCAACCAAAACGCTAATGGCAACGCTCTCAGGCAGTGCTTGTTATAATGCTTTAGGAACGAGTGCGCTTGTGAATAGCATTGCTGCTGGCACCTTAAGCTGGTCATCACAAGATGATAGTGACTGTTTAACAATTGCTCAAGCAAAACAAAATGTCGCCAACTGGTATCAATATGCGCGTCGCCGCTCCATGGCAGCAAGAGGCACTATTGCTTACATTATTAATCAATATCCCAATTTCAATTATGGCATTAATACGATTAATAATGACTTTTTTATTCAAGTCCCTCCTAGTGGCACAACAAATTTCACGACTTATAACAACAACATTGTTAATACCATCCTCAATTACCAATGGCAATCACAAGGCACACCCAACCGCTCAGGTTTGGCGCGTATCGGTCAATATTATAAAAATCAGCTAACGGGTAAAACCAACCCAATTACCTCAGCCTGTCAGCAAAATTATGCCATTCTCATGACCGACGGTTATTGGGATACTGGTGATACTTTACCAAGTGGTATTGCCGATAATGATGGTGATGGCGTTAGCCAAACACTAGCAGACGTTGCTTATTACTATTACAGAAATACTTTGCAAAGTTCATGGGCTGCTAATCAAGTTATTCCTAACACCTGGGATCCTGCGACATGGTTGCATATGGTTACCTTTACGGTTGGCTTTGGTGTAGCTGGTAATTTAGTGGCTGGTTCTGATGGATGGCCCAATCCACCATTGGCTATCAATGGCAATTGGGGTAATCCCTTTAACTCACAAGCCGCCAAGGCAGATGACTTATGGCATGCGGCTTTTGATAGTAGAGGTAACTATGTTTCTGCACAAGATCCCACTGATGCCGCAAATTCTTTAGCAGCCATATTAGCAAACATTGCCCAACGTAATGCTTCCTATTCGAGTGTGGCTCAAAATTCCAGCGTGTTAAATACAAGCTCTGCTGTCTTTCAAGCTACGGTAAATGGTACACAAGGCGATGTAGAAGCTTTCCCTATTAGCACAACAGGTGTTTTATCAACAACCCCTATCTGGAGTGCTAATTGCAAGCTAACAGGCGGCACCTGTTTAAACCCTGTGGGAAATAATGCAACGCCCAACCCCAGCAATCGTGTTGTGATAACGAGAAACTGGACAGGTGCAAATAATGGTATTGCCTTTCAATTTCCAACAAATTACACGAGCTATAAGGTCAGCGGTAGCTTACCACCCAACCTAGCAAACCTTATGGCTAATGCACCCTATACTGCCAATACCACGACCAGCTCGCAAATTACAGCAAACCAAGCTTATGGCACTGCTTTAGTTGGTTATTTACGCGGCGTTCGAACTCAAGAACAACAAAATGGGGGTAGCTATGGATTCAGGAATCGCGCTGGTATTTTAGGAGATATTATTGATTCAAGTCCTATTTATGTACCACCGCCTTATCGTAACTATCCTGACACCTTAGAATCAGCTGCTTATTCAAGCTTCAAAAGCACTTATGCTAATCGCACGCCGGTGGTTTATGTTGGCGCAAATGATGGGATGTTACATGGTTTTAATGCAACAACCGGCTCAGAAGTTGTAGCCTATGTGCCTGGTGTCAGACAAATTTATCAAAATTTACCAAACTTGAGTTTGACAAACTATACACATAATTTCTTTGTTGATGGCACCCCAACTGAAGCAGATATGTTTTTAAATGGCGCTTGGCGCTCCATCCTCACGGGCTATTTACGCAATGGCGGTCAAGGTATTTATGGCATAGACATTACTAACCCTAGCAATTTCACCGAAGCCAACGCCAGCAATATTTATAAATGGGAGTTCACCGATCAAGATGATCCTGATTTAGGTTATGTCGAGGGCAATGTAACGGTTGGTAAAATTTACACTTCATCAACACAGAGCCAATGGGCTGTTATTTTTGGTAATGGCTATAACAATTCACAAGCAGATGGTTATGCAAGTACCACTGGTAAAGCTTATCTCTTTGTTTTGTTACCAGGCCTTTTCACCGGCACATGGACGCTCAATACCAACTACTTTAAAATCCCCGTAGGTTCAGGCACAGTCTCTTCTCCTAATGGATTGTCCTCACCTTATCTGGTTGATGTAAACGGTGATTACATTGTGGAATATGCTTATGCGGGCGATCTACAAGGTAATATGTGGAAATTTAATTTTACAGGTAAGAACCCTGCCAATTGGTCAACCAGCGCCAGCCTTCTTTTTACAGCTTCTTATGCAAGTGCAGGCGACCAACCCATCACAGAACAACCGGTGGTTGGTGCACACCCTAATGGTATTAGTAATGGTGTTATGGTCTATTTTGGCACAGGTCAGTATTTGCAAACCGCTGATAACAGCACAACAGGGCAAACCACACAAAGCTTTTATGCTATTTGGGATCCGCTCGCTGCAACAACAACAACTGTTCCCAAGAGCAAGCTATTGCAGCAAACCATTATCGGCGAAGCAACTGCAAATGGTGGCACCTTTAGAATAGTGAGCAATAATACCATTAATTGGACAACCACACCTGGACCACAAAATTCAGGTTGGTATATGAATTTAATTGAAAGCACAGCCAGCTCAAATTTGGGTGAGCGTTCGATTACGCAGCCTGTTTTACGAAACGACAATGTTATTTTTAGCACACTGCTGCCTTCATCAAACGCTTGTGTCCCAGGTGGTACAAGTTGGCTCATGGAAGTCAGCGCCAGTAATGGTGGCACACCGAATCAAACACCCTTTGATGTGAATAATGATGGGCATTTCTCCTCAGCTGATTATGTGACCGTAACCATTAATGGGAGAAATTATAATCAAGCCGTCGCAGGGCTCCAATCTGCCGTGGGCATGACGGGAACACCTGCTGTCTTGGTTGCGCCCGACAAGAGCTCAGAAACAAAAGTATTAAGTGGTTCGCAAGGATTAGGTGCCGTCAATGAAAATCCAGCGACAGGACCCTCAGGGCGACAAAATTGGCGTCAACTCTATTAAGGAGCAAGGAAATGAATAAATCCATTTATGTATGCAGCATTGCACTCATCGCTTTGACTGGCGCCGTCATGGTTCAAGCTGCTACACATCATAAATCATCTGAGAGTGCATCAATGAGCGAAAGTGCCAATCCGAATAATGCACTCTCCTATGGCGCCAATGGTCAAATTATCGCTGTGGATATTCAAGATAAGACAATTCAAATTGGACAAACCGTTTATGGTATTGCTGATGGCGTTCAGGTAGTTAATAAAGATAACAATTTAATGAGCCAATTGGCCCTTTTGCCTGGTGAGACCATTGAGTTCAATTTAGAAAAACAACCCCTAGATAGAAGCAGCCATACAACCTTACCATCTCAAGTGATGACACATATCCGTATTGTCAGCGGCTTAATTGAAGAAAAAGTTAATAAATGAACAAGCATTATGCTCATCGAAATAGAGGCTCTGCGATAATACCTATCTTAATGGGGCTTATCATTCTTTGCATCCTTGTTTCTGGTTTTGTGAGCGTTATGTTAAATCATTCAAAAGGTTTTAATGTTGCTAACAATTTAAAACAATTACAACGAAGGGGAAGTTCTGATCTCTTTTACTTCTCTGCTTTTCGCAACCCTGACTATCGTATTTTCTCTAACTTTAATAAACAAGATACTTTTAATAACACTTTAGAATTAATACCTTATGATGCCAAAATAATTGCTGGCACCAGTACCAGCGTGAATAATAGCGACACCATTACTGTTAGCTATCCTATGAACCGTAACAATATGTTTAATTGTTTGGCTGTACAATCACCCGCAGGCCATAAAGTAGATTCTGTGCTTTTCGTTACCCCCAATCATGAACTTGCTTGCGCTCAACTTACCGATAATATGCCCATTTATACACATCCCGATGTACTTATTGAAGGTGTGGATGCCATGCGCATTCGTTATGGCGAAGACATTGATAATAATGGCGAAGCAGATCGCTATGTTGCAGCAGACTACGCTGGTTTGATGATGTCACGGGTGGTCAATGTCAAAATTAGTTTGCTTATTCGGACCCCTGAAAAGGCCTATATGATGTTAGATGCGAAGTATTACACTTTACAAGATGTTGAGCTTGGCCCCTATAGCGATCATTATTTTCGAAAAGTGTATACTACAACGATCCCGATTGGTGGTTTAACATCTGGACAAATAGATTGAGCTGCTTTCCCAAGGAAAGGGTGATGGCTTACATGGAAAAAATTGATTGAGGCTGATTATGCGTAAAAAGATAAGCGGTTTTACTTTAATTGAAGTGATGATAGTTGTTGTCATTATGGGCGTTTTAGTCGCTATTGCCTATCCAGCTTATACAAACCATATGCTTAGAGCGCGCCGTGCTGATGGCCAGGCAGCACTCTTAAACTTATCCGCCTTAATGGAAAGTTATTTCACCGAAAATAACACTTATGTTGGTGCAACCCCAGCAGCATTGGGCATCACAACTGCCTCTCAACAAGGCTATTACTCCGTGAGCGTTACCTCTGCAACCGCAACAAGCTATACCATCACTGCAGCCCCACAAGGTGTGCAAACAGCAGATACCACTTGTGGTTCTTTAACACTCACCAATACTAATGTGAAGGGGCCTAATCCTTCGACTTGCTGGGACTGAATGCCATCACCTCGCTTACGCTCGTGGCTTGAACCCACCGCCTCGCTACGCTCGTGGGTGGGCTACTACATAACACCGCTACCGCGGTTGTTGATGAAGACTTTAGATTTAGTGAGTGGAAACTTCAAAACAATTTTCTTTTTGTGAGCTTGTCGTAAACCTCATCAGCGCTTTTCTATAGCCTTTTTAAACACTTTACGAACGGTATCACCGAGCTTTTCTCATTCCTTTAAAGCAGTAGTTTTCAAGCTGATTATTGGATTTCTAAAGTTTTTTGATTAATTGATAAAGATATAAGCGATTGTTTCTTAATTATTTTTCCCCCTCTCTTTTGTCCACCTCTGATAAGCTCTGTTAACAAAATATATTTCTTGCTTCATGCAGTGATGCTTTGTTGCTCAACATCATTTAAAGCTGGTGTTTGATATCCTCTAAAGGTAAAAACAGGGTTAATTCTAGCTTACTTTCTAAAAACCCATAACGTTGATAGTAGGATTTTGCTATGTCATCTATCGCATGAACAAGAAGCCCTCGTACGGCAGCTATTCTGGATGCTTCAATTGTTTTAATTAAAGCTTCCTTTAAGAGGTGTCTTCCAATACGTTTTTCTTGCCATTTTAAATCAACAGCAAGCCTCGCAAGAATCATGACAGGTATTCTTTCTGGCGCATTTTGTTTATAAGTTCTTGTCATTTCCTCTCGATTCACACTGCCATACACTAGCGAGTAGTAAGCAATCACTGCTTTATCTACACAAACAACCCGTGTTGTCGAGAACTTATTTTGGTTGTCTAGCGCTCTCGTTTTAAGCCAATTATTTAGTGAGTTGTTACCGCAATCAAAGTCACACAGTTCATGTTCTTCAGATATTGGTTCAGGTGCACTTATTTCTCCCACGGTGCTTTCTCTTTAAGCAGGGCTTTTAATGCTGGTATTTCTTTGGGAGGGGCATCCAACATTTTTTTAAAGCTATCAAAGTCTTTATCGCTTAAAAAGAAGTCATGCCTATCAAGAAGATCATTCTCAACTGCCCGAGTAACGGCATCAATGATGTAGCTAGTACGGTCTGAATGAGGGCGCAACTTAACAGCTTTATCTAAAAGGGCAAGATTTTTAACCGGATATTTCAAGTTAACAACCTTTTTTTCAGCAGATTTTTTGTTTTGGGGACTCTTGCGTGCAGATTCCATAAAATCACCTATATATACGTTGTATATATGATAACTATATACCAGGGTGTATACGTTGTACACACCGCTGGTCTATCTAAGTGGGTTTTAGAGGTTATCCTTGCATGTACACTAATTACAAGGCATATTTTGACCCCACCACCTTCCGCCTACGCTTAGAGCTTTGGCTGACAAGCACTTACGCTCGTGGGTGGGCTACTACATAACACCGCTACCGCGGTTGTTGATGAAGACTTTGTAAGATTGAAACCCAACTTTCAATAATCGCTATTTTTAAATTGAGCTTAAATGACTCTTGCGGTACTGTAGTACTACTATTTTTAGGCTATTGAAAGCCATTTATATTAAGTATGAAGAACATGGAAAATAACAATAAAATGAGAGTTCTTATCTTTGGCGCAACTGGGATGTTAGGCAGTACTTTATTCAGGTATCTGTCACTTGACCCTACTTTAGATGTCTTTGCCACTGTGCGCTCTTATCAAACAGATAAGCATTTTTCAAAGGAATTGACGCAGAAATTAATCACTGGCGTTAATATCGATAACTACAATTCTTTGATAGAAACCTACATAAAAGTAAAACCCGATGTGGTTATCAATTGTATTGGGTTAGTAAAACAATTAAATGAAGCTACCCAACCTCTGAAAGCTATTTTTGTAAATGCGCAATTTCCGCACCAGCTTTCTGAGCTTTGCAAATTAACCAACAGCCGCTTTATTCACATCAGCACGGATTGTGTGTTCTCTGGCAAAAAAGGAAATTACACCGAAGACGATGCGCCGGATGCCAAAGATCTCTACGGGCGTTCCAAATTGTTAGGTGAAGTGACAGAGCCACATGCCCTCACACTACGCACCTCGATTATTGGGCATGAACTGGAAAGCAAAAAAGGCCTTTTGGAGTGGTTCTTATCACAGGGCAATCAAACCAAGGGTTTTAATAAAGCCATTTTCTCAGGGCTACCCACCATTGAATTGGCCAAAGTGATTAAAAGCGCGCTTAAGCAACCACAATTACATGGTTTGTATCATGTTTCCAGCCAAGCCATTAATAAATTCGATCTGCTTTGCCTTATAGCCAAAACCTATCAAAAAACCATTGATATTATCAAAGATGAACAGTTGGTTATTGATCGCTCGCTCAATAGCGCACGCTTTCAAGCGGCAAGTGGTTATGTCGCACCTACTTGGCCAGAATTAATCTCTATCATGCATCAATCTCGCTAAAGGAAGTTGAAAAGGATTTATGCGCAAAATAATGACGATTATCGGCACCCGCCCCGAACTAATTAAAATGTGTCGTGTTATTCATGAGCTTGACAAGCACACACAGCATATCTTAGTGCACACGGGACAAAATTCAGATTATGAATTAAATCAGATTTTTTTTGATGATTTAGAAATTCGAAAACCAGATTATTTTCTCAATGCCAACACAGGCAATGCCATCAACACCATTGCGAAGATTTTGCAAGAAACCGATAAACTCCTTGAGCTTGAAAAACCCGAAGCTGTCCTGATTTATGGTGACACCAATTCCTGCTTAAGCATTATCGCGGCCAAGAAAAGACAAATTCCCATCTTTCATATGGAAGCAGGCAACCGCTGTTTTGATCAACGCGTGCCAGAAGAGGCCAACCGTAAATTGATTGATCACTTAAGTGATATCAACATCGTGTTGACAGAACATGCTAGGCGTTATCTATTAGCTGAAGGCTTAAGCGCCGACAGGATTATTAAATCAGGCTCACACCTTGAAGAAGTGCTTGATTACTATATGCCCAAGGTGAACGATTCAACCATTTTGCAGCAATTGAATTTAAGCCCTAAAAAGTATTTCATTGTCAGTGCCCATCGTGAAGAAAACGTCGACTACGAAGAAAACATCAGCAACTTCCTAGCAACACTTACCGCAATTAAAAATACTTATAACATGCCCATTGTGGTTTCAACTCATCCCAGAACCAGGATGCGTTTAGAGAAAATCGGGATTGCTCATTTAGATGCGCAAATTCACTTTTTAAAACCCTTTGGCTATTCCGATTACATCAAATTGCAAATGAATGCTTTTTGCATTCTTTCAGATTCTGGCACCATCACCGAAGAAGCTTCCTTCTTAAAATTGCCTGCTATCACGATTCGCAATGCGCATGAGCGCCCAGAAGGCATGGACGAAGGCACTTTAATCATGAGCGGCCTTAAACCTGAAAATGTGTTAGATGCCATTAAGGTGGTAAGCACGCAACATCAAGATAAACAAGATTGCCGCAAATTAGTGGCAGACTATGCGGGCGGGAGTGTTTCAAAGAAAATCCTGAAAATAGTTTTAAGTTACATTGACTTTGTAAATAGGGTGGTCTGGTTTAAATGAATCCACATGCAGCCCCTAAAACCAATTTCACGGAAATCCTACGCTGCGCCTTACGTAATCGTCAGCTTATCCTGCAAATGACCAAACGGGAAATTTTGCAGCGCTATCGTGGCTCTGTGCTGGGGATTTTTTGGTCTTTGTTTTCTCCCCTGTTAATGCTTGGCATTTATACCTTCTTCTTCTCCTTTGTTTTCAAAGCGCGCTGGGGAACGGAACAAAACGATAGCTATGAAAACTATGCCATCATTTTATTTGTTGGCTTAATTATTCATGGCATCTTTGCTGAATGCATTAACCGAGCCCCCACCCTGATTTTAGGTAATGCCAACTTTGTTAAAAAAGTGATTTTTCCTTTAGAAGTGCTTCCCTGGGTTGCCCTTGGCAGCGCACTATTCCAAGCTTGCATTAGCTTTGGGGTCTTATTGTTGGGCCAGCTTATATTTAGCGGCACCTTACATTGGACTATATTTTTAACTCCCCTCATCATCATCCCCTTTGTTTTTATGCTTATGGGCTTTTTATGGTTATTATCCGCGGCAGGTGTTTATTTAAGAGATATCAGCCAAGCAACAGGCATCATCACCTCCGTGTTGCTATTTGTGTCCCCTATTTTCTATTCCTTATCAATGCTGCCAGCAAAAATTCAAACCTTGGCGCTCTTTAATCCCTTAACGATTATTATTGTCGAATTACGCAATGTCTTAGTCTTTGACAAAATACCCGATTGGTCATTGCTCGGCGTTTATAGCTTCTTAAGCTTTATGGTAGCGTGGTTTGGCTTCGTGGCTTTTCAAAAAACAAGACAGGGGTTTGCCGATGTCATCTGATGATATAGCTATCCGTGTTCAAGGGGTGAGTAAGTGCTATGAAATTTATCATCGCCCTCAAAATAGACTCAAACAAATTGTGCTGCCAGGCCTTCAGAAAGTGCTTGGCCAAAGCCCTAAAAACTATTACGAACCCTTTTGGGCACTCAAAGATATTAATTTTGAAATAAAACGCGGCGAAAGCGTTGGCATTATTGGCCAAAACGGCAGTGGGAAAAGTACGCTGTTGCAATTGATTACGGGGATTTTGAGGCCAACGACAGGCACCGTTGAGGTGAATGGCAAAGTGGCGGCCTTGATTGAATTAGGCTCCGGCTTTAACCCGGAATTCACCGGCAGAGAAAATGTTTATCTCAATGCCAGCATCTTAGGCTTAACAAGAGAAGAAACGGATCAAAAATTTGATCAAATAGCCGCCTTTGCCGATATTGGCGAGCATCTAGAAATGGCTGTTAAAACCTACTCAAGCGGCATGATGATGCGCTTGGCCTTTGCTGTGCAAATGGCAGTCGATCCAGATGTTCTCATTATCGATGAAGCCTTGGGTGTTGGCGATGCGAAGTTTCAGTTAAAATGCTTTAAGAAGCTTGCAGATTTAAAAGCAAATGGGACGACGATATTGTTTGTGTCGCATGCGGTAGAGCTAATCCGTTCATTTTGTGAAGTTGGGATAGTTCTCAATAAAGGAGAGCTCATATACAATGGAAACTCCAGAGCGGCTACAGTAATATATTTATCAATTCTATTTCCAAAAGAACACAAGAATGAATTACCAAAAGCAATAAACAAAGACTTAGATACCAAAGTTATTGAAAAATATAGCTCATCCTCAATACTCCGAGTAGAGCCAGAAAGTATGGATTGTCATACCTTTGGTCTTGGTGGCGCCCGCATAATTAATTTTGAATTGCATGATATAACTTATCCCAACATTCTCACTAGTGGACAAAAAACAAAAATACAATGTGATTTTACTTGGGATTTGGATGTAATCAATAAACTTATACTGGAAGGGTATTCAAATAACATTAGTGTTGGAATAGCATTTGCTGACAAACAAGGAAATTACATATTTGGATGCAATGGTTTTGACGCTGGTCTTGAGATAGAGTGCATTAATGCGAATAGTTGTGGTTCGGCATTTTCATTTGAATTACCTTTTCTTATGGAAGGTGATTATTTTATTAACATATCTATTGCATTTGGGACACTCTCTCACCATGTAGAACTAAAATGGTATGATTGTGCCATACCTGTCAAAATTCTAAAATCTGAAAGAAATGTGTTTGGGCTAATGGCAATAAAATATCAAATGAATATAACTAATAAGACTAAGGAAAATATAAGCGAATTGCAATCTCCTTTTATTAAGGAATTGTAATTAAACCTACGAGGGCTTCTTATTTTCGATAGCAACTTAAGGAAGAATAAAGATGTCTCGATCAATTTTATTTGTGGGTTTTGTTAACAGCCCACATACTGCTCGTTGGATTGATCTTATTGCTGATAAGGGATGGGACCTACATTTTTTTCCTGTCTACCAAATGCCACCGCATCCTAATTTACGTAATGTCACGCTTCATCATCCTTGGCTTTCATTTCACCCCAGATTATGGATAAAAAATGCTTTTAATTCATTGTTTTTGGGGCTTTTACCAAAACAACCTATTCTTCATACAGCAACTTACCCTAATATCAATGTTAACCCTGTCTTTCGTATTCCTGTCACTTCCATTTTAGAAAATAAACTGCATAAAATGAAAACAGCGCCGCTTGGTGAGTCCGACGTTCGTGCTATGTTGCCCTTCGGCCCCTATGTGTTAGCACAACTTATCAAAAAACTAAAACCAGATTTAATTCATTCAATGGAATTTCAACATGCTGGATATACTGTCCTCAAAACAAAAGAACTGTTAGGCAACAATCAGTTTCCAAAATGGTTAGCAACGAATTGGGGCTCCGACATCTATTATTATAAAAATTTCCCCGACCATAAAAAGCAAATTACGCGCTTGTTGCAAAATATTGATTATTATTCTTGTGAATGCGAAAGAGATATTACGCAAGCCAAAGATCTTGGCATGAAAACAGATTTTACGACAACCTTACTAAACACAGGTGGTTTTGATATCGAAAGAATCAAGCCTGTGAGAAATAGCCTTCAGACATCTAAACGTCGTATTATTATGGTGAAAGGATACCAGCATTTTGCTGGGAGAGCGCTTACAGCACTTGATGCTTTATCAAAATGTGCTGATTTATTAAAAGATTATCGCATCATTGTGTATTCCACATCAGCAGAAGTCTACGAGAAAATTGAAGAATTGCGCCTGTTCTATGACCTTAACATTCAAAGTCTTGGTCCGCTAGATGCAAGCCATGAAAAAATGCTGCGCTTATTTGCACATGCCAGAATTTATCTTGGTGTCAGCATATCTGATGCAATTAGCACCTCAATGCTAGAAGCTATGGCTATGGGTGCATTTCCAATACAAACAAACACAGCCTGCTGCGATGAATGGATTAAAGATGGCGAAACAGGATTTAGCATCCCACCTGATGATATTAACTTTATTGCTCAACGCATTCGAGAAGCATTATTGAATGACGAATTGGTAAATAAAGCTGCCGAGCTAAATTGGCAAGTGGTATGTGATAGGTTAGACAAAATTGTGATCAGAAAAAAAGAAGTTGCTCTTTATGATCAGATTTTTAGTCAAATAGGAAAGTAATAAACACATGCAAGACCTAACGGATACAAGCCCTACAGTTAGCATTATTATTGCGACTTTTAATAGAGAAAAACTATTAAAGGAAGCTATTGAAAGTGTGCTTGTGCAAACTTATAGCGATTATGAGTTACTTATAATTGATGATGGCTCTATAGATAACACCCAAACTATGGTCCAAAGCTTTGACAGTCCTAAAATAAAATACATTTATCAAAAAAACAAAGGCCGCTCAGCTGCTCGCAATGTGGGGTTAAACTTAGCAAAAGGCAAATATATAACCTTTCTTGATTCAGATGATTTATATTTACCTAACAAATTAATGACGCAAGTGAATTATCTGGATGCACACCCTCATGTTGGCATGATTTACACAAGTGCTTACTGCATGGATGAGGATGGAAATAAATTAGCGCATCATTACAAAGCGGATGCATCAGGTTCCATTTATAAAAAAATTGCTTTCTTTATGCCCGTAACCATCACCTTGCCGACGGTCATGGTTCGTCAAAATATTATCAGACAAGTTGGTGGCTTCGATGAAAAAATGTATCGTTTTGAGGATACAGACATGTGGCGCCGTCTTTCTAAAATAACGCATATTCATGCCATAGATGAATTTAGCTGTAAACTCAGGACACATCAGGATAATCAGTTACTTTCACAAAACCCAATAGAAATTATCAAGGCGCTTCATTACTATTCCAATAAAATTCTAGATGAAGATAAGGAAATTCATTGGCTTACAAAATATCGTGGCATTGGCATTTTATATCATCATTATGCTAACGCTTTTTTTAGAGTGCCTGAATGGCATCAACATGGCAAGGAACTATTACAATATGCTTATCGCTATTGGCCCTTATGTAAGGCTAGAGGCTTAATATATCGTATTAAGGATTTTTGCAAAAAACTGATTAGTTACTTCAATTTTATATTTACTAAGTATAAAGAGGTCAGTCTAAAGTGAAAGTTCTTATGTTAGCCGGCGTGCCCCCCTGTCACCAATATACTGGCGGACTTGTAATTGAAAGCTTAATAAATTTTCTTTCACCTGAACAAATTGCCTTTTGTGCCGTTGTAAACTCTGCTTTAAGTCCGGAGATTCCCTCTAATTTAGATATGATTCCAAGGCTGATTTTAAAAAGACCTCGTGAATTTGCTTTTAGAATATTCCCAAAATTTTTTGGTACTCTGACTGCATATATATTTGAACTAATACAAGCCTTATATGTGCGCTTCAAACTTGCCCCGCAAATTACGAAATTTGCAAAAGAACAGAAAATTGAAGCCCTATGGGTCGTATTAGAAGGTCAAACTTTAATTCGTCTTGCTCAAGTTTTACCTAAAAAGCTCTCCATTCCTCTTTACACCCAGGTTTGGGACCCCTTCGATTTATGGCTTCGTTCAAATAAAATAGATAGATTTACCAAACAAAAACTACTTGCATGCTTTGATAAAGTAATTAATTCTAGTAAATCTTGTGCTACAGCGTCTTGGTCAATGTCTGAATCATACACAAAAATATTTAATGTAAAAAATCAACCACTTATTGCAGCTTTGCCCAAATTTTGTGCAAAACCACCTGCATTAGCACCTCATGAAAGTCAAGATTTTATCATAGGCATAGCTGGGCAAATCTATGCGACTGAGGAATGGAACTGCTTAGTTCAAGCACTAAATGAAGTAAATTGGACTATCGCCAACCGCACTATACGATTACGAGTCTTGAGTGGTGGCTTAAATATATATACTAAAAAACCTGCATATATTGAATACTTTGGTTGGCAAACACAAAGTGATACTCTAAGAATTCTTTCTGAGTGTGACTTGCTTTATCTTCCATATTGGTTTTCAAGAACTTTTGAGCAAGAAACTACATATTGTTTCCCCTCAAAGTTAGTAACTTATTTTGCGAGTGGTAGACCTGTTTTATGTCATGCACCATCATATGCATCACCTGTAAAATATATTAAGTTGCATAAAGCAGGTTACGTTTGTGAATCTTTGAATACAAAAGATGTTTGTCAAACGCTTAAAGAAATTATTTTGAATAAGGAAACTTATGCAAAAATGGCAAGGAATGGCACTCAATGCTTTATCAATGATTTTACTTTGGATAGCATGCGCGACTCTTTTTACGAATTACTAGGTCAACAACCTTAATTATAAATTAATTATATGAACTATATTTCTCAACCAAAAGTTTCAATTATTATACCTGTTTTCAATGGTGCAAATTTTCTTAAAAGCGCCATTGAAAGTGCATTAGCACAAACCTATAAAAATATTGAAATCATCGTCATCAATGATGGATCCAATGATAATGGTGCAACTGAAGAAATTGCACTTTCCTTTGGAGCTAATATTAAATATTACAGCAAGCCCAATGGCGGCGTTGCATCTGCATTAAATGCAGGAATCAGCTTAATGAAAGGCGATTATTTTTCCTGGCTTAGTCATGATGATTTATATATTAACAATAAAATAGAACTCCAAGTTAATGCATTAAGACATGAAACTTGTCAAAAAGTCATTTTATATAGCGATTATTCAGTATTTACAAATGATCCAAGCGATGATGTTATCTGCCAAATGAAAGGTGTGCCCCCATCTTCATTTCGTTACTGGTTAACTATTGAAAATAAATTACATGGCTGCACCCTTCTGATCCCAAAGGCTGCCTTCAACGACTGTGGAAAATTTAATGAATCTCTTCTGGTCACTCAAGATTATGACCTATGGTTTAGAATGAGTATTCAATATGACTTTGTTCATATCCCTGTAAAGTTAGTTAAATCCCGAAGTCATAATGAACAAGGTTCCATAAAACTCAAAAAATTCTTTATTAACGAATGTAACAAACTACTAATCAACTTTGCACAAAATTTAAAACCAGCTGAAATTCAGCAATCTACTAATAGTTCTGCTGGTCTTGGCTATGCACAAATAGCGGCAAGTATGTGGTATAGGGGATTTTTCCCTGCAGGAAACAAAGCTGCTCTCTTAGCATTCAAAAATATTATACATTCTCCATTACACGAAATTTTATTTGCACTCTTAGTATTAGTTAAAGGCGGTTGTATGTATCAGATTGTTAAACCCATTAGAAGATTAATTCCACCTTATTTGAGATTAATTATAAGAAGATCTTTAAACGCAATTGTTTCAGTATTCTACAAGTCAAAAGGACCCACAATTAATAAAGAAGCTTATTCCGCATTAGAAGTAATGAGTTTACAAGATAAATTTACGACTATATACCATGACAATATGTTTCAAGGAAGAAAATCTCGTTCCGGTGAAGGTTCCGACCTTGATCAAACTGCTATTATTCGAAATGAAATACCAAAACTTATTGATGAATTTAAAATATGCTCTTTTCTTGACGCACCCTGCGGCGATTGGTATTGGATGAGCCAAACAAACCTAAATGTCCCAGAGTACATAGGTGTGGATATTGTTGAAGATCTAATCAAAAAAAACCAAAGAGAACACGGCGCTGACAAAATTAATTTTCACTATCGAAATTTAGTAACAGACCCTTTGCCAAAAGCTGATTTAATTTTCTCGCGCGATTGCCTCGTGCATCTTTCTTTTGATAATGCATTACAAATTATAAAGAATTTTAAAGCTTCCGGAGCTAAATATTTGTTAACAACAACATTTACCAGACGAGACTTGAATGTGGATCTTGGTGAGGGTTTTTGGCGCACGCTTAATTTACAGCTAGCACCTTTTAACTTTCCACCACCGTTAAAATTGATCAACGAAGGTTGTACTGAAGGTGACAATTTGTTCACAGATAAATGTCTTGGCTTATGGAAGTTAGATGATATATTAATGAATAAATAGAATTATTCTACAATTTTAAATATTGTATATTTCAAGGTGTTTATGTCAGCAATACAATTTTGTCCAGGGTGTAACATATTATTCACAAATCTGCTGTTTTATAAATTTACAGTTCCAATTTACAAATGCGATTCATGTGGTTTAGGGGCAGCATTTCCGAAAGGATTCAATGCTGAAACATATTATGATGAATCATATTTTAATGGTAGTAAATCAGATGGATATTCGGATTACTTAAGTGCAGCGAACGTATTAAGAGAACAATTTAAAAGTGAATTATGCTTACTTAGCAAATTTGGCTCAAAAGGAGGAAATTTACTTGAGCTAGGCTGTGCTTATGGGTACTTTTTAGATATTGCAAGAGATAAATATACAGTTCACGGCTTAGAATTATGTGAACATGCCGTGAATCATTGTCATGCAAAAGGACTTTTCACAGTAAAACGAGGCGTTATTTCGGAAGTAAGCATTGAGACAATGCCCATGTTTGATGTAGTTGTTATGCTTGATGTAATTGAACATTTAGAAAATCCAAGTGCAACATTAAGTATTATTGAGAATAAGCTAAATGCTGATGGATTGGTACTTATAACAACTGGAGATTTTTCTTCGTTGTGCGCAAAACTGACGGGTAAACGTTGGCGTTTAATGACCCCTCCACAACATCTTTGGTTCTTTACCCCGCTATCATTAGAAAAAATTGCAAATTTACATAATCTTGAAGTTGTTCATATAGATCATCCCTTTAAAAAGGTTCCCTTTGGACTGATTATCTATCAACTATGTCGATATTTTTCTTTTAAGCCCAAATTGCCTTCTTGGATGCACAAGTTAGGCTTGCCGGTTAATTTGTTCGACGCAATGAGAATTGTACTACGCAAGAGGATTTCATGAATCTCTCACAAATATCGATGATTTCACTTTTTTCAATTGGGATGGGTTTAGGTCAATTATTACTAAAATACTCTGCAAAACGGCAATCAAACACTTTAGATGCCACATTGATACAGAAACTGATATCCCTCTTTTCGGATTGGCCTTATCTATTGGGAGTTGCACTTTACGCTTCATTACTAATTTATTGGGTATGGTTGCTTACATTTATCCCACTATCTCGAGCGTATCCATTCACACTAATTAGCCTTATTGTAGTCGCAATAGGCAGTGCGTTACTTTTTCAAGAAGTGCTTACTATACAGTTCATTTTAGGTTTGACTATTATAGGAATTGGCCTTGCAGTATTAAGCACAGGTTAACCCCATGGGATAGAGACATGAATAACAACAAAGTCTGGGTAGTTATTGCAGCTTACAATGAAGAGCTAGCAATAACTGAAACGCTGAAGAAGATATTAACTCAAGTTAGCAACGTGGTGGTAGTTGATGATTGTTCATCAGATAGAACTGTAGAGCGAGCCTTAAATGCTGGCGCTCATGTGTTGCATCACCCTATAAACCTTGGTCAAGGCGCTGCCCTGCAAACAGGTATTGAATATGCAATGCAAAATGATTGTAAATATATCATTACCTTTGATGCTGATGGGCAGCACAACGCTGAGGAAATCATCCCAATGCTAACCGCTTTACAACAAAGTAAGGCAGAAGTTGTCCTGGGCAGCCGCTTTCTTGGTCGCGCACACAACATCCCCTTGCAAAGAAAAATCCTATTAAAATTAGCCATAGCATTCACCCAACTTACAAGCGGAACAAAATTTACGGATGTACACAATGGCTTTAGAATTCTGACTAGCAAATTTTGTGAGTCTTTTAAATTTAAGCAAAACCGAATGGCTCATGCTTCAGAAATCTTAGATTATATATCAAAAAATAACATACCTTATTTAGAACATCCTGTTACTATCTTTTATACGAAATATTCAATACAGCATGGCCAAAAAAGCTCAAATGCTATACGTGTAGTTTTAGAAATGTTTATGAGGTACATGTCACCATGATCTTTACTTGGTTTCTTACATCCGTTTTTCTATTTATGGCAATTTATAGTCTAGTTTTTGTTAGGCGCATATTGATTCGATATGCTCTTTTGTTTCTATATGCTTCAGCAATATTCTTTGTATGGTGTCCAGATGCAACAACCATTATTGCTCAATTTTTTGGAATTGGACGTGGACTTGATTTCATGCTGGTTTTATTTTCTGTAACTATCATTAATGGCTCCTTGTTTATAATTAGATATTTAAATGCCCAACACCAAAATATTACGAAATTAACTCGTTTCATTGCTCTAGGCAACCCATATATTCCAAAATCAAATAAGCCCTAATTTATGAATTTCAATATTCCTCATAAAGTACCGTTGAATTATTTCAGACATCTTCGCTACATATCAAAGTTACAATGGTTTTTGATTCTTATTTTATCTACAATAATTTTTCTTTCTCTAGGATTATTAGAACGACCTATACAAGTTTATCAAACCGCTGTACAGCCAGCCTCGGAAAATGAGGGGGTTGTCAGTATTGTGTTTTATGGTCATAGGTACAAAGATTATAAATCGTCAGGCGCTTTGCTACTGCCAGAACCAAACTGGTTTATTACTGAATATAGTGATTCAACCATTCTAACTGCACCTAAAGGAGCAAAGCCTTTAATACTATACTCTGAGGGTGACCCTATCCTTTTTGGTTTAATCCATCAACAAGGTGGTGGAATTATTCGATTAGCAAACAGTGATGATAGTGACTTCAAATCGATTTCTCTTCAGTCTGATTCACATTTTGTCTCAACAATATCGATTGGTGGGAAATCATCTGATATTCCTTTATCGAAAATAAGTTTGAAAAGATATAATAATAAATATTTAATGAGAGTGTTTGCTAGCATTTTTGCCCTACTTACAATTATAGTCATCTTGCAACATGCTAATGCTTCAAAAACAACCAGCATAAAATATAAGCCAAAAGTACTTGAGTTAACATTACTCTTTCTACCTCTATTTTTTTCAACCTTTATATTTCAGCTTGCTTATTGGCCAGCAAATTCAGCATATGATGGATCTCTGCAATGGTATGAAGCCTACTCTAGGGGCCACTTAACAGCGGCTATTGGTACAACCCCCACTCTACTTATGAGATTATTTACATATATTTCTTCTTCCCCAGCATTACTAATCCTTTTTCAAAGTTTTATGAGCGCGCTAGGTATAGCATTGTTTCTAAAAGAACTCCGTCATAAAGGCGTTCCCCGAATTGTAATCCAAATATTTGTAATATTTATAGCAATTACTCCTCAATACTCCTCATTTTTTACTAATCTAGGCAAAGATGCGCTCTGTGCCGTTGGTTTAATATTCATGAGCTGGGCCATTCTAGCTTTCTTTAGAAATTTCAGTACATCAAGAAATCATAACTACTACATTTTCATAATTATTTTTTCAGGTTTGTTTGCAGGATTAATGCGAACAAATGCAATGCCTGCTGTAATAATTGTTGCTATTATCACGATGGCTTTGCTTTATGTTAAAGGTCACAAAATCAAAGCATTATCCAGCATAATTCTCTTTGGTTTTCTCGCATTATCGTTGCCTAGCTTTTTTATTGCTCACTCATATGAAGGGAAACCATATATCAATTCAAAAGTATCCCCCCCTCCTCCTTTTGGTGATTTTGTAACCTGGTACCTGTTTCAACTTTTTAGTGCTGCACTTAATGCAGGGATACCAATTAATGACGAAGATGCAGAGATATTTTACAAAATTGCCCCTAAAGAAGCTTGGCAAAAACATGATTGCTTTATGATTGACACAACGAGAGATAGTGTTCTTCAATCTAAATTAATGAGCAGTTTGGAGTATTCTGCTTATATTAGAAAAAATCAAATAAAGCTTGCTTCAGTAGTCTATCGATTAATCAAAGAAAATCCTTTAATTTTAGTAAAACAGCAAGTTTGCATTACAAAATTAATCTGGTATATCGGTATTAATCAATTGCCTTTTCAAGCTATTCCTACAATAGGTTATGACAATGTAAAGGAGGATTTTAAAAAAATTACAGGTGAAAACCGAGCTTTAATTAATAGCAAATATAGAACAAAAATAATGTCCTATATTACATGGTCTCAATCCAGTAAAAATTTTTGGCTGATGTGGAAGCCTGCTCTAATATGTTACCTTGGCCTATTTATAGTATTAATCAGATTAACGCTGCAAAAAGATCTAGGATTATTTGTAGCATTAAGCTTGCCAGTATTACTTAGCTTAGTGCTTATGGTTGTAATTCCATTTCCAGCTTATAGATATCAATACCCTGCGATGCTGATTTTCTTGTTATTCATGCCACTTATATTTTCAACAAAGTCAGAGAATCGATGAACATATTAATTATAATGAGAATTGAAAAGTAGCAAGATAAAGTGAAGTCTAATGATCTCAACTTCATGTGGTAGTGACCATTATTTTTTGATGGAAAAATGTTAATCAAATTACGGACACTATATATTATTACTTGCAGTGACACTGCACGTCGTTGTGCAAAATACTTCATCTTTAGAAAACTCCAGCAAATCTACTTTCATAATCTAATTTTACAGATTTGAAACGCTAGCATGTTATCAGACAGTTCTCTCAGGCATAGCAAACCAGGCGGAGCTGTCTGATAGTTCGATTAGAAACGCGACCCATTTCAGATAGATTTTCCTTTTAAAGACACATTTAAATTTCACTTTAAAGTCATACCAACAGCCTCTTAGATTGCACTTCTGTTATCGCGAGCGAGCGAAGCGGGCATGGCTCACCAGAGCTGTTTTGCCACGTCGCTACACTCTCCGCTAAGACAATAGCAAACCTCCTTATCGCCTGATTCCAATGTCGTATTGGGTGTGACCATTTCTTGGTTAGGTTGTTTAAAGCGAGGTATATTCAAGCCTTTAATTTTCCTCCAATAATTGATGCAAATACACTTTAGTGAATTTGCCAATAGTCCCATAAGACCATTGAGTGTTGACATATGTCAACACAGAGTCTAAGATTGATATTATAAGTAGTAAGGATACCCCGTGTTATGTCTAAACGGAAAAAGCATCCAAATAAGGAGATTGAAGCAGCTATTGAATTTGCAGAAGAAAAAGGGTGGCGGTTTCAGGAATCAGGGAATTCATCTCATGCTTGGGGACGGTTATTATGCCCCAAAGAAGATAGGGAGGGTTGTAGCATGTCTATTTGGTCAACTCCTAAAGTTCCGGAGAATCACGCTAGGCAGATACTCAGAAATGTAAAATCATGTCCTCACAAAGACGAGGAGAACTCAAAATGAATGAAACACAAAAAACATATAAATTTATATTGGTTTTAAAAAATGTAGATGATAATACTCCAAATTTGGAAGATAGCTTATTTGAAGTTGGTTGTGATGACGCTCTTATTAACTTTAGGAATGGGACGGTGTATTTAGATTTTGATCGAACAGCTTCTTCGCTTGAAGAGGCTGTTATGAGTGCAATTAAGGATGTTGAATCTTCTTCTGTCGGAGCTGTTGTGGCAAATGTTGCGCCAGAAGATCTAGTTACTGAATCTGAAATTGCTAAACGCCTTCAAATTGGTAGACAAGCAGTTTCTCTTTGGATTAAAGGTGAACGTAGAAAAATAAAACCATTTCCAAAGCCTATTATGAAACTTTCAGATAAGTCTCCATTTTGGAAATGGCGCGAGGTTATTGAATGGTTATATGAGAGTAATTACATTAAAGAAAAAGAACAAGTTGAGAACGCTCTTTTTTTAGAAACTGTAAATTTAATATTAGAAGAACGTGACGAAATTATAAGAAGAAACCGTCAGGGGTTATTAAAGAAATATGAACAATTTCATATTCGAAATGAAAATCATGAAAAGCCTAAAGAAAGGTTTAATTAAATAATATTGATCTATAATTGAGCCTGTAAATAATTTTGTGTAACTGCCACTTTAGTTACTGGGGAAATCTGTC
>CAZBZP010000016.1:0-6973 GCA_964496435.1 Uncultured Candidatus Berkiella sp.
AGTTCGAGCTTCCCTCACCCTGCCCTCTCCCTAATTAACAACAAACCGTTTCTGCCTTTTCTAAAAGGGGGAGAGGGTAAGATCCTGCAATTTGACCTAAGCGCAGCTCTGATCCCTTCTCCCGTCTCATGGATTTTTTTAGTGCGCAGAAGTTTATTAGGGAGAAGGTTAGGATGAGGGTAGTGCGGGCTCTTTCCAATAGCCAGTTCGAGCTTCCCTCACCCTGCCCTCTCCCTAATTAACAACAAACCGTTTCTGCTTTTACTAAAAGGGGGAGAGGCTAAGATCCATTAAATTGATCTAGGCACCAAAAAGTGTTCTTTAACTTACTTACCTGAAGAAATTTCTGTTAATTCTTATCCATTCTTTTATAATGCACCTTTCTTAAAACTTTGAGATGTTTAACCTAAATCGATGCTAAACAGAATCACAAAAACCCTAAAAGACGTGTACCAGCTTCCTTTGCGATGGGTGGATAATCAAGCAACACCACTCCATGTCGGCCCCAATAAGATTGATTGGGCACGGATTGTCCCTTTTATTGGGATCCATCTTGCTTGCTTGGCGGTTTTCTTTGTAGGCTTTAGTGGTTTTGCCCTGGGTCTGGCGCTCTTCCTATATGGCTTAAGAGTGTTTGCGATAACAGGCTTCTACCATCGCTACTTTTCACATAAGACATTCAAGACCAATCGTTTTTGGCAATTTATTTTTGCGGTGCTGGGCTTAACGGCTATCCAGCGTGGCCCTTTATGGTGGGCAGCGCATCATCGCGATCATCATTTGGTTTCTGATCAAGAAGAAGATCCACACTCCCCTGTCAAACATGGCTTCCTATGGAGTCATTTTGGCTGGTTTTTATCCAAAAAGTATTTTCACCACAACCCCAGCCGCATCCAAGATTTTAATCGTTTTGCCGAACTACGTTTTCTGGATAGATTCGATGTCATAGTGCCAGTTTTATTTGGCGTGGGCCTTTACACCTTAGGTGAATACTTAAAAGTGCATGCACCACAGCTACATACCAACGGTTTACAACTCTTTATATGGGGATTTTGTGTCTCAACCGTTTGTGTGTTCCATGCGACCTTCACTATTAATTCCTTGTCGCACTGCTTTGGTTCAAGACCTCATCAAACCAAAGATAACAGCAGAAACAATTTGTTCTTGGCACTCTTAAGCTTTGGTGAAGGTTGGCATAACAACCACCACTTCTACCCTGCCAGTGTCAGACAAGGCTTTAAATGGTGGCAAATTGATATCACTTATTACCTGCTACTTGGCTTATCCAAGCTCAGGATCATCAGCGATTTACGCCAACCCCCAGCACAATATTTAGCCTAATTTATCCATATTTAAGACTCAAATTTGAAAGCTTAAGTTCTAGATTTGCGTTGCAATCAGAACTTGGGCTTTCGTCCTCTTTCATATCACTTTTAGCTTCATTGTAACTAGGTGTTAAGGTTTGTGCCTTATTGAATACAGGGGTTTTAGCCTCTATCTCTTGAGTTGTCATATATTTATTTAGATTTTCCACTCTTGGGGTAGATTTGGTAGATTTCGCCTCTATTTTACTGAATATCGCCTCTTCTTCTGAATCTGTCACCCACTCTTCTGATGACTCTTCCTGAGCCTCACGATGAGATTTTGAGGGTACCCAATCATCTGCCAAGCCTTCAAATTTCGTTGCTTTAACAACTTCGATACGAGGGACTTTAACTTTGTTTTGACGGGGTGATTCTATTAGCTTTAAGGTTGCATACAAAGAAAAAAGTGAATCAAAGCAAGCTGCTAACAATTTTTCTTCAATAGATGCGAGAAAGCTTTTGATAATTTCTTCGCTTTGGTTCCCAGCATGTTTTCTTATGTCTTCTAAGGGAGCATTTGACAGCGACAAGGGTGAAAAGCAAATAACGGGCATTTCACTAAAATCCATTTTTAAGGTGCCTGTGGCCATGTGAAATTTTTCTTGTTGATTTTTGATGGTTTCAAACATTCTCAGCGTGGCATTAGTGATAATCTCATTAATCTTTTGCGCATCAGCATCTTCGCTAATATTGTTTGATTTTTCAGGATCAAGCACTCTTTCAATTTCATCATAACAATGCTTAGCTAAAATCTGGTCACGAATGGCTTTGACACGCGCTAAGCTGATTGATGAAAGTGTGAGCTCATCACAGTCTTTCAAAAGTTCGGCAAGAGAAGCAAAAGCAAATTTATTAATAATTAATAAATTGACTATATTTGAACTTTCAGAGCCCAGACTTCTATTTTTCTTAATGATATCTTGCTGCTTGACGCAAAAATCTTCACAAAGTGTGCTGAAATTACCAAAAAATTCAATAATAGAGGGGTTTTGGTTTTCTTGAGTAAAGAGAGATGTCCCTAAGGTTTGCAGCATGTCTTTGTTCTCCTGCATAAATGAAGTTATCTTATCGTAAAAGTAACTTCATTTAAAAAGCAAATTGATTTTTGTTTGTCAAAAATACTGCTACAGTCAGGCTTAAATGCTTAGAAACGTTTCTTGTCTGCGTTTTTATCTAATGAGACTATTTTAGGATTGGCTTTTGATTTTTTGCTATTTGCGTCTTTCTTTGCTGCATTATCGCCCTCTACTTCAAGAGGCTCTGCTTTCTCCAGCTTTGCATCTTTTTCAGGTTCTTCAATTTTATTAACCGTAATTTTCCCTGGCACACCACGTGAATTTTGTGCGGTATTAGTCGCATAATAGGTATATTCACCGCTGTCTTTGGGGCTAAAATGCCATTGTACTTTGCTCTTTCCACTGATAACCAAGCTTTGCTGGGTCATGCTGGAAGTGCCCATGATGCCACGGGTGAAAACTTGTTGGCCAAAGTTACCATATTCAAAGGTAATGCTATCATCAGCATTATTTGAGATTACCAGCAAATAATCCTGACCTGCATCAAATTGCAAATGTTGTGGCTCAAACCGAGGAGATTGCGCTGATCCAATGATTCTGACATCAATTAGCAAAGGCTCAGCAGCATAACAAGGAGCTAAACTAAGAGAGCCTAATACAAGACAGAATAAAATCCGTTTTATCATCATCTTTTCCTAAACTTGTGCAAGAGCGGTTGTTCTTGGTTTCGTGCTATGCATAGCTATTTCTTGTGCGCTAAGTTCACGCGCTTGATTGTTTTGATCTACCAATTTAACTTTATGTAAAGTCTGCCCCACAGCTTCTAAAGCAGCTAAAATGGGCTTGATTTGAGCTTCATCATATACGGTTAATTCAAAAATGAGATCTAAAGCTTTCTCATCTTGTTTTTTACATTGTTCGCGCCATTTGTCATAGGTTTCAACATAGGCAGCAATGCAACGGCCTAAAGCCGCATGAGAATTATCATTGTTATTAATTAGTTGGAATTTAGCTGTTTCATTTTTTAAATGAAAGTTGCAACCATCTTTCCCTTTTTTGAAACTAAAAGGATTATTTTCTTTTTGATTAATGAAATCATTTTTTTCTGGGATTTGCCAACTATTGTCGGCATTTGCCTTTGTTAAGCTCTCATGAAATGAGGTTCTAAAAAAGAGTGCAAAAGGAAAGCGTTTCTTTATTTCTGCGTTGAATTGTGCATCATCATTTGCAGCATTCACTGAAGGTGATGTTACCCCAAGAGCAGGTGCGGGCATATTTTCCACATTAGTTTGAGGCGCTGCATTTGGCGCATTATTTCTTTGAGGGTTTGTTCTTGCACCGCGTTTTGACATACATCACTCTGAAGGTTAGAAAATGAAGAAAGATTGTATAGAACTAACTTAAACCCGTCAATAAGGATTTTACTCAGATTTAATGCATATACACCTTTAGGATTTTCCAAATGATCATGCTTAATAGCGTGCCATAAACGGGCATTTTTACATACTGAAAGCCAAATAATTTATATAAGATATTACAAATCGTGAGAACAATGATGGCGGGGTAACCTATCTCCATCAAAGGATGCAAAAATCCCATGATGGTTGAAAACCCAAATGTGGAAAATACAACGGTTATCACGATAGTGATAAACATCATCCAGCCATAACTGTAAGGGATTTTGGCCCCTATCTTTGTATTCATTAATTCGACATGGATAACATCCACCACAGCAACCGCAAGGCTCATGACGGTTGTAATACAGGCAAGCGCGATGGCTAAATTTGCAACCAAGGCCAGTTTAGGGCCCAGCAAATGCACGGCCAATACAGCCAGAATTTGTTCTGGCACAGCCTGTGTTAAAGCTTGATGATGAACACCAGCGCTATAGCAAAGGCCAACATAAATGATACCTAATAAACCACCACCAATTAAACTGGAGACCACATAGGTTGGCACAAGTTGTGTTTTAACTTGGTTCTCACTTTCAATATGAAGTTTTTCTTTGAGTAATAGCCAGATACTGACTGAAAAGAAGATGGAGGCTAAAAGATCCATCACATCATAGCCAACAGCCAAGCCTTCAACAAAAGCAGACCAAGGTGTGTGTTGGCTTGTTACTATCTCACCAGGGGCAAAGATGCTGACCCCAATAATGATAAGTAAAGTCAAAATGAGGATGGGGCTTAAGAATAAACCTAAAACAGATAAGATAAATTCTCTTCTGATTAATAAAAGCAGTGTGACTATCCCTGCAATAATGCTAAAGACCGTTAAGGAAAGTGTAGGGAAATATGGTTGCACCGCACCATAAGCAACGATAAAACAACGCGGCATCACGCCAATGGGTCCTAAGAGTGCTAAAAGGATGAGCACCACCAGGTAACCAGGAACAGCGCCTATGCGATAAAAGAATTGTTTACAGTCACCTTCAAAGAGGACGCTACCTAACAAGCCTAATAAGGGCGCTCCCACAGCGGTGATGGTTAAACCGACTAATGCCCAAGGGATCTCATCCCCTGTCATCTGTCCCAACAATAAAGGGAAAACAACATTGCCTGAGCCAAAGAACATCGAGAAGATGGCAATGCCGGTTGACCAAGCGATGGCAATGGAGGGTAGTTTCATTTGAACACAGTAAATCAGCTGGTTGTGGTGGTCAAGGAAGGCGGAAATTTTCGACAGTTTATTTGGTAGGTAAATTTTAATTAAGAAGAAATGCTAATATCATGCCGCACTGCCAAATTACCTAGCTTCTTCTTAACATCATTAAAGGATAGAATTATGCTCATCCAAGGGTGGGGCTAAAAAAATGTCAATGCAATGCGAATTCCTACAAAATGCTAAACAAATTTTAGAAGCCTACCAAAAAGATAAAAGCACTTTTCGCCTATTGCACTCCCAAGGAATTGAATCCACCTCAGAACCCATCATCGACGTAGTGCAAGAAATTTTTAAAGATGGCAATTTAGATGCAATGCAAGCACTGATTGATGCTGGTTTCGCTTTAACTGATAATGATAATAAAAGCATTAAGACAGGCATTTTTGTTTCAAAACAAGATGTATTAAAAAATGATAACTATCATGATTTGCTAAAATCGCTGCATCATGCCACTAAACAGACTCACTTTTTTCAATTATTAGAGCTGCTTATTTTTAATTTTAAATATGTTTTTAATTTGAATGAATTGCACTTTATTTTGAATGATATTTCTTATAAACATAGAATACTTTCGTCTGCGCTACTTTCTTGGTTTAGCACAGTAAGAACTTGTGCTCTTCGAACTGAATGCTTAGGCCACGTTTTAGGCTTAAGTGGCACAGTTACAGCAAGCATCCGTATAAAAAGCACAACTTCTCATGTTCAAGTAACAATGCCTTTTGAAGGCTCTTTTGACATTCGCTCTTACAACATTCTGATTAATAAGATGACGACTTACAAAAAAAGTTTAACTGCTAAGTCTCCTTATATAAAACATATTGACAAAATTGTTGCCGCCTTCGCCTATATGTTGAATCAATTGACGGGTCTGTCAGGCTATCATGATTATGCGCCTGATAGGTTACGAGAAAGATATAAGAATGACGAAATCACTAATCTGATTGCTGGCTGGTTCAAACATTCAATCGGCCTATCACTTTACAAAGGATTTCTTATTCTAAGCAATCGAGGAGAAGGTGGTGACCAAGACTTTGGTACTAAAATTTATAAAATTGAGGGTCTCATTACCCAAGAATGGGTGAGAAAAATTATTGATAAGACGCTTAATGGCTCTGAATTAAATACATTATTAAAGCGAGTTGTTAATTTAGCCAAGCCCATTGCCATCTTTCCCAACAAAGGTCAAAAGCATGGAACGTGTAGTTATGTAAATATTCTTTCCTCAGTTGAAGCGCAGTTTTGCCTTTTAGAGGCAGAACGCCTTAGAAAATTTACCCCTGCAGGAATAGCGCAAATAGCTCAGCAAATGACCAATCCCCTCACAAGGAACCAAGGGGAATATAAAAAACTCACCGCTTTTAATCGTTTTACAGAAATAAACGATTTAACAAAAGATATAAATGATAATTACAAACACAAATCCGGCCTCAATGATTTATACCTTGAATTATGCAAAGCTATTATTTTGCAGCATCACGGGAAAGCAACGACCAACCAGGTTAAAAAAGATAACGAGCGACAAATGGTCATGCAATTATTCGAGTCTCTAAACGAAGAACATAAAAAATGTTTGCTTGATTTTTTCAGCATTGCTCATATTTCAGAACTCTTTCAAGATGAACATCAGTTGGTGGTAAGCGAGGAAGAAATTGACCTCACTTTTTCAGATTTAACGACTTCTAAACCGGCAAAAAAAATTGAAGTGCATCAAATTCAAGTCATGATTGACTCATTAAAACAAATGGATATTGAGGAAAATGAAATTGTTAACCTCAGATCAGGCCCCGGCAGCTTTGCCAGCTATTATGACACCTTAAAACAAATGGGCGCAAAATCTAAAAAAGGGCTTGAATCTAAGGGGTTTGAGCATAAACCCCGATATGAGCGAAGTTATTAACCAAATTATAAAGCTAAATCCTTAATAACATT
>CAZBZP010000016.1:7073-23058 GCA_964496435.1 Uncultured Candidatus Berkiella sp.
CCCGATATGAGCGAAGTTATTAACCAAATTATAAAGCTAAATCCTTAATAACATTGCGAGGAGCGTAGCGAGTGTGGTAATAGATTGGATTACTTTTTGCGAATAGTAGCATAATGTTTATAATAAGCTATGCTAGTGTCATCCCTCGTTTCTCTCGGGATGACAGGGAAATGAACACACGGGACGACAAGCGCAGATCTCAAGCTTCATCTTTGTAGGGGGCGCTGTTATTTCTTTGCAATTGCCTGCCTTTTTGGCTTATTAACTGCCTCTTCTTTCTTGGTTGCCTCTTCCTTACTCTCTTCTTTTGTACGCTTTTTCTTATTTTCCAAGCTTGGCACAATTTCCTTTGGTTTTTCTTGCGCAATTTTTAAATCAGGGTGCGCAACATAGATAGTTTCTAATAATTTTTGTTGCAGTGGCGGTAAATACTGCTCCACTTCTGTTTTAATATCAGCTAATTTTGCTAAATGGGCTTTCTCAATTTTATCAACCATGGTTGTTAATTGATCACGATGTACGCTCGATAGCTCAAACTCAGTGGTAAGCGCAACCATATTTTTTTTAATCTCGCCAAATGTAGTGCTTAAATTTAAGCTTTTCACTTGTGTGATTGCTTTTTCGCTTTTTAACACGTCGACTATGCTTTGTTGTTCTTTCATTTGCAATTTATCAAAGCTACCCATCTGCTCAGCCAAAGGCGTTAGGCTATTATATATTTCGACAGATAACAGATTTTGAAGCAATACCTTCATTTCTTGCACTGCAGGGCTTGTGCTTATTTTGGGCTTTAAATCATCAAAAGAGCCATATTTTTTGCCATAAGTAATAAGCATTTGCGTTAAAGCTTCAAACTGTTCTTTCTCTAACAAAAATTTTTGAAGGGCATCTGCTTGATATTGGACTTTATTGCAGGTTGTTAATAATGCTTTTAAGTCTGGCTCTTTGTGAAATGCAGCGTGGGCTTTTAAAAGTTTTACACCTATATCAAGAAAGAGCGTATTTATTTGCTTTCGTAATTCTTCTCTTACTTTATCGTGACCCAAGCCAAAATTTAATGCGGTTTTAGTTATGAAATTTTTCATTTTATTCTCAATAGCAATTTACTTGTGCGCAGCATTATAAAGATTTATCACAAAAATAAATGGCAGCTTATCGGCAAAATAAGCCTTGTTATCGAGAATAAAATTAGTTTGTTGGCTTAATATTCTGATTCAAGCTGAATCTGTAGGATTTCTTGTAAAGATTGCAAAGCAGCTTCTTTAGGTTTGATATTCCATTTTGAGTCTAATTTGATTTTTGCCTTGGCTTTGTCGTTTTGATATTCAATGTATATAGGGCAATCGCCTTTTTCGAGCTTTTCTAGCGTGTCTTTGAGTTTTTGCATCGCTGAATCATTAAATGCATCCGCAGCAAATGATAGTTTGATTTTCTTCGTAAACATTTCACGGGCAGTTGCCAAAGTATAAACATTTTGCACCTTGACCTTAAGCCCACCTGAAAATTTATCTAAACCAGCTAAGGCTTCAACCACAATCATCTGATCTTTAGCAATTAATTCTCTGAATTTTTGATAAGGATCAGGGAAAACGGTGATCTCGAATCTATCCAAGCGATCATCAAGCAAAACTATAGCCATTCTATCGCCACTTTTGGTTTGGATGGTTCGAACAGAAATCACCAGCCCTGCAAGAATTACTTTTTGATCTTTAGCGCCATGCGATATTGATCTGTATTTCACAACCGACATTTTGCGCAGTTCTGGGTCGACGACATCTAAGGGATGACCTGAAAGATACATGCCTAAAGAATCTTTTTCACCTGCTAATCTTTCTTCAGGTGACCAAGGCATAACTTGGGGCAAACTGACTTGATGTGTTTGTGCATCATCTTGAGCAAACAAATCGTTTTGCCCTAATGATTCATTTTTACTTAATTGCTCAGCACGTGCCAAAGCATCTGAGAGTGCCGCCATCAGCACCGAGCGTTCATGGCCAAAGCAATCCATAGCCCCTGCTTTGATTAAGGACTCAAGAACTCGCTTATTCACTTTGCGGCCATCGATACGTTCACAGAATTCAAAGAAGTTGCTAAAAGGCTTTTTGCTACGTTCTTCAATGATGTCTTGAATCGCTTGTTCCCCCACCCCTTTAATGGCGCCTAAACCATAAATAATGTCACCCTGCTTATTCACGGTGAACATATAGTTGCTTTGCTGAATCGTTGGGGGAATGAGTTTAATGTGGCATTGTTTGCATTCTTCCACCAGGGTCACAATTTTATCGGTATTATTCATATCCGCTGAAAGCACCGCCGCCATAAAGGGGCTGGGATAATGGGCTTTTAGCCAAGCGGTTTGATAGGAGACCAAGGCATAGGCAGCGGAGTGCGATTTATTAAAACCGTAGCCCGCAAATTTTTCCATTAAGTCAAAGATATGGGTTGCTGTTTTTTCTTCAACCCCTTGTTTGACTGAACCTTCAACGAAAATAGTACGTTGTTGCGCCATTTCTTCGGGTTTCTTTTTACCCATAGCGCGTCGTAATAAGTCTGCGCCACCCAGCGTATACCCAGCAAGTACCTGCGCAATTTGCATCACTTGTTCTTGGTATAAAATGACGCCATAGGTTGGCTTTAAAATGCTGGCAATAGCAGGATGGGCATATTCAACCACCGCGCGACCATGCTTACGGTTTATAAAGTCATCCACCATGCCTGATTGTAAGGGACCTGGTCTGAAGAGGGCTACCAAGGCAATGATTTCTTCAAATTGATCAGGCTGCAAGCGCTTAATCAGCTCTTTCATACCCCTAGATTCAAGCTGGAAGACGGCTGTTGTGGCGCAATTTTTCAGTAATTGAAAGGTTTTGGCATCATCCAGCGGAATGCTTTCAATATCAATCGGGGGCTTATCTTCTTCGCGCAGCAAAGCATTGGCATTTTGAATGGCCCAATCGATAATGGTCAGCGTACGCAGCCCTAGAAAGTCGAATTTGGTTAAACCAATGGCCTCAACATCATCTTTATCAAATTGAATAACAACTTGCTCAGAATCTTTTTCACAATAAAGTGGCGCAAAGTCAGTTAGTTTTGATGGCGCAATGACCACGCCACCCGCATGTTTACCGACATTACGCGTAATGCCCTCGAGCTTTTGCGCTAAATCAATCAGATTTTTGACTTCTTCTTCTTCTTGATAACGTGTTTGTAGCGCAGGTTCCTGCTCAAGTGCTTTTTCAAGCGTAATGCCAATTTCGAAGGGAATTAGCTTGGCAATTTTATCAACAAAACCATAGGGATGACCTAACACTCTGCCTACGTCTCTCACCACGGCTTTTGCGGCCATGGTACCAAATGTGGCGATTTGTGAAACGCTGGCGCGGCCATAATGTTTTGCAACGTATTCAATCACGCGATCGCGATTGTCCATGCAAAAGTCGATATCAAAGTCTGGCATCGATACCCGTTCAGGGTTTAAAAAACGCTCAAAAAGGAGTTCATAATCGATGGGATCTAAATCCGTGATACCTAAGGCATAAGCAACCAATGAGCCTGCGCCAGAACCACGTCCTGGCCCCACAGGGATTTGATTATTTTTAGCCCATTGAATAAAGTCGGCTACAATCAAAAAGTAACCGGGAAAGCCCATTTCTTTGATGACAGAAAGTTCTATTTGTAATCTTTCATTATAAGTCCGCACAATTTCTTGCCATGCGGTTTCATCATAGCTTTTTTGCTTGGCTTTAAATTGTAGCCTCTTTTCAAGCCCTTCTTGCGAGAGACTCGACAAATAGCTTGCCTCACTAAAACCCTCCGGCACCGGAAAGGAGGGTAAAACCGGCTCATCCAAGGTTAAATTTAAGGTACATCTTTTGGCTATTTCAACGGTATTTTCTAAGGCTTGTGGCAAGTCCTGAAACTTTGCCTGCATTTCTTCGCCTGAGAGTAAATACTGTCCTTTGCTATAATGTTCATTTTTATAAGCTTCTAAAGTAGTACCTTCTTGGATACAGACACGCGCTTTGTGTGCTTCAAAATCCTCTTTATGTAAAAACACGGTTTCATTGGTAGCAACGATGGGGCAATTTAATTCTTTGGCTAAAAGAATCGCGCCTTTTTCATAAGCTTTTTCGTTTGGCAAACCGTTGCGCTGTATTTCAAGGTAATAACGGTTCTCAAAAACGCCCATCCATTCTTCTAAACATGCCTTCGCTTTGGGAAGTGCGTCATGCACAATATGCGCACCCACTTCACCATATTGTGCCCCACTTAAAGCAATTAAACCTTTTGCATGCTCAAACACCCATTCCTTTTTTACCAGCGGCACAGATAAATGTTCACCTAACTGATAGGCTTTAGAGATTAACAAGGTTAAATTTTCATAACCTTCTCTGTTTTGGCAAAGCAGCACCATTTTCTGATAATTCGTTGCACTATCATCGCAAGCTACCCACATTTGGGCGCCGATAATAGGTTTGATGCCTTTGGCTATCGCGCCCTTATAAAATTTCACCATAGCAAATAAATTGCAGGGATCCGTCAAGGCTGCTGCCGGCATTTTTTGTTTTTTGAGTTCATCGCATAATGCAGGGATCTGAATAATGCTATCGATAATAGAATATTCAGAGCGAAGATGTAGATGAACAAAATTTGTCATTTAGCACTCCGCCATGGCTTTCTTGCCCTTTAGCGCTTTAGCATTGGAAGATGCCCTGGAAGCCTCTGCCCGCTCTCTGACGGGTGCAAAGCTTAAGCGATGAATGGGACAGACACCATGTTGAGCAAGCGCCTCTAAATGCGCTTTAGTGCCATAGCCCTTGTGTTTGGCAAAACCATATTGTGGGTAATGTTTATCAAATATGTTCATCAGATAATCACGGATTACTTTAGCAACAATGGAGGCGGCAGATATCTCTGCTATTAAATCATCACCACCGACAATTGTTTTAGAGGGTATTGTCAAAGTTGGCCCCTTGTTACCATCAAATAAAACTTCATCTGGCACAATAGGCAAACGCTCAACTGCTCGCTTCATGGCTAAAAGTGATGCTTGCAATATATTCAATTTATCAATTTCTTTGACTGTGGCAACGCCATAAGCCCAAGCAAGCGCTTCATTTTTAATTTGTTGGCTGAGTGTTATGCGTTTTTTTTCAGAGAGTTTTTTAGAGTCTCTTAAGCCCTCAATTTTAGTTGGAGCTAAAATAACAGCAACAGCTAACACTGGCCCTGCGAGAGGTCCACGGCCTACTTCATCGACACCTGCTATAAATTTTTTGTTCGTCATTTCTGATTCTTATTGTAGGGGCGGACTTTATATCCGCCCTCTTTTAATTTTACGAATTGCGAATGAGCAATTCACTAATCGCTTGCGCTGCAGTCTCTCCCGCATTTCCTTTTAATGTCTGATGAATTTGCTCATAAAGCGCAATCTCATTTTGATAGCCTTGGGGATTATTCAGGTAGTCTAAAAGTTGTTGGCCCATTTTTTCTGGCACAACAGCATCTTGGATATATTCAGGCATCACACATTTATTTGCGAGTAAATTGGGTAAACCAATAAAAGGAACTTTAACCACTCTTTTAGCGATTGCAAAGACCCAGGGTGACATCTTATAAGCAATAAGCGTTGGTCTTTTTACTAACATAGCTTGCAATGATGCTGTTCCCGAAGCAAGCAGAATAGCATCGCTTGCTGCCATAACGGTTGTTGCCTGTCCCTGGTATAACTCAACCGCAGGGCAATCAGGCATTTGTTTCATCATTTCTTTTAGTTGTTCTTCGCGATACGGATTTGCGCAGGCAGATATAAAGCGAATGGATGGGTCTTGCTGTTTTAACCACTTAGCGGTTTCTAGAAAGGGTTTTGCTAAATAATGGAGCTCTTGTTTTCGACTACCTGGTAATAGCGCAACTATTTTATCTGTTTGCCCAAGCTTTAGCTCATTTCTTGCCAATGCTTTATCTGAATGCAAGGGAATGTTATCCGCCAAGGAGTGACCTACAAAACGCGCGCTAACATCGTGTTCTTGATAAATTGCTAATTCAAAAGGGAACAGTGCTAAAACCAAATCTGTCGCTTTTTTAATTGTAAAAATACGCCCTTTGCGCCATGCCCATAATGTTGGGCTTACATAGTGTACTGTTTTTAACCCTTGTGCTTTGAGTGATTTTTCTAGCGTTAAATTAAAATCAGGTGAATCTATCCCGATAAAAACATCTGGCTTTGTTTTTAAAAAATGGTTTTTTAGATTTCTTCTGATAGATAATATTTCAGGAAGGCGTTTTAAGGGTTCAATAAAACCCATTACAGCAAGGCGTTCTTGAGGGTAGAGGCTGTTAAACCCCTGCCCTATCATGCGCGCTCCCCCTACCCCTTCAAATGTGGCATGGGGAAAGCGCTTTTTTAAGGCAATAATGAGATTCTCGCCAAGAATATCACCAGACTCTTCTCCAGCGACGATCCCAATTCTCATGTAATAATTCCCGTTAGCGAATAATCCCACGAGTGGATTTTTTAATGAAATCGATAATTAATTGAACATGACGGCACTCTGGCACCATCGCTTCAATTTTATGAACGGCTTCTTCTAATGTAAGACCTTGGCGATACAAGGTTTTATAAGCTCGTTTTAAAATGGTGATTTCATCAGTCGTAAATTGTCGGCGTTTCAGGCCTTCCACATTTAAGCCATAGGCCTGTGCTAAGTTACCTGATACCGTAATATAGGGAAGCACATCTTTTACAATCATGCTGCCACCTGCACAAAAGCAGTAGCTACCAATATTACAAAATTGATGAACCCCAACAAAGCCACCTAAATTGGCATAATCATCGACGGTCACATGTCCTGCTAAAGAGGCATTGTTAGAAAATGTTGTGTTATTTCCAACCATGCAATCGTGTGCAATGTGCACATAGGCCATAAAAAGGTTATCGCTACCAATTTTCGTTAGGCCACCACCGGATACAGTGCCACGAGAAACCGTGGTAAATTCTCTAAAAACATTATTATCACCAATCTCTAGACGGGTTGGCTCATCAGCATATTTTTTATCCTGGGGTGCTTCACCAATTGAAGAGAATTGGAAAATTTTATTGTTTTTGCCAATTTTAGTTGGCCCATTTATTACCGTATGCGATCCGATCCAACAGCCTTCGCCAATTTCTACATCTTTACCAATAACAGCAAAGGGAGAGATCACTACGTTAGCAGCAATTTTTGCAGTTTTATCAACTATTGCTTTATCTGATATCACCAGTCAATTTCCTCATTGCGCTTAATATATCAACTGAGCAAACAATTTTTCCATCAACCGTCGCTTCACCATGAATTTTCCAAAAATTCGCTTTATTACCGGTAATCACAACTTCCAATAGTAATTGATCGCCCGGTGAAACGATTTGCTTGAATTTGGCATTATCGATGCCAGCCAGGAAAAAGATGTTATCCCTTGGACTACTTTTAGTTTTCGTATAGGCTAGAATCGCACCTGCTTGTGCAAGCGCTTCAGTAATAAGAACGCCAGGCATCACCGGATTTTCAGGAAAATGTCCCATAAAACAGGGTTCGTTCATTGTGACATTTTTTATGGCACGTAAAGAATTTTCCGTATAATCCAATACTTTATCTACCATTAAAAAAGGATAGCGGTGCGGCAGTAACTTAATGACTTCATGTATTGTTAAAGTCTTTTTATCTTCTACTTCCAAACCTTAAGTCTCCTTTGATTTACGTTCTAATTCAAACAATCTTGTTGCCAGCTCATCAAGCTGATGAAAACGTACCAAATTACGTTTCCAGGTTTTCATATCCGTTGTGGTTATACCAGATGCATAAGCACCAGGTTCAGTAATGGATTGTCCTACATTAGAACTACCCACTATATTCACAAAATCACAAATTTGGATATGCCCAACAACACCTGTGCCCCCACCAATTAAGCAATGTCTACCAATTGTTGCACTACCTGCTATGCCGCAGTTGGCAGCAATTGCTGTGCCATCGCCTATCTTAACGTTATGGCCAATTTGAATCAGATTATCGAGAATGACATCATTGCCAATAACCGTATCTTCAATTGCGCCTCGGTCAATTGTGGTGTTAGCGCCAATTTCTACTCTATCCCCAATTGTAACGCTGCCAATTTGCCCAACGCGCAGCCATTTCTCTTTATTTTTGGCATAGCCAAAACCATCAGAGCCAATGACAACACCTGAATGTATATTGCAATGTGAGCCAATGTGGCAATGATGATAGACAGTAACATTGGGGTTAAGCACGGTGGCTTCTCCAATTTCACAGGCATCACCAATGATACAATTTGCTTTTAAAATTACATTAGCGCCGATTTTAACGCCTGCCCCAATCACACAGTTTGGACCAATATAAGTATTGGGATGAATTTCAGCAGTTTCATCAATAACGGCATTAGGATGGCGAAAGGGTTCAATTAGCTCATAGGGGTATAAAAGCTCAACCACTTTTGCAAAAACCAATTTGGGATCAGGACAAATCAAGGCTGCAGGCACATGAAAAGCATTGGCTTCATTCGCAGTTAAAATCACCGCTGTTGCTTGGGTTGTGGGGATAAAGCGCCGATATTTAGGATCAGCAACAAAAGTTATATCACCCTGTTTTGCCTGCGAAATAGTGCCAACCCCTCGAATAAGAATATCCGCGGGCCCCTGCAATGTTGCATTGGTTTTTTCAGCCAAAGCACCTAAGGTCATTTCCTTAGGTGCATGCTGATTCGTTTTAGTGGTTATTGATTGCATAAATTACGCTGCTGGTGAAATAGCTTTTACAACTTTATCCGTTACATCAACGGTTTTGTTTGCAAAAGGCACCACGTCTTTATGAATGATCAAATCATATTTTTCTTTTTTAGCAACGTCTTCAACTACTGTATTCACTTTATCCATCAACTTTTTCATTTCTTCTTGTTGACGAACAGCTGCATCTTCACGAAATTCTGCTTGTAAACGTTGCAAATCACGCTGACCTGCTACAACTTCTTTTTCAAGTTTGCTTTTTTCAGCTTCGCTCATTACTGCGCTGTTTCTTTGCAATTTATCTGCTTTTTCTTTTAGCGCTTTATCTGCAGCAACAATTTTATCTTCACGTGCTTTAAATTCTTTTTTCAATTTTTCCATTGCGTCTTTAGCTTGTGGCGCTGTGTTGATGATGGTGCGCATATCAATTACGCCAATTTTCAGCTCTTGCGCGCAAACTGGCATAGATACAGCAGCTAAAACACAAAGTGATGCTAATGTTTGTTTAAATGCTTTCATCAATATTCTCCTAAATTTAAATACTTTAAAATGTAGTTCCAAATGTGAAAGAAAACTTCTGGATCTTATCACCTTGATGTTCGTTTAGCGGCGTTGCCAAACTAAACACTAATGGTGCAATGGGTGACATCCAGGTTAAAGATAAACCTGTTGAGTAACGTAAGCCTGTTGGATTACGTGAAAGCAAGGGATTAACCAAGCTTGCCTTGCCATCTAAATCATATACTTGACCGCCATCGACGAACCATGCCAAACGGATAGCGCGAGTTTCAGGGCTAATAAAGTTTGGTAATACAAGGCCTGCCGTTGCTGTCGCCAAGAAGTTACCACCCGCAGGATTATTAAATGAGTCTCTGGGGCCTAAACTACTTTCTTCAAAACCACGCACGGTGCGCACACCACCTGCATAAAAGTTCTTATAAAACGGTAACAGCTCTGTCGTATCGTAACCACTGCCATAACCTAAGGTACCACCCGTGGTAAAGATAAAGCCATACATCAGGCTCTTATACCATTGGATGTTATAAGTTAAACGATAGTACTGCAGATCTGAACCTGGTACGGAGGCCATAATACCCGCAGATTGTTGCAAGCCATTTTCAGGGAAGACATAACGATCAAAGGTATTGTGGATCCACCCTAACGCTAAGGTTACTTCATTACTCTTATTACCATAGAGGTTAATAAAGTTAGTAATTTCTAGCGGTAAAAACATGCCTGTTTTCAATAAGGTAGATTGAAAACCATAACCAAAAGTTAATCTATCATGGGGTGACATCGGCAAACCATAGCTCACGTTGACGCCATAAGCATCTGTTGTGTAGCTGGTAATACTGGTTGATTTACCTAAATCGGTTTCACTATAGAATACGTTAAAGCCACGGCTTATCCCATCAATTGTATAGTAGGGATTATTATAGGCCATGCTATAGGTGGTATAAGCCTTAGAATGGTTAAAGTTGAAATCGATGCTTTTACCTGTTCCTAAGAAATTACGGTTACTGATGTTGGCATTAAAGAGCAAGCCATCCACATCAGAATAACCTACACCACCGCCTAATTGACCAGCAGATGCTTCTTCAACAACATAAACAAGATCAACTTCATCAGTGCTTCCCGCAACTGGGCGCAGATCTACTTTTACGTCAGTAAAAAAGCCTGTGCGGTTTAAGCGTGCTTTTGAACCTTCAATATTTTTTGTATTTACCGGCGCGCTTTCCATTTGAATGATTTCGCGGCGGATAACTTCATCTTTGGTTTTGCTATTACCTTCAATTAATACGCGTCTGACATAAATTCTATTGCCTGGCTCTACATAGAAAGTCAGCTTTACTTTAAGCTCACCTTCTTGAATTTCTGGCACAGGATTTACTTTAGCAAAAGCATAGCCTTCTTCACCAAGCCTGTCGGTAATCGCTTTGACAATACCGGCCACTTTGGCACGTGAAAAGATCTCGCCTTCTTTTAAATCAATCAAAGGCATTAATTCTGCTTCACTCAAAATGGTGTTGCCGCCTAAGTGGAAGCTACCAAGTGAGAACTGCTCACCTTCTTCAAGGTTGATATTAATAAAGATATCTTGTTTGTCTGGCGTAATCGAAACTTGGGTCGAGATAATTCGGAAATTGAGATAGCCTCTATCCAAATAAAAGGTGCGTAATGACTCTAAGTCTGCAGCTAATTTTTGCTTATCATACTGGTCAGAACGCGTAACCCATGAAAGGGGATGTGAAGGCGCTAGCGTAAAATTCTTTAAAAGCTCACTATTGATAAATTTGCGGTTACCTACCAGATTAATCGATTTAATCCGAGCCGCTTGACCTTCATCGATGGTGATACTGACATCAACGCGATTATGCTTTTTCTCTTCAACTTTGGTTTCAACTTTAACGCCATATTTACCATGGCTAAAGTACAAACGTTCAAGTTCATTTCTGACTTGTTCAAGGATAGAACGGTCAAAAACATGACCTTCAGCAAGCCCCGCTGTTTTAAGCGTGTCAACAAGATTATCTTTGCTGATATCTTTGTTACCAGATACTTCAACACTACCGATAGTTGGTCTTTCAGTAACTTTAATTACTAAAGCATTTCCATCGCGTTCTAGTTCAATATCTTGAAAGAATCCTGTTTCAAAAAGGGCTCTTAATACATCTGCCGTTCTTGCATTCTCTAACTCATCACCCACATGAACAGGAAGATAATTTAATACAGTCCCTTCCGTTATTCGCTGAAGTCCTTCAACTCTAATATCTCTAATAATAAAGGACTCGAGCGCATAAGCAGTAATTGCACATTGTGAGAGTAAGCCAGCTATTCCAATCAACCAACGATTTTTCATGTTTACAATTTTTACTTATTTATAGTACTTATTTTTATAGATGCTTTTTTTTCGCATGTAGCGGCGCAGCCGCCATACTAACACAGGTCAAAAGAAATAGAAGCAGGATGAGAAAAGAAGCAAGAAATTTAGGAATTTAAGCAAAGAAGTTAAACTGTGGTTGAATAACTAAATGAAGGTCTTGCTTATATAAAAGGGCCAAGAGACAGGATATTAAGGCCATCTGGCTAAGTGCCACATCTCGGGCGGACACCCCCACCCAAGCAACGCCAAGGCATCCAGGACGAGTGAACTCTGGCGCCCCTTACAAGATTCAGACTGGCCTTAATACCGCCCAAAAAGAAAAGGGGCCCTAAGGCCCCTTTTCTTATAGAGAATTCACGCTACTAAGTGACTACCAGCGTGATTCACCTCTACGGCCACCGCCTGCACCGCCGCCACTACCGGTAGCTTTGCGCTCAAGCGCAAATTTAACAACTACCTTACGACCACCAATCTCTTGACCATCCAGCTTCAAAGCGGATTCAGCGCTTTTAGCATCGGCAAAAGTGATGAACGCGAAGCCACGTGGACGACCAGTTACGCGGTCTTTGGGGAAAGCAACATCAGTTATTTCACCAAATTCAACGAATGATTGACGTAGAGCGGCTTCATCTAGAGAGTAGCTTAGATTGCCAACATAAATTTTGTTTTGCATAGAAAATTTCCAAAAAATACATAAAGTTAAGACGATGCTAAAAAGACGAATGGACCTAAATCTGACACTGAAATGTAGGAGCTAACGTCACTTAGCAAAGCCATTATAACGCAGTCATTCAAAGATTGATAACAATTACAACAGCAAAAGACTGACGTTTAGAAATAAACGACCAAAGGTCCGCTTTATTTTAAGTAATTATGCTCAAACCAATTTCAATTTAGGCTAGGAGGCGAGTAAACGAAGCCCCAGGCGTGCACGTCTGAGTGCATAACTGGGGTGAGTGAGTGAAGCCAACAACGCATAAATTGAAATTGGGAAGAGCATGGTTATAACAAACGAATGACGTCATTGTAGAAGGCTATCGCCATCAAGAAGATAAGCAACATAAGGCCTATTTTAAAGCCTACAACTTGCACTCTATCTGAAACCGGACGCCTTGTTATAATTTCAATGCAATAAAATAATAAATGTCCGCCATCTAAAATAGGAATGGGAAGCAAATTAAGTACGCCAAGACTGATACTAATAAGGGCTAGAAAACTTAAATAATACTGAAAACCAACAACGATAGTCGCTCCCGCACCTTGTGCAATTGTAATAGGGCCACTTAAGGTGTGTAAGCCAATATCCCCTGATATCATTTTGCCAATAATTTTGAAGCTGATTGCAATATAATCCCTTGTTTTTTGTATTGCAGCAATAAAGGCATTAAGGGGATCTAAGCGCTCTTTGCGCAGCATGGTATCGGGTAATTTTTCTGTTTTAACGACCAAGCCAACGAAACCCGCAATTTCACCATTGGTAATTTCTTTGGCGCGCGGTGTCATAACAACATCTAATTCTTTGCCATCGCGTAATATGGTTACTTTAAGCGCTTGGCCAATATGGTGTGTAGTAATATCTGTAAATTCTTTCCATTGATTGATAGGCTTATCATCGACTGCCAAAATGACATCTTGTGGTTTAATACCAGCACGCATGGCAGGTTCATCAATAAGCACTTCATTAATCCGCGGATAAATGGGAAGCTCATAAGGAACTATTCCCAAGCCATGGAGTAAATCTGGCCTATCCCCTTTTAGCTCCCATTCATTTAAATGCAGAAAATGGGTTTTAACGATGCCACTTTTTTCCTTAGTCTCAATCTCAAGTTCATTTTTATCGCCAATACGCACCATCAATTGTTTGATAACTTGTTGCCAAGTCGGTGTAACTTGATGATCCACACTGACTATTTCTTCACCTGGCATTAACCCTGCTCGCATGGCAATGGAATTGGGCTTCACTTCCCCAATCAAGGGAATAGTACCGGCAATGCCAATCATGAACATGAACCAATAAGCCAAAACCGCAAAAATAAAATTAAATAAAGGGCCGGCTACAACAATAGCAAAACGAGCGTAAACTGATTTTTTATTAAAAGCATAGGGGAGAAATTCTTTGGCTACAGGGCCTTCACGCTCATCCACCATTTTGACATAGCCGCCAAGCGGGATTGCGGCAATAACATATTCGGTGCCCAGCTTATCTTGCCAGCGCAATAGCGGTTTCCCAAAGCCTACCGAAAAGCGTAAAACTTTGACGCCTAATCTTCTGGCAACCCAGAAGTGACCAAACTCATGGAAAGTAACTAATATCCCAATGGCAATAATAAAGGCGAGGGCTGATATAAAAAAGTTATGCATGAACTGCACTTCCCAAGGTTAAGCCTTGCTCACATTGTTCAACTAAAGTTAAACAATAATCTCTTGCTGCTTTATCTGCTTGTAAAATTTCAATCAAAGACGCTGCTGGCATGCTAGCTAATTGTCTTAATACTTTTTCATTTAAAAGCGGAATATCGGTAAACCGTATTCTGCCTTCTAAAAAGGCATCCACAGCAACTTCATTACTTGCATTCAACACACAAGGCGCAGCTTGTCCTAATATTAAAGCCTCATAAGCCAAGGCCAAACAACGGAACTTTGCCAAATCTGGCTCATAAAAGTTTAATTGCGCTACTTCTGTTAAGGATAAGCGTTTAGCACCAGATACCATCCTTTTTGGCCAAGACAAACAATAAGCGATAGGCACTCGCATGTCAGGCACACCTAATTGCGCTAAGACGGAACCATCATCGTATTCCACTAATGAATGAATAATACTTTGAGGATGGATAATGACTTCTAGTTCATTGGCTTGGAAATTGAAAAGCTTACTTGCTTCAATCAGCTCAAGCCCTTTGTTCATTAAGGTGGCACAATCTACCGTAATTTTTTTGCCCATAACCCAGTTCGGGTGCTTACAAGCCATTTGAGGTGTCACTTTGGCTAAGGCATCTGCAGGGGTATTTAAAAAGGGACCGCCAGAGGCTGTCAGAATAAGACGATGTACGCCTTGCGGCCTTGTTCCCGTCTTATAGTTATCAGGCATGCACTGAAAAAGCGCATTATGTTCGCTATCTATCGGAAGCAGTGTTGCCCCTGATTTTCGCGCCATATCCAGGAGAAGATCCCCCGCCATGACCAAGGGTTCTTTATTAGCAATAAGCACATGTTTGCCTGCTTGAACAGCGCATAATGTGGACATTAAGCCCGCACTACCAACAATAGCACAAACAACTTTGGTCACGTCTTTATGCTCAGCAATAAAAGCCAAACCTGCTTGACCACTGAGTACTTGCGTAGTCAATTTTGCTGATTGAATTAATTCTGCTAATTGTTTTGCGCGTTTTACATCCACCATCACTGCATATGCGGGTTTAAAACGTAAGCATTGATCATACAAAGCTTCAACATTTTGATTCGCACTCAGGGCAAACACCTGATATTTATCAGCATGTTGGCTTATGACATTCAGCGTATTAATGCCTATTGATCCTGTTGCCCCTAGGATGCTCACACCACAACGAAGGGATGATGTCGTCATTTTGTCACCCAAACGATAGCAAGCGTGTAGAAAGGTAAAGCAGCCAATAAACTATCGATGCGATCTAATATACCACCATGGCCAGGCAATAACCGACCGCTATCTTTTACGCCAGCCAAACGCTTAACCCAGCTTTCAAAGAGATCGCCCAAAACACATAAAAGTAGTGTGATGTAGGCAATACTTATCCAAGCAGAAAATGGCATTAAGTGACCTTTGGCAAAAGATTGCGTTTTCAAAGCTAAAAAAATCATCATGGCACAAAAAAGTGTGCCTACTAAACCACCCCAAAAACCAGCAAGTGTTTTCTTTGGGCTAATCTGGGGCGCAAGTGGCGTTTTGCCCCACTTTCTGCCCATGAAATAGGCAAAAGTATCGGCACCCCATACTAATGAGAATAATAAAATGATCCACAAAGGGCCTAAAGTGAGTTTTTGCAGCGAGCATAAGGCAAATGCCCCACTTGATAAAACGATAAGGCCTATAAGCGCTTTTATCCCTTCTGATTGTAAAAGAAGCGGTACCGTGGCTTTATAGTTTAATATCCAATAGGCTGCCAAACACCAAAATAAAGCACCGGCTAACAGTACACTAGGACAGTCAATGAGGATTAAGCAAGCGCTTAGCACTGTAGATAGGCCGATAAAAAGTCCGCGCTTTAGCGTAGATTTAAAATTGCATAAACCTGCCCATTCATCAGCCCCAAGCGCAAATAACAAAAGGGTAACAACTGAAAAGGCCA
>CAZBZP010000016.1:23158-71830 GCA_964496435.1 Uncultured Candidatus Berkiella sp.
GCCCATTCATCAGCCCCAAGCGCAAATAACAAAAGGGTAACAACTGAAAAGGCCAAAGGTTTTAATGCGATAACCCCCCAGAGTACCAAAGGGATGAGGATCAATGCTGTTATAACGCGGTATATAAGCATACTTATACCAATTGCTCCCCTGTTAATCCAAAGCGTCTTTCTCGCAGAGAATAATCCCTCAAGGCAAGCTCAAATTCTACTTTATTAAAATCGGGCCATAGCGTCGGCGTAAAATAGAGCTCCGTGTAAGCAAGCTCCCATAGGATAAAATTGCTGATGCGTTGAACCCCGCCGGTGCGTATAAATAAATCTGGTTCTGGAACACCAGCCAGTGACAGGGCCTTGCTAAGCATTTCTTCGCTTACGTTAAGCGGCTTTTGCGCCGTGCTCAGGATATTTTGCATTGCGTTAAGTAAATCCCAGCGCCCGCTATAATTAACGGCCAAATTCAATAACAATCCTGTATTATGCTCCGTGCGCTTTTCAGCTTCGGTTAAAGCATTAAGTAATGATGCTTGAAAAACACTTCTATCACCAATGACACGAAGTTTAATATTATTTTCGTGCAGCCGATTAATTTCTCTTCGTAATACTAAGTAAAAGAGCCGAAATAAATTACGCACTTCTTTAACTGGGCGCTTCCAATTTTCTACGCCAAAGGCAAAAAGGGTGAGTACTTTTATTTCTTTTTCTTGGCAGGCTGAGATGATTTCTCGCACTGTTTCGACACCGCGTTGGTGCCCCTTGGTACGACTCATGTTTCTCTGTTTTGCCCAACGACCATTGCCATCCATGATGATGGCAATGTGCGCAGGCAAATTATTAGAATGCGCTTTCACACCGGGATGCGTTGCATAATTAAACAAGAAGCTTAAATCTCCAATAAGTCTTTTTCTCGTTTAGCCAACATCTCATCAATCTGATGGATATAACTATCCGTTAATTTTTGCATGGCATCTTCGGCTTTGCGGCTTTCGTCTTCACCGATGGTTTTGGCTTTCAGCAAATCTTTAATATGCTGATTTGAATCACGGCGAATATTACGTATAGCCACTTTTGAGTTTTCACATTCGGCTTTTACTTTTTTGATCAATTCGCGTCTACGTTCTTCACTTAAAGGTGGCAAAGGTACACGAATAACATCACCAGATGTTGCTGGATTTAAACCAAGATCGCCTGCACGAATGGCTTTTTCAATTTCTGGTACAATGCGCTTCTCAAATGGTTTGACGGTAAGCATTAACGGTCCTTCCACCCCAATAGTTGCAACCTGGGTTAAAGGCGTTGCGTTACCATAGTAAGGCACCATAATGCCATCCAATAGACTTGGATGTGCACGACCAGCTCTTAGCTTCGCTAAATCATCTTCTAAAGATTTGATGCTCTTGTTCATCTTATCTTTAGCTGTTTTTTGAATATCGTTAATCATTCTCCCCCCTTTTCTACTAAGGTGCCTTCATTTTCACCTTTAAGGATCTGGTATAGAACATTCGGTTTGTTAATGTTGAATACCCGTATGGGCATATTATGATCACGGCACTGGCAAAATGCGGTTAAATCCATGACGCCCAACTCATGCTCAAGCGCTTTTGCAAAAGTAATTTTTTCATATAGTTTTGCTTGCGGATTGGTAGCCGGATCAGCTGAGTAAACGCCGTCTACATTGGTTGCTTTTAAAAGCACGTTAGCTTCTATTTCAATCGCACGCAAACTGGCTGCTGAGTCGGTGGTAACCAAAGGATTGCCCGTGCCCGCAGCAAAGATAACTACTCGTTTTCTTTGCAAATGATGCATTGCTTTTCGTCTGTCGTAGTGATCGACAAAGCCACTCATGGGAATTGCTGACATAATACGCGTTGCAAGCCCAGCCCTTTCTAAGGCGTCACGCATTGCAATAGCATTCATGACCGTTGCAAGCATGCCCATTTGATCGCCAGATATACGACCTAAACCTGCTTTAGAGAGGGACTTACCACGAAATAAGTTACCCCCACCAATCACCATGCCAACTTCAACGCCCATGCTGATTAATTCACCAACTTCTTTGGCGATGCGATCAAGCACTTTAGGATCTATCCCAAAGTGCTCATCACCCATTAATGCCTCGCCACTGAGTTTTAATAAGATACGTTTGTAAACGGGTGCTACTGACATTACTTGCCCCCGCGCGCTTGCGCCATTACCTCTTCTTCAAAACTCTTCTTCTCAACGGTGATACCTTCACCCACTTCAAATCGGATCATTTGCTTAATTTCAGCATTGTTTGCTTTTACTAAAGCACCAATGGTTTGGTCAGGATCTTTAAAGAAGGGCTGACCGCTTAAGCATATTTCAGCGAAATGTTTTTGAAGCATGCCCGCAACGATTTTTTCCAAAATATTTTCTGGTTTACCACTTTGCTTAGCACGTTCCATCATGATTTCTTTTTCTTTTTCGAAAATGTTTTGTGGAACATCTTCTACTTTAATATATTGAGGTCTCATCGCTGCAATATGCATAGCAAGATCTTTTGCTAAAGTTTCATTGCCGCCAGAAATGAGTACCAATGCACCGATGCGTGCATTATGAACATAGTTACCAATTTTTTCATTGGTATCTGCTTTCATTTCTTGCGCACGACGGACTTGGATATTTTCACCTAATTTGGTAATTAAGGCTTTACGTGTGTCTTCAACGCTAAGGCCACCTTCCAGTGTTGCTTCATTTAATTTTTCAACATCGGTGATGCCTTTTGCAAGTGCAACATCTGCAACTTGCTGAGCAAACTTCACAAAGTTTTCATCTTTGCCCACGAAATCGGTTTCACAATTTACTTCTAAAACAAGTGCGGTTTGTGAATTGGCCGCAATCACAATACGCCCTTCAGCTGCTGTTCTTGAAGCAGTTTTAGCGGCTTTTTTATGCCCTGATTTAGCAATGATTTCTTCTGCGGCTTGCATGTCACCATTGGCTTCTACCAATGCTTTTTTGCATTCCATCATGCCCGCACTGGTGCGCTCACGAAGTTCTTTTACCATCGCTGCTGTTATCTCTGCCATCGTAGATCCTCTTAAAAAAAACAAAAATCAGGGGCCTAAAGCCCCTATTTAATAATTTATTGCCATTGACACAGCAGATGATTTTTCTGCGAGGCGCCTAGCCTTTCGCAACCGGAGTGTATATAAAAATACATGAGGATTGCGATAAGGCGACGGCAACAAAGCAGAAAATTCATATGCGAAGTCAATTAACCTTGATCCTGTTCCATTTCGACGTACTCGCTTTCTTCATGCATGGGTTGCATATTGCTTCTTGCATCCAAGATGATATCCGCTACGCTGGAAACATAAAGTTCAATCGCTTTGCTGGCATCGTCGTTACCAGGGATAAGGTAATCAATGCCATGTGGATTGTTATTGGTATCTACAACGCCAACAACTGGAATTCGCAGATTGTTCGCTTCACGAACAGCAATGTCTTCGTTACCAACGTCAATTACAAAAATTGCATCTGGCAGGCTGCCCATGTTTTTAATACCGCCCAAGCTACGTTCTAATTTTTGCAATTCACGTGAACGTACTAAAGCTTCTTTCTTTACCAATTTTTCGAAAGTACCATCATCTCTCATCGCTTCAAGTTCTTGTAAGCGCTTAATAGATTGTTTAACTGTTTTATAATTGGTCAACATACCGCCTAACCAACGATAGTTCACATAAGGCATACCGCAACGCTCAGCTTGTTCTTGGATAATTCTGCTGGCACTCATTTTGGTACCTACAAATAGAATCTTGCCGCCTCTGGAAGCTACTCGCTTAATAAACGATAAAGCTTCGTGGAACATAGGATATGTTTTATCCAAGTTAATGATGTGAATTTTGTTGCGAACAGTAAAAATATACTGTTTCATTTTTGGATCCCAAAAACGTGTTTGGTGACCAAAATGAACGCCGGCTTCGAGCATTTGACGCATTGTTACTGACATGAGATTACTCCATTGTTTGGGTTGAGCCTCTACCTATCCCATTTTCCAACTAACAAAAGTTAGCACCCTGAAAAATGTGACGACAAGTATGCGGTTTATTAATTAACTAACTACAAGATGTGCGAAATTACACAGCTTGGCGCCGTTTTATACCATAGAGCCCACTTTAAATAAAGGAAGGCAGTAGTTTTAGGCCTTCTAAGGACAAGAAGCTGAACATCAGAAGGTTTTTTAGTTATACTACACCTATAACTGTATTAAATTATTAGCGTTTCGTAGGTAAATCCAACAATGACTCAAAAATCAAATGCTTCCATTAAAACCGCCCAAGACATTGAAAAAATGCGTATTGCAGGACGTCTTGCCGGGCAAGTTTTGGAAATGATAGGCCCTCATGTAAAACCTGGGATTTCAACACTTGAGCTCAATGAGATTTGCCACGATTATATTGTGAATGTGCAAGATGCCATCCCTGCCCCGCTGAATTATAAGGGTTTTCCTAAATCTATTTGTACCTCCGTGAATCATGTCATTTGTCATGGGATCCCTAATGAAAAGAAGTTAAAAGAAGGCGATATCATCAATGTTGATATAACTGTCATTAAAGACGGCTATCATGGTGATACCAGCAAGATGTTTGTCGTCGGTGAGCCCTCTGTACAAGCCACGCGTCTTATCAAAGTCACACGTGAATGTATGATGTTAGGTATTGAGCAAGTCAAACCGGGCAATCATCTAGGCGATATTGGACATGCCATTGAGACCCACGCTCATGCACACCGCTTTTCTGTTGTGCGCGAATATTGTGGCCATGGCATTGGCAAAATTTTTCATGAAGAACCGCAAATTTTACATTATGGCAAAGCAAAAACCGGGCTTGAGATGGTGCCAGGTATGATTTTCACCATTGAACCTATGATCAATGCGGGAAAACGACATACCCGATTGTTACCAGATAAATGGACTGTGGTTACCAAAGATCATAGCCTTTCAGCCCAATGGGAACATACCATTTTGGTGACGGACACAGGTTATGAAGTGCTTACTAAAAGGGATGAAGAGTCAGATTTACACTAAGCAACCTCATTATAAATGGGCTTGTTATTCTTGGAATTTATCTGGGCGGACATAAAGTCCACCCTACGAAGAAACGGATGCGCCCATGCCTCAAGCACTATTTTCGCTTGATTTACCAGCAAATCTTCACACAAATACGCCTCGTCATATCAGTTCTGAAATTAAAGATAAATTAAAGTTAAGTAGCGCACGCTTAAACCAGGCTTTTTGGCAAAACGCAGATATTCAGGATTTATTGTATACCCGTTCGCTATGGTTTGACCAAATCTTAGTATTTGCCTTTAACTATCTTAAGCTGAATAGCGATGAAGTCGCGCTCATTGCTGTCGGTGGTTATGGCCTGCATCGGCTACACCCCTTTTCAGATGCTGATATTTTTATCTTAATTCAAGAACACACAAAGACTGAAGAAATTGAAAAATTAATTGCCTTTTGTTGGGATTGTGGCCTCACCTTGGGTGCCAGTGTACGCACCCAAGATGAATGTTTTCATATGGCAAAAGAAGATCTCAGTATTTTTAGTAATTTACTTAGCATGCGCCCGATTATAGGTAATCCTGAGTTTTATCAACATTTTGCACAGCAATTTAGCGCAAATGTATTATGGTCTGATAGGGACTTTTTTTATGCAAAAATGGCAGAAAAAGAGCGTCGTTATGCAAGATTTCTAGAAACTGAATTTAATTTGGAGCCAAATATAAAAGAATCCCCCGGCGGATTAAGGGATATTGATTTTATCATTTGGTATGCTTTGAAAAAATTCCATTCATCCAAGTGGCACATTTTAGTTAAAGAAAAATTACTTGAAAATAATGAAACAAATTTTCTGCATGAAGCCCAATGTTTTCTCTGGCGTCTACGTTATGCATTACATATCATATCAGGCAGAGCAAATGAAAAAATGTATTTTGATTATCAAGCAGACTTAACCAAGCAATATAACATCAAAGCCAGCAGTTTAAACCAAGCCATTAGCCTCTTAATGAAACCCTATTATCAAACAGCCACCAAGGTCCGTTATATCAGCGAATTATTTATTCAACAGATTGCACAGCGCTTTGATACCTCAAATATGCAAACAAATGTGCTCAATGAAAATTGCGAGGATGCACAAGGTTATTTGAATATTACACAAAATACGCCATTAGAGCCTGAGAATGTGATTGCGTTATTTTACCTGGTTGCCAAACATCAATTAAAAGGAATCAATGCCAAATCAACCAAATTATTACATGCACAGCTTGAAAAAACGCCTCATGAAGCCTTCCATACGACAATTTGTCTACAACGTTTTTATGAAATATTATCTTTAAAAAACAATGTGGCTTCAACTTTATTGTTGATGCACAAACTAGGTATATTAATACGCCTTATTCCTGAATTTGAAGGAATCTCAGGGCAAATGCAATATGACTTAACCCATCTATATACCGTTGATGCCCACAGCTTAAGATTGATTCACTATTTAGAAATTTTTTGGCAACAAGATCATTTCGACAAAATTGAGTATTTAGCACAGTGCAAACAACAAATTACTTCTTTTAACTTACTCTATCTTTGTGCAATATTTCACGACATTGGCAAAGGCCAAGGTGGTAATCATGCGCATATAGGCAGTCTATTACTAGCAACATTTTGTCAGCAACTTTCTCTTTCTTCAAAAGATATTGAACTTGCAACATGGCTGGTAGATAAACACTTACTGATGTCTCTCACGGCCCAACAAAAAGACTTCTCAGATGAAAACGTATTGTCCTTGTTTGTTGGTGAGCTAAAAAATGAGCAAAGATTAAGTTATATTTACCTTTTCACGGTTGCGGATATGTTGGCAACCAATCCTGCCATTTGGAACCAATGGCGTGCAAGTTTGCTACAAGAACTGTATTTGGCTAGCCTACGTTGGATGCGCGAAGTGCCACAAAGTGTAACTAAAGCGCAACGTAACAAGCAGGATGCCTTTGCTATTTTGCAGCAGTTGAATGATCTGTCTGAAGTCAAGACCATTGAAAATCTCTGGCAAAATTTTAATGACACCTATTTTAAAACTGAAACCTCAGCAAACATTGCTTGGCACACAACAAAAATCCTTTCACATACAGAGCCTTTTACCGTGGCGCTAAGACCGCATCATAGTCAAAGTGGTATTAATTTATTTGTTTATGCTCCTAACCGTTCTAATCTCTTTGCAGCCCTTAGCGCTTGTCTTGAAAAAAATATGTTGACGATTGCACAAGCTCGCATTAGTCATTGCCAAAATGAATATACTTTACAAAGCTTTGTAGCCTTAGAAATTGCGCAAGATGCAATCATGAGCGAACAACGTTTAAATCAGATTGAAGCTACTCTCATAGAATTACTCAGTCCTTTAGGTGATGGTGGGAATTGTGTAGTCCCCCATGTTTCACGACATATCCCACGCTCCCATCAATTTGGTTTTGAAACCAAGGTGAATATTTTAAACACCAATGATAGTGACAAAACCGTCATAGAAGTGCGCTCTCCTGACTTCCCAGGCCTATTGGCAAGGATTGGTGAAGTATTCATGAAACATGAAATAAATGTACATAGCGCGATAATCAATACCCTTGCAGGACAAGTCGAAGATATCTTTTACATTACCGATAAAAATTCAGGTTTAGCATTAGTTGATATTCATCGTATTGCTGAATTAAAAAGCGGGATTGAGACTGTGATAGCCTCCCGCTTGCGCTAATACATCAGCAAATTAAGGCGGAAATGGCAGAGGAAATACACAGGTGGCTATATAGCAAAGATATTTCTATACTAGGTCTTATGTAGGTCGGTTTTGTTTAATGCGGTTACACGTATTGAACTTTTTGGCTTTTTATAAATTTGTGAGGTTCTTGTGAGTGATGCAAATTTATACGTAGGTTATATTATTAACCCTTCGCGTGCACAAAATACGCAGATGCTTTTCTCTACTCAAACGCAGCATCTACTGGAAAAACGAATAGAAGATGTTGTTAGCCACAACAATGGACGGCTAATCAAGACTTACATCGAATCTGCTGACAACCACCGGCACCGCCATCGTTGGCCACAATTGGAAGAAGCTATCGCTTATTGCATAGAGAGTAAAGCAAGTCTAGTCATTAGCGAAATTCGCAACCTTACCAATAACGAAGCATTCACAAAACAGATGTTACGCTTGATAGAAAATGGTAATTATGTTGGTGATTTTCATTGTTGCGATCAACCCTTAATCAAAAAAGATAATTTTCTTGCCTTGGTAGAACATGCACGTAAACAACGTGAACTGCATGGCCAACTGATCAAAGCAGGTTTAAGCCGCACAACAGCAAAGTCTGGTAATCCTCATGCGAGTGATGTCATCAGCAAAGTTAATAAGCCCAAAATTGATAATGCCATTGTTTTTGCATTGATGTTACAACCCGTCATTAACAATTACCGCCATAAAGGCTATTCACAACGCAGAATGGTTACGGCTCTTAACGAGGATGGTTTTAGCGCACCTGAAGGTGGGCAATGGGTTCTAAGCCAATTACAAAAAGTGCTAGAAAGAATTAAATTGAATGAATCTGCACTCAATTTAGAGAAACAGTTTATTGAATACCGCGCTAAAAACTTGAGCGATAGCGCTATTGCTGAACATTTAACTAAGCTTTGTGTCCCATCACCCTCTGGCAAACCCTGGACGGATGAATGCGTAGCAAAAGTAAGTGAGCGAATTAAACAACTTCATGATATAATCCGCTTCAATGAGTTTGTTATTGAACTTATGCCTATTATTGAAAAATACCATCTTGACGATTTAACTGAAGAAGTGTTTTCAAATGAATTAAAAATGATTGGGGTTAATTTACCGAAAAATGCATCCCTTTCCTGAACCCTAAGCATTTTTAGGAGAAAAAAAATATGCCAGAACAGAACCCAAATTTAGAGATTTTGCAGTCTTTTTTAAGCGAAGCGCCTGCTAGCGAAGTCATTAGTCGCGTTAAGGATACCCTAGGTAACAGAGACGCATTAAAACAAATATTTTTTAGTGAAGATACAGCAAAACATTATTTACCGATGCTAAATGAAGCACGAAAAAATGGTCAAGTCACTTATAACACTTTGACCACCCAAGTGGAAAAGCAATGCCAAATTAATGAGGCTCCCGTGAGACGTCTAGAAAATAAATAAAATATAAGTAAGACAGTGATCTGGACATCAAAAATGGTGAAAATATCAATCAGTTGACCAAAACCAAGGAATAAGGTTTAATGGGTGACCGTGCAAAACCTTGAGTTTAGTGAATCAAAAACACAAGGCTTAAGCACAAGGAAGTTGCTCATACCAGTTTGACCTGCTTCGCTAAAAAGCGATGACAAGTCTTAAAAACTGCCACACACATGAGATAGTGTAGGCAAGACTAAGTAGTTCAAATGGGGAAGAGTATGGCATGTTATGGAGTTCAGCTTAGCCTATGTCAGACTGGTTTAAAAAAATTTCTTCTTTAATTTCCACAACACAAGATAGCGCAACGTCGTCTTTAGAGCATAACCAAATAACACACACTATCTTGAATAAATTAGAGAAGTTACCTGACAATATATTTACGCAAGGATCACCTGAGAGATGTGATCCTACTTTTTCAATGAGGGACAAAACGAAGGACGCAACAATAGCGCCTAGTGTAAAATCAAATTGCGCTGCAAAGATGGAAACCAAACAAGAGGTTAAATCTGTGGAAAATGATAGCGATGATGACAACATAAAGGCTTTAAAGCGTTTACGTTCGTTGCCACGGGGAACACAAGTTGATTCTCGTGTTGCAGCCATACATGGCTTGCTGGGTGAAGGTGAAATTTTTAAAACCCTGAAAATGCTTCGCTGGCCACAAGGTGTTATCTGTCCTCGCTGCCATTCTTCAAACGTCGTTAGACGTGATCCACCCAATGATGCTGTCGATTTAAGGCATTTCTATATTTGCTTAAATTGCAAAGGAGAAGGAAGCCCTAGTGACTTTGATGATTTCACGGGTTTGCCTATTGGCGAAATGCATGCGCTTCGCCAATGGATCTTATGCTGGTATTTAATTGGTTTTTGTTCCGTTGCCCAAATAGCAAAAGTCCTTGGCATAAGCCTCCAAGAAGTAATGCAAATAGCACAACTGGGTAATGAGCTAACTCAGCTGCCAGATGAATCTGCTGAATTACAAGCTAAACAAGAATTAAAGGAACGCAAACAAAAAGAGAGTAAAAACGCTAGAATGCTAGTAGATCAACAAGAAGACTACACGCGTAGTGCGAGCAAAGCGCCCTTGAAACCGGGATATAAGTCCAAAAAATAAGGAAAACTAGGTTCGCATTTTCTTTGATTTATCATATTCCTTCACGATATCAGCATCATTCTTCTGTGTATCTGCTTTGCGGTTTTGAGCCTTGTTTTGACACAGAGCATCCATATACCCACGAAATTCCTCATCCGTTACATTCTTTTCTTGTGTGAGCAATTCAACCACATCGCATCGTGCGCCCGTCCCCAATTCCCTACCATAATGCGTAAAACATGCCATTTCATCATCACTGGTCTTGGGGTTGGATGTGAATTCAATCGTTTTTTCTGGATCTTTTGGATCTTTCACATAGAAAGATTTACCTTCCTCAATCGCTTTTTCTTTTAAGTTTAATAACATCGCAAAACCTAATTCAGGTTGAATCAAGGTGGGTGGGCGATAACTGATTGAAATGGGGTTGTCCATCGAACCTTTTCCATATTCTGTAATAGAAATCGTTAGCGCATCATTGACTTGCTTTTTCATTTTGTTGAATTCTTTTTCGTTCCCTTTAAGAATTTTCGTTCTATCAAATGAAAAACTGAGATGTACTACTTTTCCTTGCTCTGAATGCCCTACTTTAATGGTATTGAGTTTCGCAATAGTTTCAGGATGAAGTAACCTTTCCTTAATGTGTGTGCTTCGAGAAATATCTCTCCCCATTGCCATTGAATCCTTGCGGGTATCAAACTCATTTCTGCCTCTAGAAGCATTATATTCTGCTTTAGGGTGAAATTTATGTCTTTCCAGCAAAGCGCTATCTGCTACCTGCTTTATAGCGCTGCCCACTGTTTGGCGCTCACTATATTTAAAGTTCTCCAGCACATCTCTTAATTGCCGCGCAAAGATCATTTGAGCATCAGGGTTTATATTCGTTTTTGTTAGCATTGCTTGTATCTGAGCAATCTTCTTAGCATACTCTGTCTTTGAATAGCGACAATTATTTTTCTCAAGTGCTCTCATGCTATTTAAGACTGATTGTACTTCTTCTAAAGCCATTAATTTCGCTTTGGCATCCAAGAGCATGGCTTTTTCAGGTTCTTTGATCTCTTGCCCGGCTTGTTTTTTGGCCTCTTGGGCATTAGAAATCTCAACAGCTGCACATCTTGCACCACGAACCATAAAGTCCAAAAGCGCAAAGGCTTTATCAGGATTATCTTTATTATTTTTTAAAGCTTCACCAAGCGCATCAAAGGGATTGCTCATAAAATTTTTGGAATAAAGGGAAAAACTATCACTTTCCATTAGCTCTTGAGATGGCGGTAAAGCTTTTATACGTTGATCCATTGATTCGCCAAGTCTTTTTTCAACCCCGGCTTCTAAAGCATCGGCATCAACCTTACCTAATTGAGCAAAAACTTTTCTTGTAGAGGCAACAAGATCAATAGCAGCCTCGCTAACATCAAGCTCCTCTTCTTCATCTTGTTCTATTTCATCATCATTATCATCATCCACTGATGCTTGCAGCGCTTGATTTAAGTCTTCTTGCTCAATATCTTGTTCTCTAGGCGCCGTGGTAGCTACGTGAAAAATATCTTCTTCTTCACCCTCAACTCTTTCGTCAGTCTCCATCCCAATGCCAGATAATCTTGCCGCTTCCTCTTCATAGGCTTTTCTGGCTTGTTCTAATTGCTTTGTTTTATCATTTAATCCACTCGCTATCCCAAAAAGACCAACTTGGTTTTGATCTTCTGTTTCTCCCTGCGTTTCTTGGGTGCTAGCGCCTGTTTTGGGCCCTTTGTTGCTCATTGAAGCCTCATTATGCTTTAGCAATAAATGATAAAAGCACTTAACAAATATTTAGGATCTATATGAAGATGAGACCATCCTAAAGGCAAGGAGGTTCAGCCTTAATAGGAGAAGCTACACGCTTTTAATATGATTTAATATTTTGATTACCAAGCCAGGTTCTATCAAATAAACAACGCAGGACAATCAAATGGAAGCCACTATAGGCAATATTCAGCACCAGAACCCCCATGGCAAGCAATTCAAGCTGCACCCCATACCATCCGGATATGGTTTGTACAAAAATTGTCCCCATCATAAGTAGAGCCAATTTTTGGGCTATTTTACTGATCCCTTTGGATTTAGAAGCATCCTGTAACCATAGACGGTTTTCTTTTACTTGGGATGAAGCAGACATATACCCACTGCTGAAAAGCGTGGAATCCCTAAAAGGTTTGAGCATCATCATAAAAAGTGAGCAGCTTAGCAATCCTAATGTTATATACATCATTGCCAAGGACCAATTTGCAGAATTATCTTCGCCTGATGCAAATATAAGGGCATAGGAAGATTTAATAACCTGCCAAATTGCTAAATAAATAGCATCACCACCACAAAAATGAATGAGTCCTATGATAATAGGGACAAAGAAGATCCCTAAAACAAATTCTCTTATTGTTCTTCCTTGTGAAATTGAAGCAACATAAGAACCTGCAAGGGGCGCCCAAATAAACCACCAGCCCCAATAAATGGATGCAAAACGTACTTCGATTGGCACTCGCATAAAATACTGGCGGCATTCTACACATTGTATTTTGGCAAACTCTGGGTGTGCTTTTACTACCCATGCATTAGCATAACCACACATTACCAGCAGAAAGGTGAGGACTATAATCATGAAGCTATAAAATAAAATATAAGAGCGGCTTCTTATAGTAAGGCGTTTAAATAATGCTCTGCCCTTTTTAATAGAGATAAAAAACATGAAAAAAGAGAGGATCATATATGTTATAGAGGGGACTTCAAAATGCTGCAAATGAAAGTATGTTTCAATGCCATAACTAAACAACAATGCAATAGCACAGGCTACCATGGATAAGGCAAACATCGTTGCCCCATTAACGCTCCCTTCTACATACGATTTTATCATCGGATCAAATCGTTTTTGAAAAAAACCCCTGGCAATTTGGTAAAAATAGGGCTGCCCCTTTTTAACATACACGATATAAGCGATGATAAGCCCCCAAAAGCCATACAGTGCCCAGGGAAAAATGCCCCACATCCAACGTGTGTAATCGCTAATGGTGTTTTTAGCAAAAGATAGCGTTACAGGATCAACATAACCTGGGCCCTGATTAAAAATGGCCACAAAAGCAGCAACGCTAAATATAAATAAAATACCTTGTCCCACAAGCAGCTTACCAAGCCATTTAAAGAAGGAATAACGCGGTTCTTTTCCAAGGGTGACACTGCCTGCAGGGCTTATAAAGAACATGAGTAAAACAAGGCTGAATGCAAAATTAAACAAGGTGTAGGCCATCAGCCAGTTGGGACGAAATAAAGCAAGCCAACCAATAAAAACTGAGCCAATTAAAGCCAGAATCCCAACAATGTAACGCTGATAAGGCATCCGTGTTCCCTGTTCTTGAAGCAAAAAGAAGGGGCAATCACTGCCCCCATGAGGTTTAAGATAAGTTATACATCTGTTTAGACATTAAGTCATCTGTCCCTTTAGATTATTGGGAAGATGAACTTGGAATGTCTACACAATTACCGTTCATATCAGCATATTGGTTAGATCCACATTTGCTTTGTGCGGCTTTCATATCGTCACTGGCTTGTTGCGCTTTGGCTGCAGCTTGTTGCAATTGAACGTTCAAATTATTAATAGCAACATTAATATTTGCCATCACTGAGTTCATGGTAGCCATGATTGCCATTTGTTGTTCTAACACACGAAATTGTTGGAATTGCATGTAGATACTGAAAGCATCCATATGAGCAATTTCTCGAAGTAAAGCCGTATCTGAAGCCGTACTCAATTGTGTATACCATGCTGGGTTTGTGAAGCGCTGCGAACTATAATTATCCATGGATTCCATTACGCTTTGTGTTAAGGGACCACTACCATCTGTACCTGGTGTACGTCTGGCAACGATATCACTTAAAGCGCTTTCACTGGCAGATCTTGCTGCGTTAGCAACGATAGCATCCACTATCGCTTCTTGGTCTGCACCACTTAAGGAAGAAGAGCCAATCCCGGTTTTTGATGCTGCTATAGCATTGGTCAATTTCGGATCCAATGAAGGGAAAGGATTAACAGATAAGGAAATCATCTGTTGACTCATTGCCGCAGGGATCCCACCTTTGGTCAAATTGGGTGTTTGTAAAAACTGACCTAAGTTGATAACGGTTAAGCCTGAGGTATCACCATTTTGAATAAAGGGTTGGAAATAACCTGTATAAACATTATCTTTGGTTAGTACCGTTCCTGCTGGCACACCTTGCATAGAGGAAGAAATCTGGCCACCTACCAATGGTCCTGAAAAGCTGTTGCTGGTACTTAAATTTTGAACACCTGCCAACAAGCTTGAATTGGTTAATTGCAAAGCGGCTTCACCGACTTTTGTTTTACCAACCAAACCACCAGCATTAACTGCCCATATACTACCTGGCGCTGCCATTAATAATAATTGCTGATTATACTGATATTCATTTACTCTTGCGGCGGCCTCATAATTTATGAGGGCTTGAGCCCATTTATCATTCTTCATGTGTTGATTCATGAATTGCAGTATACTATTTGAACTATTTTGATTATTTGAATCCAATGTCTTAATAGCAGCAACCTCTTCGGGATCTGCATGTGCAAGCATGGGTGCCATGAATGCGCCCAAAAGCAGCATGACACTCATCATCTGTTTTGCTTTGTAACTTTTCATAACACTCTCGCTTAGTTTTTTTTACATGTGATCAAAAGTTTGTCCACTACCCGATTCCTGATTTTGAATGGGGGCCGATCCACCGCCCAGACCACCAGCGCCACCAGCGCCACCACCGCTTCCACCACTGCCGCTACCGCTACCACAGTTTAATGCGGCAGGCGTGCCCATGGTAAAAGTCTCTTGATTGGTATCAACACAAGGTGTTGGAGGCTGAAATTTATTAATATCATTTAAAAAAGAATTGATGGCAGATGCCGTATCAATACCTGCATTTGATGACAAGTTTGCTGCATCAGCTTGCCAGTCAGCCATGGCCACATTACTGCCAAGCATAGAGAGGGCAAGAACGATAAGCACTTTGGGTAAATTACTCATGGTTAGACTCCAAGGCTTTTAACACTAAGTTAATTCTTTCTGGCGCAAAAACACGACCTAGTAATTGCAATCTTTCAAATGATAAATTTCGTTTCAGAAATAATTCAGCATATTTGTTTTTATTAGCAGGGTCTTTGGTTTGCTCTTCGGCATAAATAAGTAATTTGGAAGCCGTGCCGGGTTTGAGAACATCTAAAAATTGCATAAGACGTAAAGCTCGCCCAGAGTGCATATTGGCCAAGACTTTAATTAAAACTGCCTCATCATTAATTTCAAAGTCAGAGATATTGTCTAAAAGATTGCCCAACTTCAGCAAAGACTCTTCAACTTTAGGTTCGGTATCCGCTGCCCATAATTCGATACCCTCCATGGAAGTTACAATACGATAAAGTGTACGTTTATCGTAGTCATGCCAAAATGTGTGTACTGCTTCAAGTGACATATCAGGCATTGTTTCCTCGCTTTAAGTTATTCTTTTATGACCTATCTCAAAACTGTAATATCTAAGGTCTTTTATTAGAAAATAAAATTTTAAGGGGTGTCACTAACATATTACTCTTGATCACTTACTAACACTAGTTAATAAGCCTAAAATAATTTCAGCAAAAGCCCTCAAAATTTTAGTAGCTACCCTATTAAGTCCTGTTTATGTGCAAATAAGTTCCATTTCGTCTGTTATTTCATGTGACCTATCAGCAAACAACTAGATAAAAATACGCTGTGCCCACATATGTGCTCATAATAATTTCTGTCGAGTATGTTACATGGTAAACTGATGTTATTATATAAACATTTAGTAATAAGAACATCTTGCAATAGCTAAACTTAATACATAGCATTTTAAAAAATTTATATTAGTGTGGATACAAACAAATTTCTGCATACGATAATGAGGTAGGACATGGGATTCTTCAAAAAGGTAGGTGGTCGCGTTGTCGACGTACGTGTCGATAAATGGATGAGTTGGGATTATTTAGGGGATACTGCTGACAGATTCAAAATTCTGTTTCTTGATATTGTCATCCCCAAAAAAGCCAGCACCAGTGAAACCTTTGAAGAAGCCATGCAGCGCTTAGATTTAACTGAGCAAGATTTAGCTGAAAGACAAAAAGAATGGACTAAATTATGCTACTTCTTTTTAGTTTTGACTTTGCTCGTTGTCATTTATGCTTTGTACACAGCCTTTAAAGGAAGCATGACATCTTCTTTAATTTCATTTTGCTTAGCATTGTATACACTCACCCAAGCTTTTAGATGGCACTTTTGGTTATTTCAAGTTAAAAATAGAAAGCTAGGCTGCAGCATTAAAGAATGGATGAATTCAGAAGTGATGCAGACCGCAAGTTCAGATCTCGTCCTAAAAGACAATAATTCCATGACACAGCAAGACAATTCTCCTAAGAAGGCTAAAAGATGAGAGCAGCAAGTCGTTGCATTGCATTATTGATATTATTTTGCCTACCAAGCATCGCCTTGGCAGCGCTATTTGATGTCGAGCCAACTGATAGATCAATGCAATACTTGGGGCAAATTTTTGGAACCATTGGCAGTTTGCCCTTAACAGCCAGCGGTAACCCTCTCATCTCGCAATTATATTACTTATTTAATCAAATCGTTTTTGCATTGGGCATTATCATTATTGTCTTCACTACCATTATTGGAACTATTAACACAGCCCAAGAAGGTGAAGCCTTAGGTAAAAAGATGTCTTCTGTATGGGTTCCTGCGCGTGCCGGCATTGGGGTTTACCTCTTGCTACCCCAAGTAAGTGGTTATAACTGGATCCAAGTTACCGTCATGTGGCTTATCGTGCAAGGCGTTGGTGCAGCCAATGCTTTATGGAAACAAACGCTTCTATCACTATCAACACAAGGCAGTATCGTAGCAGATACCAGAAGTGCCGATGTGAACAATATGCTGAGCGGCCTCAACAACATTTATACGAGCGTAGTATGCATGCAGGTCGTCAATAATGCGATGACAAGCGATTCGAGTATTTCAAAAAAGATGAATAATGATTATATTCAAGTCACTGCGCTACCAGATGGCTCTGGGATCCAATTTGCTCGCTCCAATCCGCCTGTAGGTGAAAAGCCTTTATGCGGCACGGTTACTATTCCAAGTGTCAGCGCAAATCCCTTAACTGGTAGCACCAGTCCTGATGATCCCGTTGTAAGTAATGCAAGAACAACTTACCTCAATGCCCTACTGTTGGCTGAACAATCAATTGAACCCAGTGCGGCAGAATCTATCGCAAATCCTTCATCAGATACATGGCAATATGCGAATAACTGGGTAAGCGCGGCACGTGCTATCCAAGGTGCTGCGCTATCTGTTGCCACGAATACTTCCAGCACTGTGCACGGTATTAATGGCTATTCTCAAAATTATGATCAAGCAATCATGGATGGCTGGATCCATGCGGGTAATTATTATGGACAAATGGTGAATAGCGGAAACTACAAAAATACTACCGTCTCCCTTGGCAACACCCCCTACGACTCCGCTGCTCTAAGCAATATTCTCGGGCCTTCTGTTATGACCCCTCTTATTGCAAAAATTACAAGCTTATCGAGCGGCTCTGGTGCTTATCAAGTTTATGTCTCTAATATTGGGGTGATAACACCAAAAGCCGCCACATCTGGCAGCATCTCCGCTATCCCTGTCTCGGTGCCAAGTGGCAGTGGCGATGCTGCTACTATTATGGGCGCAATATTTGGTGGTAGTTACTTCCAAGATGTAGCAGCAGATCTAGGCTCTTCAATCACCACGGGCTGTTTGAGTAGCGCCACGGTGAATCCGGCGAATCCAACAGATACATCTTATGTCAATGCACAGGTGGGCGATCCCATAGAATGTATGGCGCTATTAGGATCAAAATTAGCCAACGGAGCTGAAATGGCTTTTTGGATAGCCATGGTTGCTGTATTGGGGATCTGGTTGGGTGTTTCTATAATGAAGGGCTGTCAACCTCTTGGTTGGGCTTTTGATATGGGCTTGAATGTGCTCATGCCTATTGCGGGTGTTATTCTGCTTTTAGTGTGGGGATTAGGATTAACGTTAGCTATCTACGTGCCCTTAATACCTTTGCTGGTATTTACTTTTGCTTCCATTACTTGGGTTCTCTTAGTCATTGAAGCAATGTTAGGCGCCCCCTTAATTGCGTTGACGTTGATTATTCCTTCCGAAGATGAAATTGGTAAGGCAGGCCACGCTATCGTTATTTTGCTTGGGCTATTTTTAAGACCCGCTCTGATGATCTTAGGTTTTATCTTTGCACAAAAAATGCTCATGGTTGCTATCGGCATCCTCAATTTTGGCTTCAAAGGAACGCTGGATATGAGCATCGTTGGCGGCGTAGGGCCTTTTGGTCTTGTCGCCATTTTAATGATGTATGTCGGCATCGCCACCAGTTTGGTGCATGAATCATTTAGTTTAATTTATGTATTACCTGACAAGGTATTGCGTTGGTTAGGTGCTGCAGGTGAAGGTAGCGATGCAGGACAAATGGCTAAAGAAATGGAAGGCGCTCATGACGCAGGTGCGGGCGTAGGTAAAGGCATTATGAAAGGTGGCCTCAGAGTGGCTGGCGATACATAGGTGGATGGTATGTTAGGTTGTACCGTAAAACGTGATTACTTATTACTGACTTTAGTCGGCATTGCACTTTGCTTTTTGCCAAGTTTTGCTTTTGCCTTTGATTTTAATTTTCAATGGCAAAGTCCAGATGGTGATAAATCACTATTTTATCTTGGACAAATTTTTGGCCCCGTGGGCACCGCATTACCGAATGGTTCTGGTAATGCACTGATCAGTCAGTTATTTTCCGTTTTTAATATTGCTGTACTGACTTTAGGTAGTATCGTTGTCAGCTATACCATTATTTTATCAACCATTAATACCGCCCAAGAAGGCGAAGTTATGGGCCGTAAATGGTCTTCCTTATGGATCCCCTTACGTTCCGCTGTTGGTATTGCTTTTCTCATCCCAACAGCAAGTGGTTATTCCTTATTACAAATGCTCATGATGGAAATTGTGGTAATGGGGGTTAATTCTGCCAACCAAGTTTGGGCCAAAGTTGTCGATGCCTTTTCAAGCACTGCTGGTGGCTTAAATAGTGTCGTCAAAGTAGGTGATACTGGAGGAACTCAACTCCAAACGGTTGCCAATAATTTATTAAAAAGTGCCGTCTGTGCCCAAGTTCTCAATAGCAACGTGAATTGCAAGTCTTCTATGGGAAGCAATACCGTTGTGGGTTATTATAATGTTGACGCCTCCCCCTCTTCACCTGCTGCAGGTGTTTTTAACGTTGGTGTGCAAGGTAATTCTCAATTGAGCACGGTATGTGGATCTTTTGCTGCCAGTGCAACCCCATCACAAGCCCAAGATGCATCATCATGGTATGCATCAAATCAATTGGCTTTTGGTTTAGCATATGGCGATGTACAATTAGCAGCCTCTGAAATTGTTTCTAACAATTTACCCTCAGGCACGAATCCTGTGTATGGCGCTGCAAATGTGCTTCGCGGCAATATCGCCTCTAGCCCACAAAAGCCGCCTACCATTAGCAGTGATGCTAATGATCCAACACGTCAAGCCTTAGAAAATGGTTGGCTATTTGCGGGCAGTTATTACTTCGTGTTGATCTCTAACGGTAATGGCACGACAACCTATCCCGCACCGACAACATCCACGGTGCCAGGCTCTAGTGTTTCCACATTAAGCTCCTCTTGCCAAAGTGCCCTTAGCAATGCCATGGGTTCACAGATGTCAAACTATCTAAATCAAGCAACAACCGTTACCTCATCAAGTGATTTGCCCGATAGATTGCAATTGAATACCGTGCCCACACCAGATGGGTTTACCGCTGCCATGGATGCTATTGATGGACCCATTAATAGTCTCATGGATGAGTTCATGAATACCCTTACGACAAATGATACAAGGGGCGCTATTCCCTCTTTAGCAAATATTGGGTCTATTGTACTTAATGCTGCTCAAATAATCTGGTTTACCTTGATGATAGCGGCACTCTTAATTATGTTGCCCGCTTGTATCATGGAAGCTATACAGCCCGTATGTGGCGCTGTATCAGGTGTATTTGCTGTATTAATTCCCTTGGTCACCGCACTCGTTATGATTATGTGGTCGGCTGGTGCATTGATAGGTATCTACACACCAATGGTTCCCTACCTTGTCTTTACTTTTACGGCATTAGGGTGGGTGCTACTCGTTATAGAAACCATCGTCGCAGCACCTATCGTCGCCCTTGGTTTGGTGAGCCCTTCAGGCGAACATCTTGGTAAAGCTACCCCTGCGGTCATGTTGGTGGTTAACATTTTCCTAAGACCCAGTTTAATGGTTATCGGCTTTGTGATTGCCTCTAAGCTTGCAGATGTCATGATTGACATGTTGAACTATGGATTCTTCTCCACTTTGAGCTCTGCAACCCATGGTGCAGGTCTATTTGGCGCTATCGCCACCGTTGCGCTTTATGGTGGTATCTGCCTTGCCATCATTAACGAATGTTTCAGTCTTATTCACGTCTTGCCTGACAAAATTGTACGCTGGATAGGCGGACAAGCTGAACAATCACGCACCAAGGAATTAATGGCTGATGCCAAGAAAGGCTATGAAAAAGGCGTTGAAGCAGGTGGCGCTGTCATGAAAGGTGTCAGTGGCGTCATGCAAAAGAAAGCTGAGGATTGGAGTAAACAAGGTAAAGGTGAAGAAGGCTAAATTTGCACACTGGCATGTAGCCTGCGTTACCTAACCCCCTATCGATAGCTGGCATATTGAATATACATTCAGTGTCAGCATTTTCTTTAGTGGCCGATATTCTCCATGAGGGAATATAAAATGCTACCTAAAGTAACTCTACTTTACTACAACGCATGTAGAAAATATGGGATAAGACCAGAAATATCTCCTGTTATAACTGGTTTCACTTTTAAATTTGCTTCAAATTTATATATTATCCGAGGGTGTCACCTCCCTATCAATGATTGCGCAAGCGCCAGCGTCTCTGCAAATAAATATTGCGCGAACAAAATATTGCTTCAAGCAGGGATCCCGGTTCCTAACCATGATTGTATTTCTCGTGATGAACCTGAAATGAGCAGGGAAGCACTATCAAATCTCACTTACCCTTTGGTGGTAAAACCAACCTGGGATACCTCTTGTGGCACTGATGTGACTTGTAATATTAAAGATGAGAAAACCTTATACGAGATATTAGACAGCATGGGTGATAAATATTCGTGCATTAGTGTTGAGGAATATCAACCAGGACTACGTTCCTATCGTGCCTTGGTGTTATATGGGAAGGTAATCGGTATTGTTGAGCGGATCCCCGCACACGTGGTGGGAGATGGGGAGCATAGTGTGCGTCAATTGATGGATATACAAAACAGTGAACGGGAAAAACTGATCAATATTTTGCCACTTGGCAAATTAAGAATAATGCCAGAAACGGAAATAATTTTTAATGAATTAGGCATTAACAGTGAATATATTCCCAAAAAAGATGAAACAATACCCATAAGGTATATTTGCAACTCCACTTTTGGCGGCTCTATTATAGGCTTGGATATTAAAACCATTTGTAAGGAAAATGCAGAATTATTAGGCAAAGCTGCCAAAGCCCTCAACCTGAATATCGTTGGTTTTGATTTTCTATGTACAGACATTAAATTACCGTACAACAAAACAAGAGGGTTTATAATTGAAGCCAATGCCAGCCCTGATATTTCGATACATGAAAATGTTGTTGCCGGTGTATCAACACCCGTCAGCAGTATTATTATTAAAAAATTCATTCAAAAGCATTTTTTGGGTTATCTTATTCATCTTGCTCAGGGAGACTTAGCTTCTATTATTATCCGCTTTATTGTTTTTATAACAATTGCACTAATGGGTTTTCGATATTATGTCATGGGATGATGAGAAACTGCTTGAGGTTAGATCGCGTTCAAAAAGAAATTTAGGTACATTCTCGACTACCTTCATGGATGCCAAGCCAACGCAAATATACAATACTTATGCTTCTTTGAATGCCGTTGACAGCAGCGCTTATCCTGAATTTATCGACATGGAACAGCAGTGCGGTCATTTTCTTTTAGATTTGTTTCATGCTGACAACAGCAAAGATTATACTTTTTTCAACACATCTGGTTCTTCTGAAGCCTTGTTTATGTCATTGCTGTTTATGAAAAATCATTGGAAGCAACAACATCCACATGATTCACATAGACTCAATTTTATCATCGGCAGTTCAGCCCACACGGCTTGGCATAAGGCAGCAAACTACTTAGATGTTGATTTAAAAGTACTGCCCGTGCATCCCACCAAACTCAATCTCGATGAAAACCATCTTTTGGGGGCTATTGATAGTAATACCATTGGAATTTCTGCTACTTTGGGTGCTACCACGACCCTGGTGTATGATGAAATTGAAAAAATTAACATCGCTTTAAACGATTATCGAAACAAAAAAAATAGATTTATACCGCTACATGTTGATGCAGCCAGTGGTGGTTTTGTAGCCCCTTTTGCCCAAAAAGGGATCTGTTGGGATTTTCGTTTAAATCATGTGATGAGCATTAATGTCTCTAGTCATAAATTTGGCCAAGTCTATCCTAGCTTAGGTTGGTTATGTGTCAGAAATGAACTCAGAATAGATGATCTAGCGCATGAGAGTCATTATCTTGGGAAAGCGATTAAACGCTTTCCCATCCAATTTTCACACTCAGCCTCGCCTCTTGCTACGCAAAGTTATTATATTAAAACTTATGGGCAAAAAGGCTATGAATCGCTGATTACGCGTTTTTATGAACAAAGAGATAATTTATGCAAAATATTCAAAAAGTTTGAAGAGATAAAGCTAATCACACCGAATGATACTCCGAATCTACCAGGCATCATTTTATCGCTTAATGATCATCACTCTGTCTATCATCTAGCAGGCCTTGCTTCTTCCCTCGCCTTGCATGGCTGGCATTTGCCAACATTTCGTCTGCCTTTGCCTTGTGAAGACATACTTGCGGCAAGAATTATCGTTCGCAATGGTTTTGATAAAGAATTGCTGCAAGCACTAGAAAAGGATATTGCTAACTATTTCATGAGCACGCCAGAATAAAACTGGCGTGGTTCATCTAGTTAGATTTAAGCGCGATGGCTAGGGGTGGGCGCAGGCCGTGGCAGTGGTCTATTTAAAACTGAACTATCACTAGCAAGATCACGCTCACTTCTTTGCATTTGTTGTTTAGCCTTATCAGCATACATATTAAGCATATGCATATGTTCAGGCGTAAATCCTTTGGCACCAATCATATCTTTTTTGAATTTCAGCATTTGAATTTCAAAAGCTTCACTGGCATCTTCCATAGGCACAAAACCATTGGCACGAATAGCTGCGCGCGAAGCAGTACCATTGGTTATAGGTGTTTGATAATAATCAATGTTACCGGCTGCATCTACGGGATAACAAGCAGGATAAACCAAATTGCCTTGTGCATCAGTAATAAGCATATCATTGTGGTCACGTAATGGTGCATAAGCAACACGAACATTATCGTCCGTTGCTGTCTGATTTCTGATACGAGCACGTTTCTGCGCATCCAATGCTAATGCATCGTCAAATGAGCGGATTTGAACATTATATTCTCTTTGAAAAAGCGCAGCAAAAAAGTTCAAAATAGTCACTGCAAGAGCTTCACCCAATAAAGCTTCTGGACTGAGATCGGTTAAATGGCTTAGCTTTGCAGCCATGCTTTTTTCACTGGGATCTTCGTTTGAATTTTTATAAGCAAAACAAGCCGTTCTTTGTTCTGCGCGAGCAGCTACAATTTTTTTGGCTTCTTTGATTTGCTTCTTTTGGGCAGCGTCCTTTTCTTGTTGTGCTTTATTCTGGGCATCAGGACTGGTAGCCGTCAGTGTTGGTGCTCTTTCACGTTCAGCATCAAAACCCGGGGTAAAATCAAGCATACTCTCCCTCCTACATTAGGGCTTAGCGGTAATTTATTTCCGAGCATTGGAACATATTAGGTGATGAGCTGTCAAGTTAGCTATTTCTCTTAAAATTGTAAATTCTTATAATTTAGAACTTTTTAGATTAGTGTATAATCTCTTATCTGACTATTATGGTGTAGCAATACAGAAGGCTCGCATAATACTAAGCCCTCTGTTGGCTAATGTCTGGCTGTGGTGGTGGAGGTAGACTTTGAGGTATCTACTTTTGGTGCTGTAGGCGTACCCTTCTCGCCTGGTTTTTGTGCCTTTTGTGCCTTCTGTGCCTCTATCACTTCCTGCTTAATATTAACCTTATCATTAGCATGAGGGGCTTTTGCACCAAAAGTAGCTGTTGAGGAAGGGCCTAAATCATCATTGCTAACGCCTTGCAACGCTTCATTTTCCTGCAACAAGCTTCCAATTTCTTGTTCAAGTTTTGGGATTTCCAAGATAATAGCATCGAATTGTGCATCCAAACTGACATGAGTGCCAAGGGTTGATGTGCTTTGCGTTGTGCTAGGTGAAACATTCGCACCTGAGTCGTTTGAGCTTTGAACCTGTGGCCTTGGTGGATCTATTGTAAGTCCAGAGCTTGTTAGCGTTGATTGTTGCGGAGGTTGTAAAGGTGGGCTTACAGAATCTGTTTGCGAAACCAAGGGCGCTGGATTTGCATCTGTTTGTTGAACCAAGGGCGCAGGATTTGAATCTGTTTGCTGCACTAAGGGCGCAGGATTTGCATCTGTTTGCTGCACCAAGGGCGCAGGATTTGCATCTGTTTGCGAAACCAAGGGTGCAGGATCAGAATCGGTATGCTGCGCTAAAGGCGTGGTGTTTTGCGTATTATCATTAGTTTGTAAGGGCGTTTGTACCTCTTGAGGTTGCGGTGGATGCTGCACCTCAAGCACAGTATCAACCGTTGAGGTTGTGGGCACGGGCGTATCTACCGTTGAGCTTAGCTGTGGTTCTTGGGGGGCTGTGTTCCCCAAATCAACCCCAGAATCTTTGTTTAGAATTTTAGCCTCTTTAGCTTCTTGATCTGTATTTTTGAGCTCTTTATCACGCACTTTTTGTAATTCTTTATCTGCTTCATCTATACGTGCCTGTGCTTGGTTGACGAGTTTATCAGCATTATCTTTCTCTTTATTTGCTGCTTTTAGATTTGCTTCTAAGCCTTCTTTTTGTTGTTCCAATTTTTGCAATTGCTCTTTTTTGGTATCATCCAAAGGACCCGATGCTTTTAATTGGTTTATTGCTTCTTGATTTTTTGTCATCTCATCCTTTATAAAATCAATTCTATTACCTATATCCTTTTGATAAGCCTGCCCAATCGTCAAATCTTCCTGGGCAGCTGCTTTCTTTTGCAGGGCTGCATCCTCATTAATTTGATTGCGTTCACCTTTAAATTCTCTTATCTTGGCCAGTCTCTTTTGATAAGCTTCTAGCCCCTCATCCATTTTGGCTAATTTTTCCTTCATCGCATCCAATTTCTTTTGATCAGCTTCATTAAGAGGTGCTTTCTTCTCCAAATCATCTATCTTTTGGGCTAAGTCATAACGTTTGTCAGCAAGCTTTTTCATATCCTTTAACATGGGTTTTTTATTATTCAACGCCTTTTCTGCTGCATGCATGACAGCTTTATTAATACCTCTGCCTAATAATGCCAATAACATCATTAGCAACCAGGCTATCATGGCGCCAAGGAGCTCAGCACCATCATGGTAATCACCAATTTTAGGTGGGTTTTGTTCTATCCCCTTAATTCTCTCTTTATTCTTTGCTTGTGCTGCTTTAAGCTTTTGCACTTTTCCTTCAGGGGTATATTTATTAAGCGCTGCCTTTTTCTGCGCGTGCTTCTTTTCATTTTCTGTTTGTTTTGCAAGAAATTCTTTCATGCCGGGATCTTTTTCTGCAAGATCTTTCTTTAATGCAGCCGATTTTTCCCTAAGCGAATCACGAAGCGGGATTTTAGATTTTAATTCATTTTGTTTAGACTCTATGCCACCTTTTAAGCTCTCAACATTCTTCGTTTTTTGCTCAAGTCTTTGTTTAGACTTATCCATGATGTCTTTGTTGGCAGCAGTCGGTTCTTTATCATATTGTTTTTTTAAATTATTGAACAAGTTTTCTTCATTTGTATGCGCTCTTTTTGCTGCGTTAAGCTCTGCCTTTGCGCTTTTAATATCTTCTCTTAAACCTTGAGCTTCTTGATAGAGTTTTTTTTGCTGTTCTTTAACATCTTTTAAATTATTAATTTGTGTTTTAATGGGATCTTCTGTTTCACTTGCCCTGGTTTGATAGTAAGCAATTTCAGTGTTGAGCTTTTTGATTACATGATCTTCATTCAGTGATTTGGCAACTTGATTTACAACCCGCTTAGTGGAATCTTCCACCATACGTTGCTGTTCAACTGTCAATAAAGGTGCATCTTGTTCTTCACCTGTTGAGTTTGTTGTAGATGTTGTAGTGGGCGCCGTTGATGGATCAGGTGGTTCATTACTCTGTGTGACGGGTAGCACTTGAACCCGCGGTTGGTTTGATGAAAACGGAGATTGTCTTGGCGCTTTTGGTTTGCCATCGTCATCTGGATTTTGTCCGCCCGTAGTCATCTTTATCCTCCGGTTTAGGATTGAAATACTTAAGTGTATTTACACATAAGTATTGTGTCTTAAAACAGCTTTATTGATTAGACTTTGATGCGAGCAAAAAGTTGCACCTAATTGAAGCTCGGTTCAAGAGCTTTTACCCATACGCATGCTGTTCGACATCGTAGAAGAAGTGTCGTTATCATTACTTTGAGATGGAGTATCAGGGGATGCGTCATTTGATGCAGAAGACTTAGGACTTGCTAAGGTGTCTAAAGAAGGACCTGAAGAAGAGGCGGTATTAAATGAAGTCGTCATGCTTGGGCCGGAACCTGCATCAAGTGCAGCTGAAGCGGTTTCATCATTAGAGCTACCTGAAAAACCAGCAACTTCAGTGCCAGCAGTTGAGGATATTGAGTCCTGACCAGCAGAGAGATTAGAAGTGGCATTATCTAGCCTTCCATACAAGCTATCTAAATCCGCACCTTGTGTATCACTGCTTACAGAAGAAGATGATGAGGGCGATGGTCCATCTTGACCGGAAGTTAAGGAAGGAGAGGACTCATCATTTGAACTTTGATCTTTTGGCTGATCATCCGATCTTGTAGAAGGTTCATCATGTTCTTGTTCTACAGTTTCATTATCTGGTGTTGTATCTTTCTTATCTGCTTTATCAGCATCAACTGCATCATCTATTTGTTGTCTTTCTCTTTCTGAGTCAGCTTCTAGCTCAGATGATTGTTCATCTTTTTTAGCGCCTTCAACTTCTCTTGAATGTTTAACTTGATCTTTATTTTCTTCTTTTGCAGCCTCTTTTTGCGCTTCTTCTACGACAGCTTCTTCTTGTTCGACCTCCGTTTCTTTTCTCATTTTTGCATTATTGGCCTGATCATTTTTATCAGCATCTGTTTTGGGCGTACCATCATCAGGACCAGGGCCACTACTATCGGTTGGATTATTGTTTGCTTGGTTCGTTTGCGCTTTTTGTGCTTCTTCAGCTTCAGCATCTTTTTTGGCTTTTGCTTCTGCTTCAGCTTTTTCCTGCGCCTCTAAATTCGCTTTAGCTTCAGCTTCAGCCTTTTCTTTAGCTTCTGATTCGGCTTTAGCTTTGGCTTGTGCTTCTGCTTCTGCTTTTGCTTTCGCTTCGGCTTCTTGCGCTTCTTTGGCTTTATTAGCCTCATCATCTGGTGTAGGTTGTGGCGAACCTACTTCAGCAACTTGCGCTTTTTCTTGTTTTTGTCTTTCTTCTGCTTCGGCCTTGGCTTTAGCTTCGGCTTCTTGCTTGGCTTTAGCTTCGGCTTCTTGCTTGGCTTTAGCTTCGGCTTCTTGCTTGGCTTTAGCTTCGGCTTCTTGTTTGGCTTTAGCTTCTGCTTCTTGCTTGGCTTTGGCTTCTGCTTCTTGCTTGGCTTTGGCTTCAGCCTCTGCCTTTGCCTTGGCATCATCTTCAGGTTTAGGTCCCTCAGGTTTTACTTTATCCTGATCCTTTGTTTTATCATCCAGATTAACACCGCTGTCTTTATTTCCGACTTTGGCTTCTTTTTCTTGTTGCTTAGCAAGGGCTTCTTCTCTTTTTTGAACATCTTGAAGCGATTTTTCAGCTTCCTTGTTGCGCTTTTCCGCATCTTTTACAAGCTTATCAGCCTTATCTTTTTCTTCATTAACCTGTTTAAGCTCAGTCTTAATTTCAGCCTGTCTTTTCTCTAGATCTTTAATCGTTTTATCATTTTCAGGGCTAGGGGATTGTTTTAAATTGTTTTGTAGTTTCTTGTTGCTTTCTAGCTCTGCATCCAATCCTTGTTTTTTTATTTCTAGTTTTTTCTGTGTATCTTTTCCTTGTTTAAGATCGGATTGCGCCGCTTCTTGCTTTTGGGTTGCAACTTGCTTATCTGAGTCAATTTTTGCTTTTGATTCAGCGCCTATTTTAGCTAATTGTTCCCTATGCGCTTCCAAGCCATGTTCTGCTCTTTCTAATCTATATTTCATTTTATCAAGTTTTTGTTGATCTTTTTCGCTGAGCGGCTTTGGATGTTTGCTTTCGAACTTGTCAATTTTACGTTGATGTTTATCGCGTTTATCAGCGACTTTTTTCATGTCCTTTAACATGTCAGAATGGCTGTCTAAACGACTTTCGGCCTTTTTGACATTGTTATCATTAAGTTTCATACCAATTTCAGCTAACAGTTTTTTCAACAACCAAGCTAGCATGGCTCCGAGAAGTTCCGCAGAATCTTCAAAGTCACCGATTTGAGGAACTTCATCTGATAATTTAGCAGCAGCTTTTTTACCACCTGCAGCTTTTCCTTTTGCTTTGTCCACTTTACCTTGTGGTGTGTGTTTATTCATTTTCGTTTTATTTGCTACGTGCTCCTTATCTTTTTTCATTTCACTTTTTTGAAATTTCTTCATATCAGGATCTTTTGCTGCCAAAGCTTTTGTTTGAACAGCAGATTGTTGTCTTAGATCCCGCGCTTCTCCACGCTTAGCCTGCAATTCTTTTTCTTTAGGAGCATTCTTCGCTTTAGCATCTGTTACAGCTTTAGTTTTTGCATCTAATCTTTGTTGTGAGGCAGCCATTTGCTGTTGAACAACTGGCGAGCTTTGATCCATTTTTTGAAGTCGTTTAAAATTCTTTTCTTCATCTTGTTGAATTCGTTGTGCTTTGGCGACTTCAGCCCTGCCTTTTTTCACTTCATCATTTAATGGTTTATATTCTTGTAATAGTTTCTTTTGTTGTTCCTTAACATTTTTCAAATCTTCATATTGTTTTGCCAAAGGATCTTTAGCAGTCTTTGCTTTCTCATCGTAGAATTTAATTTGCCTATCAAGTTTTTGATGCTTATAGTCATCATCCATACTACGTGCAATCTTGGCCATGGATCTTTTGACCGCTTGATTTACCGCTTGGTTACCGCCCATCTCACTTGCATGTTTTCTTGCTATTTTTTGTTCTTTTTGCAAGAATTTTTTCATTTCGGGATCTTTAGCGGCAATTTCCTTGTTGAGACCAGCGGCTTGTTTTCTTAATTCACCAGCCACAGCTCGTTTTTCTTTTAATTGATTTTCTTTAGCTGATAACGGTTCCTTTATTGCCTGCGCTTCTTGTTTAAGTTGTGTCAATTTTTCTTGCGCTTTTGCTAATGCTTCCTTATTAGACTGGCTTTGATTCGTATTTGCTTTGCCTTCAAGCTCCCTCACTTTGGCATCTTGTTTATTAACTTTTTGCTCAGCTTTTGCTAATTTTTGTCTTTCAGCTTCTATTTCTTTTCTTAAAGGTGGTACTTCTTTTAGTAAAGCTTTTTGCTGTTCCTTAACTGATTTTAACTCAGCATATTTTTCCTTCATTTCAGGATTTGCTTCCATTCTTTTATCGTAGAATTTAAGCTCTCTATCTACTTTCTTCTCTCTAAATTCAACAGATGATTTGTAAACTTTTTTGTTTAAATTCTTTGGCTGCTGTGCTGTCGCACCTTGTGGTTGAGGCGTTTGTACCCCTTGTTGAGAGGGTTGTGATGGCGCACTCTGCATTTGTGGGCTAGGAGGTTTTTGGCTTTCTTTTAAGCTCTTGTTTTTATCGAACTCTTCTTTGAGTTTTGGATATTTATTTCCTAATTCTGTTTGAATTTGATTTGAACGCTCGATTGATTGATTTAACGAATTTTTATGTCCCTCTAATTTCCCTTGTTGAACTGTTATATCCATATTTTTATCAAAAATGTTTTGCCTTAGTTGAACTTGACGCGCTTCTAAAGAACCAACCCTTTGGTTAAGCTTATGAATATCATCATGTGCACGCTTATCTATAGCTTCGACACGTTTAATATCAGACTTTATTCTAGATTTTTCATTTTCTAGAGAACTTATTTTTTCATTAAGTCCTTTTATTTTAGCTTTTTGCTCTTTTGTGGCATTTTCTTTTGGTAACTTTTGGAGCTCACCTTTAAATTTTTCTAGGTCTTGATCTATGACCTTTATTTTTCCTTCGTTTATAACTTTTAACGTGTGGCAATCACTCACTGATTTATTTAAGCTTTCTCTTTCTTCTGAGCATTTAGAAAGCTCTTTATCGACTTTGCTTAGTTCTGCCTTATCTCCTTTAAGATCTTTTTCGAGCTCGTTTAATTTTGCAGTACTCTTTACGATATTCTCATTATGTTCTTTCTGGTTATCAAGTTCTTTTGAGAGTTCATCTAATTTATTTCTATCCCCAATAAGGGCATTTTCTTCCATCGCATTAGCTGCAATCTTTTCATTATTTTCCCTAATTTGATCATTTACTTCACTTAGCTCATTTTCTTTATGATTTATTTGGCTCCTTAAGGAAGTTGCTTCTTTATCTAATTTAATTGAACTTTCTTTTAAGTTTTCAGATTCTTCAACTAAAGTGCTTTTCTCTGATTTTAAAGTATCTAATTTACCTTTTTCTGATTGAAGCGTATCATTTGAACGTTGAAACTCCCCTTTTGCAAGATCACGTTCTTTCTTAGATTCATCTATTTTTCCTTGTAATTCGGCAACTTTCTTATTATTTTTTTCAACAGCGTCCCTATAGTCTGCTTTTTCTTCATCAGTGGCATTTAAAGCCGGCTTTGGAATTTTATTACCATCTTCAATCAGTTTAGCTTGTTGTTCTTTAAGTGAATTATATTTATTATCTTTTTCCTTGAAGTTATTCTCTTTTTCTAGACATGTCTTTTGTGCTTTTTCTACAACATTATTTTGATCTGATATTTTTGAATCCAGATGAGTTATCTGATTGTCTACAATATTACGTTGTCTATCGAGTTCAACTTTGTTAGATACTTTTTCATCATGCTGGCTTTTAAGATCCTTAATTTCACCATCTAATCTAGCTTGCTGTGTATTTAATGACTCCGCTTTTTGTTGCAATTGTACTTTTTCAGCTTGAACTTGCTCGATCTTAGCATTCAATTCATTTCGTTGATTATCTATAGATTCCCTAAGAATGGTGTCACTCTTGACTTCGGGATGCGAGGAGGACTCTTGCGCTAATTTCTCTTTATGTGCTTCATTAATCTTCTCCATCGCTTGTTGACGCTGAGCTTCTTGTTCTTGCATTGTTTGAGCAGCAGCTCTTTCTTGTTCTTCTTTTTTGGCTTGATCTTCTTTTTTCCCTTCATGTTTTTGCTGTTCTACTTTGACTTGTTCTACATGAGTATTAATTTCTTCTTGTAATTTTTCTAATTCTTTTCGTTTAGCGCCCACATAATTTTTAATGGCTGCGTTACGATCTTCTTGTTCCTTTAAAGCGTTGGTTTTTTTGCTGTCATCAACACCGCGCGCCAACTCAGTTTGACTTAAATATTCATTGCTAAATTTGCTAATTTCCTCTTTGAGCTCTGTTACTTTAGTATTCAGTGCATCAGCATTCGGCCCTTCAACTTTTGGAAGCGCATTTACATCCTTTGTAAGATCAGATAAGGATTTTTCTGCTGGCTCAGGTGATGAGGTACCACTAGCTTGAGGTTGTGTCGATGTGCCACCTTGAGTTTGCGGGCCAGTGCTACTTTGGGGTTGAGGCTGAGGAGGTTGATTGACCTGCAAGATTGTATCTTGGCCTGAAGCTGTACTTGTGCCCGTAGATGTTGTCGTTGCGCTTTGAGTCCCCGTTGGGGTTGTTTGTGCCTTTACATCTGGTTTTGTAGACGTTGCATCATCAAGCGTAATGCCAGCATTTTTGCCTTTCATTGCAATTTTGGCTTCTTTTGCTTCTTGCTTAGCATTCTTATCAACTTTATCTTGTGCTTTATCTACTTCCTTTTGAGCCGAATCAATACGCGCTTGGATAGTCTTTACTACTTTATCTGCACCTTCTTTTTCTTTAAGGACTTCTTTTAGCTTGTCTTTAAGTTCACCCTTTTCTTTTTCAAGTTTTTGTAACTGATCTTTTTTAGTCGCATCCATAGGCCCAGATGCTTTCAAAGCATCTATGGCTTGTTGATTTTTATCAATTTTCTCTTGCATGGTTTTTGCGCCATTTGCAAGAGAAGCTTGATAGGGTTGGGCTAACCTTAAATCTTCCTTCGCTGATGCCAGCTTCTTTTCAGCTGCCCCTTTATTGATTTCATTTCTTTCGCCCTTAACCTCACCTATTTTTTTAAGCCTGTTTTGATATGCTTCAATTCCTTTATCCATCTCAGCCAATTTAGCTTTCTTTTCATCTAGCTTTCTCTGAGCTTTTTCACTTCTAGGTTCAGGGTGTTTTGCTTCATACTTTTGGATTTTTTTATCTAATTTATAGCGTTTATCTGCAACTTTTTTCATGCCTTTCAACATAGGCGTTTTATTATTAAGTTGCTTTTCGGCTTTATTTATCATTGCTTTATTAATTTTATTACCTAACATAGCAAGTAGCATTAATAGCAACCAGGCTATCATCGCACCGAGGAGTTCAGCGCTATCTTGATAATCTTTAATGGAAGGTATATTGTCTTTTAGTTTATCTTTGTTCTTCTTGCCGGCTGCAGCGTTCTTTTTCTTCGCAGCCAATTTACCTTCAGGTGAATATTTGCTTACTGCTTTCAAATTAGCGGCATGTTCCTTCTCTTTTTTACCTTCTTTTTGCTGGAATTCTTTCATTTGTGGATCAAGTTTTGCAACCTCATCCTTTAGCGCTTTACCTTCTTTATTCAGCGCAGCGCCTTGGAGTTCTTTGCCTTTCAACTTGCTTTCATTTTCTTTTGCTGATTTTCTTAGCTCTTCTCTTGCTTGTTCAAATTTTCCTAATTTTTCTTTAGCTTGTTCTAATTGTGCTTTATTGGTAGGGCTTTGGTCTTTATCAAATTTACTTTGCAAATCTTTAACGACTTTTTCTTGATTTGATACGCCTCTATCTGCGATAGCCAATTTCTTTTTATCTTGCTTGCATTCCTTTTGTAAGGAATCAATTTCAGCACGCATTGCCTTTTGATCTATGGCATTCTGTTTTAATTTTTCGTATTTACCTTTTAATACGGGATCTGTTTGGTCCTTAATTTGTTCATTATAAAATGAAATCTCCCTATCTAATTGCTGATTTTTAAAATCTTTATCTTGAGCTTGAGCCACTCTGTCCATTTGATTTCTAACAACATTTTCCAAAGCCTTATCTTCATCGGTCAATGTTTCAGTTGATGTTTGCGTTGATGATTGCTCAAGTACTGGCGTTGTTTGTGTTGCTATTACATCATCAGGTTTAACATTTGATGGTTCTGTTGCATTCAAGGATGTGTCTTGAGAGGTAGCTTCTTTTGCTTTAAGCTTTTCTCTTGTCGTTTCATTTTGAGTTCTTAGTTCTTCTAGTTTTCCTTCGAGTGTTTTGACATCCTTATCCATTTGCTCTTTTTTGTCTTTATCAGGTTCATTATTTGCTAAGTCCTTTTGTTTAGCAATTTGTGCTTCTAATTCTACTTCTTTTGCTTTACCTTGAACTAATTGGCTTTCTAAATTTTGTGGTGAATCAGCGAGCTTTTGAACGAACTCAGCACCTAATTGCCTCATCTGTTCTGGCGTTGGAACGCTAGTATCCTCATGGCTTGGGGTGTCACCCCATTCGTCCACTTCTACCTCTGGTTTTGTTTGCGGCAACGGTGTTGGTTGAGGTTTAACATCAGTATCTTGCTGTTTTACCTCGTCATCTTTTGCCTTTACCTGCGCGTCTTTTGCTTTTGCTTTTGTTTTCTCTTGTAGTTCTTGATGTAGTTCAGGTGGCAAAACCGGTATTAAGGGAGACGTCTTTTGATAAACCTTCTTTTCTTTTTCAGTTTTAACAACCGTTTTTCCATCTTTATCGGTTGTAACATTGATAGACTCACCCTCTTTAGTACTAATCCATTGACCATTAACAAACACTCCGGGGCCAGAAAATTTCTTGCCTCCGATGGTGACGCCGTCATTCATGACGCCAATATTATTATTTCCCGGATTCTGAGGTGAGGGCATAGATTGTTGTTTTTGCTGCAGCTGTTGCTGTTGTTGTAACTGTTTATTTTGTTCCTGCATCTGCTTTTGCAACTGTTTTTGCTGTTCCTGCATCTGCTTTTGTTGTTCTTGCATCTGCTTTTGTAACTGCTTTTGCTGTTCCTGCATCTGCTTTTGTAACTGCTTTTGCTGTTCCTGCATCTGCTTTTGTTGTTCTTGCATCTGCTTTTGCAACTGATTTTGCTGTTCCTGATGTTGCTGCTGCTGTTCCGGTGTCATTGGGACGATTTTAGGACTTGCATTTTTGGCAGATTGTGGTGAAACTATTATTTTATCGGTATCAGTTGTAACGACAGTATTTCCTTTTTTATCTGTCGTAATAGAGACATTTTTACTTCCTTTGGTATCGATTTCTTTCCCATTAATGAGATAAACACCTTGTTTTTTACTCTGAAAAGTGGTGCTTTGACCGATGGTGACACCTTGGGGTGTTGTAGGCTCTTGGCCTGGCACAACGGAGGTTGGCGCCTGATTTTTGGCAACGTCCATCATCGCGCCCATGCCTTGAGTGAAGGTATTTAGTGTTGTGCCAAAAATCCCTTTCTTTTTTTCCTCACTTACCTTTGCTTTAGGTTTAGGCACATCATTAACCATTTTCATGCATTTTTGTACATCAGTACTCGCTTGCACAAATTTATTATCATCATATGATTTATTTTTTACTCCTGCACTTGGGTGATCGCTTGTGATTCGGTTACCCGTCTCTTCAACACAACGTGCTGCATACCTAAGCAATTCATTTGTGCCATGTTCACCAAGTTGTTCCCTTACAGGACTAAGTTCTTTTTCTAGACGTTCTTCGCTAACACATCTTACCAAATCGAGATTGTGGCAGGTTTTCATAACAATCGAGAGGGGATCTTTACTATCCGGATTGGCATATGTTTTTAGCGCATTAGCATATTTTTCAACTTCATCTTTAGTAAAAATACCTGGATTTTTATCACAATAATCTCTAAAAGCCTTTGCATGATTTTCCTGATATTTTTTATATGCAGCCGGATCATCCATATAACCTGAATCGCTTTCTCTTCCTGCCACACGAAACATAAGTGCTATTTGGATTTTTTCTACATCTTTTTCGCTGAATTGAAATTGATCTTTGTCCTTAGCATTGTTAGAAAGATGTTCAATGACAGTTGGCGCATACATGGCACCTCTGAGGCTATGTGCCAAGCCATGATTAGGACGGTTAATCTTCTGTCCATCCTTAGTTTCATGAGACCAATCCCACGAAACATTATGATTCGTGTAGGATTTAGAAAGATAATTGTCATATGCAAATTGCGCAGCAACTTCTAAATTTTTAGTCATGATTCACCTTTAGAATCACTATCCTCCTTAATTGTATTTTCCTTATAGCGTTAATGTAACATTGTTTAATTCAAGATCTTCGCAAACCAATTCAGTTAATCGTATCAATTCATCGTTTTTAACTTTATTATCGAATTTCCCTTTTATGTTATATAAAAAAAAGATCATCGATGCTTTCTTTTCATTATCTGAAATAGTATTATCATCGAATAAATTTTCAATATAACTACGGATTATCGTGAATTCACTATCTACCTTTTCTATTTCTTGCTCACGGATCTCTTCAGTTGAACGCCGTTTATTATATGCGTGCAATACTTGAACAAGAAATTCATTACCTATCATATCTTCTCCTAATTACAAATCGGAGAGCCATCATTTCTAAATTGTTCTTTATCCTTTCGTTCCATTTTATCCTTGTATTGATTTTCCGTTAAATTAATATCGGCTATTTCTTTAGTAATTTTCACTAACTGCGCATCGCGATATCTTCTGATTCTGCTGTATTCTTCCAATTCCTTGATAATTTGATCTTGCGCTACTGTGTCTTTGGTTTTCTCCAACAGCACTAAACGTTTAATCAAATTACTTTTCTTCATTTCTGCTTTTTCTATCTCAACTCTTGATTGAATTTTTTTAAATTCTAGGCTTTCTAGTAGAGTAGATTTAATTTTTTCCAAATTTTCCAAAATATCTTGTGATTTTTCTTGGCGAATAAATACTTTGACTCGAATTAGTTCAAATTCCTGCATCATTTGTTTGAATGATTTTCCATGTTCAGATGCTCCGTCGAACATCATCATAAATTCACCTCAAAGTTAGCATACAAAAACTTAGGTGCATCCACACCTCAATCAAAACATCCTTGAACTAATATTTATTAGACTAAGCATACTGTAAAAAGTTGCAGATTTATCTGCTGAGCTTTTACTCATTTGCTTTACTTGACCCGCCCTGCAGGTATTGCCCGAACATCTCATTAAGCTGTTCCATTGCGTCAAAGACCCCTTCAATATCCTTGCGTAATACATCTTTGGGGGGATAATAAGTCGCTTTGATAATGTCATTAATAATGTTGTCGGCTGTTTTAAAGGCATCTGCTTCTGCTTGCCCACAGAGTCTCTCAATATGCATTAATGCTTCACGCGTGCGTCCGCGCAACAATAATGGATTGGAAAAACGCTTCATATCTTCTTCGCCTACGATGGGTACGGCAAAGTCTGGTACGTGTACAGGCGTAAAAGCATGAACCTCATTATCAAACTCCTGAGATTGCTCTGCTTCAATTTCTTCCCGCACTTTGCGTTGTTTATCAACTTCTTTTTCCAAAATAGCAATCACGGCTGCAATCGAGCGTTCAAAGGGTTTTAAGGTATGATAGGTAACGCAAGCTTGTGCAACGGTATTAATATCCTCGCTTTGCGCTGGTGGCTCCATGACAAAATTAGGCGCACCAAACACTTGAGCAAAACGACGAATTCTTTTGTCTAAATTTAACAAAGTGCTATCTGATGGTTTCTCAACACATAAATATTGATTAACCTGCATCCTTTTAGCTGGTTTGGGTGCAGCATAAAACATACGAGCACGAATAATTTTTGAACGCCAGAAAATATGCGCATCACCTTCGCGTTGATCTCTTAAATCTAACAAGTCAATACGTGATCGTTTTTCAATAGAGGCATTACGGGTATCTAAATAGTTATTCGTCATGCTACCCGCGTTTACTTGGAATCCGCTAACACTGGTTGCATAAGTTTCACCGGCTGTTTTATTGAAAAACTCCCAGGTATCCGTGGGATCTTCCATTTTCATACATATTTTAATGTTACAGTTCGCACCAATGGATGCGGCTTCTTCTTTTGAGGCTTTCTGGAACGCGGGCAAATCTTGTCCGGCAAAGATAGCAGAGAAACCTAAAGAACGGGCCTGGGCTGGCACCACCGCGAATCCTGGCACCGCATAATAACCGTACTCGTCCATGATGCACACATAAGGTGTTGGTGAATTGGTGGGTTTACGCAAAATAACGTCGCGATAGTCACCTTCTACCTCGTCACCTAAGCCTGCTGCCATCATAGACTTTAAGGAAGCAATAATAATTTTTCCTAAGTTTGATAATTCTTCAGGTGATTTTTCCAAGGCTGGCAATAGCACAACTAAGATACGTCGATTTAGTACGACGTCTTTTAAATCCACTTCGGCCAGATTGGTACGCACAATGTGAGAATAAGTATCTGCCAACGAAGAGAATACCCGGCCTAGCTGCATGGTAATAAAGCCATGTTGTTCTCGCACTTCACCTGCCTGGTTCCCTTTTTTGGATTTGTTATAACCTGGCAAGTTATAAATATAGTTATCCAGTGGTTCAAGAAATGCGCTATTCACCGCATCTAAAGGTACTGATTCGCGTTCGTTGATAGGAAATCGTCTATCAACCACAATTTGTTCTAATTTTTCTAGCATGAAATAGCTACGAATGACGTTAGCATCGATCAAGATATGTCCTTCGTCTCTCATACCCACTAAAATTTTCATAAGGGCTTCCACGAAGGAAATAGCACGGCCTTTCCACATATCACCGTCACCACCGCCACCGCCGGAGTCCATTAAGCTCACCACCAGCTGGGTTAACATACTGGAGGAGCCATTGGCAAAGGGATTCATGGTATTTGAAAGGCGTGATTTTTGCGCACCGATAACGTCTCTTGCACCTGTCATGAAATTGATAAGCAACATGTCATCATCGCGGCCCATGCGACGCACCATACCAAAGACCTTGGCATACAGTGAGTTATCACCTTTACCGTCGATGTAGATGAAGCCGCTGCCTTGCGCCAATGAATTAAAGGCTATCGAGACTAAGGATTCTGTTTTACCAGAACCGGTTGAACCAAAGATAAGCACGTGAGTACGCATGTCATCGTTGGAAAACCATAGTTCTTTGCCCGAACTTTTTTCATTGCCAAAAAAGGCAATACCCGCAGCAGGCCTTGGTTTCTGCGTACCTGGGATGCAATCGTTATAATCGGGAAGTTTGGAAATTAAAGGCATTTTAAAAGGCAAGGTGACTTTACGTGTGTAGGCATAAACAAATAATAATATGCCTATCACCCCCATCAAATCCGCTATGGTTGGCACGAGAATACATATACCAATACCCATGCCCAGCATCATTGCGACATATAAGGGATTGGATAAAAATTCTTCAATACGCTCCCCTAAAGGTCGCGTATCCCGCGCCATCTCCCGGGCGCCATGCTCATGTTTCTCTTCTAACCCACGTATTGTCATACGACCCCCTCCCTCCTACTCTGAAGGGAAATTAATTCGATGTTGCTTGTGGCAACTGCTCATTTTCATCAGGAATATAAACCATCATTGCAAGGGCTTTTTCCAATGCATTAACAGCTTCATCAACCATGGGTACCGTTAAGGGCCTACCCATTTCTTTTTCTGCATAAAAGTGCGCGAACACGCCTGATACTTCAGGGACACTGACTTGTCTTCCCACGCAATTTAATACGTACCATAAACGTCTATCTAAAGGTTTTAACCATAAAAAGTCGGCCGAAGGTAATACCCCATCCACTCTGGCAAGGAGTAACATCTCAGCCATCGTTGTTAGTACATAAGCGTGTTTTTGTGTGCATTTTACCACCGCTTTTGCCTTTGCATATTTTTTCAAATATTCTTCGGTGTCGGAATAATCCACTTGCCCTTTGGCTGCACTTTTGGATAGTTTGCCTAAATAAGCACGACACGCATCGGTATCATGCTCAACTCTTGCGCAAAAAGCGGCAAAAATTGCCTTGGTATGTGGTGGTAAGTTATCAACACCTGTCCACAAAGGACCCAACTGATTAGCAAAAGACTGGAATGCTAATTCACGAATAACCGTGGCTTTGGCCACGCCTTCAGATTTCCAAGCGGCCTTGTGATCCGATGTCAGTTCAACTTTTAATAATTTCTCAGCTCTGGCAAATTGCATTGGGTTCATCGACATTGCCCAAGGGCCTTTATCAATGTCTTCTTCAATTAAATTTAAATTGGCAATCGGTGAAATTTGAGGATAATTTTCTTTTTCTTGTTGCGCGAGGGTATCCATGTTATAGGCTTTGGTAAAACGCATGGTAGCATGGCCTTTAAACATAATAATAACCATGACTAACAATAAAAAGGTCACAGGATATTTTAAATAATTACCAATATACTCGCTGTATTTTCCTGCAATATCCAGGGTTAATGAAGCAGGATCAGTATGTGCAATCCCTAATCCATTGATAATGGTTCGCAAGCCTTCATTATCGATAAAAAATAATATGGCCATGGCTTCATATTTTTTAAGCATGATGAAACCCTGTATTATCTGCTTATCGTAGAAGTGCCATACAATAAAGCCTATCACGGTTATTGCAGCTAAGCCCCACAGTAGCCCATAGGTATCTTTATCTTCACCTTGACCGCCGCCGCCTTGTGCCATTGTTGTTACCTCTTGCTAATTATCTCTCGTCGCTTTTTTAGTTAATCCAATTAGTCATACATCAAGTCATCTAAAGGCGTCATTTCACGACTTGGCGCATGTTGCATTAATTCAATAATCACATCTGCTGCGCATAAAAGTCGCAGCGAATTTGGTGTTGCTTCATCGAACTTAACCCGTACACCCAGCATGCCGCCTTGCGCTTCTTCAAAACTGACGCCCAAGCCATAGCCCAAGCAAAAAGAACATAATTGATCTGCTCTTCTAATGATGGCGGGCAATAATCCGGTTTCTGCAAAAACTTGTTCAATAGAAATAGGTTGATCGCGTAAAGTAAAATTACAACGCAGTGTTCTTGCGATTGCAGAAATTTGTTCGACTATCGGATGATCTGACATAGTTGTATCCTATTTGTAGCTAGTCGCCATAATAAAACTTTCTTGCTTGAATATACAATCATACCTTTGTCCGAGTTTGGTATGAGGTCAAACAATCAATCCTATATATAATGTTATCGTTCATATCATTTTACTAATTAGTTGACTTAAATACGATAGCACGCAATCCTGTTTAAATTTATCCTTAGATCTTAAGTTTTTTATTTGATCAATGACTTATTAAAACTCCTATTTCTTTGACATTGGTTGCTTACCATGAGTTTCCCGTGTTAGATATATTTTATTGTGAGCAGGAAGGCTGCATATCCTCCTGAATAAAGATATAATCGATGGACTACAGCTATATTGCTGATATTGGTTTGATGAGAACCTAACAAAAGAGGCGCTATGGAAAAGCAACTATTAATCATCTTACTTGGCACCTTACTCGTAGGATGTACGCCAAAGCCAACCTATCAAATGAGTGATGTTGAATATCAATTAATGCGTTCAGCAATGTCTGTTGAAAATTCTGTAAAGACATTGGCGGCAACGAAAGACATTTATGCAAAAAATGCCATTAATACTGACATCCTCGTTACGCCTCAAGGCGGTATGGGTGGATTAGCAAGCTTAGACTGGTCTGGCCCAATTGAACCCCTATTAGAAAAAGTTGCCGAGATGACGCGTTATCGCGTTAAAGTCTTAGGCCCAATTCCAGCAATCCCTCTTATTGTCACGATTTCATCCAGAGAAAGAGTGGTTGCGGACATTTTAAAAGATGCAGGATTACAAGCAGGTAAACGTGCTAACTTGGTTGTTTATCCTACCAGTAGGATCATAGAATTGCGTTATGCAGCGAATGTTTAAAGCCAGGTACCTACAAGGAAGTAGAATGTCGAAGAAATATGCGATTAGCGCTTTGATTATTGCTGGCTCTTTTTCTTTAACGAGCTGCTCTACACCCCCTGCTTATCCCTCATCATTGAACAGATATCACGACGTTAAATTTAATATCAAAGGTGCCTCCGAGGGTGGCATACGTAACATCGGCTTAAGAGATACTGCATTAAGCTTGGGTGCAAGAGCGGGGCTTTCTTGGCGAGCCGCTGAAATTAATGTGATCACATCCAGACATGAGCGTCAATTAGATCTCATTTATAATTTTAATAGTCTATTGTTGGATCATAATGTCCTTCCGCCAGTGTTGATTGAAGGACGCCAAACATTAGATCAGGCCTCTGATGATGTGATCCGTGTTGCTGATAGGGCATTCACCATCATTGCACAAGCACGATTTGTAACAATGGCGCCCACCTGGCGAGATTATTTGAAGATGCATTATACAGATCCCGAATTACCTGATAGTTCTTTGATGCCACGTAATGAAGTAGAGAAGAATGTCTGGGATAGATATCTTGATGAAGGATGGCAGGCAGGGGTAACACAAGCTGATGTTATTTATGCTGAAAATCTAGGCCGTTTAAAGAGAGATTATGAAGGTATGGTGCGTTACCATACACTACTGGCTCAAAATATGGTGAGCTTGCCGTTTGTCGCCCAAGTCAATCTTGGCGTAACCGGTGGTGACTCACAAATGGCTATCAATGATAGAATATTACGTATAACCACCTTGCCTCACTTGAATACGGCAAGTAATGAATGGAATGCCCTTGTAACAGCGGACGAAAGACAACAGACACCTGACAACCATTAGTCGAGGAGTTGTTTGAAATGCCTATAAACAAGGATTACCTGCTGCCGGAAGAGCCGGCACGCTTTACCCCTAAAGACATGGATAGAATGATGTTGCACTGCACCGAAAAAGGTGCGTCCGACATCACTATCCAAACTGATTCGCAAATCTTGGCCGAAATTCACGGTCGCCTCTACCCTGTGACCAGCCGTAAAATGTCACAAACGGAAGTTGGCGAAATGATAAATAGTATTTACGGTCCAAACGGTACGACCCAGTTATCTTCGGGTCGAGACGTTGATACCCATTATGAAATAAGACCAGATAGAGCTTCACGTTACCGTTTTCGTATCAACGGTACGGCATGCCAAGTTGAAGGTCATGATGGTATTCAAATTACAGCGCGTACCATTCCCGCTGAACCACCCGCCTTAAGTACAATGAGTGTCGACCCCCCTATTCTTGAACATATGGCCCCGATTCAAGGTACTGTTGTGGTAACGGGTTCAACAGGTTCGGGTAAAAGTACTTTACTTGCCTCTATTATTCGCGACATTGTCGAGCAAGAAGATGCGAATAGAAAAGTACTCACTTATGAAGCACCAATCGAATTTGTGTACGATGGGGTAGATAAACCTTCATCCATTATCAGCCAATCAGAAATTCCTAAGCACTTACCCACCTTCGCAGATGGGGTACGTAATGCTTTAAGACGCAAACCAACTTTAATCTTGGTCGGTGAAGCCAGAGACGCCGAAACGATTGCCGCTGTTATTGATGCGGCTCTTACGGGTCACCCTGTCTATACCACTTTGCATAGTAATGGCGTAGCAGACTGTGTTCGACGTATGATCTCAACCTTCCCTGCCAACGAACGCCATGGACGCGCCTTAGATATTTTAGAAACTTTGCGTATGGTCATTTGGCAAAAACTGGTTCCAACCGTTGACCTCAAGCGTGTTGCGCTGCGGGAATATCTCATATTTGATGAAGAAGTTAGGGATATTCTTGTTCAAACAGAGGTTGAAATGTTGGCCGCCAAAACACGTGAGTTATTGAAAACACGTGGTCAGCCGATGATTGTTGATGCAAAGAAAAAATTTGATGCTGGTGTCATTTCAGAGAGAACCTATAATTTAATGGCAGCAAGTTCAAAAAGTGCAGATCGTGATGCAGGAGTGCATGAGACATGAGAAACCCAGCAACAGCGCATTGGCGAGACTCCGGCCGAACACCACGCTTCTTTTTCATGGATGCCTATTCAGCATTTCCATTACTTCTTTTTTTATTACATATTCGTTTATGGACATTCGCATTAGCTTGTGGCGTTTGCGCCTTCTTCGTTGTGCTTAATCGCTTTGGTTTTTCTGTACCTGTCTTTCTACGATGGGCAAGATCTTTTACCGCCGGTAATAATCGAAACTCTCACCTTTGGATCACACGCCGTAAGAACGGATAACTAAGTTTATTTTCCAAATTTTATTATCTTAAAATCTCTTTACAAATTCTAACTTAGAAAGGGTTGCTCAAAGAGACAGTTAGCGTGTATATTCGATATTATACTTGTTAATATGGCCATATTAAGGGCAAAAGAAGCTTGGCAACTCAGGAAGAGGCGTTTAAAAAGGACTATTTTGCATGACAAGTGGCACAACGGGATCATCAACAAAACAAAGTGCGGCTGCAGATAAGACTTCTAAAGCTGGCCCTGCTTCTAAGCACGCTATTCCTTTGGAAGACTATACAGATATCTTCCACAATCCAGTAATGGTGCGAGCTAATTTCTACCGTGATAACGTTAGACGTCTGATGGCTTTTTGCATTTTATTGGTTTTCGTCATCGGTGGTTTAATGGGATGGGTTGTTTGGGAACGAACCCATAAACCAGCAGTTCATTACTTTGCTACATCAAACGATGGGAAGCTTGCTACCTTAACGCCTTTAAACCAACCCAACTTGACTTCAGCATCGTTGCTTGACTGGGTAATTGAGGCGGCAACAACAGCATATAACTTTAACTTTGGTAATTATGATAGAGCCTTAAAAGACATCAAAGTCTACTTTACTGATGCCGGCTATCAACACTTTATGGATTCACTTGTACAAAGCAAAACTATTGAAACCGTAAAACTTAAACAACTCATGGTTTCTGCTATTTCGACAGGTACCCCTGTTATTTTGCAAGAAGGGCCAACACCAGATGGTGTTTATGCATGGAAAATTCAAGTTCCCATGCTTATCACCTATCAAAGCTCTTCAGAAACGCGTAAGCAAAATGTTATTTTAACGATGTTAATTGCAAGAAGACCAACACTGGAATCACCTAAAGGAATTGGTATCGCTTCTATTGAGTTAAGAGAAAGATAGACGCTCGCTAGGGAATGGCTTTATAGCGTTATAAGGAAATTACGAGAATGTCCAAAGGTAGTGCTCAACCAGTTAAAAAACCTGCGCCTACTAAAGCGCAGGTTTCACCTGCTGCGCCAGCATCTAAAGATGCCTTTGGTTCTATTCGCATCGATTTCTTTTATGATCAATACTATTGGGTCGCGTTCATGACCTTCTGCTTATTATTGATTGCAATTGGCATGGGGCTTTGGGCAGTTTTTGAGCATAAACTGCAAAATGTACCCAACCAAGGTGTTCTCTCCCCTGTTAGTTTAAAAAGCGCAAATGGCAATATCATCGTCGATGCAGGCGATCCTGTTCTGAAATTTCCATCAACAACAGATGGCAAATTGATGTACCCCACGCCGTTGACAGAACCCTATTTAAGCCCAGCAGCGCTATTAGAATGGGCTGTTGAGGCCGTGGTCAAATCTTATACTTTCAATTTTGTGAATTATGAGCAAGTCATTACTAATTCAAGTATTTTTTATACAAAGGCTGGCTATCAAAATTATCGTCGTACACTCATTGAATCCAATATTGCAAATTCTGTAGATAGAAAAAAATATGTACTTTCTGTGACGCCAACAGCTGCGCCAAATATATTAAAAGAAAGACCTACACCAGATGGTTTCTATTCTTGGCAAATTCAATTTCCTATCTTGATGACTTATCAAAATGTAAGAGAAACACAAAAATCAGAATGGATAGTAACCATGGCGATTCAGCGTGTTCCTTTGACAGATTCTCCCGATGGGGTTGCTATTGCTGCGTTGATTGTCCGTGAAGGCAGACTCTCTCTATGACGATGGAAAATAAAGTTTCACCTCAAAACGATCTTAAGTACATCGGTATGATGGAAATGGTAATGATGCGTAATTACTTTTACTACAATACCTTTCGCAAGATGATGATCGTTTTCATCATGTTAATAGCAATTGCTATAGCCTTAGGGTTTTTTCTTAGCTATGAAATGAAGGCAATTCATCCTCCTCGTTATATTGCTACATCCATTGAAGGGCATCCCCTAGCGTTGATTCCCTTGAATCAAGCCAACATGAAAGATAATGAAATTAAAACATGGGCAATGGAAGCAGCCGTTGAAGCTTACAACATGAATTTTGTTAATTATCGTGATTCGATACAAAAAGCACGTATTTATTTTACTCCTAAAGGCTATGAGCACTACTTAAAAGCATTAAGTGATTCCCGAAACCTTGAAGCTGTAAAACGTAAAAAAATGATTGTTCATGCACAAATAAACGGTCAACCACAAATTCTAAAAGATAGTCGTAGCGATCCCTCTTTAACACCTGATGGCATTTTTGCATGGCAAGTACAAATTCCAGTAATAGTTACATTTGAAAATAGCGTGCCCGAAAAGATAGTACAATCTAACATTCTAACTATTTTGATAACACGTATGAACCCTTTAGAATCACCTGCTAGTATCGGCATTGACTCTTTTGTCGTTCAAGGGGTATAGCGTAATTACTTTGTACTTAGTGAGATAATATGAGAAGCTCGTTATTTATAGATCCTTTAAGGCAGATGGGTTAGGAAGCAAAGTGGATGGTTAGACAATGAAACTAAAACTTTTGTTCTTGCTACAATTAATGGCAATGCAACCACTACAAGCGGCCGTTTTAGGATCCAGTGGTGAAGCTGTTGGAGCACAGGGTAGCGCCCCAAATGCTGCGCAGCAAAATTCGGGTGTGCCTGATTTTACTAAAATGACTCCACAACAGCAGCAGCAGATGGCTACTCAAATTCAATCGATGTCGCCACAACAACAACAGCAATTAATGAGTCAAGCTAAAAATTTAAGCCCACAGCAACAACAAGAACTCATGAATCAGGCAAAACAGATGAACCCTGAACAGTTGCAAGCTATTGCTAAATCACTCTCACCGATGACGCAACAGTCGCAAACTAATTTACAAGCAACTGCAACGGCTGGACAAGTTGGGCATAAGCAAGGGCAAAGCAAAGCGTTGGCACCTGATGCTGGACTCATAGAAGAAGTCGTACCAGTTAAACCTGCCACACCAGCCCCAGCGCCTGAGCTATCAGTTGAAGACATGAAAAGGCAGCAAGCATTTAACAGTTTAATGCAAGAAGTATTACCCTTAAGCCCCGATCAAATTAAAGACTTGCATCGTTTTTATGATATGACCTTACAAGCAAAAGCAACCGCGCCTAATGCGCCACCAACACCAAATTTCACCTCCATCGTTGTTAATCTTGAGCCAGGAAGCCAACCTCCTGTCATTCGATTATCCGCAGGGTTTGTGACTTCAGTGTTGTTTGTCGATTCCACAGGTGCCGCTTGGCCCATAACGGCTTATAGCATTGGCGACCCACAAAGCTTCAACATCCAGTGGGATCAAAAAAGTAACGCCATGTTTATTCAAAGCATGAAACAATATTCTCATGGGAACTTAGCAGTACGCTTATGGGGATTAGATACACCAGTGATGGTGACCTTGGTTTCAGGTCAACGTAATGTTGATTTCCGAGTTGATTTACAAGTAGGGGGTCGTGGACCAGATGCTAAACCACCTGTTGTTGACACCACTTACAATGCCAAAGTAAATCCATTATTGATCAATATTCTCGATGGGATCCCACCACGCGATAGTATCAAATTATCTGTCACGGGTGGTCATGGTGAAGCTTGGCTTGCAGATAGTAGAGTTTATTTTAGAACAAAATTGACTGTGCTCTCTCCTGCTTGGACAGCAACTGTGTCTAGCCCGGACGGAACACATGTTTACGAAATGATACTAACACCATTTATCTTAGCATCAGAAAATGGCAAGACCATCGATATTAAACTATCAGGGTTATAAGTATGGCCAAAAATACGGCGAATTTGCTTGCAGGATTATCTAACTCAAAGACACGCACTTTTGTGATCATCTTTGGGCTCATCATTCTAATCGGTATTGTTATCGCCGTCATACGCGGTAAACACGAAGGGAATGATGTTTTATCAAAACAAACATCTCAGGTAATTGAGGTGCCAACCGACATCAAAGCGACGCCGGGAAGTGTAGTGCCCGAAAAGCAACGTGAACTTCTGATGAAAGAAAATGAACGTCGTGCACAAGAAGCGCTACAGAAAAAATCCAGCGCAATACCTACCATTATCGGTGCAATGAACAACCCTGCTGACAAAAACAGCGCTGATGCAGCTGCGATTGATGAAGCGATGAAGAACCAACAGCGTGACAAAATTGGCCGCTTAGGTTTGGGTGATGCTGCAGGCGGTGGACTTGCTGGCGGCGGTTCTTTTGGTGCAAATGGACAAGGCGGTTTAGCTGGATTAAATGGCCAAGCTGGATTAAACGGTGGCGCAGGTGGTTTTGGCGCTGGCGGTGCAGGTGGACTAGGTGCTGGCGGTGCAGGTGGACTAGGTGCTGGCGGCGCAGGTGGATTAGGTGC
>CAZBZP010000016.1:71930-85673 GCA_964496435.1 Uncultured Candidatus Berkiella sp.
TAGGTGCTGGCGGTGCAGGTGGACTAGGTGCTGGCGGCGCAGGTGGATTAGGTGCTGGTGGCGCGGGTGCTTTAGGTGCTGGCGGCGCGGGTGGTTTAGGTGCTGGCGGTGCGGGTGCTTTTGGTGCTGGTGGTGCGGGCGGCTTAGGTGCTGGCGGTGCGGGCGGTTTAGGCGCTGGCGGTGCGGGCGGTTTAGGCGCAGGCGGTGCGGGCGGCTTAGGCGCAGGCGGCGCGGGTGGTTTAGGTGCTGGCGGTGCTGATAATCCTTTTGGTAAATCTGCTGCTGACCGTGCTCGTGAATTACAAGAACAACGCTTACGTGAGCAACGAGAAGCACTTGAGAAACAAAGAGCTGAACAAGAAAGATTGAAAGAATTAGAAAGACAACGTCGTTTAGCCGAGCAACAGCAAAAAGAATATGAAGCTTCTGTACAAAAAATTGCAGGCCAAATGAAGAGTTACGCAGGAAGTGCCTATGCGGATTGGTCTAAATTGCCAACCCAAAGCTATGTTTCAGGTGCTCTTGCAAACAAAGCATTTCCAAAGGCAGATTATTCAACAGGTAGTAGCGCTCAAGGTACTGCGTCGAACTCTGTTACAAGATCTAATGCGCCCAGAATTGATAAAGCGAGATCGGGTAAAAAAGTATTTATCAAAGCTGGTTCCATCTTGTTTGGGGTTATGGATACATCCGTGAATACAGATGAACCAGGCCCTGTATTAGTTACTATTGTGGGCGGCAAGTATACAGGTGGTAAATTGATTGGTACCTTTACCCATCAAGCCCAACAAACCTCCTTGACGATTTCTTTCAATCAAATGACCGTGCCTAAACGTGCAAAATCATTTGGTGTTTCTGTCGTTGCGATTGATCCTGATACAGCAAGAACAGCCTTAGCGACAGATTATGATCGTCACTTATTACAACGTTATGGCAGTTTGTTTGCATCCTCCTTTATTCAAGGTTATGGACAAGCAATCAGCCAACAAGGTACTACGACAACTTCTCCATTAACGGGCACAACAACGACCACTACCCCTCCTTTAGACAATAGAGAAATTTTCTTTGTTGCCTTGGGCGAATTGGGTAAACAATGGAGCCAAGCAATTAAACCCTACTTTAATACGCCATACACGGTAACTGTCGATCAAGGTACCAGTGTGGGCTTGTTATTCTTAAGCGATGTTGATGTCAGCGATGATTAGAGGATTATGTAATGGCCGACAACAAAAATGATGACAATGAGCACTCTGAACATGAAGAAGAGTTCGGTGAAGATTTTGATTTTGAATCTACACATGAGGATGCCCTAGCACCTGAGGCTCATGAAAGTGGTGAAGTACCTGGTGAAGATGTACAAGAAGTAGCACCAAGCACCAAACCTAAAAATGTAATGCTACCTCTTGTAGTTGGTATCATCGTGCTCGGTTTTATTGGCTGGAAAGTTTATGGGATTTTAACAACACCAAAAGCAACTGCCGAAGGTGGCCCTAAAGAACAGCAAGTAAAAGTAGCTAAAGCGGAGCCCAAGTCGGCGCCTTCCGTTGCCCCTGCTATTTCGGATAGCGGACAACCTAAGACAGCTATACCTAATTTGTACGAAGCTGAACAACAAGCCAAGCAAGCTGTTTCTGATGAAAAGATCACGGCAATTTTACAAAGAAAAATTGACGAGCAAATGACTTCTCATAAGCAACAGATTGATAATCTACAAAAGGAAGTGAGCAATCTTACACAGAACACGACCAAATCGGTTGGCGCCATGCAACAAGATGTTACTGCCCTAAAATCTGCAATGGCTGAATTAAGTAATCAGCTAAAAGCGATGAAAGATGCCCAAGATGCGCAAATGGCTAGGTTGGAAGCAGAAAGAGCTGCGGCAAAAGTGAAAAAGGTTAAACCAAAGCCTAAAATTACATCTAACTCAGGTGCATTTACCAACCCATCTCTCACTGTTCATGCCATCATCCCAGGCAGGGCTTGGTTAAGAACACCAGATGGTAAAACAATTACAGTGAGCGAAGGCGATTCTATCTCCGAATACGGTAAAGTACTTAAAATTGATGCGCCTAATGGACTTGTGATCACAACATCAGGGGTAACCTTGAGATAGGATTGAAAGGAAGCTGCTATAATAAAAAATAGCCCAGCAAATGGAATGTAATGTGAGGGAAAATGTCGACTTTTATCGATCCCGTGTTAGATAGCATTGATGCTTTTATAGCTTGGATAGGTGGAGCACTAGGGCAAACAACAGATTATTATTGCTCTATTGAAACTGCAGATAGTCGGCACACCCTCGTTGCAAAAGATGGCGCTCTTTTATCTGTCATACGTTTGCACGGTGCAACCGAATTGGTAGGACCTGCAGAATTTACCCGTATTCATAAGGGCTTGATAAACACCCTTTCCCCTGCCCTGTCTCGTTCAGGTCATGCTGTTCAGGTTTATTTTCACTACGACAAAGATACAGTTAAAGAAGAAATACGGGATATCTTCCGCCCAGCGATGGCGACGGCAGATAGACTTAAATTAGATTTACGCGATCTTTTTGAAGAACGCATTAATCACCTTTCCAAATATTGTGCAAGCGAAGAGTGCTTTTTCGTATTATGGACACGTCCAAACTCCTTAACAAAAACGCAATTTGAGCAATCTCGCAAAAATAAATTAGAAAGAACTCGTGAAGTTAAACTTCCTTCCATGAAATATGCGCAAAATATCATGGCAGCAGTACCAGAATTGCGTGAAGCACACGATGCCTTCGTGCGCAGCGTTGTAAACGATATGCGAGATGTGAATCTCTACGCTGTCATTTTAGATGTTCACCAAGCCGTTTATGAAATGCGTAAAAGCGTTGATCCAGATTACACAGATCGTGATTGGAAACCTGTGTTGCCCGGGGATAAAATCCCTATGCGTAATTTACAAGATGCAAAGAAACGTGATGTATCTGAAATTGTATGGCCTCCTCTGACACCGCAAATTATTCCGCGCGATGGGGAAGTCCTCAATTTAAGAACATGTCGTATTGGTGAAAAAATATATTCAACCCACTATATCGACTTGTTCCCACAAGATATCAAACCCTTTTTTGAGTTATTTAAGAAAGCCTTACACTCTCGGCTCCCCTGGCGTATATCCTTCTTGATTGAAAGCGATGGCATTAAGACATTAGGGATAAAGCCCATATTAGCTTCAATTTTAAGCTTTGCATCTTCACAAAACCCTTTAATTACAGATGCATCAGAGCTTTTAACCTATTTAGACAACAGCACTGACTACGCTATCGTGAAGTTTCGTGTTGCCTTATCAACCTGGGCAAATGTGGGTGAGGATAGACTCCTTAAAACCCGCGCCGCTGAATTGGGTAAAGCGGTACAAAGTTGGGGCCATTGCGAAATTGCAGAATTTTCAGGCGACAGCTTTGAATCAGCATTAACCACATGTATGGGGATCAGCTTAAACAGTATTGCGACAGCTTCTGTGGCCCCCCTTAACGATGTATGTTACATGCTTCCCTTTACACGCCCTGCTTCACCATGGGTAACAGGTGCGACACTGCTACGTTCACCTGATGGTAAACCCTGGCCTTATCAACCAGGCTCAACCCAACAAACCACATGGATTGATTTAGTCTACGCCAGACCAGGTTCGGGTAAATCGGTATTATCTAATTCCATTAATTTAGCATTGTGTTTGCAAGCAGGTATCAATCGATTACCCAGAATATCTGTTATTGATATCGGGCCTTCAAGCTCTGGTCTTATCTCATTGATTAAAGAAGCGCTACCAAAAGACCAACAGCATTTAGCGGCTTATCACCGTTTACGTATGACCCCTAATTATTCTATTAACCCCTTTGATACGCAATTAGGTTGTCGATTCCCTACTCCACAAGAAAGAAGCTTCTTGGTTAATTTTATTACCCTCTTAGCCACACCTGTGGGTGAATCTAAATCCTACGATGGCGTCTCCGATATGGCAGGCATGGTGGTAGATGAACTCTATAAGAACTTAACAGATACACAAAATCCAAATAAATATACCCGTGAACTTGAACCAGGCGCTGATAAAGCCTTAGATGAAATTGGGTTTACAGCTGATGCGCATACTTCCTGGTGGGAAGTCGTGGATGCACTCTTTAAAGCAGGCAAAACGCACGAAGCATCTCTCTCACAGCGTTATTGCTCACCCTTAATTTCTGATGCGGTAGCCATCTGCCGTACCAAGGCAGTAGAAGACTTATACGGTAAAATTGTGGTGCCAACTGGCGAGCCACTTATTGCTGCTTTTGGTCGTATGTTATCTGCTGCGGTTCGTGAATATCCCATTTTATCACGTATTACCCAATTCGATTTGGGTGAGGCACGTGTTGTTTCCTTAGATTTAGACGAAGTTGCAAAAACCGGTGGTGATGCTGCCGATAGACAAACCGCTGTGATGTACATGTTAGCACGTTATATCTTGGCTAAATCCTACTATCTCACTGAAGAAAACGTAGAGGATTTCCCACCACAATACCGTGACTACCATAGACAACGTATTATTCAAATCCGCGAAGATCCCAAGCGCTTAGTGATGGACGAATTCCATCGTACCTCTAAAGCGCAATCTGTTCGTGATCAGGTCGTGGTAGATATGCGTGAAGGACGTAAATGGAAGGTACAGGTTGCGCTACTTTCTCAATCTTTAGAAGATTTTGATAACGTGATGGTTGAATTCGCAACAAGTATTTTCATCATGGATGCAGGTCCACAACAAGCAGTAGACAAATCAGTTAAAACCTTCGGTTTATCCGATACTGCACGTATCGCTTTGTCTTCTCGCGTGCATGGTCCTCGCCCAGAAGGTGCAACATTCTTAGCGCAATTTGCAACTAAGCTTGGTATGAATACGCAGTTATGTACCAGTACATTAGGTCCTATTGAATTATGGGCATTTAACACAACAGCTGAAGATGCTCGTATTCGTAATGCGCTTTATAAGAAAATTGGCTCAGGCGAAACCAGAAAACTACTTGCTATGCTCTACCCCAGTGGCAGTGCGGCCAAAGTGGTTGAACAGCGTCTTGCTAAGCGTAAAGAAAGCGGACAATCCGTGGATGAAGCAGCTTCCATGGGCGTGATTGATGAAATTATTCAAGAAATCATGAACGTTTATGAAGGCACTCAAGCAAGCACTACTGGTAGTACACAATTACCTGTTTAATCTAAAGCATACATTCAATGCGCTTTAAAACGCATTGAATGTCTATGCCGCGTTCTTGTCTCTTCTACCCTTCGTAAAGTGCGATGGTTAAATTCAATCTTATTAACCACACCCATATGTGTTGTTTGTGATTTTTGTTGATCGCTTCGATGATCAATTAAAAGCATGATTGTTTGCGGCAAATGCTTCCTTAATGAAGCTTCGCAATGGGTACGTAAAGTTGCATCTAGCGCCGAAAACGGTTCATCCATGAGTAGCAATTTTGGACGACGAACAATAGCCCTGATGATGGCTATTCGCTGACGTTCACCACCACTTAAACATGTGGCCCAGTCTATCTTTTTATTTCTATCCGCCACGATACTGTTGGAAAGTTGAAATGCCTCTAGCAAACTATCTATTGTATCCATGATCTCTTTTGGAATTTCATTTTGATCTATCATAACGGGATAGAGAATAGCTTGATAAAGTGTGCCTCTTAAAGGAAAAATAGGGAGTTGAGGAATAATATGAATTTCACTTTCAGCACAAGGTAAGGTTACATTACCTTTAACATAAGGCCACAGTTTCATTATTGCCTTAATCAGCGTTGATTTTCCAATTCCCGAAGGACCTTGAATCAAATTTATATGGGCATCATTAAAAACAAAATGCGCCGTATGTAAAATAATATCGTCTTGGTTTTTCGCTATTTCGAAATTGTTTAAACTAAGCGATTTTCCTTGGGTAATTTCTAATTTGTTTTGAGATGCAATCTTGTCCCATTCATTCACTTGCGATTGTAAATTGGTTAATTTTCCTATAAGCACATCAAGATTTGTAACATCTTCATAATTGTCATGCTTCCATGTAAACAAACTCACCACTCGTGTAAAGTAATCACTTAAGGTTAATAAATGATCAACGGACATTTTTTTTGCAATAATTTGCGGAATACTTAAGACAACACCTATAAAAAATCGCAAATGTTCATTTAATGCCGTGAAACCCGCCAGCCCAGCTTGGGCCTTGGCGATAAAGGTATTGTAGATTGCGCTTTTTTTGATTATTTTGCTAATTTTATGTCTTTCTCTGGGCAATGCCTTGATTAACTCTATGCCTTCTGCATTTTTATCTAAATGATGCAATTGTGCTTCTAGTTTATTAAATTGAGCGTGTTGTAGTTCTGTTAAATTTCGAAGACGATGGCCAATGCGGCTGACAAAGAGATTTGATATAACGGCATAGAGTAAAGCAGCTAATGCCATATATCCTGGAATAACAAATGCAAAGGAAGCAATGGTGAAAGTGAGTGGAACAGAAAGTTGCCATAAACCATAAAGACCTGCGATAAAAGCAAAAACTGTATTTAAAAGACTATCACCTAATCGTACAGTTAAACGATTTGCTTCTTGGATATCATAACTTAAGGTGCCAGCTGGATTGATGATCTTTTGTTCAGAGAGAAATTTTGCGCCAAAGTATGCTTTTGTGCTCGTCCATTTATCAACATAGGCATTTGTAACTTCACGATTTAAATTATTTATAATTTTATCGCCAGTCCATGAGTTTAAAAATGCGGTTACAAAATAAACCATAACAGCGGCGGCGTATTGTAAAAATGCAATCCCTAAGGCCCAAGGGGTAAAAGTGCCCATAAGGATCAAGCCAAAAAACTGATTAAAGCAGGCATTGCATATCACAATGAATACAGCTTGGATAATGTTACCTAAAAACAAGATTTTGAGATTACGTTTTTGCGCAGCAGATCTAAAAAAGGGACGATAATGACTTACGATCGCTTTTAATGACACAACATTAACTACTTATAGTTGTTATTTGCAAGAAAGCTACCATATGAATGTTAAACAAGAATGTCAACTTATTTGTTTTAAGCTTGTCATCACAAGTCATAGCAATTAGAATCACCGTTTCTGTGCGTATTCACCTTTTACAAGGCTACACACCCTGCTCTTCAAACAGCATGCGTTCTATCACCAAAGGTATCTTCAATAAAATTAAAATATTCTCAGAACTAATTTTCAAATAGTGACGTCATACATATAGAGAGCCGGGAACTTCTTAGAAAATGACAGGTCTAAAAAACAGGAATTATAAAGTTAAAAATAACAGTGATCTCAGTATTTATTTCCAAATAGTTCCCATAAGGCTGATATTTAATAAAGTTTGGTGATAAACTTATTTAAATAATGAAGCAGTAAATAGAAATTTGAGGAAAAATTTCAATGAGCGCAAGTTCATTTAGTATAGATACAGCGATAACCAATCTATCGAATGCTTTTAGTAGCATAGAACATCTCATTGTCGCCGTAACATATATTATCGGTTTAGCACTGATAATACGTGGTGTGATGATGTATCGTATTTTTGCTAACCAAACCTTTGGTTCTGCACAGCGCGGTGAAATTGCAGGCCCCATGGTACACCTGGTAGTGGGTGCTTTATTACTTTATATACCCAGCACTTTAACCTCTTCCTTAACAACTATTTTTGGTACATCCGAAGTGGGTCAAGCTGGGGCACTCATCGGATATGAAACTTTATCCAGTAGTGAGCAATGGCAAAAGCTTACCAATGTCGTTATTCAATACATGAGTCTTATTGGACTCATCGCCTTTGTGAGAGGCTGGGTGATTCTATCTAAAATGGGCCATTCGGGAAGTCAACCGGGTAGTATTGGTAAAGGCTTGGTACATGTTATTGGCGGTATTTTATTAATCAATATTGTCGATACAGTTAATATTCTAGGATGTACTTTTGGCTATACAGGTGGCGGATGTTAACCTCACTTTGTATAACTATTTATATTATATGAGGTAGAAGCTGTGGAACTATTACCAGTAACCATCAGCGCACAACGCGGTTCGTGGAGGTTATATAATGCACGAAAGCGTAATAATAAATTTTTAGAAATTAAAAAGCGTGTTCTGCAAAGAGACAATTATACCTGTCGCTATTGCGGTTTTTTTGCAAAAGAATTTCAAGAAATTGTTAATATAGATAATAATTATCGAAATAATGACATCAACAACCTTGCAACAGCATGTTGTTTTTGTGCACAATGTTTTTTTCTAGATGCCGTTGGACTTGATGCAAACACAGGTGGTTCAATAATCCACTTGCCTGAGATCAGTCAATCAGATTTAAATAATTTCTGTCGTGTATTATATTGCTCCATGGACAAAGAATCCGCTTACAAAGGAAAACTGCAATCGGTTTATATGAGCTTTAAAGACAGAAGTAAAGAAGTGGTAAACTGCTTTGGACCTGATTCAAGTGACCCAAGAGTATTTGGGCAAGGGCTTTTAGATGCCAGCTTAAGCAAAGATCAACTTAATCATGATGTCCTAAAACACTTAAGATTGCTGCCATCTAAAAAAGCTTTTACTGTTCAAATAGATTATTGGAAAAAAACGGTTTTTGCAAAAGTACCATTATGATTTTATTGTATCGTTGTATGTGATAGGAGATAGCTATGAGTAAATATATAAGTGAAGTGAGATCTACATCAACGCTTAAGCCTTTGTTGAGCTTGTGTGGATATTTTGGTTTATTACTAGCATTGTACTGTGTTTCAGGTTTCGTACTTGCTGGCGGCGGCGGTAGTGGCGGTGGCGACTTAGGTGCTGTTGCAGACAATATCACCGGCACGATGACCAGCGTTGCGAAATTAATCACAGCAGCAAGCTATGTAGCGGGGATTGGTTTTGCTTTAATGGGTATGTTAAAGTTCAAAGCGCATAAAGATCAACCTGCACAAGTACCACTTAGCCAACCAATCGTATTATTGGCTATCGCAGCAGGCTTAGTGTTCCTACCCAGCCTTGTCACCACAGCAGGTTCGACAGTGTTTGGTAGCGGTAAGCAAAATGCTTCGTCAACAGGTACTGGTGTAACCGGGGTAGGCGGTAGCTAATTTAGCTCAATTAACGCGCTTTTATAAGCGTGCTATTGAATTAGCCATCTCCAATGTTGACCGATTAAAAACGGCCCTAAGGGCCGTTTTTTTTATTTATGAAGCGCTAATAGTTTGGATTGACTACGCGTAATACGTCTATCATCCTTAGGCCCTGCATTTCCAGCGTCCGCTCTACTGTCGCCTGCCCCCAATGTGGGCGTAATCAATATAGGCGCAGCTGTGCTACTTTCATTTGCCGCAGCAGTGGCAGGCAATGCTGGAATAGCAGCGATTGTCTCTTCTAATTGGCGACGACATGCTGCTAATTTATCTTCAATTTCAGTGCCAATAGCTGCGCCAGTATGTGCTGTTGGCAAGAGCTCAGGGATCTCTTCTTCATCGTAATATTGCTGTCTTTGCTGGTTATAGGAATCTTCATCCGTGAGAAGATTTGAAAGAAAGTAGCTCACAGCACCACCAGCTGCAAATGCGCTAACAATCCCGCCACCAACCATAAATGAAAGACCCAAGTTGGCCACTAAGAACCCACCTATCGCCAAAAGCAGAGAGCCCATCACAGGTATACCTAGTAAAAATGCCAGACATCCCAAAGGAAGGGCTAGCGCCAGCGTTTGCCAATTTTGAGCAGCTATCCAATTGCTTAGACTATTTAAACCAAGACGGGAAAGTATGGATTGATTTCTTCTTTCTATAACACCCACTTGCGTGCTGAGATCTGCAGCAACGGTTCTAAACATATCGACACGGCCTTGGAGCCTGTTATATTTAGCCACTTCTTCTGCCGTTTTATCCTGCTTTTGCTCAAGTACTTGTAATTGAGTTAGCGCTTGATTGAATAAGCTCATACACTCGTTAAATAAATTTCTGGATTGCATGTCTGGAAATGGTATTTCTGCTGTGTTTTGCTTTGGATTTTCACCTTTGCATTCTGCCAAACCACTTTCTAATTGGTTTTTAACTTCCCATAATAATGCGTTTAGCATGCCAATTTGCTGTGACTGCACACTAGCGCGCGCAAAATTTTCCTGTTGCTGTTTCAAACGGCCAGTCAAGTGTGCACTGGAAGAAACGTTAATACCAAATTCTCGGAGTTTTAAACTGATGACATAACGAAGAGAATCCATTATTTGATGATAATTGTCATAGCGCAAATTATCCAACAAACGCTCTGGATTGTTTGCATTTTCGTTTGCAATATCAATTGCTTTAAAGCAAGCGAAAATACCGCAGTTATAACCATCATAACGTTGATCACGTTGAGAAACGCACTGATATCGAGGCTCAAAACCAAGCCCTGCGCAATAGGATATTAGTTGCGATTTGAGCGTTTCTCTTAAATCCGAGCCCATGGAATCATAATGCTTAATAATTGCTATTTTTTTGTCGCCCTCTTTTTCAAATTTGACAACCGAAACAGCAAAGTGGGAGTTATTAAAATTAAAGGGGATAATAAATTGCGTACATTCATCTATAGACAAATCTTTTTTGTAAGGATTGCCCAAGAAATTTTCTTTACTCTCTCCGAGTGCTTCCAAATACAGCTCAAAGGCCTTTTCTTCGCTTAAATTATTTTTTTCTAATATTTCTTTTGCCTTTGCATACCTTTGTCTCTCGGCTTCATTTCTTCTTTTTTCTTCATTATTTCTCAGCACTTTTCCTCTTTCGGTTAAAGTGCTTAAGGAAGGTAATGGCGGCTCATCTAAAATGGTGTCGCCGTTGGCAGTTACCCTTGTTGCCAAGCCTGCATCTTTAATAAGTTTGGTGGTAACACGGCTTTCCAATAACTCTTTCATGCGATTGAGATTATAAGGAGGGAAAACACCAACGTTATCGCGTAAATGCTGACGTTCTGCCACTAAAATAGGGATAGCCCCATAAACATGTTGCCATTCAAGCCAATTGTTTACATCCATTGTGTCCGGCATTTCTGTGCCATCACGTCTAGCACCCTTTTCTATGCCCTCATTAGTAACAATGGGACCATTTGGCGCGTAGAACACAATTTGTCTTTTAAGAGAAGCTTCAATTGCCTCTTTTAACTCATCTCTATTGATGATTTCGTTGGGTTTTAAGGGAGCTGGCATTTTGGGGGTTGCTGTAGGCTGGCTTGCTGTTGGATTTAGCTTACGTATCGCTGCTTTAGGCAGCGTTTTGCCTTTCCTTGCTGCAGTCTGGTTTTGTCTATTGTTTTGGCGCGCCATGGAAAACCTCTTACACTACTTTCACATAGTCAAATAAATTAGCCCATTATACCCAGTCTATTTAAAATAGAAAGCGCTCTAACCGATATCCTAGAAATTAAGTTTGTTAACTTATTTACGGATAAGGTTGAGCTTACCCTATCTAGCGCGCATTACTAAAATAAACGTATACTTTGCTTAGACTTTTAAGAGAAATACCATCATGAAGACGCAAGATATACAACTCATAGAACAAGCCTTTGAAAATCGTCAGAATCTCACTAAAGATAACGCACCGCCAGCACTCCTTGAGGCAATTTCACAAGTGCTTAAAGAGTGTGAAAATGGCACTGTTCGCGCAGCAAATCGACAATATAATGGGCAATGGCAAGTAAACACTTATGTTAAACAAGCTATTCTCTTATATTTTAAATTCCAAGAAAATACTGCTATAAACGGCGGATTTACACAATTTTACGACAAAGTGCCTTTGCAATTTGAGCATTATACTGCCAGTGATTTTAGAGAAAAACGCACCCGTATCGTACCGCCTGCCTGTGTACGTGCTGGTGCTTATATTGGCCCCAATACCATATTAATGCCCTCTTACGTGAATATAGGCGCTTATGTGGGGGAAGGCACCTTGGTGGATACCTGGGCAACAGTAGGCTCTTGTGCACAAATTGGTAAAAATGTACATCTCTCAGGCGGTGTCGGCATTGGCGGCGTCTTAGAGCCCTTGCAAGCCAACCCTACCATTATTGAAGATAATTGCTTTATTGGTGCGCGCTCTGAAATTGTTGAAGGCGTGATTGTAGAGCAAGGCGCTGTTATCTCCATGGGCGTTTATATTGGTCAAAGCACGCGGATTTATGACAGAGAAAACGATTGCATCCTCTTTGGACGTGTTCCTCAAGATGCCGTGGTGGTGCCAGGTAATTTACCTGCTGAAAATGGTAAATACAGCCTTTATTGCGCGGTAATTGTAAAACGCGTTGATGAAAAAACCCGCAGCAAAGTCGGAATAAATCAAATTTTGCGTGACATTGCAAAGGAATAAATAATGTCTGAAACGCTTAGCCTTACTAAAGAACTGCTCGCACAAGCTTCCATCACCCCGCTTGATGCAGGCTGCCAAGATATCATTGCCAAACGCCTTGCGAAGCTAGGGTTTGAAATTAGCACCATGCCCTTTGGCAAGGTGAGCAATTTATGGGCCAAAAAGGGCCAGGCAAAGCCTAGCTTGTGTTTTGCTGGCCACACTGACGTTGTGCCCGTGGGTGATGATAAAGCATGGCTCAGCCCGCCTTTTAGCCCTACCATTCGTGATGGCAAGCTATTTGCGCGCGGCGCCGCCGATATGAAAAGTTCGATTGCAGCGATGATTACGGCCTGTGAACGCTTTTGTGCAGCCTATCCTGAACATCAGGGCAGCATTGCTTTTTTAATTACCTCGGATGAAGAAGGTCAAGCCATCGATGGCACGCAAGCTGTGCTTAAAGAATTAGCCAAAAAGGATGAAATCCCTGCATGGTGTTTGGTCGGTGAGGCTTCAAGCGTAGACAAATTAGGCGACACCATTAAGGTGGGAAGACGTGGTTCAATAACAGGTTATTTCAAAATTCATGGTAAACAAGGCCATGTGGCCTACCCTGATTTAGCGAAAAATCCTATTCATTTAGCTTTTGCGCCCCTTGATGAGATAGCGAATATTGTGTGGGACAAGGCAACAGAACACTTTCCAGCAACCAGCTTACAATTTGCGAATGTGCATGCTGGCACAGGCGCCAATAATGTTATTCCAGGCTTTATTGAAGGTAATTTTAATTTACGCTTTTCGCCACAAACCACGCCTGACATCATCATGGAAAAAGTGGATGCCATTTTAAAAGCCCACAAAGTGGACTATGAAATCAAATGGGTGGCCTCAGGCAAACCCTTTTATAGCGATGTTGAGGGTAAATTAATTCAAAGCGTTACGCATAGCATTGAAAAAGTCTTAGGCTATAAACCCATTCATTCGACAACGGGCGGCACCTCTGATGGACGCTTTTTTGCGGAATTCGGCAGCCAAGTGGTTGAGCTTGGGCCCAATAATGCAACGATTCATCAAGTGAATGAGTGCATTGATGTACAAGAGCTTGAGATGTTATCGAAAGTGTATGAGCAGATATTGGTAGATTTGATGGGGCCCGTTTAGTTTCATTGTCTAATCTTGTCCCTTCTCCCGTCTAAGGAATTTAGAGAAACAGACGGATGTTCATTAGGGAGAAGGTTAGGATGAGGGCCATACTATCTACTTAACAAAGCTTAGATAATGAGCCTCCCTCACCCCTACCCCTCTCCCTAATTAACATAATACCGTTTCTGTATTTTCATTAGACGGGAGAGGGAAAAGAGCGCTTAAAACAACTCCACATGCCCAAACAAACC
>CAZBZP010000017.1:0-80810 GCA_964496435.1 Uncultured Candidatus Berkiella sp.
CCTCGCTGCGCTCGTGGGTTTGAACCCACCGCCTCGCTGCGCTCGTGGGTGGGCTACTACATTTCACCGCTGACGCGGTTGTGGATGGGTATTTTTTATTTTAATACCCACCGCCTCGCTGAACCCACCGCCTCGCTGCGCTCGTGGGTTTGAACCCACCGCCTCGCTACGCTCGTGGGTGGGCTACTACATTTCACCGCTGACGCGGTTGTGGATGGGGATTTGTTTTATTGGGTGGTTTTTGCAGGACGCCGCCAACCGCGGTTATCGATGAAGATTGATTTTATTATTTCAATTAGTCGCCTCAGCGATAGAGTTTAATGACCACTCTTCTGTTCTTCGCTCTGCCTGCCGCGGTTTTATTCGAAGCAACCGGCACCTTGTCAGCATAATCTTTGAGGGTAAAGTGGTTCGCAGGCACACCATGATGCATAACCAGAAAATCTTTGACTGCCCACATACGTTGACTTGCCAAATAATCATTGGCTTGTAGGGTGCCTTTTCTATCCGCATGACCTGCAACATCAATACGGCGAATTTTTCCATCGGCACCAATAAAAGTTGCTAGCTCTTTTAACTTGGCTTCATTTTCATGACTTAGTATGGCACTGCCACTATCAAAGTAGAGGACGATTTCTTTTAACTCTGAAAACGAATGCGGGATCATTTGTGCGATACAATTTAAATATTCTTTATAAGCCTTTTCAAAACCAACTGGCATGAGCACCACTTTATCTTTTTTATGTTGCTCAATGGTTGCAGTATTAGCAGGAGAAATCGTTATTACAGGGGTTTGTCCTGCATCGAGGCTTTCCAACAATTGGTAAACCGCCACGCTTTTCAGCGACATGGGTACGGTGCCAGGCTTTACGGGTACCTGCGCTATTTTCCTGGGACGCCCATCAAGTTTCCAATGTTGAGGATAAGCGGCAATATATGCCTTACCTGGATGAAGACGCGCTAGGATTGAATCAACAACCAGCTCCTGATGCACGTGTGATTTTTGACTAAAAGTCGCTTTTCCATAGCCTGGAATGGTATGCGTCAGGGTGCATTCTAATTTAGATGTGGTTGTTTTCCACTGAGATTGATCAATGGCTGCTTTATATTCGACTGCAAAGGCGCATGGCACTAGGCTAAGCGCGGCAGATAAAGCTACAATAGACCATTGACGAAAAAGCACCATGCCTTGGTTTCCTAGATTTCGGGCACTATGACTACATCGACACACAGTAAATAGAACTTGATGGTATGCAAAAAATAGAGATTATTTATCCAGACGACTGGCATTGCCACCTGCGGGATGGACAAGCCTTAGCGACAACAGTACCCCTGGTAGCAGCACAATTTAAACGCGCTATTGCGATGCCTAATTTGCAACCAGCAGTTGCCAACGCGCAAGATGCTTTAGCTTATTACCAACGTATTAAAGCACATATTCCAGCGCACCTGGATTTCACCCCTTTAATGACACTGTATTTAAAAGATAATACAACCCCCCACATCATCGAAGAGGCAAAAGAAAGCGGTGTGGTTTATGCTTGCAAACTATATCCTGCAGGCGTTACCACCAACTCTGCCCAAGGCGTGAGCAGTTTAGAAGCCCTCTATCCTGCCTTAGCAGCCATGGAAAAGTGTGGATTACCCCTTTTAATTCATGGTGAAGTCAATGATCACGATATTGATATCTTTGATAGAGAAGCAATATTCATTGAACGTTATTGTCAGCGATTGATCAGTGCTTTTCCTCGTTTAAAAATAGTACTTGAACATATCACCACTTCAGACGCTGTAGCTTTTGTTAAAAACGCGCCATCAACGGTGGCAGCAACAATCACGCCGCAGCATTTATTATTAAATCGCAATGCCCTTTTTACAGGTGGCATAAAGCCCCATCACTATTGCTTACCGGTTTTAAAACGACAAAGTCATCAACAAGCGCTTATTGAAGCGGCAACCAGTGGCAACCCCAAATTCTTTATTGGCACAGATAGTGCGCCTCATGCCAAGAGTAAAAAGGAAAGCGCTTGCGGTTGTGCCGGCATATTCAGCCATCATGCAGCAATAGAATTGTATGCCATGGCTTTTGAACAAGCAGGTGCCTTAGATAAACTAGAAGGTTTCACCAGCCTACATGGCCCCGCTTTTTATCAATTGCCCCTCAATACGCAAAAGTTGACCCTCATTAAAGAATCTTGGCAAGTGCCAGCGTCAATTGCCTATGAAAATGAAACGCTTATTCCCTTTTATGCCCAAGAAACCCTATCCTGGAAGTTAAGTAATGGATCATAACATCAGCTCTCGTTTTCGTGGTTTTTTACCCATCGTCGTTGATGTGGAAACAGGGGGTGTTAATCCACAAAAAGATGCCCTTTTAGAAATGGCGGCTATCAGCATAAAAATGGATGAAAATGGAATAATCTCTCCTGATCAAACCTATCATTATCATGTTGAACCTTTTGCTGGTGCTAATCTTGATGAAAGCGCTTTGGCCTTTAATAAAATTGACCCAGGCCACCCCTTTCGCTTTGCGCAAAGTGAAAATGACGTGCTCACCACTTTTTTTGCGGGAATTAATAATGAACTTCAACAAAAAAAATGTTCTCGCGCGGTGTTAGTAGGACATAACGCTTGGTTTGATCAGCATTTTCTCAATGCAGCTGTGGCAAGATGTAGAATAAATAAGAGCCCCTTTCATCGATTTACCAGCCTGGATACAGCCACTTTAAGTGCCCTCGTTTATGGACAAACCGTGCTTGCAAAAGCAATGCAGGCCGCACAGATCCCTTTTAACACCGACAATGCCCATTCGGCTTTATATGATGCTCAAAGCACCGCTGAATTATTCTGCACCATTGTAAATAAATGGCAAAATTTAGGTGGTTGGGGAAAATAGAACGAGCTATTAGTTTTGCATTTTAGCTCTCTTGGGCTCTGGTACTACCTTTGGTTTTTGCGGAAAATTCGTTTCAAGAATAATATGAACCTGTTCATCAAAATTCCGACTGAATTTTTCAACATAAGCGAAATTATCCAAGTATTTCGCTTTTTTAGATTTTTGAAAGGAAGCAGTTAATGTTTTAGGTCGATGAAACATAGCTTGGTGTTTAAGAAGCATCTTTGATAATTTCTGAACATTCTTCTCTAGGGTTACTAGCTCTCCAAGCTTTGCCAGACTTTGTATTTCGCAATCAATTTTCAGTAATAATTTTTTAATCTTTTCTTCTTCATGGGCTTCTAATACATTCTTAGTGCTTAGTTTATCAAATAGTGCTTGAGCGGCCCCTTTGAAAGCACTAAATTCAGCTTGAACAAGCCCCAGCTTCAAGTTGCTTTGCTTAGCAGGATCGCTAATCATGGCAATTTCTCTTTTTCTTCTTTGATTCATGCCCGCATTAAATTTATCTAATGCAAAATTCCCCTTCGCATTTAAACATTCAGCAAATTGAATGCCGCCTGTAATGGCATCGTTCATGCCATGGCCGCCAAAAAACCAAGGGGATTGAAAGGAATCGCCAATAAGAGCATAAACACCGCCCTTTCCTAATTTTGTCGTCGGCTTATCTGCTCCCATGTAATCTAAAGGGAATGCTGTTGCATTCATATCTCTGAGCTGTTCAGTCACCTCTTGGGGTTTATCACCCTTTTGTTCTTTTGGCTGTATCGCTAAATGCCCAGGACCTAATACGTTAAGCATGCCAATTATTTGATCCAATTTTTCCTCATCCACATTTCCCTCATCGTCTTGTAGCGTTTCTCTAATAAGCTCTTCATCATCTAGCAATTTTTGTATTTTTGTTTCAAAGAAAAACTGTGCCCACTCTAAAAACTCAGCTCTAAATTCTTTTCTTGTTTCTTTGTTTTTATAAAGCATTAATATTTCTTCAGGGACTTCTGTTGCTAAATTAAGTGTCGCTTTATTAGCATCACTAAAAAAATATTGCATTGGGTAATAAGGCTTATCCCATCCATGCTCAATTAAATATTCATTATCCTCATTCGCCCAATTAATTTCACCTGAAATTAACTGAAATAATTTTTTGATATCTTTTTCATTCAACCCCATTTCAGGAAGATTTAACTTCAGCTGAATAACACCACATGGTGGATGTCGATGCTGCACTTCTTGCAGTTCAAATTTAAAATAAGGTTGTTTACCATTCACTTGTGCCGTCGCATTGAGCAAGTCAGCCATTAAATGACGTGCACCATCGGCTTCAATAAAATGAGAAAAACGACTTGTCTTTTTTTCTTTGTTTTCTTCAAATGAAATAATCTGATTTTCAGGATCAATAGCAGTAATTTTAACTTGCTGGCCATGATGAATACTCACTCTTTCTGGAAATTCTTTTTGTAAAGCGAGTAGTTTCCTTTCTAAAAACTTTTGCACACTTCTGACTCTTGTTGAGCTATCAACTTCAGATATTTTTCTATTTTTATATTCTTCATCAAGTGGATCATTTGAGTCTATTAAAGAGTTAATGAATGCTTCACTTTCTCCTTTAATAGATATGCGCTGTGGTCGGGTGAAATGATCGCGATTTTCAAATATAGCGACCTTATGTCCTTGTTGGATGAGCTTTATGGCCGCCGCTAAGCCACCACCTCCCATTCCAACAATCACAATAGGATCTTGGGAAGCATCAGACATATTCTAGCCTTTTATAGCCTTTTTCTCTTTGATGATCCTGAATACTTAAAAGTTCAAAATGATAATTAGGGTGGGTGTATGGTGATAGGTTACTGTTTTTAATGCTATAAATTGGGGTTTTTTTCGACAAAAATGTACTTATAACTCACATTTTTATATATTTTCTCACTTGAGCTTGCCTTATATAGCCAGCTTTATTATTATTTTCTTTTTCGATGTTCAGAGGTATCTGATGAGAAATTTGACGATTAATGAATGTAGTATAATAAGTGGCGCTTCTCTCACTGAAAGACAAGTTGATAGTATATTAGGTAAAGTAGGCGCTTATTCTGCACAAGTTTGTTTCTTGGGTGCAGTATACTGTGCAGGTTATATCGGCCTTCCTGCCCTGTTACTTTGCGGCGGTGGCTCTGTCGCTAAAATCGCAGGTACTTATGTATTCTATGATAACAAGGAAGTCATATTAGAAAAGCTCAATGTAGCTAAAGATTATGTGGAAACTACTTGGCAAGGCTTTCAACGCTAAGTATTATAACAAGCGCTTAGAGATGTGCCTTAGATATAAATCTTTTGAACCTGCTATGCGCTTTCTCTTTTTTCAGACCCGTGTATTCTTGTAACAAGACATTATTATCTTTCATTACTTGTTGCGGATCTGAAGTATCTTTAATATCAACATCATAACCTGTCACCAAAGGTGTTTTTCTCGTTTTTAAGGCATGATAGCGTGGCGATGCGTTTGTTATAAAATCGATAATTTGCTTTTTGGAAATTGGATTGTTCAGGACTTCCAAGTCTCCATTCACAATAAAATGTAAAATATTATAATATTTCAGCGTAGCATCGAATTGAGAATGATCTTCAAAAAGAAATTCGCCTGCGTTTTCATAAAACCAAGCAAGGCCCGCTAACATTTTTATCCGCGTAGGTTTGTAATGGCCACTGTTGTTACTTAAAGTAATCAATCGTCCATCAGAAAAATATGCATGCCCAATGGCTATCACTGGCAAGCCTGCCACTAAATAAGAATGATGTTTGATTTCTTCAGCGGGCGCACAAAGGAGTCGATAATCTGGCATGAGAGCAAAGATATATTCTCCATCCAAGAGAAATTCTTGACTATCTAAAAAGATTTCACCTGTTGCGCTAACGAGATAGGCATCTCTTTGCTCGCAGGAAAGATAGTGTTTTGGGTTCAGATTTTCTGTAAGGCGCTCATCCTCAAATTCAGGATGCATAAGTATAAAATTGCTGAGTAAATCCGCATCCTTAGATTGATATAATTTTAATAATTCCAGCTCTTCTTTTGAGTATAAAATTTTAGGAGGCGGTTGCACATTATCATTACTGTGCTTTAGTAACAAAGGCGTATAGGTTTTGCAATTCGAGGGAATTTTTGGCTGAGCTGCAGGTAAAAGAGCAAATTTTAGCATTTTCTAGTTCTTTGTCACAAATAGGACGTCATTATATAAGAATGAAAGCTGGCTACGAGCTTTTGCCGACAAAGGGTAACAAAAGAGGGATAAACGGTAAAGCAGTTATTTAAGCGTCAAAATGAATGCGACGAGAATACGCTATGAAAACTCATAGCGTATTCTAAAGAACCCAGAATGAGAATGATAATCTTCTTTAAAGTGATAATCATAATCGCCTGATAAGGTAAAATTATAGTGGGTAAAGAGTGTTAAGCTTGCCCCGAGATTCATGCTGGCTCTGGCTGGCGTAAAGCCATTGGTGATAAAGCTGGGACCTGCCCCCACAAATTGGGAAGTAATGTGCATGTCATCCTGAATAAAATCGTAGAAACCCATCGTATGGATTTCTGATTGCAACAACATGTAATCATTGATAGCAAAGTCATCTACAAATTTAACACCAACCCCTGTAAGCAGGGTGTCAAAATCTTCCCCGTTAACAAATTGACCCGCAGGACCTGCATTCGTTTCCTGGTAGCCTCTTAAGCTGAGATTGGAATAAAAGACGGAGGCCAGCGGAATAACATGCCATTGATAAGTTCCAAAGACATAACCTGTTTCAGCTTTGGCACCGGTTTGATAGCCATGGAAATGTCCGCGTGGGTAAAGCGATAGTTCATTAAAAATAACATTTCGATTAACGGTATAGTTGTTATAAGCTAAACCGACCTCGGCATTAATGTACAGTGGGCAATCAAAATCAAGGCTTGCATACATGGTGCCTTGATAGCTTGTCGCATATGTTTTGGATGCTGAGACATCATTGTTAATATCTAAAGCAGCCCAAGCAAATGAAGCACCAATTAAGGTAAGAGGCGTTAGCATGGTGTCTCCACCTAATACAACTCCCCAGGTATCATCCTTGTAACCTGCAATGCCATGGCGATATGATTGACTGCCATGTTGTTTAAAGAATTTAGTCCATAATCCCTGATCAGACTTTTTCAAATCACCGCTTGAGATCCCTTTGGCATTTGGGGAGGCAGTGTGAATACGCCAAAAATTCATTCTATCCATTCTATCGCCAACAATGCCAAACACCCTGTCTTGGGTGTTAAAACTTTCATATAAAATAGCGCCGTCCACGATTGGTGCCAGCGTTGCTAAGGCATCATTAAGGGATTTCGCATCAGTAAAAAGTGACATTTGCTCAATAATATCATCCAATGGCGTTGCAGTAGGTGCTCCCAAAGCAAGACCATCGATAACGGAGGCAATACCTTGAGTATTACCTTGATTTGCATAGAGGGTTGATGGTTTTGAGCTAACAATCAGATTTAAAATCGTGCTACCAGGATTCAGCGATGTTGAGAAAGTGGTTAATAAACTATTGGGATTAGAAACCGTCGGCAATGCGGATATACCACCGGCGCTGTTAATGAGCGGTATAACGGTGTTAACGCCTGGTGAGAAGCCGGGATTTAAGATTGTAATTTTATTGGTTGCGCTGGTAATGGTGCCACCTGAAACATTAATGATACCTGTTGTAAGCAAATTACCATTCATATCCACTTTATAGCTTGCACCATTATCAAAAATAAGATCACCAACAACAGTCAGATTATTACTATTGGGCAAAATGAGCGATGCATTGGGATTGATTTCAAAAGCGCCACCAACCACGCTGATGATAGGAGAGCCTGCCACTATCAAAGTGGTGTTGGGCAATACATCTACATCAAGCGCAAAAATATTCGCCGTGAGTGCATCAATATTAGCTGGGCCCAAGGTACCAAAGTTTACTTGTTTTATATCTGAATTGAGTGCACCAATAGGAAAATCAACTAAAGTATTTTGTCCGAAAAAGTTAACGGTACCGGAGTTGTCACCAGCCAATGTTGCAATATGATTCAAATGTGGGTGAGCATAAAAATTAACGTCACCGTCTTCTGCAAAGAGAAAAGTATTTGCGTAAATATCCTGTGCAAAAGTGACATCGCCAGAGGCTGGTGATAATATGCTTATCACCCCAAATGGCAAAGCCTCACTACCAATTGTCCCATTAAAGGTATTGGTTGCTGCCTGACCTGCAATGATAATTTGATCAATATTAGCATTGTTTGTTGTAAAATTTGTATTTAGAACACGGGGGGTAGCGCCTACAGAGTTAATCACTATAAAGGTCCCGCCTGGTCCTGCAACATTTACCTCACCGGCTTGTAGCAAAGTACCATCAAAATCAAAAACATTCGCGGTGATGCCTGCGGTATTTAATAAAATTAAGGGAAGTGGATTGGTCGTGCCAATGTTGCCTTGTACATTCGCATTGCCAGCAAAATTGAGTAAAACCTCAAAGGGCGTATTGGCAACCCCATTATTATTATCAATGGCAATACCACCTGTTTGGCCAACCGCGTAGCCATTGGTGATAACAAAATTAGAGCCTGCACCTGCAAAATTATAACCATTGCCACCATCAGGCAAAGCACCACTGTTACTGTCAATATTAGCCGGAATGGGTACCAAAACAGCTTGTGCTGTTGTGATATTCAAGCAAAAGAGGGTCGAAGCTAAGACAGCCTTCACCAGGAATGAACTTGTCTGTTTCATTGTTAATCCTTTGGCTTTCACTTTTTTACCATTCATGACGTACTCTTAACATACCTGAATTGGCAGTGTAGTTTTCTTTAATATGGAGATCATAGTTAACGGTAAATACCCAATCATGCGTGCTAAATAAAGAGGCATTACCACCAATATTAAAACTGAACTTGGCTGGGCTAAAACCTGCGGTTACAAAGCTTGGGCCTGCACCGGTAAATTGTGAGGTTAGCTCCATGGTATCGCCAATAAAGTCATACAGCACAAAGGCATGACCTTCTAATTGGAAAATGCGATCGCCATTTAAATCCAATTCATTGAGTAATTTTCCGCCTAATGCTGCCTGCAATAGATTATAAGAGTTGCTATCAACTACTTGATTTGCTGTGTCTGCTCCTGTTTCTTGATAGCCATCTATGCCTAAGAAACCATAGGTTAAGGAGCCAATAGGAATTGCCTGTATCGTGCCATAATCAAATGTATAACCTGTCAGCGCTCTCATCCCTGCTTGACGGCCATAGTATTCAGCACGTGGGAATAAATCGACATCACCAAATCGGATGTTACGCTGCGTATCGTAGTGGTTAAACGCAAAGGAGGCCATACCATCAATGAACCAAGGCGTGCCACATTCAAAACTACCGTAAATGGTTGCTTGATAGCTGTTTGCTGCTGTTTTAAAGTAAGGCACAATTTTATCGTGCATATCAAGATTAGACCAGCTCAAGGCTAAGCCTAACATGATATTTTCAGCAACATCACCATCAACACCGGCGATAAGCCCAAAGGTGTCGTCATAATAGCCTTGAATATCATCTCTTTCTTCTTGATTAGCATGATGACGAATAACACGGAACCAACCGGAGTTCGTGTCATTTAAATCACCGCTTGCTATACCGCTCTTGCGGTGTTTGTTGTGATGTTCTTTCCAGAAATGTTGTTGGTCGAATCTATCGTTAATTGCATCAAAAATATTATTTTGCGCCATGAAACTTTCATTCACAATCGCACCATCTACAATTGGTGCCAAAGTGCTAAGCGCATAGTTAAGAGATTGCCCATCGCCAAAGCTATTAAGTTGCCCCACAATATTCGCAAGCGATCCGCTTAACGACACGCCAGACAGAATGATTGAATCTAAGGCTTCACCAACGCCATCAGTATTGGTTTGTGTGGTCACGTCAGCCAAGGATTTAGAAGTCACGACTAAATATAAGGTCTTGCCAATCACTTGCTCAGAGAACGTGGTCAAGAAAGAATTGGGGTTGCTAATTGTCAACAAGCTAGGCGCGGCCCCTGTGGTGCTGGTGACAATCGGTAATGCGCTGGAAACACCTGGTGATAAACCAGGATTCAGAATTGAAAGTTTCCCTGGCGCGCCCACATTTGAAGCATCATTGGCAATCACTTGACCGGTTGAGGTCAAATTGTTGTTCATATTCACTTCTAAAGTGCCAGTTGAACTATTGAGCACCATATTGCCAGTCACATTCAAGATTTCATTAGGCCCTAAACTCAAAGTACCATTCGTTACATTCATATTGCCGGTGACAGTAGAATCACTCGCAACGAATAAGCGTCCGCCACCTAAAATATTGACATTATTTGCTGCAATATCGGCATTTAAATTAACTGTTGTGCCAAACGGCCCTATTACATTCATAGCGCTTAGTTGTGCGCCTGGTGCTGCAATAGCAAAATTGATATTCGAATCACCTAAAAAGTTTAAGGTGCCTAGATTGGTGGTGGTGAGTGGGCCATTTAAGGTAGCACCATCTCCCATATTAACGACGATACCAGCCGCTTTAATATTAATTGCATTAGCATTGACATCACCTTCAAAAGTATTCGCTTTATTTGCGTTTAGCATATTAACTTGCGCAAATTGATTTGTCGGTGTACCAATGGCCTGCTTAAAGTCCGTATTACCGGCACCGGCTTTAATATTGATAATATCAACGCCGTTATTTACTGTGGTAATACTCCCGCTCACTGTAATAGGTAAAGCATTGCTAAAGCTAATCGTGGTAGGGCCTGCACTGGCCACATTAATATTGTTTGTGTTAATGGATTGGCCGTTAAAATCAATTGTTTTAGCCCCGCCCAAGGTGTTTAAGGTGACACTAGCTAAGGGGGCAAAAACACCAACATTACCTACACTACCGCCACCTTGAAAAATAAGTTGCCCTGCCTGTATACCTGTCAAGTTGAGGACATCACCTAAATTAGAGCCATCAGCCACACTGATAAAGGAAGTGCTAGACGCGTTTCCACTGAAGCTTAAAGCGCCAGTAACTGCGCCATTAAAAACTGCGCCGCTGCCATCCTCTTTCACATTGATGTTGGTGGCATTGACTGTGCTATTGAAGGTAACTGTTTTGTTAGGGCCTTGAATATTAATGGTAGAAAGATTATTTGGCGCTAAACCTACTGTGCCACTCACCGTGCTTGCACCTAAAAAACTAAGCGTCCCAATGCCAGGACTTACGGCAGCGACATTGCCAATAATATTGGCACCATCTGAAAAATTAGCTGTTGTGCCCGCTGTTGCGGAGTTTGTAAAGTTAATATTGCCGGTTACGCTCTTTTGGAAATTGGCAATGTCATTTGCGCCTTGGATATTTACGTTGCTAGCGTTAATGGTATTTTGAAAGGTTGCTGTTTTATTACCAGAAAGTGTCGTGTCTATATTCACGGCATTCAGCGCATTACCCGCACCAATGGTGCCGGTAACAGTGCCTCCTCCAAGGAGATTGAGGTTACCTTTACCTGCGGCATCGGCATTTACATTGCCTGTGATAGTGACATTATTAGCAATAGCGGCAGTAGTGGCAGCATTTGCGGTAGATTTAAAAAATAAGCCACCGCTGCCTAAGTTCATATTGCCTGAAAATGTGACTGTACTGCCAGCACCTATCAAATCAATTTCGTGTACTGTCTTTGTTGCACCAACCGTTCCACTTACTTGTCCGCCAGCGCCAAAAACAACGGTACCAATATCTGCGCTTGCAGTTTGGTTATCTATGGTGCTAAAGGTTGCGGTATTGTCTAATTTCAAGGTCGTAGTACTGCTAGCTGTGTTTTGAAATATCACTTTATTTGCCTTAGTGATACCTTGAATTTCAGCTGTTTTACCAGCACCTTGTAAGAGCAAGCCATTTAAAGCATTTGGCGAGCCCACTGTACCAGTAATAATACTTGCGCCATCAAAGAGTAGGTTACCAATATTAGCGCTTGAAGCAGTAACATCTGCCGTAACATCCGTACCATCTGTTAATTTGACAGTGGTTGCGCTATTTGCGCTGCCATTAAAGCTTAGCGTGGCGGCTTTAACATCGCCATTGAGGGTGGCTGTGCTGCCCGCACCTCTTATTTGTACGCTATTTAGGGCATTGGTCGCACCAATTGTGCCATTCAATATATCATTGTCTAAGAAGAGTAAATTACCTATGCCGGCTGTATCAGCATCGACATTCCCATTGATGGTGATATTATTGCTGAATTGGATATTACTAGTGGCATTTGCGGGTGCTTTAAATACAAGCCCACCCGTGCCTAGGTTCATATTGCCTTGAAAGGTAAGTGTGCCATTGGCCCCAGTAAGATCTATTTCATGGATTGTTTTTGTTGCACCCACCGTGCCTAAAACAGAACCACCTGTAGCAAATACAACCGTGCCTACATTTGCCCCTGCTGTTTGGTTATCAATTGAGCCAAGGTTTGCAAATTTATCTAAGAGCAATTTGGAAGCGCTGGTTGCCGTGCTTTTAAATATCACGCTATCAACAGCAGATGTGCCCGTTACTTCTACAGTTTTTCCAACACCTTGTAATTGAAATGTGCCAATAGCTTTTGTAGCACCAACATTACCGTCAATAACGCTTGCGCCTTCAAAAAGCACCGTACCCAGATTTGCTGTACCGGTTTTATTATCTAAATTACCGTTAATATCTACCGTATCAAGTAAATCAATAACCGTTGTTGCTGTTGCACCAGCAACAAAACTGACATTGCTTGCTGTCACATCAGATTTAAAAGTCGCTACTTTACCCGCACCGCCACTCACATTCACCGCAGCGAGATTGTCAATAGTACCATTTACAGTATTGGTTCCTAATAATTGCAAGGTACCATTATTGATGGAATCTACATTAGCATTAATGATACTGCCATTACCGACACTGAGGGTGTTATTAGCCTGGAATTGCACCGTAGTCGCCGCAATAGAGCCGTTAATTGTTGTGTTTCCAGTTTCGCCGACTTTAATGGTCTTAAATATAAGAGGGCCATTTCCTATACCCGCTGACAAATTAAGTGTTTGTGCCGCCTTTATATCCAATATTGATATATTTGTACTACTAGGATAAAGAGCCGTTGTTGTGAGCACCATTGAAGAATTATTCAGTACAAGCGTCGAAGCGTTAGCATTATCATCATCTAAGTTAATACCGTTACTTACGTTAACTACCGCGCCTTGTAGTTCTATTGTCTTGCTAGCGAGTGAAAATGCATTGAGACCCAAATCATAAATAGGATTCGTAACACCAATGCTACCTTTTATAATGCCGCCACCTTTAAGACTAAAAGTTGTCGTAGTAAATGGGCTGCCTGGCATACCGTTATTATTATCAATCGAAATATTTGATGTTTGACCAACAGTGGTGCCATCAGTGACGATGAAACTGACATTATTAGCGGTAAAATTGTAGCCAGAAGTCGCTGGGTATGAAGGATCGGTATTATCGTTATTATTTGCCCCACTATCTAAGTTCACGAGTGCAGCGTGCGTTGGTGCGCTACAAAAAATAGATGAAGCCAGAACTGCTAAGGCAAGCTGTGATTTGTTTATTCTCATATTTCCTTCCCTGGCTTATGAGATTGGCTAATACTGTAAATCTGTATAGTTAGCTGAGTATCCGCGTTTTTTTAATTTAAAACTAATTTTCGCAACTGTGCAAGTTTATAGTGTGGTGATTAACTAAATACTTGCTGCTAATTCCGAGCCATGCCTTATAGCGCGTGCTGCATCCAGCTCTAAGGCCAATTCTGCGCCACCAATTAAAGAGTAAGGAAGATCTAAACTTTCTAAATCCTGCACTAAATCACGTAAGGATATTTGCCCCGCACACACAACAACATGATCAACAGCCAAAACTTGGGTTTGGCCGTCTTTTTGAATATGTAAGCCTGCATCATCTACTTTTTGATAGCTCACGCCTTCTATCATTTTTACTTTTTTGCGTTTGAGTTCGGTGCGATGGATCCATCCCGTGGTTTTACCTAAATTCTTACCCATTTTTTCTTGCTTACGTTGCAATAAATAAATTTCTCGGGGTGAAGTGATATCTAAAGGCGCAATACCTGCAACACCACCGCGGGCTTCATTGTGGGGATCGATTCCCCAATAACTTAAGAAATCTGCGATATTTTGGCTAGGATGCAAATCTGCATGTTGCGATAAAAATTCAGCAATATCAAAACCAATGCCCCCTGCGCCCATAATGGCAACCGATTTGCCCACCGTGACATTGCCTTTGATGACATCGATATAAGAAACCACTTTAGGATGGCGAATGCCTTCTATTTCTGGCACACGTGGTTTTATACCTGTTGCCAGTACAATATGTTCATATTGCTTGTCTTTTAAAATATCCGCATTTACCTTGGTGTTTAAATGCAGCTCAACCCCCAGGCTTTGTAACTGATAGGAAAAATAACGCAAGGTTTCATAAAATTCCTGCTTACCCGGAATTTTTTTGGCCAAATTAAATTGGCCCCCAATTTCACTTTGTTGTTCATAAAGTGTGATCAAATGTCCGCGTTTGGCAGCTTCAACAGCAAAGGCAAGACCCGCAGGGCCTGCGCCTACCACGGCAATTTTCTTTCTTACATGCACGGGCTTAAATTTTAATTCGGTTTCATAGCAAGCCTGGGGATTTACCAAACAACTTGCGCGCTTTTTTTGAAAAATATAATCAAGGCAAGCTTGGTTGCAAGCAATGCAGGTGTTGATAGCATCACTTTTATCTTCCCTGGCTTTATTAGCAAAATCAGGATCGGCCAATAAAGGTCTTGCCATGGAGATGAGATCTGCATGCTGCTCTTTTAAAACATCTTCTGCTACTTGCGGATGATTGATACGATTGGTTGTTATCAGCGGGATCGCCACTTCACCACGCAATTTATGCGTCACCCAGGTAAAGGCACGACGCGGCACTTTGGTTGCAATGGTCGGTATACGTACTTCATGCCAGCCAATGCCGGTATTGATAATCGTGGCACCTGCTGCTTCAACCGCTTTGGCCAAGCGCACAATTTCTTGCCACTGGCTACCATCGGGCACTAAATCTAACATGGATAAGCGATAAATGATGATAAAATCTTTGCCTACTGCTTCTCTTGTTTTTCGCACAATTTCGACGGGAAAACGCATTCTTTGTTCATAGCTTGTGCCCCATTCGTCATCTCTTTTGTTGGTGCGCGTGGCTAAAAATTCATTGATTAAATAGCCCTCTGAACCCATGATTTCAACGCCATCATAGCCTGCGCTTTTAGCAAGTGTGGCGGCCCTGACATAATCATCAATGCTATTTTGAATACCGCGCTGCGTTAAGCGCCAAGGTGCAAAAGGACTGATGGGTGATTTAATACGAGAAGGTGCCACAGCAAAAGGATGATAACCATATCTGCCTGAATGCAAAATTTGCATGACAATTTTACCCTGCGCCTCATGCACCGCCTGGGTAATAATACGATGTTCATTGGCATGTTTTTGTGTTGTCATGCGCGCTGAAAAAGGAGCCACCCAACCCGCGATATTAGGCGCGATGCCGCCTGTCACAATTAAACCTACGCCACCCACAGCGCGACGCGCGTAAAATGCCGCCATTTTTTCAAAGCCATGCTCAGACTCTTCCAAGCCTGTGTGCATAGAGCCCATCACAATACGGTTTTTTAAAGTGGTAAATTTGAGATCAAGGGGCGCAAAAAGATGAGGATAAGGGTTGTTCATCATGGCTTCCATTCCATTTATTTACAAAACCCCCCCGCCTTCGGCTCCCCCCTTTGATAACAAAGGGGGGTATCAAAGGGAGAGGCTCGCTTTTAGCGAGCTAGGCAGTTTTTACAATGAGGTTTCATTGCTCGCCAAGTAAGAAGCGACACCTGCTGGTGTTGCTTTCATCGCTACATCGCCTTTTTTCCAACCAGCTGGGCAAACTTCGCCATGCGCTTCGTTGTACTGAATGGCATCAACAACACGAATGATTTCGTCGATGTTACGGCCAATAGGCAAGTCGTTAACGAGTTGTGAACGCACGGTACCATTTTTGTCGATAACAAAAGCTGCTCTAAAAGCAACGCCCGCTTCTGGATGTTCAACGCCATAAGCTTGGCAAATGCGATGATGCACGTCCGCAGCCATGGTGTATTCTACTGCGCCAATACCACCATCTTTGATGTCGGTATTACGCCATGCATTATGGGTAAATTGTGAATCGATAGAAACGGCAATCACTTCAACGCCACGTTCTTTAAATTGCTTCATACGTTTGTTTAAAGCAATTAACTCTGAAGGGCAAACAAAGGTGAAATCTAAAGGATAAAAGAAAATTAAGGCATACTTGCCTTTGGTGGCCTCGGAAAATTTAAATTGTCCGGTTATTTCGCCATTACCTAATACAGCAGCACAGCTAAAATCTGGGGCTTTACGGCCTACTAATACACTCATTTCAATCTCCTAAACTAATTCATTTAAAAAAATTTTTGACTTCAATCCTAGCATGGAATCCCTTAAAAAGGCATCACATTCTCTGCTCAAAGCAGTTTGAATTTAGGCAAGGCGGCAAGCGAGCGAGGCCCCAGGAGTGCACATCTGAGTGCATGACTGGGGTGAGAAAGCGTAACCAACAAAGCATAAATTAAAACTGGGAAGAGCCGTTATTCGGGTGCAGCTACCGCCTCCATCTCAGCTGAAGTAACGCCAGCTTGGTTAAGTTGATTTTGCAACTCTCCGCTTTCAAATAATTCGGTCACGATATCACAACCGCCAATAAGCTCACCCTTGAGGTATAACTGAGGGAAAGTAGGCCAGTTGGCATATTGTGGGAGTGTTTGACGGATATCGGGATTTTCTAATATGTTCACATACGCGTATTTGGCTTTACATAACTTTAAAATATGCGCTACTTGTCCTGAAAATCCACATTGTGGAAACTGTGGGGTGCCTTTCATGTAAAGAAGTAAGTCGTGATTTTTGATTTGTGACTGAATGCGCGCCAAGGTATCCATGAACTTGCCCTTTCTAAGATTATTTAACAGCCGCTATTTTAGAGCATTTTGCCCCAATTATCATGCAGTGATAGACTGGCGATGGCGAATAACAACAAAAACAGTTAGTAAATATACTTATAAATGGGAGCACTTATGGCGATTGAACTACCCCCTCTTCCTTATGAAATGGATGCATTAGCACCCCATATCTCACGTGAAACCTTAGAATTTCATTATGGCAAACATCATAAAGCCTATGTTGATAATCTAAACAATCTTATCCCCAACACTGAATTTGCGGGTAAATCTTTAGAACAAATTATCATGACCTCCAGCGGCGGCATTTTTAATAACGCAGCCCAAGTCTGGAATCACACCTTTTATTGGCACTGCTTAACCCCTAATGGCGGTGGCGCACCGACAGGTGAGATTGCCGCAGCCATAGACAAAGCCTTTGGTTCTTTTGAAAAGTTTAAAGAAGCTTTCACTAAAACCGCTATCACCACCTTTGGTTCTGGTTGGGCTTGGTTAGTGAAGAAAGCGGATGGCGCTTTAGAACTCGTGAGCACCAGTAATGCACAAACCCCCATGACCGCTAATCAAAAAGCACTTTTAACCTGCGATGTCTGGGAACATGCTTATTACATTGATTACCGTAATGCCCGTCCTAAATATTTGGAGCATTTCTGGGAATTAATTAATTGGGATTTTGTGAACACTAATTTCTCAAAATAATATCTATGATTTTCCTCTGTTCGCGGCTTAGCCGCGAACAATTTGCCCACTTTCGTAAAGGGGGTGGCGAGCAACGCGAGCGGGGGATTTAAGGATTTTCTATGTCTCGCTTATTAACCACATACGATCCCTTAGCTGTCGCTTTCACCCATGGCGAAGGCATGTGGCTAATAGACGATAAAAATCAGCGTTATTTGGATGCCATCAGTGGTATTGGCGTTAATATCTTAGGGCATAATCATCCTGCGTGGGTTAAGCATGCCACTTCGCAAGCGCAGCGCCTCATGCATGTTTCTAATTTGTATCAAATTCCCGAAAAAGAAAAATTAGCTGAAAAGCTGTGCCATCTTACCCACATGGAAAAAGCTTTTTTTGTTAACAGTGGCTCCGAAGCCAATGAGACTGCCATTAAAGTGGCGCGTCTTTATGGGCACCGTAAGCATATTGCACATCCAACCATCATCGTTTTTGAAAATGCTTTTCATGGCCGTACTTTAGCAACCTTATCTGCCAGCGGTCATCGTCAAATCCAAGCCGGTTTTGAACCCTTAGCCAGCGGTTTTATTCGTGTGCCCTTTGGTGATATCAACGCCCTCAAACACATTGCCTTAACACGTCATGATGTTGTTGCGCTCATGATTGAACCAATTCAAGGTGCCGGCGGCATTCACGTTGCCTCTATACCCTTTTTGCAAGAAGTTCGTCAATTATGTAGCGCGCATCATTGGTTGATGATAGTAGATGAAATTCAAAGCGGTATGGGTCGCACAGGGAAATTTCTGTGCACAGCACATGCGCAAATTGAGCCTGATATGATTACCCTGGCAAAAGGTTTGGCGAATGGTATTGCTATTGGGGCTTGTATCACCAAAGGTGATTGCAACCAATTATTTTCGCCAGATAAACATGGTTCTACTTTAGGAGGCAACCCTTTTGCCTGCGCAATGGCCTTAAAAACCATTGAACTATTAGAAGAAGAAGATCTTATCCAAAATGCCGCCAGCCAAGGGCAGGCATTGATAGATGCATTAAATCAGCGATTTGCATCTCATCCCGCTGTCAAAGCCATTCGTGGTAAAGGATTGATGATTGGTATTGAATGCCATAAACCCTGCAAAGATATTGTTAAAATTGCTTTCCAACAGGGACTGTTGCTCAATGTGCCACAACCACAAGTTATCCGCATGTTGCCGCCCTTTATAATACAGCAGCAAGATATTAGTGTTTTATGCGACAAGCTCGAAAAAACGCTTAACGAATTTCAATTATTACACCCAGCTTAAGATATCAACGCATTTTAATGTAAGCATTCTCTTAATAGCATGCAAGGCTTTCCCCTTTGTCTTTAGCTTAAGTCCTTCAATTTTCATTCTTTTCTTCTTTGATGCCCCCTTTTATACAGCAAAACAAGTAACTATTTACAGCATCAACTGCGGTATATCTAAGCAAAGGCCGATAAAGATGTTGACCACCAGTCAAATACCTATTTTGAGATAGAACGCATCCATTTATAGGGAGCACATTATGGGAAGAAAAGCACTCGTCCATTCAAAAGCACCCATCGCCCAAATATTACTGCAATGTTTTAGCCCCAATGAATTAGAACTGCAATACATAACTTGGCTTGCAGCCTGCGATGAAACGGCAGCTGTTGAGGATCTCTTCTTAGGGAATACCGGGTTTGAGCATCCTCTTGCTACCGCTTTTAATCAAAGTAACCCTTCTCAAAAACGTGAATCGATTTTATTAGCCAGGACATATTTAGGTGATTATATCGGGCGCTTAAATGAAGGCACCCTATTGAATGAATTGTCACAATTTCTCTTTGGATTATTTTCCAAAGCCCAAACTGCACAAAAATTAAACCTGGCAAAAACAATAGGCAAAACGGCCCTTTTAAAAACTGCCATGGTTAATCCGGATATGGCAATACTGGTCTTTGAGTTGCTATTAAGTCGTCTAACGCTTGAACATAAAAAATGGCTCTCTCTTTCTTTAAGTATGGAGCAAATGATCAAGCAAACCACCATCAACGCAAAACTGATAACGGGGCCTTCAACGCTCGATGAAGACAATGAATATATTAGCAATGTGGTGATGCTATATTTTCACTGGGCGCATTTGCGACAAAATTTTAAAAAGTGTCTCGATGATACTATCGTGGCTAGCGATCCACAAAAATCGGAAGCGCTCCCTCTCATTCAAGAAGCTGTGACTAAACTGATTGAAAATGAAGTTGAACAATTTAAACCCTTAGTTTCAACTTTCAACCCACTCAAATCGCCTAAAACATTGTCAATTTTACAAGATGTTGCGCAATTATCTTCAGAACAAATCGCCTGGCTCAGTTTAAACGCTTATCTGCTTGAACCCCAAGCTTTTGGCAATATCCCTAAAGAGTCACCACTTAATAATGTCCTATCCATTTTATTAAAAAAATATGGCCGACAAACTTTAATAAGCGTCTTAGAGGAAAAAAATACTAAAGCAATCAATCAAGAGATCCTCTCGAGAGTTGAAAGCTACTATGATGCTATTGTTAAATCAATGGCATTTGATACAAGACGTTGGCTCTTTTTAGAATTACTTTTGGAAGAAGAAACGCCATATGCTTCAGGAGATATCATTGCACCCACAGGAAGAGAAGCTGCTTTGTGCCAACTTTTGGTCAATTTTGCCTCTCAATGTCCTATCATGGCAAGACTTTTACACCAACGCCTCAATGCCAGATTGCCAGGTGAAGGCGAAAAACTTTTCAATATCATTTGTAACTATATTCGCTACAGTGTGAGCAATTTAAATGATCAAATGCGCTTATGGCAATATCTTTCATTATGTACCCATAGCGAACCACAATATTTCTCAGCACTTGGCTCTGGTGCACATGAAGCCAATATGGGGAATGTGATTTATAAAACAGCGCTAACAACCCTCAGTGCTCAGTTACACAGAATGGTAAATTATTCCGGCTTTGTACGTACAACCGTTTATAACGCCTTACTTGAAAATATTAATCAATCAGCCGAATTTGAAAAAATGCTAAGTCGTTTACCCATTTATAAATCCCGTAGCATACGCACATTGCTTTCAAATTGTGAGCCTAATACCTTAAATTGGCTTTACTTTAGCCTACTAATCAATACGCATCCCAAAGAAAGTATGCAATTAAAGGGGAAACTCAATATTCTTGTTCCTAAAGAGAGACAATGGTTGCATGCCCAACAAGTATTAGACATGGTTAGTGCGACCAATGACGCTAAAAGTGTACTCAGCGAAATAGAGAGCTTAGCCAGAAATGAACAGGTTGAACACCTTAGACAAATAAAAAACTTCAACAGTATCTACATTCAAGCAAAAATTAAAAAATTAAGTCCTGAAGCTAAGAAATGGTTGTATTACGCCATGAAAACCCTCAGTGTAGAAAAAAGCTTCAAGGTATCTGCACATCAAGTAGTCAATTTGCCTATTGATGATAGAAGCGATATGGCCAAAATATGTTATGCCCTGAGCAATCAGCTTGAATTGATCCCTGCGTTTAAAGACTATCTCTTAGAAGAAAATCCACAACTTGGTGTCTTACAACCTGAAAATGATGTTTTTAGCTTTTATGCCTGTGTACAAAGTGCGCCAGGTGAGTTCAGCTATTACGAAAGCTTGTCCGAAAAGATGAGTTTGCAAATCATGCCAATGCTCTTAAAATCAACAGCAAAAGCAACCAAAGCATGGTTAAGAGAAAGCTTAAGCTCTGGCTTTATTGATTCACGCCAATTGCTTGACAGCCTTCCCAAAGACATGAGCGACCAACTCAATCATGAAATTGCGCTTGTACCCAATATTTTAGTGCTTGCTTTAAAGTGGCCTAGCGTGCGCCAATTCATCATTCAAGAATGCGCAGGTGATATCCATAGTGCCAAACCTATATCAGGTGTTATTGTTGATAAACTAAATTTCTCTGAAAAAGGCATGATGGCTTTGGCTTTAAGCCTGAAATCGCATTGTAAGAATTTGACTCACTTTAGCGCAGCGGGTACCCATCTTAGCGATGATGCCTTGATTATGCTGGCAGACTGCTTGATAGGTCAGGCACCGCTTAAAATATTACAAGTGCATCAAAATGAGGATCTAAGTAGTGAAGCGCTTTCACAACTACTTCGACTAGCCAATGAGCGTCTTAGCGTCGAACATCAACCCTATATCACCACAGCAATATTAGGATGTCTCCTTGACACTGATGTTTTAAGCTGGCTTTATGTCAGATTGTCATCTTCACAAACCCCTATGGCATCTTACTTGGCTCAAGCTTCATTTTATAGTAACTCGCTCACACAAGAGAAAATGAAATTAGCTTATCAGCTATTAGAAGATGCATTACACAAACCTGCACTTAAAGAAGCAATTATTCATACCACCCAATTGTTAATGCCACAAGTCTATTTGGACAATCAACTTGTCTATAGCGTGATCAACTCACAAGACCCTTCCCTCATCATGAGTACATTAGAAAATCTTATCACTCAGACGAAAAGTGCAAGCATAAAACGCTGGCTTAATAATGCTCTGCTAACAGGTGTGATAGAGGTGTCAGGCAAAAAGTTATTATCTGAACACGAATATACGCTGATGATGCAGCTTAGCTACTTATTATTAGTTTCTACGCGCACCCAACGCTATGCCTTGGCTAAAAAATTACATATTGAGGGAGATAATTTCTTTGGTGATGTTAATGCGTTTAAGGTTGAGGGTATATCCTTAAGTCCTTTGTTACAATCCGCGCTTATTTTAGCTTTACATCATAATGCAGACACGCTTTCTTCTATTTCTATAAAAGCAAGCGCCTTGCATAACGATCATATTGATCCATTGTGTAACGTTCTGGAACATAAAAATAAAGTTAAACATCTCGATCTCAGTGCTAACCCAATTCAAGCAAATGGCGCAAGGCGTATTGCTGCCTTACTCGCTAAAAATAAAAATATTAAAGAAATGGCTTTCAACAACTGTGAGTGCGGTGAAGAGGGCGCAATAGAATTAGCTCAGCTTCTACCTCAAACAGGTGTCACAAAGCTTTCTCTTCATAATAGCGGAGAGATTTGGCAAAGTTTTACGCCTATCCGAGAAAAAGGTGCGAAAGCAATAGCACAGGCTTTAAGATCGGCGCAATGCACCGTTCGTGAGCTTGATCTTTCTGATAACCAACTCAATCAATTAGCAATCAGGCATATTGTTGAAAGTGTCTGTAAAAATAACAAGCTTGATTTGCGCGTCCTCAAATTAAATCATAATAATTTTGGTGATAATGCTGTTCAACAACTAGTGGCTTTGCTAGATAAACCAAGCCTTAGCACAGTTGAGCTTGATGGCCATCATGCAACACCTACAGCTCTGGAAATGATTGCTGATAAATTGAGTTCTAATATGCATATTTGTCATTTTGAGGCACTGCCTAATTATGTATTTAGCCCCTTGTTTATAGAAGATATGCCTCCCGCTGAGGAAAACGCAGCGCAAGCAAAAGAGATATTGAATAAGATCAACGAGCGTATCAAGGAAAATCAATCAACAAATAGAATGACCAAACAATTAAGGCACTTGCACCTTTCAAGTTCTGATTCGATGGAAGTAGAAGATATGACTGATGGTTTGAGACGTACTGCTTCGAGCCCGAATTTTGATGTATTTAGTAAATCGACTTCGCTTGTGTTTTCTAGTCCAAAGACTAAGAACAAAGAAAATCATAATACCTTACGCACAAACAAACCTATGATTTCACGACATCTTTAGCAACAACTGCCTATGTGCCACATAGGCAGTTAAATTATTTTAAGAGCAACTTGCTCATGCATTTTATTATAAGCAAGGTATTGTACATTCAAATGCTTTTCCTTAATAAATTCCTGAAAAGCTTTCCACTCATGCTCCTCAAAACGTGGATAATTATAAAACTCATCAAACACGATAATAGTGCCTGGCATAATGTTGTCAGCTAGCAATTTAAGTGAATCTTTGGTCGATTGATAAGTATCACAGTCAATATGTAGAAGTGCTATTGCATTATTTTTAAGAACTTGCTTTTTAAATTTGGGTAAAACTTCCTTGAATAGCCCCTTATAAACAATGACGTTTTTCACTAAAGGGAGTTTGACATCCTTACGCTTTGAGGCAAATGTGCCAGCTTTGACGAGTTTGTCACCTTTATCCCAATCTGTTGGTAAACCTTCAAAAGAATCAAAGCCATATATTTTTTTTGTTGGATTTAAGGCGGCAATGAAATTGATAGTGCGCCCTGTGCCAACACCCATTTCAATATAGTATCCACTCGTAATGGAAACAGCATCAGATGCATAACGTAAAACTTGAGCATCTGCATCTAAGGCTTGAGCACCTTTAAAATAAGATTGAACTGTCTCTAATGCTTTGGGATCTTTTTTATAAGGTTTATTTCTAGCAGCAAAATGGAGTACTTGGTTTCCTTCAAATGAAGAACTGGGTACATCCATGGATTCAGCCCAATTATAATGCTCACTGGGTCTTAATAAAGGATATTCAGCAGCCAGAGTTGTATTTGTCATAAAAACACAGCATAGAAAAATAGCGAAGTGATTTCTCATTGCCATTTAACAAAACTCCTTGGCACAAACGTAGTCAACAACTTAAATAACAAATGGGACTTAAAAGCCCCATTTGATTAAGAGATTGAAAATACTAGTGTGAATTAATGTTTAAGGCAAACAACTTATCTACATTAACAAAGAATTTTCCTACCTGAATTGGTGCTTTTTCATCACGCTTAATTCGATTTCATCGATTTTCCTTTTAATGAAACGACATTATCCTCAAACTTATTTAGCGGAATTTTAACATCTGAAATATTAGGGTGAACAGAGACAGTAGCTTCTTTAGGAATTTTACTCAGTTCACGCAAACCCTCTTCTTGGTTGCGAGCATACATTTGGGGTGGCATTTCAACGCCAACAATTTGTTTCAATGTCTCCCCATTACCTAGCATTGCTTGTGCTCTGAAAAATTGTGCACTTGTACAGCCAACTGAAGCCAAACCATCTATCACTTTTTTAAATTGATCCAAGTTCTCCTTTTCATTATCGCTATAGATATGTGCAACATATGACATCAATGACTCTACAAATTGGTGTTCTAATTTCTTTGAATCTTTAGAATTAAGGGCATCAACAAATTCTTCGTTGTGAGATAATTTATCTCCAAATTGATTGATAAAATTGCTTTCCTTCATTTCAGGTAGCATTTCAGGCTGCGTTTGCAATAATTGCTTGGTATCTACTTTTTGTTGCAAATCTTGCACCTTATCTTCAAGTGCACTCAGTCTTTGTAGCATTTCATTTGAGGGCTGTGTGGGCGGTGGGTCTTTGGGTTTACCCATTTCTATAATTTTATTTGATAAATCTTTATCCCCATATAATTTTGCAATTTCCGCCATGGAGCGTGGTGGTTTCGTGAATAAATTACCCAAGTTCTTTGGAAACCCCTTGAAACCATCTTTAAGTCGCGTTCCAAAATCACGCTTGTAATCAGTGGTAGGGTCCATTTGCACAAGACCTGTATTAACGCATAAAGTGATGACTCTTACATCTTTTCTCGCAATAGCCTCTTTCACACAACCTTTGAGTATGTCTTCTACTTTTTCTCTGTCTTTGTTCAAAGCTTCCTTTGAAGTAGGCGTTAAAATATCATCATTTTGTTTAATGTCGCGCTTAGGGTAATAAACCATATTTCTTAAAGTAACAACATAGTCACCTAATGCATTTTTGTCCGATTGGCTTAAGTAAGGTTTTGGCTGTTTTTCACCTTTAACCTGTTCAATATCTTTACTGCCGGTTAAGCCTTCTATTTCCTTAATTCTACTATTAATATCAAACCCAAGCTCTGCACTTTGTTTTGCATAGTTTTCAACTTTTTCATACAATTTGTCTTCGCTGAAATATTTATCAAAAAGCTCTTTTGCTTTTTCTTGGCCAAATAGTTGCAAGTATTTCTCACCATTAGGGTCGCCCATAGGCGTGCCTATTAATTTTTGCCATTCACTTTCTCTTTCTTGACGAATAAAATTGCGAACTTCTTCAGGACTTTTTCCGTCCTTAACCATGCTTGTTGCTCTGGCTATCATTTCATTAATTTCATATTTTAATAAAACATTAACAGCAAATTTGTTTTGATAAAATTTGGTTAAATGCGACATGACAGATTCATTCTTGGCATCCCTGTCTGCAATATTAATTTTTAAGATAGCATCTTTAGCTAATACTATTTTCCCCTTTTGTGCTTGTAGCTGTTTATGCTCCTCGCCTGTTTTATCTGGCACCTCTGATATTTTCTTTTGAATATCCACTTCTAATTTTCTTTGTGCCAATGCGAATATTTTCATACGATAGGCATTAATAACATCGCCTTGGCGCATCTTTATTTCTTCATCTGACAATTGATACTTTTCTTGAATAGTGGCCCAAAATTTATTCCATGGTGATTCCTTGTCCTTTTCATCACCTGTAAGTTCCTTTGCGACTTCGCTAAATTTATTGAGAATGCCTTGCACGAATTGCTCATTGATAGGAATTTCAATACTTGTTACTAATTTTTCAATCGATTCAAATTGAGAATCTGACAGTTGAATTTTATTTGACTCTTCTTTAACCAAGTCAGTAAAAAAACGCGCCCTGTTACCCGCATTATCATCGCGGAGTGGATCATCACTTCTTGGCCATAAACTCTGCTCTTTTTTATCGCTTATTGCTTTTAATATGTCTATGGGGTTGACTTCTTGAATGTTTGGTTGAAGCATTTTAATCTCTCTTTTGAGACGATGGTCATTATATTAAAATATTCCCATTTGAGTTGTTTTTCTAGCGTAATTACACAAATGATTTTACTATCCTGACATATAACGAAACTATGCTTTCACCCCTGCTCATTAATTTAAAACTGGTTTTAAATTAAGTTCTGGATTGATTTTGTGTAGACATTACTTCGCATTTAACTATATTAATTTAAGCCTAAATCTCTGCGAGAAAATCATGCATGCCAAAATTATCTTCAGCACCTCTTTTGATTAAATGTTATGCTAGACCTTTTTTTGCTGCTAATGTATTTGGAGCTCATGCAAGGGATTTCATTAATAAAACCAAAGAACGCTATGAAACCGGTGTTCTTTGCCCTCCCTTAAGTGAACATCATGTAGACATGATTTATCAATTACTTTTACCTTTAAATCAAGATCTTTGCCCTGATCTGAACTGCAACACTGAAGATAAAATACGCATAAAATCATGGGAAAACGCATGGAAAACTATCATTACGGAATATGAACAAGAAGGTAGAATTTTAACTGGCAAAGAAATTGAGCAAGCAAAACAAGATGTTTTTAGTGCTTATCGCCAAAAAATTATTCAACATAGTACTTTTAGCCCTCATGGCTATCAAACGCTTGAAATCGATGAAATTCATATCCAAGAGTATTTGATATGCATCAGTAATTGTATGAGCCATTATTCTTCTAAAGAAGCTTACACGCATTTACATCATCACTTCATGCATGAATTCAAAAATCATTTCTGGCTTGATTTGCAAATGTTATCGCGCTATTTGCATATAAATCAGCGCAGCGCTTATCTCAAGAAATTTGAAGAAATTTTAGCTAGAAAATCGATTAAATTTCTAGGTGAGGAACCCATCACTCACCTTTTTAAGGAAATAACAAAAGACAGAGAATTTCTCAAAAAATTACCCTTCTTCATAGAGGAAAGTCCTGTTCTTCGAGACTTTCTTATCAACTATCCAAATAAAAGACAACGAGATGAAGTACTTACAACAGCAATGTATGAATTACTTGATCAGGGCATAGATCTTTTTTCAATTCAATCAATGATGCAAAAAACCATGATGAATTAAGATCCCCGTTCAAAATTACAGCGATATATTCATGTGGATACGCACGCTTCACCTCCCTATTAGAAACTTTTTTAATTATTGGCTGTCATATTTTATAGAAGTTTAAATAGAGGTGATGAATGTTATTAGCTGCAATTCAGGAATCGGCTGTCGATCTTGATTTCATAAAAGGATTAATTAAAACAGCCTCAGAAGAAGACAAACGTTCATGCCTTGATTATCTTGTGCGCAATAAAAAAATTTCTTTGCTTAAAAGATTGGTTAAAATTGGTCTTGATATTAATCAACCTGATTTCGCAGGCCAAACAGCACTGCATTCAGCCGTATTAGGTGGTAATGCGGATATGGTTAATAATGTTTTAGAAGCTGGCGCTGATCCTAACATTAAAGATTTTGAATTTGAAAGCCCCGTCGATATTGCCTTTAGAGAAAAATTGACTGCGGTTTTACAAGTGCTATTGAAAGAGCAAAACTTAACGGCAGATCAAATAAAAAAGCATCCAAGCTATGGTAAAATTGAAAGCGTAAGTTATGCACAAAACCACATTAATGAAAACCTCATTACTTTTTTAAGAAGTTACGGGAATATTGAAAAGGAGCAACCCATATTCGTTGGCAAGGATGGCAATTGTAATGGCTGGGCATTCCTGTTTCAGTATTATCTTGCTTTAGACAGCGAAGAAGAATTTTGGGATATTTTAAAATGTATTTCGCTCTGGGATCCTAAGAAATCTGAGCCTTACGATGTATTGCTTAAAGATATCAAAGGTATTTCTCCTAAGCTGGCTGAAAAATACCGTAGCTTGGGCAAGTTAATGTTTTACACTATCAATGATCTTGTCTGGTTCCAACATGGACGGGCTTTAAGTTCTGAAACGGGTCTTCAACAAGAAAAAAGAGTAGTGCAATGGGAAGCTATCAAAAGACCAGATGAGAAAATCCAATTAAAAAACATTTTTAATATTAAAGCACCCAGTATTGAGAAAAATGAGATCCAAACCATGTTGGATTATGCTAAACGATGGCCAGGTTCATGGATTGATATTGGCATTTATGCCAAAGCAGATATTCATCAAATTGAAGGGCATGCTATAAGTATTTATGTTACACCATCTGGTAAGTTTAAATTTTATGATTCTAACCGCAAAAAAAGATTACCTGAAATTGCCTCAAGTAATATTGTCAGCAATTTTATTATGAGCGCACTTCGAAAGGAATCGGTAATTTCTAATTTTAATCTTTATCGCTTCTATCCTGCCGATGAAAATGTGCCAGAAATAGTTGCGCCATCCATAGCTGTTGAACCTGACCATTACAAAACCAACAACGGTAAAGATTTGCTTATTTTTGCAGCAATGTCAGGTGAAATTGATCTTGTTAAAAACCTCCTTAATGAAGGCGCAATCGAATTTCTCATCAATAATGATGAGAAGGTCTTTTATCATCTTTCTCGCTTAGCCATATTTAAAGATGATGCTTATTTAAAATCACTGTGTACAAAATATGGGATGGAATTTACACCTAAAATTTATCAAGATACAGCCAGAAGAGCACTAGCCCAAGGTGAAGTCAAAGCTTTAATTGGCATACTGCAAAGTGGTGAGCTTAAAGCAGGCACAATTGACTCACGCAATGAAGATGACTTGGCAGCCCTACATCTTGCGGTGTATAAAAATGATAGGGAAAGTGTGAATGATCTTCTGAGATTAGGCGCCAATAAAGAGCTACGATATGACCATGAAACGCCGCTATTCCAAGCTGCTCGCTTAGGACATAAAGCCATCGCAAAAACGCTTATTCGTAATCAAGCAAATATTGATTTCCAAAAAGAGGGAGTAATGGATGATGCGGGTTTTACCCCCTTGCATATAGCAATCCAAGGGGGACATACAATGTTGGTCAAGCTTTTATTGTTAAGCGGCGCTAATACAACTTTAAAGGATAATAAGGGCAGAACTGCTTTTGAGATAACACCGCTTAACAATCACAAGGAAATTGCTCTGCTCATTGAAAAATTCAATACATCTTCATTATCCAAAGATAAGCGAAAATCACCATTGATTGTTAAAAAGGATCTCACAACTGGCATTGATACAAGTGATATTGACCCTTCGCTTGCTAGTGCATCTGAATTTACTGCTAAAAATAAGAAGAAATCGGATCCTGCTTTCTAAGTTTCAGGCTCCTAAACTAAAGTCATCTTCTTTTATGATCATGCTCGTCTCTATATTGCTATTAAACGGCTCTGAACGTCCTTTGAGTACTTTGGCTAAAAATATTTCTGCTAATGCGTAAAACGCCATACGGTTTCCCGGATGCATGAACTGATGTCCTTCATCAGGAAAAATTGCATAGGTAACCGGTATGTTATTTGCTTTAAGCGCCCTTACCATTTGCTCACTTTCCTCCTGCAAAACGCGCACATCATTTGCCCCATGGCCAATCAATAATGGTTTGCTGATTTTGTTAACATAATATAAAGGTGAACGCTCTTTTAAATATGCTTTACCCTCAGGTGTTGTGGGATCGCAGCCTATCATTTCGTGAATAGCCCCTTGCATTGCCTTCCAGTAGGGAGGGAAATGTTTTGCCATGGTTTCTAAATTGGAGGGCCCAACAATGTCAACGCCACAACAAAACACATCTGGCGTAAAGGTGAGACCAATTAAGGTGGCATAACCACCAAAGCTTCGCCCCATAATAGCGACTTTGTCTTTTGTTGTGATCTTATTTTCGATAGCCCAGTTTACGGCATCAATCAGATCTGAATGGATTTTACCTCCCCATTCGCCAAATCCCTTATGCATATGATCTTTTCCAAAGCCGGTTGAAGCACGATAATTAATGCTTAACACAGCATAACCACGGTTAGCTAACCACTGATGCGTTGGATTGAATCCCCAAAAATCACGATAATTTGGCCCCCCATGCACCATCAGAACTAAGGGCATCGGTTCAGTTGGGATCCCATTTCCAGCGCTATCATATTCTCTTGGCAAGGATAAATAGCTGACGCATTTTAAGCCATCACGCGTTGTTATGACCTTAGGGTACATCTTGCAAAGTGCTTGTTTTTTTAATTCATCATGGCTATCAAATAAATAAATCATTTCCTGTTGTAAACGATGATAAAGATAATAAGTAATGGGGCCATTATCATGAATATAACTTACCACCCAGGTTTCATTGTTCTCAGTTTGACTTAAGATATCGATGTCACCATCATCTATATTTTTTAAATAATCAAAATCACGGTTTAATGCTGTATCGATGGGATGCCATTGTTTACGCTCATAGTTTGTTGCCACGGCCAAGGGTTGAGCAGACATCGGGCATACTAATACATCGCACACATCAGCTTGTATATCGTTAAATAAGTTTTGATGTCCTGAGCCATCAAGTGCGATACTGCTTAAGGTAGAGGTATTATGATCATTGCTTTGTAACGCATAAAGCTTTTGGTATTTGCTTGAAAGTCCTAAACGTAATCGGGGGTAAAAATAGAGCCCTGAAACATCATGTAAAGGTACTTCTAAAATGGTTTTGGTTTCTTGCCTTAAATCAACATACTTTGCACCTTGATTTTCAACTTTAAAACCAATTCTTAAATCCAAATCATCATCTGCTAAAAAATCCCAATAGGTGCTGTTTTCATAAATGCAGGAGAGCTCACCACTTAAGAGATCTGCTTTATAAACATCCATGAAGCGCTTATCGCGTGCATTCACACCAATGAGTATTGTTTCTGGGTGCTTGTTGCTTTGATGTAATAGTCTTGCTTGCTGACCTTTCTCACTCAGCGCACGTGTTTGCCCTGTTGATAAGTGGTAAGCAAATAATTGCCAATTTTCATCACCTTGATGATCATGTATGTAAAGTAAATGATCACTGTTTTTCGACCACCACACATCTTTGCAGGGATGATCGCTTGCACTAACGGGGATTGCCTCATCAAGTGCCCCCACCTTTGCCAACCAGAGATTCAAATTACCTTTATAAGGGGCAAGGTAAGATATGTATTTCCCATCTGGGCTTATTTTGGCCAAATGTTTAGTGGGATCAGCCCATAAAATTTGCCTTGGAATAAGGGGATCCATGTAAGGGTTTTTCCTTCTTTATATTATTGAAGATAATTAGTTGTAATTACACTTAATGCCTTTGTCGTTATAGTGACTATATATATTAGTTATTTTTGGGTCAAAGCTGCAGTTCATCACAAATTAGAACCGCTTAATCGTCTTTTCCTTGACAATAATTCAAAAAATTCACAGTTAACTATTGAACTAGCAAAGCATTTGGGTATAATGGCTGGAAATTCTCCTGACTTAGCAATTAAAGGAAATAGACATTATGGCCAGACGCAATGATAAACGTGAACGCTTAGTTGAAGCTGCAGACACACTCTTCCACCAACAAGGCGTGAGCAATACAACCCTAGCGAATATCGCTACCTTAGCTGATGTACCGCTTGGAAACGTTTATTACTACTTCAAATCCAAAGATTCCATTATCTTGGCTGTTGTAGAACGCCGTAAAAAGCAATTAGCTGGCTTGTTCTCTGAATGGAGCAATCGTCCAGACATCAAAAGCCGCCTCAAAGGTTTGGTGGAATACGTTGGTTCTTTGGCTGAAGAATCTGCGAAATTTGGTGATTCCTTAGGCAGCTTGTGCCAAGAATTAGGTAAACAAGGTGGTGCTATTGGACAGGCTACTTCACAATTAATGAATGAAATTATTCATTGGTGTGAAAAGCAGTTTAAAGCATTGGGAAAGTCTGAAGATGAATCTTCAAAGCTAGCGCTTAACTTAGTAGCAAGCTTACAAGGTATCAGTTTGATTACCCTGACTTTCAAAGACCCACAATATGTTGCAAGACAAGGTCAATATTTAGACCAATGGATCGAAGCAATCTAACTTCGATTTCCACTTTGCATTCAGGCTTCGCAGGAATGGTTGTTACCTAACCTGCGAAGCTTTGGCATAGTGAGAGCTTGTAGACAAAACTTAAATTCTCATCTACCACTTATCCGATTTACTAAAAAATTTTTTATCTTCACAGACAATAAGTTAAAATTGCTGGCAGCCAAGTAATACCAAGGGCTCAAGCTAAAAGTAGCGCAAAGCTTACAAATCCGATCCCACTTTTATCACAGCTTTTCCACAACTTACCCCCAGGTTCTCCACTTGCATTGATTTTCAAACCGCACTATCTTGTATGTAGATGTTTTTATTGTTCTATATGTTGGGGTTCAAAAGGTATTTCCCCAAATTGATTCACCAGATGTTAGTTTAAAAACTTAACCGCTTTTATAGCTGGTGACGAGGCTTTTTTGACTCTAAATCATGAACCCCTAAGCTTACAGGTTAAAGAAAATATGTCGACACAAACTGAAGCCTTCTCTCAACTGCCGGTTGCACCCAAACCAGGTCAACTCTATGTTATGCGTCGAGACAATCGTACGCTGGTTCCTTTTAACCAAGATAAAATTCATGTTGCTATTACTAAAGCCTATTTGGCTGTTGAAGGTGGTAATGCAGCCGCCTCAAGACGCGTACATGAAGTGGTAGATAACCTCACTGCCCAAGTAACGGCAGCGCTTTCTCGCCATCTTAACTCAGGCGGCATTGTTCGCGTTGAAGAAATTCAAGATCAAGTAGAATTGGCTTTAATGCGTTTGGATCTGCACAAAGTAGCACGTACTTATATTCTTTATCGTGAAGAAAGACGCTTAGCGCGTGAAACCAATCAAAAAGCAGCAGCGCCTTCTAACGAAATTCATGTAACACTTGATAATGGCAATCGCGTTCCATTGGATGAACAACGTTTGAAGAATATCGTTAATGTTGCTTGCCAAGAACTGAGCGACGTTGATGCAAGTGGTATTATCAATGATACCAAGCGCAATATTTTCGATGGCATTAAGGCTAGTGATTTACGCAAAGCCTTGATCATGAGTGCGCGTACCAAAATTGAAATTGAGCCAAACTACTCCTATGTTGCAGCACGTTTGCTCTTAGATGATTTACATAATGAAGCCTTAAAATTCTTAGGATTTACTGTTCCTAATAATGATCAAGAAAAAGCGGCGCTTTACCCACAAGTCTTTAGAAAATTCATTGAAAAAGGCGTGGAATTCGATCTTTTAAGTCCAGAATTGAAAGACTTTGATCTCGATAAACTCAGCAATGCCATGGTGCTTTCACGTGACTATCAGTTCACCTATCTTGGCTTGCAAACCTTGTATGATCGTTATTTCATACATCGTGATGGTATTCACTATGAATTGCCACAAATGTTCTTTATGCGTGTAGCCATGGGGCTTGCTATCACCGAACAAGATAAAAATGAACGTGCCATTGAGTTCTATCATTTGTTATCTTCCTTTGATTACATGAGCTCTACCCCAACCTTATTTAATTCAGGCACAACACGTCCTCAGCTCTCAAGCTGCTTTTTAACAACCGTGCCAGATGATTTGGATGGTATTTATAGTGCTTTAAAAGACAATGCACTACTTTCTAAATTTGCCGGTGGTTTAGGTAACGATTGGACCTATATTCGCGCCATGGGTGCACATATCAAGGGTACCAATGGTAAATCTCAAGGTGTGGTTCCTTTCTTAAAGGTAGCCAATGATACCGCTGTTGCTGTCAATCAAGGCGGAAAACGTAAAGGCGCTATGTGTGCTTACCTTGAAACCTGGCATTTGGATATCGAAGAATTCTTGGAATTGCGTAAAAACACAGGCGATGACAGACGCCGTACGCATGATATGAATACTGCCAATTGGGTTCCTGATTTGTTTATGAAGCGGGTCATGGAAAATAAAGACTGGACACTCTTCTCTCCTGATGAAGTGCCAGACTTACATGATCTCTATGGCAAAGCTTTTGATGATGCTTACACCAATTATGAGCAAATGGCGCAAGAAGGAAAATTACGCAGCCATAAGAAGATCCCTGCTGTTAACCTATGGCGTAAAATGCTTGGGCTGATTTTTGAAACGGGCCATCCTTGGATTACGTTTAAAGATCCCTGCAATTTGCGTTCACCACAGCAACATGCTGGCGTTATTCATAGCTCCAATTTATGCACGGAAATAACTTTAAACACTTCCGTTGATGAAATTGCCGTATGTAATTTAGGTAGTATCAACCTAGCGCAGCACATCACAGATAAAGGCTTAGATCTAGAAAAGCTACAAAGAACAATTAAAACCGCTGTGCGCATGTTGGATAACGTTATTGAAATCAACTACTACTCCGTGCCACAAGCTAAACAGTCTAACTTGCGTCATCGTCCAGTTGGCTTAGGCTTAATGGGCTTCCAAGATGCGCTTTATTTGTGTGATATTCCTTATAGCTCACATAAAGCCGTCGATTTTGCAGATAAAACAATGGAAGCTATCAGCTACTATGCCATTTTGGCTTCAGCTGATTTAGCACAAGAAAAAGGCAGTTATTCTTCATTTGAAGGCTCATTATGGAGCAAAGGGATCCTCCCCATAGACTCTATTAAAGCTTTAGCTGAATATCGCACTGATAAATACTTGGATCTTGATAGAAGCCAAACCTTTGATTGGGCGATGGTTCGTGAACGCGTGAAGAAAGTAGGTATGCGTAACTCAAACGTAATGGCAATTGCACCTACCGCAACCATTTCCAATATTTGCGGAGTGAGCCAATCTATTGAGCCTACTTATCAGAACCTTTATGTTAAATCTAACCTTTCAGGTGAATTCACCGTAGTAAACCCTTACTTAGTGAAAGATTTGAAACAATTAAAGATCTGGGATGAAGTATTGGTTAACGATCTTAAATATTTCAATGGTAGCGTTCAGCAAATTGACAGAATTCCTAATGAACTCAAAGCGAAATATGCAACCGCTTTTGAAATCGACCCACAATGGTTGATTGAAGCAGGTGCACGCCGCCAGAAATGGATTGATCAAAGCCAATCCTTGAATGTATACATTGATAAACCCTCAGGGAAGAAAATAGATACCGTTTATAAACTTGCTTGGATCCGAGGTCTTAAAACAACTTATTATTTAAGAACACTTGGGGCGAGTGATGCAGAAAAATCAACCGTTTCAAGAAGTACATTGAATGCTGTGAAAGCGACGCATGATGAAATTGTCATGACCGCCTCAAGCGCTCAAGTTTGCCCCATTGACGATCCATCATGCGAAGCTTGCCAGTAGGAGAATAAGAGAATGACGACTGCAACACATGTTGTAGAATTACCAGGAACAAAAGCGCCACAAGGTACAACCAAAGGCGGCTCAACTGGATTAGAAGCACTAGAAATGGGCGCAGCGCGTATTCGCGTGGATGATAAAAAAATTATCAACTGCCGCGCTGATTTAAATCAGCTTGTGCCTTTTAAATATGAATGGGCATGGGATAAATATCTTGTTGCTTGTGCTAACCATTGGATGCCTACTGAAATTAATATGTCAGCAGACGTCGCCTTATGGAAAAGCAACGATGGTTTAACACCTGATGAGCGCATGATTATTGAGCGTAACTTAGGATTTTTCTCAACAGCTGATTCCTTAGTTGCAAATAACTTGGTGTTAGCGGTATACCGCCATATCACCAACCCTGAGTGCCGTCAGTATTTACTACGTCAGGCTTTTGAAGAAGCGCTACATACCCATGCTTATCAATATGTGATTGAGAGCTTAGGTATGGATGAAGCACGCATATTTAATATGTATCGTGAAATACCCTCGGTATCTACCAAAGCAGCCTGGGCCCTACCTTTCACTGAAAGCTTAGGTGATCCTAATTTCCATACGGGCACTTTCGAGGCAAATCAACGTCTATTAAGAGATTTGATTGCTTTCTATGTAGTATTTGAAGGTATTTTCTTCTATGTCGGCTTTACCCAAGTACTTTCTTTAGGACGTCGTAATAAAATGATGGGAACCGCAGAGCAGTTCCAATATATTTTACGCGATGAAAGCATGCATCTTAATTTTGGTATCGATGTGATTAACCAAATTAAGATTGAAAATCCTGAATTGTGGACACAATCATTCCAAAAAGAAATGATAGCGCTTATCCGCGAAGGTGTAGATTTAGAAGCGCAATACGCTATCGATACCATGCCACGCGGTATTTTGGGTCTTAATGCTCAAATGTTCAGAGAATATTTAGAATTTGTGGCGAATCGTCGTTGCGCACAAATTGGCTTACCTGAGCAATATCCTGGTGTGGTTAACCCCTTCCCTTGGATGAGTGAAATCATTGATTTGAAGAAAGAAAAGAATTTCTTTGAAACCAGAGTGACAGAATATCAAACCGGCGGCACCTTAAGCTGGGAAGATTAATGCTCTTTTGAGGCGAAAAGCAGTTTGCTTTTCGCCTGTCTGGCACCTTAATAAGGATATTTATGGAGCCCAAAGAACCCTCGCCAAAGAAAAAACTTAACCTCACTTGGTTCTTTACAACACTTGTTCTAGCCATTGGCTGCATCTACTACAGTTTTTTACTAAACACAAAATTTAATAACACGGCTGCTTTATATATTGGCCTGCCTTTGATTCTTGCTTTAGGTTTATCGCTGACCCCCAAAACGCAATCTGTCATGGGCGCAATCATGAAAGGCATTACTATTGCGCTTATATTGTCTGCGATAATTTTTAGAGAAGGTTATATTTGCATATTGTTTGCCGCCCCTATCTTCTATTTTGTTGGTGGCATTATTGGACTAATTGCTGAATGGTTTATCAAACGCAAGGATAAAAATTCAACCCTGCGCGCACCTGCATTCATTGTTTCCCTGGTAGCTTTATTTTCCTTAGAAGGTGTTTTTGATCTATTAACACTACCGCGCTACAACCAAATAAGCGTATCCAAAATTATCAACGCCAATGCGGATGATGTGCTGCAAAAGCTGAACAGCACGCCCCATTTTTCTCAACATAAACCCTTGTTTTTAAAAATATTTCCTTACCCTGCACACATTGAGGGAGAGGGCCTGGATGTGGGCTCCCAAAGGGTTGTTAAATTTATTGCGTATAAACAAATTTGGTGGAATAAAGTGGAAGGCTCTCTTGTCCTTCGCGTCGCCCAAAATGATAACCAACATATTAAATTTGATATACTCAAGGACAGCAGTTACCTTAGCCACTATTTAAAATGGCAAAATTCAGAAGTGTGGCTTGACCCTATTGATTCAACCCATACTAAAGTTACCTGGACGCTAGCCTATGAACGCATTCTAGATCCTGCTTGGTATTTTGGCCCTATGCAAAAATACGCTGTTAAACTCGCAGCAAAAGAACTCATCGACAATGTTGCTACACCAACTCAGCAATCCTGAGCGCTATACAGGTTTGTTAATGCTGCTCCCAGTGTTTATCTGGGTTACGCTTAGCCTTAGAGGGCAATTTTCTACGCGAGAATATGCTGGCGCTTTCTTAGGGTTTGCTTGGCTTTTTTTGAGCTCTCTTATCATAAATATTTTCTTATTAAAACTCGGAAATTTTTGGCAATTTAACATGCAATATCACCTCTTCTATGGGGTGCCAATGGATTTTCTGATTGGACAAGCCATCTTTTTAAGTGCCATGATTGTCCTCCCCTTGCATCGCATTGCTTTAGCAGGAAAATTGCTTATTGCGACCATTTTGCTTTATACACTCTATGCGCTTTTTGTTTCATTCAAACCCTTATGGTGGGCAGGACTTGGGATTTTATTTCTCTTTAGCGTTTTGCCTTCCTTAGTTCTTGCAAAGTGGACAAAGGATGATGAACATCTCTATTTGCGCTCCATGCTGCAATATCCCATCTGGATATGTGTATTATTATGGCTATTTCCTTCAATAATATTCGAGGCCACAGAACATAGTTGGTCATTCTTTTTAAACCGAGCTTGGTGGCAAAACTGTCTTTATGTTGTACCGCTTATTTTGCCTGGCGTTATTCTTTTTAGTGCGCTCAAACAATTTGCGATAGAAGGTGATGGCACTGCCTTTCCCTATGATCCACCCAAAAAGCTGGTTTATAAAGGGATTTATGCTTATCTTTCAAATCCTATGCAAGTGGGAATATGTTTGATGATGGCATGGTGGGGCGTGCTAACGCATAGCTTATATATTTCTATATCATCGATACTGGGACTTATTTTATTTATTACCTTTAAAGATATCTGTAATGGTAGCTGCTCACTTGTGGGAAACTCACCTGAATGGTTTGAGTATCAACAAAATGTGCCAAAATGGATCCCAAGACGAACTCCATGGAAAGGGCCAAAGTGCAAAAAGGAAGGTGAAGCATGAATATGTCAACAGTATGGGCAAGAATATTGGGCTTATATGTTGTAATCATCTGCATTGGGATGTTTGAGCACCTCAACACTTATCAACAATTAATCAAAGACATGTCTCACAGCCCCTCATTAAATATTACCTTTGGTTTGTTTACATTACTTTTAGGTTTAGCTGTTGTTGTCACCCATAGCGTTTACAGGGGATGGCCCCTTATTGTTACGGTTTTAGGATATTGGATCTGCATGAAGGGAATTATTTTGCTTTATTTCCCTGCTTGGGTTAACCAGTTTATCGCCTTTTGGCAAGATAAAAATTTCAATGTAGCGCTCATTCCCGGTTTTAGCATGGGCATTGTTTTATTATATTGCGGATTTTGCATTAAACCAAAGCCTGAAGCAGATCTTTAGCTAAGGCTATTTGCTTGTGAGCGTTGCTTTATTTCATCTTTGCCTACAACCACCCTATTATCTTGTACTTGAAAGGTTTGTGGCTTTCTTATGATTAAGCGATTAAATTCTTTCAATAAGTCATCTTCTTGAACCTCTGGTTTCACCGTTAACATTTGGCTACAAATAATTTTAATGCCCCTCATTGCCCAAGGTAATTTTTGATTATTTTCGATACTTATTTCTTTCAAGAGTTTTAGCAACTGCGCTTGCAGCTTAGGAAAAGTCTGGGACAATACGCCTATATGATAAGGCTCAAGATGAATGAGAAAAGAGGCTGTGCTCGTAATATAATGTGCCAGTGTTGGGCTTGAGGTTGCATAACTTAAAAAATTAGCGTAACAAATCATTCTACACCAATTTTCATTTTGCGCGATTAACACCAAAATTGCTTCATAATGCTCAGCTCCCTTATATTTTTTCTCTAGGGCTTCCAAGGATTTTCTTATCATCCAGTGTAAATCATTGAAAGTGATATGCATTTCAAATTGTTTATTTTTTAGACAAGCACAAACTACGAGGGGATCAAAGCGCTGGCATAATTGAACATAAAGAAAAGGCTTAAATTCAGTTTGTAAATTATCGTCCAAGATAATCCATTTTGTTGCTATCTCACTCATGTTGAGTTTGATAAAATATTCTATACATTCTCTTTTAATTTCAAGTGGGAAGGCAGTTTTAACTACAGCAATAACTTCCTCGTTTTGCGTTAGAAAACCAATAATTTCTTGCATTTTTTGCTTTTTTTCAACAGACACACAATCATCCATTAAACAAAAGCCCAAATACCTAAATAAATTTATCAGTCTTTGCGCACTCAAAAATGTTCTAAAATTATCGTTTTTTAAAAAAGCATCCCACAGCAGTACATTGTAGTTATTCAGCAGAAAATTATAATACTCTTGCACCATCAACGCATTTGGTTCAACTTCAATTTGGTGGGCAGCATCTTGAAAATATCCTTCGTCTGCTAATATTCTTACATACTGTAAATTTGCCAAACCGTAGAGCATAGGTAGTCCTTTACTTTATGCCAAGAGCCGCTGCTAAAGCAAAGAGCTTAAAAGCACATTATTATGTCTTGCAACTCACTAAGTGAGATATCTTAAATCAGTGTAAATAGGCAAAGAAATATTTTGATATTAGCGACGGTTCTTTATAATAAGTACTTAAACGACGGTATTCTGCTAGAGAAGGACTTTTTATGCGTGAACTAAACCAATCCGAAATTCATGATATTCACGGCGGTTTTGTCATTACTGCAAGTGTTAGCTTAATTGTCAGCGCCGTTGTTGCCGGGATCTATCTTGTGAATACATTGATAAACCTATATATGTTTGAGAAAACAGGCAGCACAAGCTCTTCCCCTACTATAAACAGTTCAGATATCAACCACAGCGTTACACAAATATCACATGATATTGAGGTTATTCAGAAAGTGGTAAATACAGTACATCATTAACAAAGACAGCATTGCCTTATGAAGAAAACACTATTCATCACTCTAAGCTTATTATTACTTATTGCGCTGGTAGTGTTTTACTTTTATGAGAAACCCACATTTCAAGAAACACCACCTGCTTTTGAAGATCCTTTGTTTAGCGATAATATTAAAATTGAGCAACCAATTGATTTAATCATCGTCGAAAAATCAGCACGTAATATGACGGTTTTTCATCAAAAAGTAGCTATCAAACGCTATAAAGTAGCTTTGGGATTTGAGCCCATCGGCCCCAAGAGACAACAAGGTGATGGTAAAACACCCGAAGGAGAATACTTTATTTCGGCGAAAAATCCCAACAGTCGATTTCATCTTTCTCTGAAAATTTCCTACCCCTCAAAATCTGATAAACAATTCGCCAAAGAAAATCAGCTTTCACCTGGCGGTGAAATTATGATCCACGGGCTTGCCGAACCGTTTGCTCTTTTAGGTAAAAAACATCGAATGCGTGATTGGACCTTAGGCTGTATCGCCCTAACTAACGATGAAATTGAAGAAATTTATGCGCATGTGAATGTGGGAACCAAGATAATTATCAAACCTTAATTTCTCAAATATCCCATAAAAATGCCCTATTTCTAGCTGTTTTTTAAACATTCCTATAATGTACAGGATATTTTGTCTTGCTTTTATTCTAAGCTGGGTTAGAATGCCTTTTTTTAACTAAGTAAGGAATATAAGAAAATGAAGTCAGTTGGCATATTTTCTTTAGTGCTCAGCATACTTTTCACCAGCGCTTGCTCTGTCTCCCCCAAAACCCAAGTCGTGCAAATGGGTGATAATCAGTTAAGCAAAGCCCAAATTATGGCTGAATTGAATAAATTAGACAAAGCTGAAAGTGAAGTGAATAGCAAGAAAGGTGTTAACGGTACTAACGTTGCTTCCTTTTTGTTTTGGCTACCTGGTTTAGCTTATACCTATTATGATGCGGGTGAAGCGCAAAGATTAATTGAACAACGCCGCTCACATTTAACAGCATTATATAATCAAAAATATGCTAACAAAGATGAAACGCTAAAAGCCAGAGGTTAAAGATAGATCTCAACCTCTGGGAAGATCTATACCTGAAAACCAATGATTCTTTTAGGTAAACGTGGCCTTGCATGAGCTTCTATATATTCAATCATCAAGGTCACAACATCCACGCCTGTAATCGATTCTATTTCAGATAAACCTGGCGATGCATTAACGTCAATCACGCGCGGACCTTCTTTGGTACGAAGCAAATTCACTTTTGCCAATTTTAAGCCTAAAATACGCGCCGCTTTAACAGCGAGTTTTTTCTCTGTTGGCGTGAGCGTGATAGTTTTTGCACCCCTGAAATTGCTATTTAAATCATGTTCGCGATGACTTTTCTCAAGTGCAGCAATGACTTTGGTTCCCAGAACAATACAATGAATATCTTTGCTCACACTTTCTTTAATATATTCTTGAGCAATAAAGTTTGCCTTTAAGCCACGAAATGCTTGAATAACTGCTTCAGCGGCTTTATTGGTTTCTGCTAATACAACACCCTTACCTTGGGGACCATCCAGCAGTTTTATCACTAAGGGAGCGCCCCCCACTAACTTGATCATATCTTTGGTATCACCAGGATAATGCGCAAAAGCGGTAGTTGGCATCGCAATACCTGCACGCCCTAAAAGTTGGTGCGTCAGTAATCTATCACGTGAATGGGTAATGGAAGCAGAGCTGTTTACACAAAAGGTGCCTAAGGATTCAAATTGCCTTAGGATTGCCACACCATAGTAGGTAACCGAAGCACTAAAGCGCGGGATAATGGTGTCAAAACGATGTAAAGGCTTTCCTTGATAATGAATCATGGGTCTGTTGGAGCTGATATCAACATAGCAACGTGTTGCATTGATGACTTCAATTTTGTGGCCGCGCCTTTCAGCCACCGTCACCAATCTTTCCTTGGTATAAGTACTACGTGTGCTGCTTAACAAGCAAATTTTAAGGGATTTTTTGCGTTTTTTAATCGCAATATGATCATAAGAAGAAGAATCAAGTTTGCCCAACATAAATGATTTTTGCGGAACAACCAATAAGCGACCTTCCATCGCTTGACGACCAATCAGCATGCGATAGGTCATGGTTTCTCTATCCGTTAAGGTAATTTCAATCGGCCATTTCTTTTTACCAAACTGCGCGATAGTGCGAATAACATAACGAATTTCAGAAGTACCATTGGAGCTGATTATCTCGCGTTCATCAACCAGATGCGCTTTACAATAGATTTCAACTTCAGGTCTGTCTGGAATTGGATGGATGCCAAAGTGTACTTTGGTTTCACCATTTTCTACAATTTTCTCAACCATAAAAGCATGTAGGGCTGAGGTCTTTGCACCCGTATCAACCTTAGCGCGAATAGCCGGCAAGTTAAGCTCTGGCAGGGCTATCCATTCCTCCCAACCAATTTCAATGGATTTTGACATAGCATCCTTTATTTATTATTAAGTTTTACAGCTAAATACAGTAACCTAAATTTAATTCTTGTAAGTATAATCGTTATGCTGGCAATTATTAATACATGCTACGTACCTACGATCTGCGTAGGGGCGGACTTTATGTCCGCCCATCTTGTTCTTTGTACGTTCGGGCGGACATAAAGTCCGCCCCTACAAGATCAAAATGATCTTATATGTTGACTAATGTGTTTCGTAAAGCCTTGGCCTTCGTCAGTGTCTCTTCATACTCTTCTAAGGGATCTGAATCCACCGTCACCGCGCCGCCCGTTTGAAATGTGATTTTTTCTTGGTTCATCACAAAGGTGCGAATGGTAATGGAGAAATCAATATCGCCATTAAAACCGATGTAGCCGATGCTGCCACAATAAGGACCGCGCACCGTGGGTTCGATTTCAGCAATAATCTCCATGGCGCGAATTTTAGGCGCACCGGTAATGGAGCCGCCAGGAAAAGTCGCTTTGAGTAAATCAATACAATTTTTATCGTCTTGTAATTGGCCTTCGACAACAGAAACCAAATGATGCACCGTAGCGAAGGATTCAAGACCACACAATTTAGGCACTTTTATCGAATGAGGCTTACAAACCCGCGAAATATCATTGCGCATTAAATCAACAATCATGACATTCTCTGCCCAATCTTTCTTGCTTTGAAGCAATTCATCTGCATTGGCTTTATCTATAAGTGGATCAGCATGTCTTGGTCTTGTGCCTTTAATCGGGCGCGCCTCAACGTGATGCTGATGGCATTTTAAAAAGCGCTCTGGAGAAGCTGAAGCTATCACCCATTGTTGGAATTGTAAAAAAGCGGCAAAAGGCGCAGGGTTTTTGCTGCGTAATTTACGATAAAGTGAAAATGGCGCAATGGGTGGCTTTCGCGCCTCAAAGCGTTGCGAGATATTGGCTTCAAAGATATCGCCAGCACGAATATATTCAATGACTTTGGCAACCGCAGCTTGATAGGTGTTTTCATCAAAGTCTGAATGAATGCTGTCATCAGCGATTGAAAAAGGCGCTAAATCAGCTAAAGCTTTTGATAAAAAACCAAGCGCCCAGTTCAGTCTTTGCTTGGCGCGCGCTATTCTTCTGTGTTCATCCCTTTCTGGATATCCACTTGAAAATACCCAAGCGCGCTGCAGTTGATGATCAAAAGCATAAACAAGATCATAAAAACCCATAATGAGCTCTGGTACTTGTAAATCATCTTTTGAACTGCGCGGTAGTTTTTCTAAGTAGCTGCCCAATTCATAACCCAGCATCCCTCCAAGTCCGCCTTGAAAGGGGGGTAAGTCTGCAATGCGTGAAAGGGGAAAGCGTGCGCATTCTTTTGCTAAGACATCAAAAGGATTTGCTTCAAATGTCTTATCGTCTAAAGTTACTATCCCTTTTTTGCAGGTCATGATGCTAAAGGGAGATGGTGCTATAAAACTGAATCTACCATTACTGTCTTTGCGAGCGCTATCTAAAAAAAGCGCGCCTTCTTGGGGAAGACTTGCAAAAAGTGCAACCGGATCTTGAAAAGCAAACTCTTCAACCAAAGGAAAAATATCAGGCATCACTTACCTCTGGCTGATAAGCAGGTAAAGATGGCAAAAATAATTCAGAAATAAGTATGGGGCTCTCTTTTATGCTAAAAACGGAACGTCTTGCCCATAAATTTTGCTTTGGCGTTCCTTGGGGTAGATGGCGGTATATATAGTTCCATAAAGGTTCATGTGCATCAAAATAGCGATATTCAAAACCACTGCGCAACACATCTGGATTATTATATAACAAGGTTTCACCTATCAGTTGACTGCCAAGCTTTTCAAAATCCTGAAAATGGGCTTGGTAAGTCTTTAAGGGTATGACAACGCGTCCATAGGTTAAGGCTTGATTCTCATCCCCCATCAACAGCACTTGACGCACAAAAGTTGTCGCATCGCTTGCTAAATTTAATCTCTTGAGTTCATCATCAAAGGCAGGGGCAAAACTTTGGTCAAGCACCTTTACTTCTAGTTTTGAAGAAACGCGCTTTAGGGCTTTACTTAAGATATAAGGTTTTGTTAGCCAATCATCTATAAATCCAGATGGTGCGAGAAGGGATAAATCAGCTCCCCATGAAACGCTCGACATTGTGTTACACTTCCAAAGTTAAATAAATTACTCTTAATTGAGTAGGTGCATTCCCCAGGAAGAACTTTATAATAAAGTCAAAAGGAAACCCACATTAATATTAAGTTTTATGCCTAACAAGTCATATTATACAAAGCCTCACGGCAAAATAGCGCTTCCACTCAATCAGTGGGATTTAATTATTTTGGTTTTATTCTTTGGTCTGTTGGCAGCCTTTGTCTGGGGCGCAGAGCAAATGACGGCGCCTTATGAGCTCGGCAAGCACATCCCTATTTCGCTCAATCCTAAAATGCTGCCAGGATATGCCATCTCTACCGTCATCCGCATGGCTATCGCCTTATTGGTTTCTTTGTTGTTCACCTTTACGGTGGCAACCTTGGCCGCCAAAAGCCAGCGTGCTGAAAGATTTATTTTACCTTTTATCGACATTATGCAGTCGGTGCCCGTCCTTGGCTTTCTCTCGGTTTCGATTTTAGCCTTTATATATCTCTTCCCTGGCAGCCAATTGGGGCCTGAGTGTGCTGCTATCTTTGCTATCTTTACATCACAAGCTTGGAACATGGCTTTGAGTTTTTATCAATCTTTGCGCACCGTACCCAAAGATTTAGATGAAGCGGCTAATATGTTCCACTTAACGCCCTGGCAGCGATTTTGGCGACTCGAGGTGCCTTTTGCGACACCTGGCTTAATCTGGAACACCATGATGTCACTCTCAAGTGGTTGGTTTTTCGTTGTTGCCTCAGAAGCAATCTCTGTTAATAACCAAAATATTACTTTGCCAGGCATCGGTTCTTATATTTATAAGGCGACCTTAGAATCTGATCAACATGCTATCTGCTATGCGCTCTTAACCATGTTTTTAGTTATTATTATTTATGATCAATTGATTTTTAGACCCCTGGTTGCTTGGTCTGAAAAATTTAAAATAGAATCTAACCCTGAAACCTATACTGAAACCTGGTTCTTGAACTTACTGCAAAGGGCTAAGTTAATACATGTGATCGTATCTTTTATGCGTCAAATCCGCGATCTCATCACCATTCCTTTTTTCAAGCGCGAGTTTACAGCTAAAAAACTTTCCCCCAAAGTGCGCCAAGCCATTTCCTGGACAGCCATTACTTTTTGGAACAGCTTTCTCTTTATTGGGATTGTGGCCTCCTGCCTTATCCTTGCCCGTTTTATATATAATGAAGTGACCTTATCTGAAGTAATCGAGGTTTTTGGCTTAGGACTTTTCACCGCCATAAAGATTGCCATCATGGTTATTCTTTGTTCATTGCTGTGGGTTCCTATTGGCGTCTGGGTTGGACTTCGTCCCAAAACGGCAACCTTTGTCCAATTAATTGCACAAATTTTGGCTTCCTTCCCCGCCAATCTTATCTACCCTGTGCTCTATATGTTTATTATTACTTATGACTTAAATATCAACGTCTGGACAGCACCATTAATTATTTTAGGAACACAATGGTATATCCTTTTTAACGTTATTGCGGGCGCGAGTAGCATGCCGCAAGATTTTCACCTTGTGGCTCAAAATTATGGTTTAAAAGGTTGGTTGTGGTGGAAAAAACTGGTATTACCCGCTATTTTCCCTTACTACATCACCGGTGCGATGACCGCTGTTGGCGGCAGTTGGAATGCCAGCATCATCGCAGAAGTTGTTAATTGGGGTGGTGAAACCATCCTGTCAAAAGGGCTGGGAAGTTATATTACGCAATATACGTCTGTCGGTGATTTTCCGCGCATTGCCTTGGGTATAGCGGTAATGAGCATTTATGTTATCGTCATTAATCGTTTGGTATGGCAAAAACTTTATGATATTGCTGAAGAAAAATTCCAGATGAGCTCAACATAATGGGAATGAAGCGCAATGAGCATTGATTCAGAGAAAAAAATAATTTTTACCGTTAAGGACTTAAAGAAAACTTTTCGTTCTAGCGAAGGTCAAGATTTGGTTGTGCTTGATGATGTTAATTTCACTATGTATGAAAATGAAATCGTCGCACTGCTTGGTAAATCCGGTTCCGGCAAATCTACCTTAATGCGTATGATTGCCGGTCTCATTAAACCTTCCAGCGGTAATGTGCACTATCGAGGACAGGTCGTGACTGAACCTGTTCAAGGCATTGCCATGGTATTCCAAAATTTTGCCCTACTGCCCTGGTTGACGGTGTTACAAAATGTAGAACTGGGCTTAGAAGCACTGGGTATTGAAAAAAAGCAACGCCGAAAGCGTGCCCTACAAGCGATTGATACCATAGGATTAGATGGCTTTGAATCGGCATATCCAAAGGAGTTATCCGGAGGTATGCGTCAGCGTGTGGGATTTGCAAGAGCCTTGGTGGTTGATCCTGAATTACTTTTAATGGATGAGCCCTTTTCAGCATTAGATGTGCTCACCTCAGAAAGTTTAAAAAGTGACTTGATGGATTTATGGTTAGCCAAACGTACGCGAACCAAAGGTATTTTATTTGTTACTCACAATATTGAAGAAGCAGCCTTAATGGCAGACAGGATCATTATCTTCACCGGTAATCCAGGACGCATTCGCGCTGAATTGGCCGTCAGCAGTCCTTTACCGCGGGATCCCGAAGATCCACATTTTAGAAAATTAGTAGATGATATTTACTCTCTGATGACAACCAGCGAGAGAAAACGCCCAAGAGAAGCAGGCGAATTACAAAAAGTAGAGATTACGTATCGCTTGCCTGATGTTGAAATTCTTGAGCTTATCGGCTTTGTTGAGGCCGTCTTTGCCGAAGACACAACTGGGCCTATCGATTTACCGATGCTCTCTGAAAATCTCCATTTAGAGGCAGACAGCCTATTCCAACTTTCTGAAGCTTTAGAAATTTTACATTTTGCGAACGTATCTAAAGGGGATATTACCCTAACAGAAGAAGGCAAATTTTTTGCCACTGCCAATCTTCAAGAACGCAAAAAATTATTTGCAAAGCAACTTGAAGATCGCGTACCACTAGCAAAGCATATTAAAGACACCTTGGATAATCGTGCGAATCATCGTGAAAATGAAGAATACTTCATTAATGAGCTTAAAGAACAGTTAACTGATGCTGAAGCAGAAAGGGTATTAACCGTTATGATCGATTGGGGCCGTTATGCGGAAATTTTCGCTTACGACTACGATTCAGGAAACTTAAGTCTTGAAAACCCTAACTAAACTATTATTAATAGCCTGTCTGTGCTTACCTGCGCTGGTTGAGGCAAAAACGAAAGATGAGCCCATTACAGTAAGTATTTCGGGCGTCAAAAAGGACATGGAAGACAACATTCGTGCTAATTTAAGTTTATTGCATGAAAATGTTGAAGACGAAGAAGTCTTAAGTCCTGCACAAATTGAAAACCGAGCAAAACAAGAAATCATCGCAGCCTTACAACCCTTTGGCTACTATGAAGCCACTGTTGAAAGCCATGTTGAGACAAGCGCTGGTAAAATAAAGGCAAACTTTGTTATTAACTTAGGGGCCCCCGTTCTGATCTCGGCGATTCATTTTCAACTCAGTGGAGAAGGTGAAAAAGATCCTAAACTGGCTAAATTATTATCGCTTTTTTCTTTAAAGATTGGTGATGTATTTGTTCATGAAAGCTATGAGCAAAGCAAGAAAGCGATGCTTTCACAAACCATTCAAAGTGGCTATTTAGCAGCAACCTTTATAGAACATAGAGTAGAAGTTGATTTAGATACTAAAACAAGTCAAATTTATCTAAATCTTGCGACTGGCCCTCGCCATTATTTTGGTGAGGTTACTTTTAACCAAACGCTTTTATCGCCTACACTCTTAAATCGTTATCTTCCCTTTGAAGTTGGCTCCCCCTACGCACCTGAAAAAATAATGGTATTACAAAGCCGTTTAGCCCAAAGTGACTATTTCAAAGTTACCAATGTCAAAGCCTTAACTGAAGATGACAATACCACCGTACCCGTGATGGTGGAACTCGAAGATGCAAAGCCTAATCATTATATTGTAGGTGCAGGCTATGGTACTGATACTGGCGTTCGCGGCAAGCTGGGTTGGACAAGACGCAGATTAAATTCAATGGGACATCGATTTAGCGCGCAAGCTCAAATTTCTGAAATTTATGACAAAGTTTATGCAGAATATAGTATTCCCGGCAAACGCCCTTATAGCGATCAACTCAAATTTCAGGGCGGATTTTATGATGATGAATATAGCGAAAAACCATCGCAAATTTATGAAGTAGGTGTGCTTGAAGAAAGAACACTTTCCCGTTGGCAGCGCCGCATTGGGGTGAATTACCACCATGAAAGATTCAATGCATATATTACCAATGACATTGTAGAATCTAAATTAATTTTACCCTCGCTAACTTTTATACAAGTAAAGAAATCAGAATCCGATGCCGTCAGTGGCCGGCGCATTGAATTCTCCATGCGTGGTTCTGTTGATGCCTTGTTCAGTGACACCTCCTTTTTTCAAAGCTATCTGCAATTAAAATGGGTGCATGGCATTAATGATTTGACCAGAATATTGATGCGCGGCGATTTTGGTTTTACGGCACCTGATGATTCAGAAAAGCTCCCACTCTCACAGCGTTTCTTTGCTGGCGGTGATTTAAGCTTGAGAGGTTATGGCTATCGTTCATTACCCAGTGAAATTGATAAAGATGGCAATTATAAACCCGTGGGCGGTGCTTATCTTGCTGTAGGCAGTGTTGAATTAGTAAGAACTATCAAAAAACCCTTTGGTTTATTCACCTTTGTTGATGCGGGTAATGCTTATCGAGAATTATTTCAAGAGACGGCTATCGGTGTAGGGGTGGGTGTTGAATGGCAAACCCGTCTTGGCCCTATCAAGTTTGCTGTTGCCAAACCTTTAACCAAAACCTCAGACTCTTGGCGCATCCATGCGTCCTTTGGGCCAGAACTTTCTTATTAAATAAGGTCTATTTACGAAAATTTAACTTGGCTGGCTTCAACGGAGCATCGCTAGGCTCATGAAGCTCCTGCCTTAAATTTTTTCTAAAAGTTTGTGCGCTATCTCTATTCTCAATACGCAACATTCGTGAAATGGCCTCTCTTCTTTTATTTAGATAATCGGGTTTTTGACATTTTGCATGTGAAAGAAGCTCTTCTAAAAATTCACTTTTTTGTTCATCAGCATTCAACATCAGCTGATTGTAGGTTTTAATCAAGGTATTTCCCAGTTCCCGCGAACTACCTAAACCTTCTCTTCCTTTAGAGAAAAAACCCAAAACACGCGTTTGCACAGTGCGCGCCATCGAACTAAACGATGCAATAAATTCGTCTAAGAAGGGCTTATTTTGAAACCTCTCCTTTATTATTCTAATTTCTTTGCTTAATTGCGGGTTTGGCATGGTTAAGGGGGTATTTCTATGAACATAGAGGCCAGCGCGTGCTACAAGCATTTCAACCAAAGGTATTTGTTTAATTTGCTCATCTTTGCTGAGTTGTTTAAAGCTTTTAATCAAGTCCTTATCAAGATATAACCTAAAATCTTGTAGGGCGGACAGATTGTATTGATAATATGCTCTAAGGGAGCGCCACTTAGCTATCATTTCTTTTTCAGAGGAATTTTCTTGTAAATTGTTTTGCTCATCATTAACACCTGGCCTTGCAGTTAACCACGCCTCAAAAAATGCCAATTTGGACGAGAAAGATAAGCTTGCTTTATGAGCTCTGCGTTCCCTGATAGCTTTTTGGATCTCGATTGAACCTGTGCCATATAACATGATCAAACCTCACATTTAGATTGAAGGCGAATGCTAGCGGTGCCGAGGGACAATAGCAAGTAAACCCACCAATATATTAGCAAAAATCAGTTTGTCAACTTTATATTAATATATATAAGTCTAATGACAGCAGCTAGGATGCCCTGTACAATGCTATTTAATATGAGTTAATTATTTACCTTCTAAAAACATGGCCACACTAACAAGCTTTCTCAGCCAACACTTTGAACCGCTTTCCATGCTGAAAAAGGCTTGTTTATTCCTCTTTTCCCTGGGCTTTGCCTTAATAGCATTTGTTTTTTTTCTAGTCCTTAGCCCCCAAGGTGGGAAAATCGCACTCAACTTAGTTTCTGAACTAACACCCTACAAGCTAAATTGTGCTACTTTTGATGGCGCGCTTTATGAAGGAGTGGTTTTAGAAGATGTCGAAGTGACGGGCCCTTCTGTTCATCTTCGCGCCAAAGAAGTGCGTGCAGCCTGGGATTTTAGACAACTGTTTAAGCAGGATAAAAAGATTAGCTATCTACATATTAATAATCTTTCCTTGTCCTATAACAATAACAACAGCAAATTAGTCTTACCCAAAGAATATGACGATGTGGTATTGGAACAAGCACAAGCCAATATCCTTAAAACCTTACCTTTTGCTCTTGCTATCGAAGATATCCATATCAATGATGCCAAAATCCATTGGAATCAAATTGAGCATGCTTTTAAAGAAGTTAAAATTAAACATGCCTCAAGCACACTTGCCCACATTGAAGAAATTCACTATGCGGGCGATTTTGGATCATTTGATGCCTACTTACAGGGTGCAATTAAAGTTAATTGGGATCTCAATCTTTCAAAAAATCCCTACTTGGCAGATTTAAATTCTGCAGCTATCAGTACCAAAGGCAGTATTATCATGCCTTCAAGGCACATTGATGATCCCCAAAATCAAATCATTATCAATGCAAAGCTAAAAGACTTGAAGAAAGGGAAACACCATTTTGAAAATATTAACATGGATATCAAAGGCAATTTAGCGAATCATCATGTTTCCCTAACCGGGCTCTATAACAATAGCCCTATTAAAAGCACGCTGCTTGGAAAATTCTCAGATAAATTCTGGCAAGGAGACGTTGCTAAATTTAAAGTAGAACATCAAAGATGGGAAAAAATTGGAAACTCTACGGGGAATATTTTAGTTAATTGGCATGATGCTACCATCAACACCAATATTGAACTTTTATTAAGTGAAAAGCATCCTGTCACTTTGGTCACCCAAATTGATAAAAAGAAACCCTATGCCTTAAAAGGCTCTATTAAAGCACATGTTGAGCAACTCAGATCACTGGCAGCGCTCATTCCAGCAATTGCTAATCTACGCGGTAAATTGAATATCGATTTAGCCCTCAGTGGTACCTTGTTGCAACCCCAATGGTTGGGCAATATCCAATTGATTGATGCAAAGCTGCCAGCAACCTCGCTGGGCAAAAAAGCTGTTCTTAACGAATTAGCATTAGACTTCTTAGCAGAAAATAAGATTGCACTACATGGCAAAGGATTATGGGGTAGTGGTGAGTTCCATATCGTCGGTAATGGCGCACTCACTGGTAACCCTAATCTAAATATTAATCTTAAAGGTGAAAAGCTGCTGCTCAGTGACACGCCTGAATACTATATCGTTGCCAATCCTGATCTCAATTTAAGTTTGCAAAACGGCAAAGTAGCCCTCAAAGGCAGTATTGTTATCCCTGAAGCTGAAATCAACAGCTTAAAAAACCCAGACTCCATCAGCACCTCCGATGATGTCGTTGTTATATCAAAAAAGAAAGTTGCAAAGCCTAAAAAAGTTTTGGATGAGCGTACTTTTTCCTACCCTATTGCGACTCATATTGATTTAATTTTGAAAGACAAAATAACCTATAAAGGGTATGGCATATCAAGCAAAGTCGGTGGCAGATTAGAAATAAATCAACAACCAGGCCAACCGCCTTTAGCCAAAGGAAAGCTCTTTTTAAGCAAGGGAAGCTACAAAGCCTATGGCAAAGTGTTTGATATCAATTATGGGCAAATTTTGTTTACTGGTGGTCCTATTTACGATCCTATTTTGGATATTCGCGCTGAGAGAAAAATACAACCATCAACAACCTTAGGCTCATTTAAGAATAACGATATGATTTTGGCTGGTGTAACCTTTAGTGGCAATCTTAAAACACCCAAAATAGGTTTTTATTCAAACCCACCCATGCCTGATGCTGATGTTATTTCTTACTTAATTGTGGGACGCCCGCAAAGCCAAATCAATGAAGCCCAGGCTGAATTACTTTTCCAAGCGGTTTCACAATTGGCAAGTGTTGTTGGCTCAAACCGACATGATGTTCATTTTGATTTGGCTGAAAAGTTAAAATTAGATCAATTGGGTTTTTCTAAAAAGCAGAATTTTATCCCAACCCCCGGCTCCCATAATCCTTTAGAGGACACCGTGTTTGTGCTTGGAAAGCAGCTTTCCTCGCGTTTGTATCTTAATTACAGCGTTGGTATCGTGGATTCAGCAAGCCAATTAGGAATGCGCTATATTGTGGGCAAAAATGTCAGTATTGAAGCATCTGCAGGAACGCAAGGTTCTAGCGCAGATGTTCTGCTTTCCTTTGAGGGACATTAATCCGCCCTCGCTTCGCTTTGGCGTGATTTAAAATATTTTAGCTAAAAAATACGGCTTCGGTTAGGCCACGATTTGATAATACTTCTTTTAGAAAATTTAAGGCTTCAACTTGTATTTGGCGTACACGTTCGCGTGTTAAGCCGATTTCAGCCCCAACATCTTCTAAAGTTGCTTGTTCAAAACCACGCAAACCAAAGCGACGGGTAATAACTTCACGTTGCTTTTCATTGAGTTGATCAAGCCAATGATCTACTTCTCTTTCAAAATCAGCATCACCCAATAAATTCACGGGATCATAAGCTGGATCATCGGCAATACTTTCAACTAAAGAACGTTCTGTTTCACTGGCAACGGGAGAGTCTAAGGAGGAAACTTTTTCATTTAATCCCATTATTTTTTTAATCGTATCAGGATCTTTTTGCACAACATGCGCTATGTCATCAGGCCTTGGTTCATGTTCTAATTTGTGGGTTAATTCACGCCCGGTACGTAAATAAACATTGAGTTCTTTTACCACATGAATTGGCAGTCGAATGGTGCGTGTTTGGTTCATTAATGCGCGTTCAATGGTTTGGCGGATCCACCAGGTGCCATAAGTTGAAAAGCGAAATCCTTTTTCAGGATCAAATTTTTCTACAGCACGAATTAAACCAAGATTTCCTTCTTCAATTAAATCAAGCAAGGGTAAACCACGATTTAAATAACGTCTGGCAATCTTAACGACTAGTCTTAGGTTGCCTTCAATCATACGATTTCTGGAGTTAACGCAGCCTTGTTGCGCAAGACGTGCATAATGTACTTCATCTTCTGCGGTTAATAATTTAGAAAAGCCGATTTCACCAAGGTAGATTTGTGTGGCATCATAGGATTTTTTAGCAGTAGATGTGGCTTCTTGTTCTTCTTTTTCGAGCCATTCTTCTGTGGACGCTAAAGCATCGATATCAAAATCGTCTTTTTCATCCAAAGATAAATCGTCAAGCTCTAGTTCGAGATCATCTTCCTGTGCTTTTGCTTGCCCTGAAAAGTCTGTTGCTTCTTCATCCTCAACTAAAGCAAGATCATCCCATGACTTCATATATTTTAATGCTCCATGCAAAATTATATGCGTGCGCAATCCTTGCGCACAAATTTATGACAACTTGTCATTAGACAAAAGCGAATAAAATCACTTAAAACAAATTACATTTCAGAAATATTTTTGGTTAAACCATCGAGCTCTTTGAGAATATGCTCGTAATGTTCTTGCCCTAATCCTGAAATGATTTTGTTTTGAGCTGATTGCCATAAAGGGATCCCCTTCATGAGCGTCTCACGCCCTTTTTCAGTTAAGGCATATGCCTTTGAGCGCTTGTCCCTTGGCTCTATGGTTTCAATGAAACCTAACTTTTCAAGTGGCTTAAGATTTCTCGTCAGCGTGGTTCTATCCATCACTAAGGTGCTTGCCATTTCGGTTAATGTACGAGCAGCGACAGAGGCCATTGAAACGAGCAAGGTAAACTGTGTTGCTCTGATTCCAGCAGGCTCCAAGCAATGATCGTAGAACTGCGTAACAGCTCTTGCTGCCTTGCGTACATTAAAACAGCAGTCCTTAGCATTGATTAATCTGTGGTTAATTGGTTCGGTGACTTCCATTGGTTTACCCCCTCACCAAAAAGTGTAGACCCCCGTTCCACCAACTTTCAAGAAAACAAGTCAGTTTTCCCAAACATTTTTTAAACAGTTGTAAATGCTTACAAATAAAGGGCCCTTTTAACGCCGCCATCGCATCTATCATTAAAAGAGAATAAACTTAGGCTTCTAGGATTTGCTCATAATTAGTTGCTTTGCTGGGTATTTACCCATTGTTAGGGAGACTGGAATGAAAGACAGTTTTAAAACCGCTGAGACGTTAACCGTAAACGGTACTGATTACGAAATTTTTAATATTAATAAGCTGCCAGCCAAATATGATGTAGCCAGACTCCCCTTCTCGATGAAAATCTTGCTTGAAAATTTATTACGCTGCGAAGATGGCATCACCGTCAGACGCGAAGATATTGAAGCTTTATTGAATTGGGATCCTAAAGCAACACCCGACAAAGAAATTGCTTTCACACCCAGCCGCGTTATCTTACAAGACTTTACCGGCGTTCCCGCGGTGGTTGACTTGGCAGCCATGCGTGAAGCGATGAAAAAGCTCAAAGGTAACCCAGAAAGAATTAATCCGCTCTCTCCTGTTGAGTTGGTTATCGATCACTCCGTGATGGTCGACTATTTTGGAACACAACAAGCCTTTTTCAAAAATACGGCTATCGAAATTGAACGTAATCATGAACGCTATGTCTTTTTACGTTGGGGACAACAAGCCTTTCAAAACTTTAAAGTCGTGCCACCCGGCACCGGTATTGTCCATCAAGTCAACCTGGAATACCTGGCGCGCGTTATCTTTGGTGAAAAACAAAATAATAAATTACGTGCTTTCCCAGATACCTTATTAGGCACAGACTCACATACCACCATGATCAACGGCTTAGGCGTATTAGGCTGGGGTGTAGGCGGTATTGAAGCTGAAGCGGCTATGTTAGGCCAACCTGTTACCATGCTTATCCCACAAGTGATTGGTTTTGAAATTAAAGGCCAACTTCCTGAAGGCGCAACCGGTACTGATCTGGTCTTAACCGTTACTGAAATCCTGCGCAAGAAAGGCGTGGTAGGTAAATTCGTTGAATTCTTTGGCGATGGTCTTGATTCCTTGTCTTTGGCAGATAGAGCAACTATCGGCAATATGGCACCTGAATATGGCGCAACCTGCGGTATATTCCCTATCGATCAGGAAACACTTAACTATTTAGCGCTCACAGGACGACATGAAAACCAACAAGCGTTGATTAAAGCCTATACCGAAAAGTTAGGTATGTTCAGAATGCCCAACGCACGGCGTGCTGATTACAGCGATATCCTCACTTTGGATCTCGCCGAAATCACACCTTGTATTGCAGGACCTAAACGTCCACAAGACAGAATTAACTTAAAAGAAGCAAAAACAACTTATCAAGGTGTGCTTGCTTCACTTTTAGAAGGCACCAAAAACGGCATTACCGGCGAAGTCAGAAAGGACTTGGAGCGCAGCTTAAATGAAGGCGCCCATATTACCCTTGAAAAAGCGCCGCCAGTAAAACCAGAAGAAGCCGATTCAAAACTGCATCATGGTTCTGTAGTGATTGCAGCTATCACCAGCTGTACAAATACTTCCAATCCAGCGGTGATGGTAGCAGCAGGCTTGATTGCAAAAGAGGCAAACAAACGTGGCCTTGTACCTAAGCCATGGGTAAAAACCAGCTTTGCACCAGGCTCTCAAGTCGTCACCGATTACTTACAACGTGCAAACTTGATGGAACATCTTGATGCCATCGGTTTTGACTTAGTGGGCTATGGTTGCACCACCTGCATTGGTAACTCAGGTCCTTTGCCTGATCAAGTCTCTAAAGAAATTAAAGACGGCAATTTAGCCGTTGCTGCTGTGTTATCCGGTAACAGAAATTTTGAAGGTCGTATCCATCCTGAAGTAAGGCACGCCTTTTTAGCTTCGCCTCCTTTAGTGGTTATCTATGCGCTAGCAGGCACCATGGACATCGATTTATACAAAGAACCATTGGGCAAAGATAAACTGGGTAATCCTGTTTACATGAAAGACTTATGGCCAAGCCAAAAAGAAATTTATGAAGTCATGAATAGCGCAATTGAACCTAAAATGTTCTCCTCGCGTTATGCCAGCGTCTTTACCGGTGATGAGCAATGGCGCAGTCTGCCTGCCCCTAACTCAGAATTGTTTGTCTGGGAGAAAGATTCTACTTATGTGAAGAATCCTCCCTATTTTGAAAATATGCAGCATGAAATTCCCCCCTTGCAAGATATTAAGAGCGCACGGGTCTTAGCTAAACTCGGGGATTCTGTAACGACCGATCATATTTCTCCTGCAGGCGCCATTAAAGCAGACTCTCCTGCGGGCCAATATTTACAAAGCCTTGGGGTGAGCGTCAAAGATTTCAATTCCTATGGCTCACGCCGTGGTAACCATGAAGTCATGATCCGCGGTACCTTTGCGAATATCCGTCTACGCAATCAATTAGCGCCTGAAACCGAAGGTGGCTGGACAGCATTTCAACCCAGCAATGAAACCATGACCATTTATGATGCCGCCATGAAGTATAAAAAGGACAATACGCCTTTAATTATTTTAGCGGGCAAAGAATATGGTTCAGGCTCCTCACGTGACTGGGCTGCCAAGGGAACCAATTTATTGGGCGTCAAAGCCGTGATTGCAGAAAGCTATGAGCGTATTCACCGTTCCAATTTAATTGGTATGGGTGTGCTGCCTTTAGAATTTTTGCCAAATGAAAATCCACAAACACTCAATCTTTCAGGCAGGGAATCTTATTCCATTTCGCTTAGCGCTTTAAAACCAGGACAAGAAATCAGCGTTATGCTAAAAGACGACCAAGGTAAAGAAAGACAATTCAAGGCCAAGGTGCGCATCGATACGCCAAAAGAATTAGAATACTATCAAAACGGCGGGATCTTGCATTACGTCTTGAGACAATTAACAAAACAAGCAGGTACAGCATGAGCAATCAAGAAACACGCGTTGTCAAAGACAGTATGGGAGAGATGCATGTGCCACAAAATGCGCTCTATGGTGCCCAAACACAACGTGCAATAGAAAATTTTCCAGCAAGTGGCCTCACCATGCCACGAGGGATGATTGAAGCCGTGTGCTTGATTAAATCAAGTGCTGCCAGGGCTAATCTTGATTTAGCTTTGCTGGACGCCAAAAAAGCCGATGCCATTATCAAAGCGGCAAACGCTGCTGCATCTGGGGAATTCGATAAAGAATTCCCAATAGATGTTTTCCAGACAGGCTCTGGCACTAGCACCAACATGAATGCCAATGAAGTGATTTCGCAATTGGCTAAAATTCAATCAGGGATTGATATTCATCCTAATGATGATGTCAATATGAGCCAAAGCTCTAATGATGTTATTCCTTCGGCTATTCACGTCTCTGCCTGCATTGCCGCGCACAGCAAATTAATCCCAGCCTTATTACATTTGCACGAACATTTATTAAAGCGCGCCAAAGAATTGGCTACTGTAACCAAAACAGGCCGTACCCATTTAATGGATGCAATGCCTATTACCATGGGCCAAGAAATTGGCGGTTGGGCAGCACAAATTAAATTATGTAAAGAAGCCATTGAAAAAAGCTTAGGCGCTGTGCAAGCACTCGCTATTGGTGGCACCGCAGTGGGCACTGGCATCAATGCACATCCTGATTTTGGCCAACGATTAACAATGATCTTGAGCCAACAACTAAACATTAAATTTAGCGTGTGTGAAAATCGTTTTGCTTACATGAGCGCACAAGATGCCATTGTCGGTTTAAGCGGTCAACTGAAAACCCTCGCTGTTGCTTTAATGAAAATCGCCAATGATTTACGCTGGATGAACAGTGGCCCCTTGGCAGGACTGGGCGAAATTGCCTTACCCGCCTTACAACCCGGCAGCTCTATTATGCCCGGCAAAGTGAATCCGGTTATTCCAGAAGCAGTTGCGATGATTTGCGCGCAAGTGATGGGTAATGATTTAACTATTTCTATTGGTGGTCAATCAGGTAATTTCCAATTGAATGTGATGCTGCCTGTGATTGCCTATAACATTTTACAAAGCATTAATTTATTAGCCAATGCTGCAACCGAATTAGGTGACAAAGCCATTGCGGGCTTTAGCGTGAATAAAGAACGTATCGATGAGCAATTGTCACGCAATCCAATTTTAGTGACAGCTTTAAATACGGTTATTGGTTATGAACTGGGTGCTAAAATTGCTAAAACAGCCTATCAAAAAGGCATGCCTTTAATGGAAGTAGCCAAAGAGCTCACAACGCTCTCTGAAGCTGAATTGGCGCGTTTACTTGATCCGGCTAAACTCACCAAGGGTGGGATCCCAGAATAAGCGTCTAAAAGACTTAGGCAAGCTGCGCCTGCCTAAGTCATTCAACTAAGCCTCAATTAAGCACTTATCTCTTGCGCTTGAAGTGATATCTTCAAGATTAAAAAGAATATGACCAATAGAGCCCCCAATAAAACCACCAGCAATGGTCAAGGGAACTGGAATAATACCAAATAAGGCAACGGGTACAGTTAAGCTAGATGCAGCTATGCTAGCCCCAATACCTGCGCCAGCAATAACATGAACGAATTCCCAAAATGCAGAAACATTATGTGCGCCACCGGAAACGAGAGCAATTTCAGAGTTTGTTAAGCATTTCATGTAAGTTTTCCCACTTATAAAAAAGAGACATTATAGCGTTGGCACCAAACCCCGTAAATGAAATTGCGACGAAAAGCCTTTGCCCTTAAAGAAATGCGCATTTTAATGCCGTTCATCGCCTTGGAAAAGGCGCTTTAGGCTTTTAAATGCTGAACTGCTATATCTATTAACGAGAAAAAAATAGACTAATATTAGTAGTGTCAAAAATAGCTTTACTCTGTCGCACATAAAGGAATTTCATTTGAAATCATCCTTGTTTAAAAGCACTACTATATTTATGAGCATCATGGTTATAAGCTCGATGCTTGTGGCAAGCTGCCTGCTGATTTTTTTTGAACACAGTAAATTTACAGTACCTTTTGTTATAACCCTAGCCATACTCTTGTCAGCTATTATCGCCTTGATTATCTATTTTCTCATGAAAACAATGGGCCATAAATTGCTTTTTATCAGTCAGCATGATCCCATCACGCAACTGCCCAATCGTGCCTATTTTTTCGATTATCTTTCAAAATATTTAGAAAAAGATGACAATGAACTTCCCTTTGCCATCATGACAATAGGCATCGATAGATTCCCACAAATCAACCAGGCCTTAGGCTATCAAATTGGCGATAGATTATTAAACCATGTTGCCCAGCGCTTAGAAAAAGAGTTAACACAAGTCCAGATGCTGGCTCGTTTAGCCTCTAATGTTTTTATTGTTATCGTGCCCGAGATTACGCCACAAAATTATCAACCATTAGCTGATAAAGTTATGGATATTTTCTCAACCCCTTTTAGCGTGTATACCGTACAAATTGACATAGATGTGCTTATCGGCTTTAGTTTTTATCCACAAGATGATATTTCGGCTGCGCCCCTCATTCAAAAAGCAGATTTAGCCCTGTATGCAGCACGCTACGACGTTGACAGAATTGATATATATCAACAAAACAAAGATCCCCATCATCGCAACAAAATATCCTTAATGAGTGAACTACGTGATGGTATTAATCAAAATGAGTTTCGCGTTTTTTATCAGCCCAAAGTTGATTTAACAAAGGGACATATCACACAAGTAGAAACCCTGATCCGTTGGTTTCACCCAAGAAGAGGCGATATGTGTCCCCAAGATTTTATACCGCTTGCCGAAGAAACCGGGCACTTAAAAAATCTAACTTTTTGGCTATTAGAAAAAGGCATTATACAATGTCGTGCTTGGGAGCAAGCTGGCACACCGCTTGGTGTTTCTGTCAATTTATCGGTTAAAGATCTCTTGAACAGAAAATTACCCGACTATGTGGCAGCTTTAATTAAAGAACACCAGCTCACCCCCTCCTTATTAACTTTAGAAATTACTGAAAGTGCCTTTATGCGTGAGCCCAAAAGTGCTATCACCGCCTCTGGCAAACTCCTACACCTAGGGGTTAATTTATCGATTGATGATTTTGGTACGGGCTTTTCATCATTGAGCTATTTAAAACAATTACCGGTCAATGAATTAAAATTAGATAAATCCTTTATCCAAGATATCCTACATGTTGAACGCGACGCTAAAATAGTGGAGTCTACCATCAATATGGGGCATACCTTAGGCATGCACATCGTGGCTGAAGGGGTTTCTGATGAAAGCACGCTTAACATGCTCAAAGATTTAAAATGTGATCTCGGCCAAGGTTTCTATTTTGCTGAACCTCTCCCGATAGAGGCCTTAACCGCATGGTTAAGCACCTCGCCTTGGGGATTTAGCAAAAATTAGAGGAAACTAAAAAAAGAACGATTCTGTTTTTTTTCAATTTCCACTGCCTGCATATGAGAATAGATCTCCTTAATCTCTTTTAAGCTCGAAACTGAGCAGGAGGCTAAAGTGCTCGCCATTTTTGAATAATGATTAGAGAACATTTCATCATCTATAATATCAGCGCCCAATACATCGATAAGCTCATTATATCCATCGCCCTTGTTTTTCTTTTGAATCAAATCAATTACATTTGACATCAAGGCTGACGCTTTTTCTACATCTTCTAGCTTAGCATTTATCATCTCGAACATTTCTTTGACGAGCTCTTTTGCCCCATCTATGTTGACTACTACATCTTTTGCTATGAGTAATTTTGGTTTTTTATGATACATATCAGGTGACATTATTATTAAATTACTGAGGGGATCATCCTTTTTAATTGGATTATGCTTTTGTGAGCTTGGCAAATTATCAAAGTAACTCTTTTTAACATAAGCCATCGGAGAATTCGGTATAATCATAAAATTTTCATTCGATCCTGTAGTATCAATATAAAGATCATCTTCCATAACAACAGCATTTTCATCACGATAGTTAAAATATGATGGCCTGTCGTCAGTATATAAAATGGCAGCATCCCATTTATAACTTGCAGACTTCCCATCACTATTAATAGTTCTTGCTTCGGGATGAATACCCTGTTCATATAAAGAATTTGCAATATTACTAAGCAATGTTTCTATTTGTTTTGGATCAAAATTTTTCGCTAAAATTAAGGCTACCTGCTTGGCAGGTTGACTCTTATCATCCTGCAATAAAGTCGGGTTGGCAAATTTAATGCCAAAAGAAGGCATATCAGGCGCCATCACCTGTTTCAAAATCAAGGGAATAGCCTCCCTCACTTTATTTCTTTCTAAAGAAATGTGAATTTTCCAATCTCCACTTTCACTACTACCTGCATTTCCCACACCACATTTTACTGCTGATTGGTGTGTATCTGAGATGATAACCCAAGTGTTGTGCTCATCATTGCTATCAAATGCTTTTAAGCAATTGTCGATAAGACTGTTTTCTTCTAGTGATTTCGCGCCTCTTTTCATCATATACCTCGCTTTATTTATTCATCATATAAAATGGAGAAAGACAGGAGACCTTGGTTTGCCCTAATGCTTCAAGGATTGTCTTTTCAATGGTTTCTTGTGTTATATCATCTTCTATAGCCCCTACACTTCTGGCTATTTTCGTTCTTTGATAAGCATCTAAATGTTGGGGGATCTTGTTCTGTTGTTGCAGAGCAAGCAAAACATCTTGCACTATTTGGTAATGTTGGGGTTTATTTTCAGTGGCAGTCTTTGCCGCTACCAAATAGGATTTGGTAGCTAATGCGAGATTGATTTGCTTTCTTTCATCGCATTCTGTTGTTATTTCTTCAGCACTAGGTTGATAATCAAAACGGCCAGAGTCTAAAATCTGTGCAAGCATCAATTCTTGTTGCTCTTTGGTTAAATCAACAAGATAGGGCTTTAGCGCTTGCGCAATTATCGTTAATTTCAACTCTCTCTTAACGGCACCATCAACCCATTCACATTGCTTTGAAAATAACCATAATTTGTGGGCTACTGTTTTGGCTATTTCTTCTAATTTTCTAACAAATTCTATTCCTTCGTCTGTTTTGCATACGATGTCGTTTTTAGACATAAAATAAATTTGCGCGGCTAGATTAAGAAAAGCTTGGTGTTGCTCTGCTTGGATTATATTCGTTCTTTTAATTAATTTATCAATAACCGATATTTTGGGGGGTATGCTTATTGAAAAATCAAAATTACCTAACCAAGCTTTGTCTGTTAATAATTTTTGAAAAAGAGGAATGGACTTAGGTAGCAGCATGCTTGCAAACATAGACCATAATGGTGCTTGTGGAAAATAATCATTGATAGTTACCAATCTATTCCAATCAATCACAATTTTGCCATCAATTGATTTTTCTAAAATATCCAGCGCTGCTGCTTGCACAGGACTTTCAATTTCTTGTGCTCTTGTGATGATAATCCCGAATAAGGGAAAGGTGTAAGCACTTTGCATACTCCAAAATGGATGCGGAATATTGACGTCCTCATTCCAATCAATTCCCATGGGTTTAGCAAAAAACCATTGCAAAATGCTATCTTTTACTTCATTTGAAAGTCTTGGTGTTTTAAGGGCTAATTCATAAAAATTCTTAAATGCAGCTGTTACAGCTAAGTCATTGAGAGGGGCTTTGCTTAAAAATTGAGCGAATTGATCATAGAAGGGATCTTGCGCATACGGCAGCTCATCCATCATTAATAACTGCGCTGTGAAGGCGTTTAATTTTTCTTGTGAAAGTTCAAGCTCATTATTGCTATTTATTGCAATATCATCACTTGATTCAAAATGGGTAGACTCACTTCCTCTTTTCATATAAAGGCTCACTTATCATTTCTTTGTTAAGTAGAAGCCCTATAGGATGACAGTTTAACAAAGCAGCAAAATTTTTGTACACACCTTATCAGCAGGATGAGCACGCTTATCAATGTGTCATAAACTATAATAAATTTTGCTTAATAAATGTCGTTTTATATGCTACAAATGCGGCTGCTTGCCTACTTCACCGCATTCCATACAGCTTGCTTAGCCAATTCCCCTGCTTTTAAGCCTAAATAAAAACGTTTAGCATTTAAATCAGCTTCAATATGTTCGCTGGGCGCGAATAAATCACTTTCTTGGGTGCCAGTGCTAACGATATAAAGCACATCACCATCTAAGATAGTGGCATAGGGGTAAATTACGTGTGAGAGCGCATGATGCACTTGACGGCCAATTTGCTGCAAATGACGAGGCCCCAGTTTTTCATTGATCACCACCAAAGTAAGGGTCGTGTTATTGGCACTAGGATTAAAGGGTTGTTGGGGTTGTTGTAGAAGTTGATCACTCTTTGCTAATAAGGCTTCTTTGCTTAATTTGCTGCCATGTAGCACTTCGCCTTTTGCATCTAAAATGACACCAACAGAATTAATGACGGTGAAAACGGCAATTTTCGTTTTACCAACTTGAGCAAAGGCACCCCCTTGCCCGGCCGGTGTGAAACTATCGCCAAAAAGTTTTCCACTGGTGGCAGAAATACCAACACCATGGCGTCCTTGTGGAAACTCCCCTTTTTTTAAGGCATCAAAGGCTTTTTGACCCAGTGCTTTATCAGGATACGTGCGTGTTGTTCTTGGGGTAAAATCAAAAATAACAGCGCCTGAAATCAGCGGCATTTTGGCAAAATTCGTTTTATTTTCTTTGGCATATAAACTTGAAACCGCGCCAGCAATAGACTCCATCCCTAAAATGCCACCACCAGCAAAGGCAACACCATCAATATACGCTTCGCCCTGCTGCATTTTTTCTTGGGTAAAAAAGGTGCCTACTGAGCCACCGCGAATATCAACCGCTGCGCGCGCGCCTTGGGGAAAATAAAATAAGGTAAGACCTGTTGGCCCTTCAGGATTTTCAGCAACACCCACTTCAACATCAGGGAAGTCGAATTTTAAAATATTTTCAGGAGGTTGAGGTTTAGCGAATGTGGTGGTGCTTGCAAATAAAAACAAGGATAAGAATATTCTTTTCATCATTTACTACTTCTAGATATTAAAGATATTCCCTTCATTGTAGGGGCGGACTTCATGTCCGCCCTTAATAATTTTGCGCCAAGTATCGGGGGAACATGAAGTCCGCCCCTAAAAAGATCCTATCAAGCACTCGCTTTGGCTTCCTCTACCCCAGAGTGAATCGACTCATCTTGGTTTGATTCATACTGGTTAATGGTTTGTCGCAATAATACCAGCAAAACCAATCCCGGCACAGCAAAAACCACTGTCCATAGATAAAATTCTGCCCAACCTACTGCTTCAACCATATAACCCGCAGCAGGCCCTACAAATACGCGGCCGACGGCGGCTAATGCGCTAATTAAAGCAAATTGGGTTGCTGTATAACGTGGATTGCATAAGCTCATCACAAAGGCCATAAAAGCAGCTGTTCCTAAGCCACCCCCAAAATTTTCTAAGCATACCGTGAGAACCAGCATGCCTGTATTGGGCCCCATTTGCGCTAAAGCATAGAATAATAAATTTGTTAACGCCTGGATAATACCAAATGCAAATAAAGAGCGGTAAAGCCCCATACGCACCATCATCACGCCGCCCACAAAAACACCAAATAAAGTAGAAATTAAGCCGCCTGTTTTATTGATGAGCCCTACTTCTTTTAACGTAAAACCGACACCCTTAAGCAAAAAGGTTGTGGTTAAGGTGCTCGCAAAAGCATCCCCCAATTTATAAAGTATGACAAAAGCCAATAAAGCCAGCGCATGACTAACAGAGAAGAATAAGCTGCCTTTTTTGCGCGTTAAAAATTCCTTGAAAGGCTCGATGCAAGCCGCAGCAAAAGAAGGTGGTGTTTGACGATAACTGATGGGTTCTTTTGCCCACAGTGTGGCAAAAATACCAATACCCATTAAACCTGCCATTAAGATATAGGTAAATGAGAAACCCACATAATCAGCAAGAATAAGTGTTAAGCCGCCAGAAACAAGCATGGCGATCCGGTAACCGCTGACAGCCATGGATGTCCCCATCCCTCTTTCTTCTGGCGTCAATAGTTCTGTACGATAGGCATCAATGGCAATATCTTGTGTGGCCGATAGAAAAGCCAAACACAAAGCCAAGAATGCTAATTGAAAGGGTTCTGCACTGGGGCTGAGCATAGACATAGCCAGTAGCACGGCAATTAATGCAATTTGTGTTGCCAACATCCAACCGCGTCTTAAACCTAAAAAAGGAAGACGATATTTATCCATTAAGGGCGCCCACAGAAATTTATACACATAGGGTTGCCCAACCAGGGCTAAAAATCCTATGGTAACAACATCGACATTATCCATGGCAAACCATGCTTGAAGCGCAGTACTGCTTAAGCCCAAAGGGAGACCCGAGACAAATCCAAGCAATAAAATTAAAAGCATACGTTTTTGCAGTAATAATTTTAGCCAAGCGGGTTTTTTAATCATATGTTGAATAACTTACTCAATTTAGGTTTTAAGTGCAGCTTAATCCTCATTCTACTCATAGTACCCATAATGTCCAAAGCAATTGAGGCAACTGATGGGTTTATTACACAATTAAGCTGTGATTTCAGAAATTTCTATAGCCTTCATGGTATAACACACCGCGCTACGGGCTTTGGCCTGGGTGGTCTTTGGGCCAACACCAGTATGGATCCTGAATTTAGAATACTATGGCAAGAACATATTAGAAGTGATTTTACGAATAGGCTTTCTTCAGAAATGGATGACTATAGTAAGATAGCAAAATATCCCGTTGCTCTCCCCTTTTATATAACAACCTTATGGATAAGCAATAAAGCTATTACCTTAATGCCTTCTAATAGTTTAAGTTTATGGGCAAATCATAGCTTACGCACTTTAATTCTGGGCGCACCCGAGCAAGCTTTATTCACACATTTATTAGGCAGTGGTCGTCCGCAATCAGAACAACATGCATGGGATTTGTTTAAATATCACCGCGCAGTAAGTGGCCATGCTTTTTATGGGGCTATTCCTTTGTTGAATATCGCCAAGCAAGCAGACAATACATTGTTGAAGGGCACTTTTTATCTGTTATCTACCTTCCCAGCAATAGCGAGAATTAATGATGACAAACATTTTCTCTCACAAGCTTGGCTAGGTTGGTGGCTTGCTTTATGTGCTACACAAACGGTGTGGGAAAGAGAGGTAGTTAGTAAAAAACCACAGAATATATCTTTAAAAATGCAGCCTATCTCACATGGAATATATTTAGGCTTGGCAAAAGATTTTTGATATATTAAGGTGCTCTTAATCCCTTGTTCTAATTAAAAGGATATATCAATGAAAGGTGCACTGCTTAGTCTTGCTACTGCAAGTATGTTTCTGTTAGCTCAAGGCGCTTTTGCTGATGCAAACAAAGCTACTCAACTTAAAGATAAAAAAGATAAAATCAGCTACAGCATCGGTGTTGATGTTGGCAAAAGCATCATGAAACAAAAAATTGAACTGAATCCAGAACCCTTTTTAGCTGGTTTCAAAGATGGTCAAGCTGACAAGCCTACCTTAATGACCGAAGATGAAATCCGCCAAACATTAATGGCATTACAAACTGAAATGTTGGAAAAACAAAAAACAGAAATGAAAGAACAAGCTTCTAAAAATCTTTCCGCAGGTCAAAAATTCCTAGACGATAACAAAAAGAAAAAAGATGTTGTGACCCTGCCTAGCGGTTTGCAATATCGCATTATCAAAGAAGGTAAAGGCGATTCTCCAAAAGCGACTGATGTTGTAACAACACACTATCGTGGTAAGTTAATCGACGGCACTGAATTTGATAATTCTTACAATCGCGGCGAACCCGTTAAGTTTGCTGTAAATGGCGTTATCCCTGGTTGGACAGAAGCTTTACAATTAATGAAACCAGGTGCTAAGTGGGAACTCTTCATTCCTTCAAAATTAGCTTATGGCGAAAATGGCGTTGGTCAAATCATTGGACCAAATTCAACATTGGTATTTGAAGTTGAATTGCTCACCGTTGAAAAGCCAAACGACAAGCAAAATGCTGACAAAGAAGAAAAATCTGAGAAGCATTCCAAGACTTCAAGCAAGAGCAAGAAAGGCTAATTCGCCTATACGCGTAGCGTAGAGACGAATTAATCCCGCCGTAGGCTTTGCGAAGGCGGATAAAGAAACAAAAAAGCCCTCAGTTGGTAACAGCTGAGGGCTTTTTTTTTGTGCCTTCGAAGCGTTGGCAGACGATGGCGGATGGCCTGCCCTACGAAGCTTCATGCGTAGTGGGGTCCGTCTTCGCCTAAAAGGCTACGCCGGACGACTAATAAATGAAAGTTACGCTTTCATTTATTAGTCGGAAAATTCAAAATAGCTCTTTTAAATCCTCTGCTTGGCGGATAAGGCCCAACCCACGTTCGCAGTAGCATATTAAAAAATGATTTTGCATGCGGCCAATGCTGCACCATCTCTGCATTGATCATCATCGCTAAGCCATTATTGGGGGAATAATAAAATGCCAAGGTATCCCCTGCATTGAAATTACGATTCAATGCTTGTTTTAGCTCTACAATTCTTGCAACCAATTGCTTATTTTCCGAATCAGAGTTGTTGACTGAAATGGATTCAGTCAGCATTGTGATGAGCATTTGCGCTGAAATGTCATCTTGCACAAAATAGTACAACATGGCCATGGGCTGATCATTCACCAATAGCATCTCTGCTCTTTTTTCATTTCTTATTGTGTAAAGTGCAGCAACATAGGCTTGCTCACCCCAATTTGAGACAACTGCATGACCATTTAAGTCTAATTTTTCATTGCTGGTAGGAAGGGTTATTTGATAGGCCAAAGATACCCCTAAAACTTCTTTATTATTTTTGGCTATCAATGCCTGACTCGTCACTAAACAAAATAGCAAAACAAAGATTTTGTTAATCACGGCGTAACTTATCTGAGGTTGCAATAGGCGTGGGGTAACGATTGACAATCCAATAAGATGAAACAATAAAGGTCAAAATAGTGGCTACTTGTATTAGGGAATTGGCTGATTGGCTGATAAGACCATTTTTTTCAGCCGTATATCCCACTAATAATGAAAACTCTGAAATTTGACCAATACGCACCCCTACTTCCCAAGCTGAATTCTTATTGGGTGCAATTTTGCCTAGTAAAGGCCTAAAGACCAGCGGCTTGGCAACTAACATGACAAGCGCTAAAAGGAGTGATAGCTCCCAAATCTCAGATAATTTAGCAATGTCCAATTTCGCGCCCAAGGAGAAGAAGAAGAGAATGAGAAAGAAATCTCTCAAGGGACGTAAGCTTTCTGCAATAAATCGCGACACTGGACTTTGTGCGATAGAGATCCCGGCAATAAAAGCGCCAACTTCAAAAGACAGCTTCATGAACTCGGCCAATTGACCAATACCTAAGCACCAACCAATAGAAACCAAAAACATAAATTCATGAATACGGCTAAAACGCTTTAATAACTTAATAAGCACAAAGCGCTCTACTAAAAAGGCAAAAATAAATAGCGCAGGCAAAGCAAGCGCAACGCGGCCTAACTCAGCGAGTTTTAATCCGCCCTCATTATTGCCTGCATGTAATAATAACAAAGTAAAAATAGCGATAATGTCTTGTAGTAATAAGATACTGATAACAATCTCACCAGTTCTTTGATGGTGCAAAACCGTTGTAGGCAATAATTTTAAACCAATGATGGTACTTGAAAACATCATGGCAGCCCCGATAATGACTGCATCCATTGTTGGATAATCGGCAACAATGGCAATGGAATAACCTAACAGGGCGAAAATAAAAGAACTCGCTAAAGTGATAATTGTTGTTTCTCGAAGCAGCTTAATAAGATTTTGTGGTTGCAAATTCAACCCTAAGAGAAATAACAAAAAGATAATGCCGATATCACCGATATCCTTGAGGATGATAGGATCGGCAATCAGCCCTACACCACCAGGACCAATCAAGATACCTAAAATTATATAGGCAACCAACAACGACTGGCGCGTATAGAGCGCTAATGTGGCGAGAATGGCGGCACCGCAAAAAATTAAAAAGATAGAAAAGATAATTTCATTATGCATTCGAGTTGAGGATTGCTATAAATTATTAATGTAAAACATATATTAGTGTATTCTGAGAATTATGACAAAGAACCAAGATAACTCTCTTAGCAAAAAACTCGAGCAAGGGTTTGCCTTACAACAAAACAACCAGCTCGATGATGCTGAAATCATTTTTAAAGAAGTCCTTGTGGCAGCACCTTTGCAAGCTGATGCGCTACATGGCCTTGGCATGGTCTATGCGCAAAGACGCCTTTTTCCTAAAGCGATTGAATATTTAAGTCAAGCACTTCAACAAGCGCCTCATGTTGCAGAGTTTCACAATAATTTAGGCAATGCCTATCAAGCAACGGGGAATGTTGACGCGGCATTGCGCCATTATCATGAAGCTTTACGACTCAAAGGTTCTTATGCCCAAGCCTTAAATAATTTGGGAACACTACTTTATCGCTTGGGAAAATTTGATGAGGCGGCAACTTACTTTCAAAAGTCACTTCGTATAGATCCCAATGCTGTAGATACCCATTACAATATCGCCAACAGTTATATCCAACTAGATAGATTGCTTGATGCTGTGCCCCATTATGAACAAGTACTGAAACTACGCCCCGATCATTTAGGGGCTTTACATAATTTAGGCATAACGCTGTGTGGCTTAAAACGTTTTGAACAAGCAGAGCCGCTTTTAGCAACGGTCACCATCAAAGAGCCCACTAATATCGATGCCTGGTTTCATTTGGGGGTTATTTATAGTGGACTGGCTCAAGCAACTGAAGCTATTGAGTGCTATGAAAAAGTATTAAGCCTTAATCCTCAACACGCGCATAGCCATCATAATCTTGCGACTGTTTTCTTACATCAAGGCAAAAAGGATCAAGCGCTAGCGCATTATCAGCGCGCCTATGAGCTAGAACCCGGAAATAAAACTGCAGAACATATGATTGGCGCCTTAAGCAATAAAACCTTAGACAAAGGTGCACCAGTAGAATACACCCGCGCTTTATTTGATCAATACGCTTATAGTTATGACAAACAAGTCAAAGAAAAACTGAAATATCAAGTACCGCAACTTTTAAGAGAAGCTGTCGGTCCTTTTGTTAGCGCGGGGCTATCTGTTGATATTTTAGACCTAGGCTGTGGTACAGGATTATGCGCCCCGCTATTTGCCGATATAGTTGGTAAAATGGTGGGTATTGATGTTTCTGCCAACATGATAGAAGTAGCGCGCTCCTTAGGCGGCTATGACAAATTGTTTGTCATGGATATCATGAGCTACCTTCATAATCACTTTAATGAATTTGATTTAATCATTTTAGCGGATGTCCTTGTCTATTTTGGTAGTTTAGAAGAAATACTCAAGGCCTGTACCAAAACCCTAAGAACAAAAGGTTTATGCTGCTTCTCGGTTGAGAATTTAACACTTGAAGAGAAGAACCAAGACACACATCATCCTGATTTCCAACTACGCAGCACCGGTCGCTATGCACATGCGTCTGATTATATTCAGCGTTTATGCAATGAACTTTCTTTTGAAATTTTGGTTGAGAAGACCGAAACCATCCGTTACCAAGAAGATAATCCGGTAATAGGTAATATCTATGTGCTAAAAAAGAAAATGTAGGTACACCCTAATTTTTGGCAATTATAATATACTATTTAAATACATACCGATTAGCAGTCACATGGCTTTGAATATAGGCACAGCGCCTATACTCATCGCAGAAGGAAGTATAAGGGGCTTTATATGCACATGTCTTCTATTACAAGCTACGTCTTGATGGGCATTGGCGCCTTCCTGTTAATTTATCTAATCGTTTTATTTAATAATTTGGTTTCTCTGAAAAATAACGCAAAAAAAGCCTGGGCAAATATCGATGTGCTGTTAAAACAACGCCATGATGAGCTTCCCAAACTGATTGAAACCTGTAAACAATACATGCAATATGAAAAAGATACCCTAGAGAAAATCACGCTTGCAAGGCAAAAGGCGGTGCAAGCACGTCAAAGTGGTGATGTTGCTGCCATGGGGCCCGCTGAAGCCTTCTTAAAAGGGACTTTGGGCAATCTTTTTGCCTTAGCTGAAAACTATCCAGACTTGAAAACCAATCAAACATTTGTGCACCTTCAATCACGGATCTCTGGTTTAGAAAATGCCATCGCAGACAGAAGAGAACTTTATAATGAAAGCGTGACACTGAATAATATCCGCATCGAACAATTTCCCGATATAATTGTCGCTAAATTGTTTGGTTTTAAACATTTCCAAACCTTAGAATTTGCCAGCAATGAACTTGGCGACGTTGATGTTAATGCACAATTTAAAAGTTAATATCAAATGTACGGCTATAAATTCCAGTATTATTTAAACCAATTTATCGCTTTAAGGGGAGAGGCGCTTAAATCCATTCCTGAATATGCATTCTTTGTTATTCTAGGATTTTTTATTTTGTTTGGTGCTTACTTTTTCTTGCAATGGTATAAATATTTTAAACTTGCCAGAAATATAGAAGACACGCCCAGAGCGAAGATCCGTTCTGCTGCGCAAGGCTATGTAGAAATTGAAGGCAAGCAAAAGGCACTTTCTCATCACCCCATTATTGCCCCGCTCTCACGACTACCCTGCACTTGGTATCGCTACACCATAGATCAAACGGTTCGCAAAAGATGGTATCGTTTGGAACAAGCTGAATCAACCCATGCTTTTGTAATCTATGATGAAACGGGTGAGAGCGTGATAGAACCCTTAGGCGCAAAAGTAACCTGTGCCTTAAAAGACACCTGGCATGGCTTTAGCAAATATCCCAATGGCAAACCAAGCAATATCTTTATGCGACTTATTTCACTATTTGGTAGCTATCAATATACCGAATGGCGCATGGAAGAAGGGATGTATCTTTATGCCGCTGGTAATTTTGCAACACGCCATGACGATCAAACCAATCAGTCATATAACACCATCAGCAAAACAGGTTTAGATAAAAAATCTCCCTTTTTATTGTCTTCTCTGAGTCAAGCCAAGTTGATACAAAGCTATAAATTAGCCGCTTTTGCCTTTTTAGTAGGCTATGTGATTTTTGTGTTTATTATTGGTTGGATGATAGTAGGCCGCTATTTTTAATCAGGATTTATGTAAATCTGAAAAATGAGGTCCCATTGCCACAAGTTGCTCTAACCTAATGAATTTATTGTATAAGAATGAGCCCTTGGGGAATTTTTGAATTTCATGCTCTAAAACGAACATAAGCATGGAATAATTGGAGCGTGGGTCTTGCAGGAATTTTTCAAGATGCGTGTAAACACGTATCCAAGACCGCGTGCATTTATGAAAGTGCGAACGCCCTATCGCAAGATAGAACCAGTTGTGAGCAAAATTATATAAGTAGTGATTTACTTCGTTGATGATGCCTTGCAACTCTTTGTCGCAATCGATGATTTGTGCTAAATCAGCACTTAAACTATAAGTTGTGCTGTGTGTCGCCATATAATAACCATTCTCGAGCTACACAAGACCCAATCCAGTTGAATGTAATTTTTATCCCTAAAATGAAAACCAATCCTTTGTAATTACATCCATAAACAATCTACCTACCCACTATTAGTTTATCACCCTTTATTTTGTATGTTAACTGTCTATTTGTAGGCTTTTGCTCCCCCGCCCTAATCTATGTACTATAGAGGGAATTACACGGATGAAAAGAGAAGAAAAATGGCTTTGAATACAATGGAACTTGTTGAAGCTGAATATGATAATGTACCCTATCAAAGCTTTTCTTTTAGTCATACCCACCCAACACATCTATTCACGCTGGCAAAATTGTTTGGCTTAGATCCTATCCCTTTAGAAAAAGCGCGCGTGCTTGAACTTGGCTGTGCCAGCGGCGGTAACCTTATCCCCATGGCGGTTCATTACCCAACAGCAAATTATCTTGGTATTGATTTATCAGCCAAACAAATTGATATGGGCTTAAATACGATTGCTGATCTTGAGCTTAAAAATATCACTTTACGCCACCAATCCATCAGTGACTTTTCCAAAAAGGACGGCACTTTTGATTACATCATTTGTCATGGCGTCTTTTCCTGGGTAGATAAGGATGTGCAGAAAAAGATCTTGGCGATTTGCCAGGAGAACTTAAGTCCTCAAGGGATAGCTTATGTAAGCTATAATACCTATCCTGGCTGGAATATGGTTAACAGCGTTCGAGACATGATGCATTGGCATACCAAAAATATTCAAGACCCAACAACAAAAGCACAACAAGCCCGCGTCTTACTTAAATTTATCACCGATGGATTACAAGAAGACCACTCGGCCTATGCTCAATTTTTAAAGTCTGAGATAAATCTGCTTGCCAATCAACCTGACAGCTATCTTTTACATGATCATTTATCCTACTTCAATCAGCCTATTTATTTTCATCAGTTTATGGAAGCTGCTAATACCCATAAATTATCTTATTTATCTGATGCCTTTTTGGCCACCATGTTTACAGACAATTTACCACCAGCGCTTTCTAAAGAGCTTAATAAAATAAACAATATTATTATCATTGGCCAATACATGGATTTTATACGTAATCAGCGTTTTCGTTGCACACTATTATGCCATGATAACCAAACAGTCAATCGTGCTTTAAAAACCCATGATATTGAAAACTACTATTTGCAATTTGTAGGTAAACCAAACGATCCGCTGTTTAATGAGCAAACAATTAAAGAAGGCAAAGAAGCTTCATTTAGCAATGGCGCCGTCACGCTCAACGTTAAAAATAAAATCTCTCAAATGGCCATGTTGATACTGCTTGAAAACAAATTCAAACCAATACATTACAATGACTTGTGCCAGAAAATGTTAGCCAGAGTACCAGAACTAAAAGATATAGAAACGGCCAAAAAATATCTTAACGATGATTTAAATCTCATGCGCTCAGTTTTTGCAGGGCTTATCACCATTTCAAGCTACTTACCAGATTATGCGCCGGACCTAATGCCAAAACCTATCGCCTGTCCTTTGGCAAGATACCAAGCAAAACAACAAAATTACGTCACCAACAGGCGTCATGAACCCGTGATGATTGATATTGTCAGCAAATCCTTACTGCCCCACATGGATGGCAGCAAGTCCATTGAAGATTTAGAAAATATAATTGAAAAATTGATCCAAACCGATGTATTAAGAGCTTTAACACAAGACAAACAACCTATTACTGATGCTAAAGAGCTCAAAGAACAGATAAAGTTATTTTGCAAAATGGCGCTTGAGAATATGGCTAAGCAGGGATTGCTCATTTATGGATAATTTGCTGGGGTGTTAAACTACTTATTTTTAGCAGTCCACTCGGACCATGTTTTGACACCCAGGCCTTTTTTATCTTTAGCATATTGATAAAATTTGATGATGAAGTTCCTTCTTTCAATCAAATCTTCCTGTTTCCAGATATCGTCTTCATCTTCAACGAGTTGCAGAAGATCATTGCTGCCAATAAGATGTTGACGTGCGACAATATCTTCCATCGATACTTTCTTCGCATTTCGAATCATGTCGTACATGACCATAAAGGTACTGGTTCGCCCTTTCCCGCCTCGGCAATGAAAGTAAAGCCATGCTTCGGGTGGTAATGTTTTGACAAAGGCTAAGAACTCATCGACATCATTGTCTGCAGGACGATGATGATCCAACACGCCAATACGCAGATAACCCAGATTATCGCCATTAATTAAAGAAGATTCAGTTTGTGCTGATGCTATCTTTAAATTAATCGGTTTTGATTGAATAATGTGACCATCTTTCTTTTTCAAAATTTGAGAGACTAAAATACCGGCTTGTCTTTTCACATCATTGAAAATCATTTGCTCTTGACGTTGAATATTGTCATTGCTTTCGTGGATATTGCTTTGGTTGCCAATGCTATACCAACTGATGGGGAGCCCATTGACAAAACCATGACTCTCCTTACGTAAATCAATAACCCACACAGGACCGTCAAGCTTTTTCAGCGCTGCTTCAAGTGATATTTTAGAAAATTGGCCGCTGCCGGCTATTTGCAACTTGTCCAAGCCTTCCTTTGAAGGAAGTTTCTTAATGTCTGATTCTCTAAATTCATCTTTAGAGGTTCTAAAATTTTTAGGGATTGTTGTACCTGGTGCTTCGTCGATAACAAGCACAGGCACATTAGAAATAGTTGAATCCGACATATCTTGCGCGCTCGATAACTGTGAAAACATCAGAGCAACTAAAGCGATGAGAAACGCTGTATACTTTTCCACGCTTTTGCTTTTAAACATAATGCTAATCCACAATAGGGGTTAATTATTCAAAGTGCAATTAAAGAAGTATATATACAAACCACCAAGAACTGCGGTTTTTATAAAAGAATTGATTATAAATCATAATGAAAACTGTTTAAATAGATAGGCGCATAAAAGCAGATCCCAACCTTTGCTGGGATCTGCGATTATAGCCATTTAGGCGCATAATAATATTTAATAAACTCATCCTGATGAATATTATCAAGATGAAGCTTTTTATATTGAACTTCAAAACAAGACTTTTTCTTTGGTTTATCAAATAAGCTTTTCATTTGAAGCCCAAGGAGAAGCTTTGAGATCAAAGCATTTTCACGAAAATAAGTATTCATAGCCACCCCCTATTTCCCAAAGTGGAGGCAAAATTTAGCAAAATAGAATTCTTAACTCAATTGCTTTGTGGTGCATGGTAGCTCTTGAGGGATAGATGGCTATTATCGCAAAGAAAGCGTTAAGCTTTAAAGGGTGAACTTCAAGCCTAAAATGTAGCCAAAACTACCTCATAATGTCCAAATAACCTTGTCTTGTTAGAACTTGAACTAACCTATATACTCAGGCCATTTTATCAATCACAGAGTTAGAACACATGAAAAATGGCATAGAAAACAAAGTCAAAAATAATGCGACAACTTTAGTCAAAAATAATAAGCTTCTTGCAAATGAAATCATGAATAAAAGTGCGCATTTTCATGCTGATAAAAATAACCCTGAATATATAAAACTGCTCTCTAAAGTAGAGAATCTTGCTGAGCCAAATCGCAAGGAATTATTTCAACTTATATCAGTATTGCTCATTGCCTTTAGTGAACAGCTCCATAAATCAACAAAAAGTAACAAAAATAAAATAGAAAAATGGCATGAATTTGTTAATACAGCATATTTTACGATGGATTGCTCAGCAAATAATCCTAATTTGCATGATCAGTATTTGTCTCAGTTCGATATTTACATACTCTTTGTGAACGAGTACTTAACATGTGTTGTAACCGCATTAAATGAAAATGATGCCTCATTTAGCATTGAAATGGCACACAAAGATATCGAAAGATACATGCCACGCATTCCCTTCACTATTAATTCTTATGAAGATTTAATAAAGATTAAGATGCTAGAAAACGCAGATAAGCCCAGCAACGAAGAAAGTGCAGCAGATTTCCTTTTGACAAGGCTTATTAATATTCGTATCTGTGTTGCGCATATTTTGCGTTTAAAGGGAGAGTACAAACAAGCCAAGTTACATATTAATCTGATGAAAAACCTATGCCATCAATTAACAAAGTATGTTTCTAAGATAAGCTTAAGCTCAGCGCTCTTAAGCTTAGAAAAAAATTACGAAAATATTGTAGAAGCTGAAAAAGAAAGTGAAAACAATGTATCAACCACAACCCCATCCTCAACGGTTGATAATCTCCATCATGAATTTGATAGGCTCTCGCTTGGAATGCAAACAAGTGTGCAAGAGGGCAAAAAACAAGACTTAAGTGTAAACACAAATGATGCGAATGAAATTACCGAGCGTGCAAAAGCAATTTTAAAAGAGGTTTCGCAATACAAAGCCAGCAAAAACAATCCTCAATATAATAAGCTTTTCGCGGAAATAAAAAGCTATGATGATGCCAAGCGAAATAAATTATTCGATGCATTTACAGGAATAATGTATACATTAGCCTCTCAGTGTAAAAAGATACAAAACAATCCGCTTGAATCGTTGTTAAATTATAGTGGACAAGCAAATGCAGCCTATTTTAGTTTACATTGCTTAGCCCAATTTCCTCAATTGCGCCTATTATATTTAGCACACGTCGATATTTATCTGCATTTTGTTTATGAATACTTAGTAAATACTGAAATGTTAATACGAGTAAATGATAAGACTATTGACAAAGAAGCAATACAAAAATATTCAGAACAATATCTTTCATTAATGCCATATGACAAAAAAACAATCAGTGATTTATTGTTGGCCAAAAGTCAGAATACTTCCATTAATATTGAAGGGGAAAATCTTAGCGAAGAAGACGCACGCGTTGATCTCTGCCATCGCCTTGTACATAGTCAAATACTGATGGTCTATATTTTGTGTCATTTGAATAAATCAGAACAAATCAACAAATATACCAAATTAACAAGTGATTTGCTTCCTCTTCTAAAAGAACATCTTAGTGCTGAACACTTTAAGGCATTATTTTATTCAATGGAAAAAAACCGTAACATCGTCGAAGCACAACATAAATCCATTAATTTTACTATTCAACCAACGGCCCCAGTTAATGCTCTTCAATCAACCATTTTGTCACAAGCAGATGCTGCTCAATCAGCCATATTGACACAAGCTGCTTTGGGCATATTAGCAGAAGTCTCAGAAATACCTACAAACAAAGCAACTGGGATCTATGATGAGATTTTAAATAAATATAAGATCAACGAATATTCCACCCTAACCAAAGAAGCGCTTATTACTAAAATGCACGAGCAATTAACTTTTTGTTCGCAAGAAGTAGAAAGCGGCTCTGAGAATGATCAATTAGACAAATACAGAAAAAGAATCAATGCAGTAGGTTTCACAATAGAGTTTGGTACAAGCATACGCACTCCTAAAGTACTCAATTATTATTTGAGCAATATTGAATTTTTACTATTTTTCACAGAAAAATACATGGGGACAGCGCTTGCGTTGTTTAAACAAAATAATGTAGCCCCAAACATGAATCTAAAGACCTTACGTGAAGCAACAAACTATGCTCATGCTTTTTATAGTACTGATTTTACTGTTGAGTATATCAGCAGATTGATGACCGTCCTACCTTGCCTGGACAATCTAAATGAGGCGCTCTCACTGGAAGATTATAAAGCTAAGCAATGCTCTCGTATACTCGATGTAATGTTACAATTTTCACAAATTGCACATATCGCGGGTTGGCGTGAATTAAGCAAAGGCTATATCAGCAAAGCCAAGGTAACCCTATCTCGACTTAAAGCGTATTTAAGTGTTGATAAATTCAAAGAGCTAGAAAAACGTTTATCTTTAGAGCACGTCGGGTTTAAAGATAGTAATTTTTCTGAAAATATTATAAAACTCTTTAGTGAGGCTAATAAAGATCTGACCGTACGTATGCTGACATTTAATATGCAGGGACTTGGCATACAATCCTTTAACACAATGAAAGCACATGAAAATCTCATTAGTAAATTGGATGAACAGCACAAGTTGATACCCGCGATGGATGAATCCTCTTTTGTTGAAAAAATAAAAGAAACCATCAGCTTGTTAAACCAATTAAAACCCCTTGAGCTAGATAAAGATAAAAATATAGAATTGCTTGAAAAAGCGTCATGCTTGATTAGTGCCTGGCAGGAGAAATTCAAAGAAAAGGATGCCTTGCTAGACAAAATGATTTATGAACATCTCGCAGAATGGCTGCAACATATCCAGCTTGCCAAAGAAAACTGCAATGACAATTTTGCCTTTAACTTTGGTGTTAATACTGATGATATCATTACAAACATCAAGACAAAGGACTCAAAAACCAATAAAAAGAAGCAAAAGGAACAAGCCCCCTTAAAAACGAATCAAGAAAAACAAGAAAAACAAGAAAAGCAAAAAGCAGCACAAGAGCGCGAAAAAAGAGACAGACAGCTTAGACAAGCGATGAAGCAAGCGCAAAAAAACAAAAAAGTGCAAAATAATCAACTTAACGCTATGGAAAATGAAGAAAAGCGTGCAACACAAGAAAAGCCCGCCGTGGTGATTCCTAAGGAAAGCATAGAAAATGAAAAATCAAGCCCTATAGCAGAAAAGGCACAAACTCAAAAGCTGGATAAGAAACAGCTTCAAATAGAAGAAAACAATAAAAGAAAAGCGCAAGGTAGATTACTCAAAAAGGAAATGCTTGAAACCCAAAAACGCGAAGCTAAAGAACGCGAAGCTAAAGAACGCGAAGCTAAAGAACGCGAAGCTAAAGAACGCGAAGCTAAAGAACGTGAAGCGAAAGAACGTGAAGCGAAAG
>CAZBZP010000017.1:80910-83425 GCA_964496435.1 Uncultured Candidatus Berkiella sp.
AACGCGAAGCTAAAGAACGTGAAGCGAAAGAACGTGAAGCGAAAGAACGTGAAGCTAAAGAACGCGAAGCTAAAGAACGTGAAGCGAAAGAACGTGAAGCGAAAGAACGTGAAGCGAAAGAACGTGAAGCTAAAGAGCGCGATGCTAAAGAGCGCAATGCTAAAGAGCGCAATGCTAAAGAGCGCAATGCTAAAGAACACGAAGCTAAAACTCAAAAACGCAGCGTGAATAGCATGATGAAACAAAAGAAAGATAGCAAAAAAGCATCTGAAGCTAAATGGGCACCCACAGGAAATACCCCTATTAGCATTCTAAAAAGAGAAACCATCCTTGAAAAGGAGGAGCCTCAAGCGCCAATCAAAGCCATTGTGCACAATAACGCACAGCCAGTGACTTCTATTCAAGTATCACTTCATCAATCGGTGCAAGACACCATGACTATCCTAAAATCAAATGGTTTTGAAGTGGCCCTCAAAGGTGATTATCTCTTAAGCCGTGTTCTTAAAAAACTCCACCCAGAAGATGAGCAAGTGAAAGTCAAGGTGGTTGACTGTGAAACAAACTGCCCTCCTGAACTTTTAGCGCTGTTGTTTCCTTTAGCAAAAATCACCCAGGATCCTTACCTTCCTCATCTTTATACAATGAAGACGGGACACGCTTTAGAAATTCAATTTAGCTGTTCGCCTTATTTATTTTCAAATGATTCCCCGCCTTTGCAATATGAGGAGCTCTTTTGCAGAGTTGAAGAAGGCGATGTTGACATTACGCACCCAGAACTGATGAAAGGTTTAGAGAGCAAAAATGGCAATATTTTATTTTCAAAATTTGGTAGCGATGACTTGATGGCGCACCTTGGCAATCATCCTGAAAAAATCTTGCAAGCCCTAAAGACAAGTAGCAAGTTTGATATCAACCTCCCAGCTGCATTCAAGAAAGGTATGCACGCACAACTGCACAAAATTTGTGAGCTTGATTTTAACAAGTTTATTTATCACATCGGTGCAATACTAAATGATGAAAATGTACAAAAGCATTTGGCCTTTTTGCATGAACATCAGCTCCTGGCCAAAATTTTGCCCTTCTTAGAAGAAAATCATATTGATGAATATTATGAACAGTTAATGAATATTTTCAAAGAAATTGCAAAAATGCCCTCAGGCAACAAAAAATATCAAAAATCAGATCTGTTTTCGATATTAATAAAGCCACTTTTAGCAGCGCCTTTCAATCTTGAGCTAGAAGGATGCTTAGCACAATATCCACAATTGAGGATCAATGAATTTGATAAGTTGGTTTGGACCCTTGCTATCAGAAACTTTCATGGCTCCCATGATATGTTTGGCCATTGTACATCTGCGCATGCTGTAGACTTTGTAAAAGAAAGCAAGCAAGCCTGTGCCTATGCAAATGCCAACCGCTTTATGCCTTATTATAATCAGCAACTGCAGCAAAATGTGCATCGCGCAACCAACCAAACGATTTTGCAAAAAGGAACTAAAAAAGTTTTAAATTTCTTTGCCAAAAAATAGGGCTCTCATATAAATCGGGGAGCACTTTATAACCTATATGTTTTTATGACATATTATTTATGGGGCATTATTTATCACTATTTTGTTAAATAATGCCTATAAATTTAGCTTTTAAGCGCTTTGTTTATTCAACCTGTTATATATTAGGTCAAATGGTTGTCACCACAAGATAATATGTATGTTATTTAATTTGGTATAAATATAGAATAATCCGAATTTATTTAACAACAGAGTACCTTATGCAGTTAGATCACAACCACATTACATTTCAAGCACAAGATGAAATGAGAGAAATCCTTGAGCCGCTGTCAAAGACATGTGGGATCAACTACTTCTCCTATGGAATAAATTTCCCTAACAAGCAATTTTTTAGCCTAACAACCCATGCTGATTACTATGAAGAAGCCTTGGCCCAAGAATTTCCCTTATGTGGATTTCATCTTGTGGATGGATGGCATATGTGGAACAGCGTTTTGCCAAATGACCAAACAAAAATCTCCCAGGCAAAAAACCTAGGGAATGGAATAATCTTAGTGAAGCATCATCAAGAAATGACTGAAATTGTTGAGTTTGCGACTGATGTAGACAATAAAGATATTTATGACTTTTATATGAACAAAAGCCACTTATTAAGAGGCTTTGTTAATTACTTTCAAGAAAAGACCCAAAGATTAATAGCCAAAGCCAAAGAGCAAACCTTAACCCCGCTGCCTTCGATGACTAGTGCTAACAAAAATATCAACGTTAATTCCCTAAACAATGACGCCCTCCTTGCGCTCAATAAAATTATTTTTGCTAGCGAAAACCCCAATGAAGTGCTATCTAAGCGAGAACTAGAGTGCTTTTTATACTTAATAAAGGGTTATTCTATCGCTGAAATGAGCAAAGAAAATGCCTTGGCGATTCCCACCATTGCCAATTACATTTTCAGGGTCAAGCAAAAGCTGCAGTGCTTTAATAGAAAAGATATGATTGAGCGCGCGCAT
>CAZBZP010000018.1:0-81048 GCA_964496435.1 Uncultured Candidatus Berkiella sp.
CGGGCCCCCGTCAATTCCTTTGAGTTTTAACCTTGCGGCCGTACTCCCCAGGCGGAGAACTTAACGCGTTTGCTGCGATACTAAATGGTCTAAGCCACCTAACATCTAGTTCTCATCGTTTACGGCGTGGACTACCAGGGTATCTAATCCTGTTCGCTCCCCACGCTTTCGCGCCTCAGTGTCAGTAATGGGCCAGGAAGTCGCCTTCGCCACTGGTGTTCCTTCCGATATCTACGCATTTCACCGCTACACCGGAAATTCCACTTCCCTCTCCCATACTCTAGCCAACCAGTTTCAAATGCAATTCCCAGGTTAAGCCCGGGGATTTCACATCTGACTTAATTAACCACCTACGCGCCCTTTACGCCCAGTAATTCCGATTAACGCTCGCACCCTCTGTATTACCGCGGCTGCTGGCACAGAGTTAGCCGGTGCTTCTTCTGTAGGTAACGTCAATTCTCGATACTATTAACATCGAGACCTTCCTCCCTACTGAAAGTGCTTTACAACCCGCAGGCCTTCTTCACACACGCGGCATTGCTGGATCAGGCTTGCGCCCATTGTCCAATATTCCCCACTGCTGCCTCCCGTAGGAGTCTGGGCCGTGTCTCAGTCCCAGTGTGGCTGGTCGTCCTCTCAGACCAGCTACGGATCCTCGCCTTGGTAGGCCTTTACCCCACCAACTAGCTAATCCGACGCAGGCTCATCTCATAGCACGTGGCCTTTCGGTCCCACGCTTTCCCCCTTAGGGCTTATGCGGTATTAGCCTGGGTTTCCCCAGGTTATCCCCCACTACAAGGCAGATTCCTACGCGTTACTCACCCGTCCGCCACTCGTCAGCATCTAGCAAGCTAGACCTGTTACCGTTCGACTTGCATGTGTTAAGCATGCCGCTAGCGTTCAATCTGAGCCAGGATCAAACTCTTCAATTTAATTCTGACCGGTCTTCTTTTCTCGACATCTCTGCCTCGAACGCTAGACCTATATACTTTTTCATTACCTCTCGGTAACTCAATTCATTTGACTTGGCTGTTTTTTAAAAACACCCACACAAATAACATGTTTCCAACTTTTTAAAGAACGACTTGCTCAATGCAAGGTCGCCCATTCTATCGTTTTCAGCCTTGGTGTCAACACTAAAACGAAAATAATTTCGAAGGGGCAAAATAAAGGTAAATAACTATTAAACCCACTCTTGTGGTGTTAAGAATTTTTCATAGAGCACAGCTTCTGGCGATCCTGCCTCGGGTTGCCATTGGTATTCCCACTGCACCTTGGGTGGCAAAGACATCAGAATGGATTCTGTGCGTCCCCCTGATTGCAAACCAAACAGCGTGCCTCTGTCGTAAACCAAATTGAATTCCACATAACGGCCACGACGATAAAGCTGGAACTGGCGCATTTGCTCACTATAGGGTTGCTGATATCTGTTTTGAACTATCGGTCCATAGGCTGGCCAAAAATGTGAGCCCACGCTTTGCATGTAAGCAAAGCATTCTTCAAAATCCCACCCCCACGTGCTGGTGTTGAGATCATCAAAGAAAAGACCACCGATACCACGCGTTTCTTTGCGATGTGGCAAATAGAAATACTCATCTGCCCATTTCTTATAGGCGGGATAAATTTTATCTCCAAAAGGCGTACAGGCCTTTTTAGCAACGCTATGCCAGTAAATGGCGTCCTCTTCAAAGGGATAATAAGGTGTTAAATCAAATCCACCACCAAACCACCAAATAGGTGCTTCATTTTCTTTATGCGCAATAAAAAAGCGCACGTTTAAATGACTGGTTGGCACATAAGGATTCAAAGGGTGAATAACAGAGGAGATCCCTAAGGCTTCAAAATGTCTACCTGCAAGTTCTGGTCGATGCGCCGTGGCTGAGGCTGGCATACTTTGTCCGCTTACATGAGAAAAATTCACGCCAGCACTTTCAAAGACTTCACCATGACGCAGCAAGCAAGTAAGACCAGAGCCCACAATACCTGATTTCGCTTCGGGCCGTGTCCATTCATCTTTAACAAAGTTTTTAGCCTCAAAAACCTGCAATGATTTGATCAAATCTTGCTGCAAAGCTAACAAATATTCTTTGACATAGGCGGTTTGTATTTTCATAAAACACTCTTAACGATAAATCTGCCAAGTAATGGCATCAGTAATGGTTGTGGGTTTTAAAGAATCACCCACTTCACCTTGAACAATCCCTGCAATCATATCTTGAAACAAATCACTCGCTTCTTGTGCTGTTTTAACGGGCTCTTGTGCGCTGATATTTGCACTGGTTGAAACCAAAGCGCCCCCAAAAGCTTCACATAAAGCTTTGGCAATAGGATGTGCGGTTACTCTAACGGCAACCGTTTCGAACTTGCCTTTAATCAGAGAGGAAACTTGATTGCTTACGGGAAAAACCCAAGTATAAGGTCCAGGCCATGTGAGGATAATCTTTTGAAGATTTTCCTCTGGCACTTTGGATAAATCGATGAAGGGTAAGATTTGACGCAAACTACTGGCAATCAGAATCATGCCCTTTTGCGGACTACGTGCTTTAAGCGCCACCAAATCACTTAAGGCGCTTTCATTGAAGGGGCAACATCCTAAACCAAACACGGCTTCCGTAGGATAGGCAATAATCTGGCCCTGTTTTAAATAAGCCGCCCCTTCAATTACATCTATCATTAAGCACTAACCTGCTTTAATTTTTCTTGTAATGCCTCATCTTTGGCTGCAATTTTTTTAGCATTATCTATGCGTTGCTCTTTTAAGCGTGCAGCAAGTTGTGCATCTTTTAGTGCTAAAATTTGTGCGCTTAAGAAAGCAGCGTTCTGTGCACCTGCTTTACCAATGGCAACACAACCCACTGGGATCCCTGCGGGCATTTGCACGGTAGAAAGCAAAGCATCCATACCTTGCAAGCTGCCTTCCAAAGGAACACCAATAACGGGTTTAACAGTGTGTGCAGCTACGGTGCCTGCTAGATGTGCCGCCATGCCTGCAGCACAGATAAATACTTCACAACCTCTGCTTTCTGCATCTTTGATGTAAGCTAAGGTACGCTCTGGTGTACGGTGCGCAGAAGAAACTTTAATTTCACAGGGAATTTGAAACTCTTTTAATACTAATGCAGCGTTTTGCATCACGGGAAAATCACTGTCTGAACCCATCAAAATAGCGACAAATGGCTTAGTCATCTTCTGTTCTCTTATGTAAAGTGGCTCTAGGGGCAAGAGTATATCTCATTTTGCCTAGGATGCGTATTCAAAAGCGACTTTTTGGGAAGATTAACTCAAATTTTTTGCCAGAGGGCCTTCACGTGCTTTCAGGCTCCGTTTCTACATCATAAGGCTCTGAGAATTTGCAGTCTTTTTGTGGGCATACACGCTCTGTACCATTACGCTTGGTTGTTTTAATCGAGGTAATGGGCCACTCGCAAAGAGGGCAAGGTTTAGCCAAAGGCATATACCATAGTGCATATTTACAATCTGGATAACGTACACAAGAGAAGAAAATTTTTCCTTGTCTTGATTTACGTTTTAAAATATTGCCTTTATGGCAACTTGGACATTCAACACCCGTATCTTCTGGTTTTTCTAAAGGTTCGATAAATTTACATTCTGGATAGTTACCGCAACCAATAAATTTACCGTATTTACCTTTTTTAATTTGTAGGGTACCACCACAATCTGGGCAATTTCTTCCCTCTACCTCTTGCGCAGCTTGTGCTTCACTGCCATTTTTATCATCCATGCTTCTGGTGTAATCACATTCTGGATAGGAGGTACAACCAATAAAACGACCACGACGTCCAAGACGAATGGATAAAGGCGAGCTACACTGTGGGCATTTTTCTTCTATTGCTTCTTGCGTTACATCTTTACGTTGTACGTTATTTTGGATCTCTTTAACCAATTCAATGAAGGGACTCCAAAATTCTTTTAACAATGGCTTCCATTCTTTGCTACCAAGGGAGACTTCGTCTAACTCATCTTCAAGGCCTGCGGTAAAACCATAATCAACGTATTTGGTAAAATAGGTAGTTAAAAAACGATTAACTACGCGCCCGACATCAGTAGGATGAAAACGCTTGTTTTCAAGCACAGCATACTCACGCTGTTGTAAAGTACCGATAATCGTTGCGTATGTAGAAGGTCTGCCAATGCCATACTCTTCTAGGGTTTTGACTAAGGTTGCTTCAGAATAACGTGGTGGCGGCTCAGTAAAATGTTGATGCGGCTGAGTCTCATTAATGTTCAATACATCGCCTTCTTTTAAAGGCGGTAACATCTTACCTTCGCCATCTTTATCTTTCTTCGCATCATCCAGGCCTTCTTCATAAACTTGTAAAAATCCTGGATCAGACACTATAGAACCATTTGCACGAAAAATATGTTTTTCACCACATGCAAAATCAACTGCGACTGTATCAATAGTGGCCGGTATCATTTGGCATGCAATGGTACGCTTCCAAATGAGGTTATAAAGCTTGTATTGATCAGCACTTAAAGCATGTTTTATATCATCAGGAAAAATAGCAGCAGACGTTGGGCGAATGGCCTCATGCGCTTCTTGGGCATTTTTGGCTTTGGTTTTATAAGCATGCGGCGTTTTGGGCAGGGCATCTGCACCAAAGCGCGCGGCAATCACTTCTCTTATTTCTTCTAAAGCCACTTGCGCTAAATTCACCGAGTCGGTACGCATATAGGTAATAAGACCCACTGAGCCTTCACCAATATCAATACCTTCATACAACTGCTGAGCTATACGCATGGTACGCTGGGCACCAAATCCTAATTTGCGTGAAGCTTCTTGTTGCAAGGTTGAGGTGGTAAATGGCGCAGAAGGATTACGCTTACGTTTTTTCTTCTCAATGTGTTTAACTTTGAGCTTGCCCTTGCCATCTTGCTCTAAGACTTTGAGCGCTTTGTTGGCTTGCTCTTCATTGACAATAGAAAACTGCTTGAGCTTTTCACCATCTAATTCAACCAATTTAGCAGTGAATGCTTGCTTTTCTTTTTCAAGATGCGCTTCGATGGTCCAGTATTCTTTGGCAACAAAGCTTTCTATCTCCAGCTCGCGCTCTACAATCATACGAAGCGCTGGGCTTTGCACACGTCCCGCAGATAACCCTGGACGTACTTTTCGCCATAAAAGTGGAGATAAATTAAAACCAACCAAATAATCTAATGCACGTCTTGCTTGCTGCGCATTAACTAAATCCAATGATAAATCGCGAGAATGGTTAATAGCTTCAAGAATAGCGGCTTTGGTAATTTCATGAAAAACTACACGACGTACAGGCTTGTTTTTGAGAAGCCCCTTTTCTTGCATGAGTTCACTTAAATGATAAGCTATCGCTTCGCCTTCTCTATCAGGGTCAGTTGCAAGCAATAATTCGTCATACTTTTTTAAAGTATCCGCAATGGCTTTAACATGATTTGCATTTTTCTCAATGACAACATATTTCATCGCAAAATCATTATTAGGATCAACAGCACCTTCTTTAGGCAATAAATCACGCACATGGCCATAAGATGCCATTACCTGATACCCTTTGCCCAAGTACTTCTTAATGGTTTTTGCTTTGGCGGGCGATTCAACCACCACCAAACGATTTGTCATTGGATAAGCTCCACGTTACATTCTGTTAATCTTACTTTTTTCAATTAACAGTAATTTTAAAATTAATGCACAATAGCTTTGGCATCATCGTCATAAATTAAATCTTCAACCCAAGCGTGCATGTCACCTTTATTGCCTGTGTTGAGTACTACCAATCCTACAATTCGCTTAAACTGCGTTAAACTTAAGGTTTGGCAATCTATGGCCATGGACCTATCTATAATAGTTTCCCTGGCAGCACTATTTATTAATCCCATATTTTCGAGCTGATGTAAAAACCCTTGGCATTGAACATCTAATTTTTGTTGCTCATAGGGTAAGTACACTCGTATGGCTGTGCTTGAAGAAAAATCAACAAACTCAGTTTGTTTAATATCTGCAAGTTCACCCAGCCAATCAAAAGCCTTAGAGATGTTTTTTGCCTCAAATCCTGCTTCTTCTAATTCACAAGCCAAGGTCATTTCATCCGTTGGCATACCTTCTTCTAAGCTCAGGTAGTTATCAAATAGAAACATCAGTACATCAATCGCATTCTCTTTCATAATCTATCCACCTGTTCCAACACGGATATAACCGCCTGGTACGCAAGTTACCCTTCCTGCCATTTCAAGCTGCAATAGCATTGAGGAAACTTCAGTCACGGTCAATCCAGTCCTATCCACCATCGTATCCATTGGGGTGCACACTTCCGATATGTGCGCTAAGAACTGTATCAATGTAGAAGGCAATTCCTCCTTCAGTTGCGGGTCCTTTTGTTTAAGAGATGCTGGCTTTTTAAAACGCTCCTTGTTTTGTTGTGAAACTAAACTGCTAAATTGTGGGATCTCTTCAAGAATATGTTCAATATTTTCAACACATTTTGCTCCCTGGCGAATCAAATGATGACAACCTTTAGCCATCACATTATGTATAGAACCAGGTAATGCAAAAATCTCTCTCCCTTGATCCAAAGCATAGTTCGCTGTTATCAAAGAGCCACTTTTTAATGCTGCTTCAACAACCAGCACCCCCAATGAAAGACCACTGATAATGCGGTTTCGTTGAGGAAAGTTTTCTGGCTTGGGTGGTGTTCCGATGGGAAATTCAGAAACCAAAGCGCCTCTTTCGCAAATATGCTGCGCAAGATTACGATGCTTTGCAGGATATATATCATGCAACCCATTTCCCAGCACAGCTATCGTTTTTCCTGTGCTGATAGCACCATTGTGAGCAGCAGCATCAATACCCAAAGCTAAGCCACTTGTTAGCACAATACCTAAAGCAGCTAAGGCCGCCCCTAATTCATAAGCATCTATTTTTGCTTGGTTGCTCGGATTTCTTGTGCCCACCATAGCAATTTGGGGTAATGGGAGTAATTCAACCTCACCTTTAATAAATAAGATGGGGGGGGATTGGGCTATTTCAAGTAACTGTGCGGGATAACGACTGTCGCGCCAAGTAAGAATATGTTGATGAGGCTGCGCTGCAAAAGCAAGATCACTATCTACACCCTGCCAATCAAAGTGAAGATTTTTTAGCGCCTTAGCTTGGCACCACTGCATAAAACTGCTTCTAGGGGTGCTACCATTAAAGCAATTTGACAAGCTTTCTTCTTGTTGCAGCAGCTCTGCAAATCGACGCGGCCCAAAACTGGGGTTGCGCCGCAAAACCAACCAATACTTCAGCTCATCAATACTAAGATTCGTCGTTATCAAGCTTCAATGCCTACCCTAACATCATTTAACAGGATAAAACCTTAAGTCATCACCTACAAAATCGGGCTAGTTTATGTCCTATTGACCTGATCTAGCAAATAAATTGGCCTAATTGCATCCATGACGAGCACATAACTGACCTTATCAAAGACCCTAAAGACCACACAAGTTCCTATGGTTAGCGGCGGAAAGTGGTATCTTTTTTCTTTGTCATAAACTAAACGCAATGGTAAATCTTTATGCGTTTGTTGAATGGCTAACACATCTCCAGGCTCACGCTCGAGATCTTTACCACCGGTTACCACCAATACCTGATACTGACCTATTTGATTAATACCCCCAAACACCGAAATGATATAGCCCTTTGGCTTTCCTTTGGGTGCTTTAGGTATAAAAACAGGTGAGACAGGCTGCTTGCCTGTACCAGTAATTCTGTCGCCAATTTTCACTTCTTCAAAACTTTGCAATACAACCATACGGGCAGTCTTGCCAGGTTTTTCGATTTGCGCCTTTGCTTTTACCAAACCTTCTATGCCTAATTTTTCCTTGGTTTTTGGGTGAAAATAGGTTTTTGTTGGTCTAAAAACAACATAGACATCATCGGTATTTGTTGCAGCTAATCCGTTCACATAAAACAAATCGCCTGTTCCAACTACAATATGATCCTCATCCAAAGCGATTATACGAGGACAGTGATCTGCTTGTTGTTGCGAAACAACTCTGGATTCATTTAAAAAAGGGCCAATCACATGAAGGGGTATTGTGGGAATGGCTTTGTCTACAGGCAGCTCTCGCACACGTGGATGCAGCTTAATAACACCTGTTTGTTTGTTTAAACTTGGACTGGTGTGCCCCCTTGAGACAGAAAGCCGCGGCTTACCTTCTATATAAGTAAGCGCGATGGTATCACCTGGGAAAATTAAATTGGGGTTCTCGATGTCAGGATTGGCATGCCAAATTTCTTGCCATTCTTCTGGGTTGTGCAAAAATTTACGCGAGATATCCCACAGAGTATCGCCATCTTGAACCAAATAACGTTCAGGCGCAGTATCCAGGAAGCCTTTTTGGTTTTCTTTTGCCTGTGCAGCGCAAAGACAAAACACAAACAACGCTATGATTTTTATAGCTCTCCATGTCAAAGACATCTAACACTCCCTGTGTATCTGCATTGTTTTTTATTATAATTGTACCCCTAACAAGTTTTGCTACAAAACTAACATGTTGGAAGTAAACCTTGTATACTATCCCAATGTTTTAACCCAAAAAAAAGTTGCCGTCATGTCTAGTTTAAAAATATTAACTTATCCACATAAAGGCTTACGTGAAGTTACGCCTTTGGTTAGCCTTTTTGATGATGCATTGCGCCAAAACGTGAAGCAATTATTTGAAACCATGTATCAAGATGAAGGCTGTGGGCTTGCTGCAACCCAAGTGGGCTTAAACATACGACTCTTTGTGATGGATGTATCCCCCCAACAAGATAAGCCACAGTGCTTTATTAATCCTGAAATCTTAAGTAAAAGCGGGGAATCTATTTCGCAAGAAGGCTGCCTTTCTTTTCCTGGTGTCTATGCTAAAGTCAAACGAGCAACTGAAGTCACTCTGCGATATCAGGATGAATTTGGTCAAGAACATACATGGGATGCAGATGGTCTTGCAGCCCACTGCATTCAACATGAAATCGAACATTTAGATGGTGTCGTTTTTATCGATCATTTTTCCAAATTGAAACAAATGATGATGCTCAAAAAACTAGAAAAAACACTGCGGGCACAAAGCGCATGAGAATAGTTTTTGCAGGGACGCCTGAGTTTGCAGCCATTCAATTAAAAGCTTTACTCCAAACACCCGCATTTAATGTTGTTGCCGTATATACCCAACCTGACAAACCCGCTGGTCGCGGTCAACATATGCACATGAGCCCAGTGAAAGAACTCGCCCTAGAACACCAGATCCCTGTTGAACAACCAAGCACTTTAAAAACTGAGGAAGCTGTTAGCATCTTAAAAAAATTCGATGCGGATGTGATGGTGGTTGCGGCCTATGGTTTATTACTTCCCAAAGCCATTTTAGACACGCCGCTCTTTGGTTGCATCAATGTGCATGCTTCACTCTTGCCACGCTGGCGTGGTGCCTCCCCCATTCAACAAGCCATTTTGGCTGGTGATAAAGAATCGGGTATCACCTTAATGCAAATGGATATAGGACTGGATACCGGTGATATATTGGCACAACAAGCATATACTTTAAAACAAGAAGAAACATCGCAATCACTGCATGATCAATTAGCCCTCATAGGCGCAAAGTTACTCTCAGAAAAACTGCAATTTATTTCCTCACTTGCTAAACAAAAGCAAACAGAAAGTTTGGTTACGCATGCGGGTAAAATTAAAAAAGAAGATGCTTTGATTAATTGGCATGACAGCGCCCTTAACATTGATAGAAAGATCCGCGCTTATTATCCTTGGCCGATAGCTTATAGCGCTCTTGATAGTCAGCTTATTCGCCTATGGCAAGCAACCCCTGTCGAAGGCAAGGGTGAACCTGGTGAAATTATCGCGCACACTTCTCTAGGCATTATTATCGCCTGCCAAGATGGCGCCATTTTATTAACCCAAGCCCAATTACCCGGCAAAAAAATGATGCCTCTCTCTGAACTTCTTAAGGGCCATGCTGCACTTTTTGCTATTGGCAATAAATTAGGTTAATTCGATGACAACTGTTGTATCCAAAAAGTTAAATACCCGCGCTATTGCTTGTAAAATTCTGGAAAAAGTCATTAAAGAGGGCAAATCATTTCACCCTCAATTAATTGCAAGCAGCTTTAAGCATCTCTCTACTCAAGATCTGGGCTTTGTTTCACACTTATGTTTTGGCACCTTGCGATACTACCCACGCCTTGAGGAATGGCTTAAAACTTTATTGCGACATCCTTTAAAAGAACAAGATACCGATGTAAAAATATTATTAGCTTTAGGCTTATATCAATTATTTTATAGCGATACCCCGCCCTATGCCGCGATGAACGAAACGGTTGAAGCGGCATTTCAAATCAACAAAAAGTGGGCAAAAGCACTGATTAATGGTGTTTTGCGTCAAGCACAACGCAGCAAAGACAAGCTTCATGACATCAATCACATCTGCAATAAAACAGCCACCCCTGAATGGTTGGTCAAGCGTTTGCAAAAAGCGTGGGGAGCACAACATGAGGCTATCTGCGAAGCGCAACTCGCACACCCGCCTTTTAGTTTGCGCATCAATCACAGTAAAACCACGCGTGAAAACTATATAAAACTACTCAGTGATAAAGAACTTGTTGCATCTGTGATTGAATATTGCCCCCAAGGTTTTATTCTGGAAACACCCTGTGCTGTAGATGAACTCCCACAGTTCCAAGAAGGTGTTGTCAGCGTGCAAGATGGTGCCGCACAATTAGCTGCGCACTTACTGGATGTGAAACAAAAGCAACGCATCTTAGATGCTTGTGCAGCCCCTGGTGGTAAAACAGCGCATCTTCTTGAAATTGAACCTACGCTACAAGTAACTGCGCTTGATAAAGATGAAAGCCGTTGTGCATTATTACAAGCCACCCTCAAACGAACGGGTTGTCCCGTTAAAGTGCAATGCACAGACGCCGCAGATACCAATGCCTGGTGGGATGGCGAATTGTTTGACAGAATTCTATTAGATGCGCCTTGCTCAGCCACGGGCATTATACGCCGCCATCCAGATATTAAACTTCATCGACGTCATAGCGACCTGCCATTGTTAGTTCGTCAACAAAAAACTTTACTTGATAAACTGTGGCTGTTACTAAAACCCAATGGCATACTGTTATATGCAACCTGCTCAGTGTTGCCTGAAGAAAATGTGGAAGTCATTGAACAATTTTTGCAAACGCATCCAGATGCAAAGGAGTTGCCAATCATGGAAGATTGGGGCATAACGCAAAAAGTGGGACGTCAGATTCTACCTGGCCAACATCAAATGGATGGTTTTTATTACGCTAGGCTGACGAAGCACGCATGAAAATAATCATTTTAGGCGCAGGCCAAGTCGGCGGCACCTTAGCTGAACATCTTAGCATCGATAATGATGTTACCGTGGTTGATATCAACCCAGAGCGTCTTAACGATTTACAAGAAAGGCTAGATATACGCACTGTGTGCGGGGCTGCCTCATACCCCAATATATTACTGAATGCTGGCGCGGAAGATGCTGATCTATTGATAGCCGTCACCAACTCAGATGAATCCAACATGATTGCCTGCCAAGTGGCATACAATTTGTTTAGAACCCCAACAAAAATTGCACGCGTGCGCGCAACACAATATGTTGCCTATGAAGAGCTTTTTGGCAGTGATGCTTTGGCAATTGATATGCTTATCACCCCTGAGCATCTGGTCATGCAACATATAAAACGCTTGATAGAACATCCTGACGCTTTACAAGTTGTTAACTTTGCCCAAGGTAAAGTGCAACTTGCAGCAGTCAAAGCTTTTTACGGCGGCCCTTTGGTGGGACATGCTTTGTGTGATATGAAAAAACATATGCCTCAAGTTGATAGCAAAGTGGTGGCCATTTTTAGACGCAACAAGCCGATAATTCCTGATGCCCAAACCATTATTGAACCTGATGATGAAGTTTTTTTCCTGGCAACGCCGGCAAATATCGATAAAGTCATGAGCGAGCTGCGCCAACTAGATCAGCCCTACAAGCGGGTTATCATTGCTGGCGGCGGCAATATTGGTGCAAAGCTTGCACAAAATTTAGAAAATCAATTTCATGTCAAAATCATAGAGCAATCCCTTGCCCGCACCCAAATCCTGGCAGCTGAACTCAATAAAGCCGTTGTCTTACATGGCGATGCCGCTGACAGGGAATTACTCTTAGATGAAAATATTCAAGAAACCGATGTCTTTTGCGCGGTGACCAATCACGATGAAGCCAACATCATGTCGGCTATTTTGGCAAAACGTCTCGGGGCGCATAAAGTGATGGCCCTTATTAATCGTTCAGCCTATGTGGATGTCATGGAAGGCGGCGATATCGACATCGCTATCTCACCACAACAAGCAACAATAGGCAGCTTATTAACGCACGTACGTCGTGGTGATGTTGTCAATGTCCACTCCTTACATCGCGGTGTTGCCGAAGCAATTGAAGCTGTCGCACATGGTGATAAAAAGTCATCGCAAGTTATTGGTCGCAAGATAAAGGACATTAACTTACCACCAGGCACTACTATCGGTGCCATTGTCAGAGAAGACTTTGTCATTATTGCCAATGATGATTGTGAAATAGCATCAGAAGATCATGTCATTTTATTTGTGAGCGATAAATCACGCATTGCGCAAGTTGAACGCTTATTCCAAGTAGGCATAACTTTTATATAAGTTAATTTACAGATTAAATTTAGGCAAGGGCATTATGTTAATAGGAACCGTGAGCAGAATTATTGGTTTGCTCCTCATGTTACTGAGCCTAACGTTTATTCCACCCATCATGATTGAACAGTGGGCACAAGATGGCTATATCTTGGCCTTTTTTGTACCCTTTGTTTTTTCATTAGGTATTGGATTTTTGCTGTGGTATTTAGCCCGGGATCAAAAACAAGCGCTGCGCTCACATGATGGTTTTTTAATTGTGGTGCTCTTTTGGATCACCGCTAGCATTGTCAGCGCCATTCCTTTATGCCTCACCTTTGCACCCCATTTGACGCTGACAGACGCTTTTTTTGAGGCCATTTCCGGATTTACAACCACTGGTGCAACTATCATTCCCCACCTTGATAATTTGCCTTGTGCGGTATTGTATTATCGCCAGCAATTACAATTCTTAGGGGGCATCAGTATCATCTTGCTAGCTGTTGCTATTATTCCTACGCTAGGTATTGGGGGAATGCAGCTTTTTAGAACTGAGATCACAGGGCCTGTTAAAGACGATAAATTAACACCCAGAGTCACCCAAACCGCCAAAGCAATTTGGATAATTTACCTTTTCATGACAACGTTTTGCGCGCTAAGTTATTACTTTGCCGGGATGTCGTGGTTCGATGCCATTTGTCACAGTTTTAGCACTGTTTCCACAGGTGGCTTTTCAACACATGACGATAGTTTAGGCTTTTATAATAGTGACAGTATCAAATTAGTCGCCCTCCTCTTTATGTTTATTGGGGCGATAAGCTTTAATTTGCATTTTATATTTATAAAACGTAAGAAATTGAAAGTTTATTTCTCAGATCCTGAATTTCGCTATTTTGTAAAACTCTTGATATATAGCACCATTTTGATTTTATTCGCCCTGATTATTTATGATGAGCACAATGGGTCACTGCTTGCTGGGGATGTTTTCTTTGAAATAGGCTCTTTGCTGACGACAACAGGTTTTACCACAACCAACGCTTCTTTCCCTGGCTTTATCCCGATGATGATTGTGTTCTTGGGATTGATTGGGGGTTGCTCTGGCTCAACAGCTGGGGGCTTAAAAGTGGTGCGTGTACTGTTGCTACAAAAACAAGGCACCCGTGAAATCCGCCGCCTCATTCACCCCCATGGCCAATATGTTGTCAAACTGGGGGACAAGCCGATTGGCAATCGTGTCATTGAAGCTATCTGGGGATTTTTTGCCATCTATTTTACAGTTTTTGCGGTACTGCTCTTAGCACTGCTTGCGGTAGAAAATGATTTCTACACCGTTTTTACGGCCTTGGTAGCCACGCTATCCAACTCCGGCAGAGGTCTTGGGCAAGTGGCTGTGAACTTTTCTTCTCTTTGCGATTCAGCCAAATGGATTTTAAGTTTTGCCATGCTCTTGGGTCGCCTCGAAATCTTCACCGTGCTGGTGCTCTTTTCGCCGACTTTTTGGCGCCGCTAGGTGTATATCCCTTAACGGCTTATCTTGTTATTATTGCGCCTTGGCCAAAAGCGGGGTTTTTGCTTGACACCTGTGCGCATTCTGGCCTATGTTGAAGGGCATCATAGAAGGTTGAAGTAATCCATGTTGAACACAAGCTTCCTCAAACACCGCTCCGCACGAAAGCCTTAGCTGGCGAACACATACCTCTATCAATCTTTGAAAATACACTCTTTTATTTCAGCATTTTGTTAGGAGCACACAATGTCTTCGAAGCTCGGTTTTTGGTCTGTTTTTGCGCTGGTCACCGGTAGCCAAATAGGCTCGGGTGTTTTAATGTTACCTTCCAATTTAGCGCCCTTTGGACTTTTAAGTTTAGTGGGCTGGTTGATCTCTGGCCTTGGCGCCGTGATGCTTGCGATGGTGTTTGCTAATCTGTGCAGTCGTTTTCCGCGCACGGGTGGGCCCCATGTCTTTGTCAAAGAAACTTTTGGCAAAAATGCCGCCTTTTTCACCGGTTGGACTTATTGGATCATTTCCTGGGTGAGCACGCCTGTTGTGTTAACGGCAAGCGTGGGTTATTTAACGCCGCTCTTGGGTAACCCTTCCCCCTTGTTCAAAGTTATCTTAGAAATGTCCCTTTTATTTATCATTACCGCTATTAATATTCGTGGCGTGCAAACCGCTGGGCGCGCAGAATTTATCTTAACCTTGCTAAAAATAATTCCCTTATTAATAGTACCTATTGCTGCTTTTTCCTTATTTGATGTTAAACATTTCACTGCGGTTGATACCAATGTAGAAACTATCTCTTCTTCATTAGGCCAGGTTGTTTTGTTAACACTCTGGGGTTTTATCGGTCTTGAATCTGCTACCACGCCCGCAGGCAGTATTGAAAACCCCGGCAAAACCATTCCACGTGCTGTTGTCTTAGGTACAATTTGTGTAGCATTACTATACTTTGTGAATAGCCTTGGGATCATGGGGGCGATGCCTGGCAATGTGCTCGCGCATTCCACCGCGCCTTATGCTGATACCGCCCGTTTATTGGTTGCAGGAAATTGGCATTTATTGGTTTCCCTGATAGCTGCGATTGTTTGTATTGGCACCTTAAATGCCTGGATGTTGGCCAGCGGCCAGATAGCTCTTGGCGTTGCAGAAGATGGATTAATGCCCGCTTTTATCGCTAAGAAAAACCGATTTGGGGCGCCTTATATTTCTCTCATCATTAGCTGCTTGGGTATTTTGCCTTTGCTGTTATTGACCATGAATGAAAGCCTGGCAAAGCAAATCAGCATCATTATTGATTTCTCTGTCACTGCCTTTTTGTATGTATATATTATTTGCTGCTTGGCTTCGTTGAAAATTTTATTTACCCAACGCGGCTCTGTATGGCAATGGGTTTATACCTTGGGTGCGCTTAGTTTTTGCTGCTGGATCATTTATGAAACGCCTGTAAAAACGCTGCTCATTGCAAGTTTGTTCGTGATAAGCGGGATCCCTTTCTATTTTTTGCAAAGAAAGAAGGCGCAAGGGAATGAGGCGGGTTTTGGAACATTAGCCCAGGGTGCTCTATAGCACCCTGTTTCATTACCGTCGTAATCTAAATATTTTTAAGCCTCATTATTTCTATCCCAAGGTATGGGCCCAAGTTGATGGCCAAAATAATTAAGTACTTGTTCGACTTTGTCCATACGTAAACTTTTTTCCCAGTTCAAGTTCTTTTATAAAACGCAATCCAACACCAATCCGTTGAGAAAGAACTAATTGGGTATAACCAAGTAATTTACGTCTAGAGCGCACAAAGCCTGCTATCGCACCAGTTTCTTGTTCAAGCTGTTGTAGATTACGTCTTTTCATAGAGTGAATTTAGACCCCGTTCGGGTAGCAAAATTATTATAATAATATGGATAATACCCATTCGGGTAATAAAAATAACAATATTTGTCAAGAGTAGTACTTGTGTATGAACACGCAACTTTTGAACGAGCTGCTGACAGATGGTGTTTATTATTCCTAATAATACGTTATAATTATGTTAAAACATGACTAAAATTTATAGGTGTGCATATGCAAAAAATATTTAAGGTAGGAAACTCAAAAGCTTTCACTATTCCTAAAGCCTATGCAGATCAGCTGGGATTGGAGGAAGGCTCCTTAGTCGATGTTCAATTAATTGGCGAAGAGCTAATTTTAAAACCTGCAAAGCCTAAATACACTTTAGCTCAGCTATTGGAACAAGTTCTCGATGGCTACGATGAAGGTGAAGTTGATTTTGGGGACGATGTTGGCGAAGAGATTCTAAATGATACCGAGGAAAAGAAGGAAGTTTATGAAAAAGGTACCATTCAAAAGGGGTGATATTGTTGCCGCTCCCAATTTTTCACTAGATCAACAAGGTCATGAAATTCAAAAATCTCGCCCGGCGCTGGTTATCACTCCTGAAGAATATAATAAAAAATTCAGTATAATTTTATGTTGTCCAATAACTAATACCATATCAAATCATCCCTGGTGCATTCCCTTACCTAAAAACTTATCTATAACAGGTGCTATCCTAGTCAATCATCTCAGAGCTTTTGATCAATACGAAAGACGTTTCCAAAAAATTGGGGAAATTCCAAGTATTTTACTTAAGGAAGTCTTATCAAAACTACTGCCACTAGTCACCTAAGAACTAGTACATAGCTGGTCTCACAGGTATACTAATGAGCCTAACTCTTTAGCAATATGAGAACAGTACGGATTAATGGTAATGGCGAGCGATAAGAAACCTTATACCTTTTCAGAAATCATCTCAGCCCTTCATCAATTTTGGGCTGCACAGGGCTGCATTATTCTGCAACCCTTAGATATGGAAGTGGGCGCTGGCACCTTTCACCCAGCCTCTTTCTTGCGCGCCATCGGGCCAGAACCCTGGTATGCCGCGCATGTACAACCTTCTCGTCGACCAACAGATGGTCGCTATGGTGATAATCCAAACCGTACCCAGTTATTTCATCAATATCAGGTGGTTTTAAAGCCTTCGCCCATGAATATCCAAGAGCTTTATCTGGATTCTTTGCGCGCTATTGGTATTGATCCTTTAGAAAATGATATTCGCTTTGTAGAAGATAATTGGGAATCACCGACCTTGGGTGCCTGGGGCTTAGGTTGGGAAGTGTGGCTCAATGGGATGGAAGCCACCCAGTTCACCTATTTTCAACAAGCAGGCGGCCTGGAATGTAAACCGGTTACCGGTGAATTAGCCTATGGTTTAGAGCGCCTAGGCATGCATATTCAAAATAAAAAGAGCATGTTTGATTTATTGTGGGCAAGAACCCCGCAAGGCGATGTCACTTATGGCGATGTGTTTCATCAAAACGAAGTGGAAATGTCGACCTATAACTTCGAATTAGCCAACACCCATATGCTTTTTACGCATTTTGATGATTATGAAAAAGAATGCTTACAATTATTAGAGGCAAATTTACCCTTGCCAGCATATGAGTTAGTTTTAAAGGCATCACACACATTCAATATGTTAGATGCCAGAAGTGCTATTGCGGTAACTGAAAGACAACGTTACATCTTAAGAGTGCGCACACTGGCACGAGAAGTGGCACAACAATTTTATTTATCCCGCGAAAAACTCGGGTTTCCTTTATTAAAGGCAAAGGCTTAACAATACCATGGCTGTCAGTGAAACATTATTAATTGAAATTGGAACCGAAGAACTTCCTCCTAAAAATTTAGATAAATTGGCAAAACATTTTGCCCATTCTATCACCCATGCTTTTAGCGAGCAGGGAATTACCTTTGGTAAGGCCGAACATTATGTAACGCCAAGAAGACTTGCCGCCAGAGTATTTGATGTGCCTGCATTGCAGGAAAGCCGTCTTGTGCAAAAACGAGGTCCAGCCCTTGCCAGCGCTTTTGATGCCAAAGGCAATCCAACAAAAGCTGCCATGGGTTTTGCTAAGGGCTGCAAAGTGGAAGTGAGTGATTTAAAAACGCTCGAAACAACGGAAGGTGCTTGGCTGGTTTATGAATATGAAGAGCCCGGTAAAAATTTAATCGATGTTTTGCCTGCCATCATCGAGAATGCGCTGAATCAGCTTCCTATTCCTAAACGCATGCGTTGGGGTGCGACATCGACTGAATTTGTCAGACCTATTCATTGGTTGCTGGTTTTGCATGGTAAAAACCCTTTACCTATCGAGCTCTTTAATTTAAAAGCCGGCAATACAACCTTTGGGCATCGTTTTCATTTTCCCCAGGCCATTACCTTATCCAATGCTGATGACTATGTTAACACCTTAAAAGAAGCCAAAGTTATAGCAAATCATAATGAACGCCAGGAAATGATTCAGCGTGCTATTGAAATGATTGGCGCAAAATTTAACGGTAAAACCATTATTGAAGATGAACTGCTTGATCAAGTCACCGGTCTTGTTGAATGGCCTGTGCCACTTTATGCGCAGTTTGATAAAGCCTTTTTAGATGTGCCGCAAGAAGCGTTGATTTCTTCGATGCAAAATCATCAAAAATGTTTTGCTATTAATGATGAGAACGGCAAATTACTCCCAATATTTATTCTGGTGAGCAACACACAAGCAGATCCTGTTGATAATATCATTCAAGGTAATGAACGGGTGATGCATGCCCGTTTAAGCGATGCTAAATTCTTCTATGATCAAGACAGAAAAACCCCTCTACATGCGCGCCTAGAGGGCTTAAAAAACATGATTTTCCAAAAGCAATTAGGCACGCTTTACGATAAAAGCCAGCGTATAGCCAAATTAGCCAATATCATTGCTAAACAAATCAATGCACCAAGCCATATCAGTGAACGTGCGGGCAAGATGTGTAAAGCAGACTTGTTAACCGAAATGGTATTTGAGTTCCCAGAATTGCAAGGCATCATGGGATGTTATTATGCGTTGCATGATGGAGAGCCCGCAGAAGTAGCGCAGGCTATTCGTGAAAGCTACTATCCACGATTTGCTAAAGATATTTTACCAGCATCACCAGTTGGCATCACCTTGGCTTTAGCAGATAGATTAGATACTTTAATCGGTATTTTTGGTATTGGCCAAACCCCCACGGGGGATAAAGATCCCTTCGGATTGCGCCGGGCAGCTTTAGGCGTGCTACGTATTCTTATCGAAAAGCAATTGAATCTAGACTTAGGCGAGCTTTGTGAGCTTGCAAGGCATGGTTATGGCAACCTGATTGATGAAGAAGTTGTGCCACAAATGGTTGCATTTTGCTTTGAACGATTTAAATCCTGGTATTTAGAGCAAGGTATCGCCATTCAAACGATTGAATCTGTTATGGCAACACACCCTTCACAACCTTATGATGCAAGCTTGCGCGTTTTAGCGGTTGGACATTTTCAAACACTTAAAGAGGCGCAAAATTTGGCCGCAGCCAATAAGCGCGTGCGTAATATTTTACAAAAAAATGCCATCACTTTTAACATGCAACGTTTGCCTTTAATTGATACTAACTTGCTAAAAGAAGCGCCTGAAAGAGCGCTTTATGAAGCCATCAATAATTTAAAAGCGCAAACAACGCCTTTGATACAACAAGCAAAATATCAAGAAGCGCTGAGTTTATTAGCATCTTTGCAAGAAAGTGTTGACAAGTTTTTTGATGATGTCATGGTGATGACAGAAGATGAAGCTTTAAGATCTAATAGGATCCACTTGCTTTGCCATCTTTATGCACTGTTTTTACAAATTGCTGATATTTCTAAACTGGTATTATGAAGCTCATTATTCTAGACAGGGATGGGGTTATCAATCAGGATTCAGATGATTATATTAAATCACCAGCAGAATGGATCCCTATTCCTGGCAGTTTAGAAGCCATTGCGCTTTTAAATCAACATGGTTATACCGTAAGCGTTGCAACCAATCAATCTGGTATCGCACGTAAAATGTATAGCATTGAGATTTTAAATCAAATTCATCAAAAAATGCATGACGCGCTTGCAGCTAAAAACGCTAAAATTGACAGTGTTTTTTATTGCCCACACGGGCCTGATGATAGCTGTGACTGCCGCAAACCAAAGCCTGGTCTTTTAAAGCAAATAGCCGAGCATTATCACTGTGATTTAAATAAAGTTTATGTTGTCGGCGATAGCTTTCGCGACTTAGAAGCAGCTCTCTTAGTAAAGGCTACACCGGTGCTTGTGAAAACAGGTAAAGGTGAAAGAACGATTGCTAAACACGCTGAAGATATCAAGGATATTGAAACCCACCCCGATTTGTTTGCTTTTGTTGAAAGGCTGTTAATGCATGTTTAAAAATCTATTATTGGCCTTTCGCTCGATTGTGCTTTTTGTTGGCCAAGCCATTGCCGCCATGATTATCTGTGTGATTGGCTTTTTCTTATTTCCCTTGCCTTATATTGTGCGTTATCGATTCATTACCCTGTGGTCACATTTTGTGATCTGGTGGGCACGCATAGTCTGTGGTATTCGCTATGATATTCAAGGTTTAGAATTATTACCCCATGAAAATGCGATTGTCTTATGTAAGCATCAATCAGCGTGGGAAACGCTCTTTTTACAAACACTGCTAGGCCCACAAACCTGGGTGCTTAAAAAGCAATTATTAAAGATCCCTTTCTTTGGTTGGGGATTAGCCATGATTGAACCTATTGCGATAGATAGAAGTAAATCCAGCTCTATTAAACAGCTCCTTGAACAAGGCAAAAGACGTTTACAGCAAGGTCGTTGGGTTATTATTTTCCCAGAAGGTTCGCGTGTTGCTGTAGGTGAAAATGGTAAATTTTCACGAAGTGGGGCCGTGTTGGCCAAAGAAACGGGCTATAAAGTTGTACCCATTGCACATAATGCCGGTGTCTGTTGGCCCAGAAATGCCTTTATCAAAAAGCCTGGCACCATCAGCTTTGTTATCGGGCCAGCCCTTGATCCTGCTAATCTCAATGCAGATGAAATCAAAGAAAAAGCACAATCGTGGATTGAGTCCACAATGGAAGATTTGCCGCAAGAATTTTAATTCATTTTATATGCGAGACACCGCGGGACATATGGTGAAACAACTTTATTTTATGGCTCTGCCATAAAAAAAGTGTTTCCCCACATGCCATTCAAATTCCCGGGTATTTAAGACAAGCTGAAAAGAATTAAATATCTAGGTTTTCTACATGTAACGCATTGGCTTCAATAAATTCACGTCGTGGCTCAACTTGATCGCCCATCAGTGTCGTAAAGATTTGATCAGCTTCAACCGCATCTTCAATACGCACTTGGAGTAAGCGGCGTGTTAAGGGATCCATAGTTGTTGACCACAATTGATCAGCGTTCATTTCACCCAAACCTTTATAGCGTGAAATCTGTTGGCCTTTTTTCGCTTCATTCATTAGCCACTCCAGCACTTCTTTAAAGCTGAGTGCAGCTACCTTTTTATCACCGCGCTCGATATAAGCACCAGGCTCTAGCAATTGTGCTAATTCTGCGCCAACTTGCATCAAGAAGGTATATTCAGAAGAGTGGAAAAAGTCCGCTGTAAAATGAGACGTATGGGCAATACCATATGTGCTTACTTTGGCAACTGGAACAAAATGATCATCTGAACTTTCAATGGATAATTGGCAATGTTGATCATCAATGTTAGCTTTCTTGAGCTCTGCTTTTAAAGCATCCAGCCATTGCTGAACCGCTTTTTGATCTTTGAGCTGCGCTTCCTTCAATGAGGGCACATTTAACATTGCCTCTAACACGGGGACCGGGAAGCGTTTTGATAAGCGCCGAATCATACCTTGGGCTTTATTAAAGCGAGCGACCAATTGCTCCAAAGCCAAACCTTGGATAGCAGGCGCTTGTGGGTTTACGTGTAATTTTGCTTCATCAAGCGCAATGTGCGTCAGATAGTGCTGCAGAGCATCTTCATCTTTCACATAATTCTCTTGTTTACCACGTTTTACTCTGAACAAAGGTGGCTGAGCAATATAAATGTGGCCACGCTCTAAAAGTTCAGGCATTTGGCGATAGAAAAAGGTTAATAACAATGTTCTAATGTGTGAACCGTCGACGTCAGCGTCAGTCATGATAATAATGTGATGGTAACGCAACTTATCGGGGTTATATTCTTCTCGACCAATACCACAACCTAAAGCAGTAATAAGTGTACCCACCTCTTGGGAGGATAACATTTTATCAAAACGTGCTTTTTCCACGTTCAAGATTTTACCCTTTAAAGGCAATATCGCTTGAGTACGTCTGTCACGCCCCTGCTTTGCAGAACCGCCCGCGGAGTCACCCTCTACTAAGTACAATTCAGAAAGTGCTGGATCTCTCTCCTGACAGTCTGCTAACTTCCCTGGAAGGCCTGCAATATCAAGCGCGCCTTTTCTGCGGGTCATTTCTCGTGCTTTACGTGCAGCTTCTCTGGCTCTTGCCGCTTCAATCATTTTGTTTGTAATAGCTTTGGCTTCAGCAGGCTTTTCTAATAAGAAGGCATTAAAAGCATCACTGAAGGTCGATTCAACCACCGCCTTCACTTCTGAGGACACCAATTTATCTTTGGTTTGTGATGAGAACTTTGGATCTGGCAGTTTCACTGACAAGACGGCTGTTAAACCTTCTCTGGCATCATCCCCTGTGGTTGCTACTTTGGATTTCTTTAGCACGCCTTCATTTTCTAAGTATTGATTCAAGGTTCTGGTCATTGCACTTCTAAAGCCGGATAAGTGCGTACCACCATCACGCTGTGGAATGTTGTTGGTAAAGCAGAAAATGTTCTCTGCGTAGGTGTCATTCCATTGCAAGGCCACTTCAACGGTCATGTTGTCCTTTTCTTTGCTAAAGAAAAAGACCGAAGGATGGACAGGTGTTTTGTTTTTATTTAAGTAATCTACGAAAGCTTTAATACCACCCTCGTAACAGAACTCATCATTTTTACCCTTGCCCTCTTCAGAAAGACGCTCATCAACCAAGTGAATTTTAACGCCTGAGTTTAAGAAGGAAAGCTCGCGTAAACGTCTGGCCAAGACATCATAATCAAATTCAATATTGCTAAAGGTCTCAGCGCTTGCCTTAAACCAGATTTCTGTTCCCGTGGCATCGGTATTACCAACGACTTTCAAAGCTTCAACAGGTTCACCATTATGAAATTCAAGAAAATGCTTTTTGCCTTCTCGACAAATGGTCAGACGCAAGCATTCTGAAAGCGCATTCACGACAGAAACACCCACGCCATGCAAGCCGCCAGATACCTTATAGGAGTTATCATCAAACTTACCGCCGGCATGTAATACCGTCATAATTACTTCAGCGGCAGAACGCCCTTCTTCAGCGTGGATGTCCACAGGAATTCCACGACCATTATCTTTTACAGAAATAGATTCATCTGGGTGAATCGTCACGGTAATCAGGGAGCAATAACCGGCTAAGGCCTCATCGATTGAATTATCGACGACTTCAAACACCATGTGATGTAAACCTGTGCCATCGTCGGTATCACCGATATACATACCAGGACGCTTTCTAACAGCGTCTAAGCCCTTTAAAACTTTAATATTGGATGAATCGTAAGTCATCTCTGATGTCATTCGCTACTCCGTGTACGATTAGTGCGTACTTGCTTGCAAGAGGTTCCACGTGGAACATTTTGGCCCTTTAAAGGGGCTTACTTGAAGCGTTAAAAGGTTATCTAAAGACTTCGTTTGTAATGGCAATATTCTATCATATTCAGCCGTTTAGCTCTTCTTTTTTCGTGGTTTTTTTGCTAAAAACGACCGTTTTCTATGCGTTTTATTTGTAATTTGAAACTTAGATAACAAAATAGGTTTTTTAGCTATTAGTCTCTTGATTTGATCTGACATTAGAAACGTTGGCCAAAGAGCAACGCGAACAAACCCTCTGCCATTGGAGCGCCCACTTTTGATCTCAAAGGGAGAATTATGTCGCAGGGCGACTTAAATCGCATTTTACTTGTTTATGTTGCTAGCCATTGACCTAATGGGGTGATTTTTACCCTCTTTGTTATCAAAGGAGATCAACTGCTTGCAGGCGGGGAGTTCAAAGGAAGGCATACTTGTGTCTTCGCTCAGAAGCCATGTAGGACAAGCCACTTTATTCGCCCTATAAGCACTAACGCCCCCATTTCTAAAGAGATAACACTCTGTGCTGCTTTAAGCGACCACATCTTCTGGATAATAAAGGGGAATTATTGTCGCTACGCGACCTTAATGTCTTTTGCATCATGGAGGACAGCTTGAAGGGTCTCGCCAGATTGAGAATCTTATTGCCCCCCCTTTGTTATCAAAGGGGGGCGACAGCTTGCTGATGGGGGGTTTTCGTGTAGGCTGGCAGAGGCGCTTGGAGGAATCCTCCTAGGCAGGCGACTCAATAGAGGCCAAGAGCCCAGTAAATCCGGGGGTTCTGGTGATGCTCCCTTGTTCCACGTGGAACATTTCTCCCTCAAATTGCTGGCACAATAGCTGCCATGGTGTCTCCTCTATCCCTGTCAGGAAGAGTTGATGGCCATTTTGGGCAAGATGGGTAACCAATCGTTGGCGATTATGACTATCAAGCTCGGACGCCAAGTCATCGATGAGAAATAAACATCGTTTAGCTGTGCTGGCATGAAGTTGTTGGGCTTGAGCAAGGTGTAAAGCCGCTATCAACAGCTTTTGCTGACCACGAGAAAGCACTTGATGGGCATCAAAGCCGCCTAAGCTAACGGCCAGCTCGGCGCGATGCGGCCCCACGCTTGTATAGCCGAAACGCTGATCTTGAGCCAAAGCGATGCCTAAAGCCTCTTCTAGAGAACGCTCCTCATGCCATCCCTGCTCATAGCTAAATTGAATATCATGATCAGGCAGCAGAAATTCACGTGCTTTTCGCAAAAAAGGCAGCAAACCAACCAAGTATTGCTTACGTAAATAGGTGATTTTCTCCCCCACTTCAACAAGCTCTATCTCCCAAGCAAGGAGTGATTTCCACTTCGGCAACTGCTTAAGCGCGGCATTACGCTGCTTGATCAGGCGTTGATAGCGCTGACAGAGCTCAGTAAATGAATGTTCCACGTGGAACACACCCCAATCTAAGAAGCGTCGTCGCTCTTCTGGCCCCTCTACCAATAACTTAAACGTTTCCGGCGTTATCAATTGCAGTGGTAATTGGGTTGCAAAACGGGACAATTTGTCACAAACCTCGCCTTGGAGCTTACATTTTACGTCTCCTTGGCGTGTTTTCTCTATTCCCATGCTTGTCTTCATGCCATCACAGAACATTTCACCAAAGCACGCCAATTGGTTTTGCTGATGGTTAATAATGCTTTGGCTCTGCCTTGAACGAAAAGATCGCCCCAATGCCAGCAAATGAATGGCTTCCAATAAACTGGTTTTGCCTGATCCATTTTTTCCAATGAAAAGATTGAACTGAGGGTGTAAGGAAAGCGCTATCTCGTTGAGATTGCGCACCTGATGAATATGAAGGCGAGATAAATACACTTGATAGCACGTCCCGCTAGTGATGAATTAACTCATAGAATAACACCAAAACCTGCGCGCTATAACCTCATGGGCATAACGACATAGGCATGCTGCCCTGCTAGATTACCTTCGCCAATAGCGGCATCAAATAAAATAACATGATTGGGTGAAGTGAAAGCAACACGCACCATGTCGGATTTGATGATATTGAGATATTCAACGAGGTAGCTCGCGTTTGCGCCAATTTCGATAGTGGGACCATCAAATGCAATTTCTACTTCGTCTTCCACTTCATCTTTATCTGGCGTGGTGGCAATAATGCGTAATAAATTGGGGGTAAATTGCAAACCAACACCACGATACTTATCCGTAAATAATACCGAAACACGTAGTAAGGCTTGCTTTAACAATTCCCGAGAGACTTCAAATTGATAAGGTGTCGTTTGTGGTAACACACGCTGAAAATCAGGAAATTTACCTTCGATTAACTTTGTTACAAAGCTAGTGTGCGTACTTACGGCGCGTAAATGGTTTTTACCAATCACCAAGCCAATTTCCTCATCCCCTTCCACAAACAGGCGTTGCATTTCTAGCACTGCTTTGCGTGGGACAATGACTGAAAGCGGCTCAGAAACGGGGCTACGCAGCGCCAAGGCCATTGTGGCCAAGCGATGACCGTCTGTGGCCACCATACGAACCTCATTCTGCCAAAAGACCATCAGCACCCCATTGAGGTAATAGCGCACGTCCTGCTGCGCCATCGCAAAGCTAGTTACGTCTAATAGTTGACGCAGAACGCTTTGCTTGATGGAAAGCTCCACATCCCCAGGACTCTCTTCTACCTTAGGAAAGTTATCTGCAGGCAAAGATGCCATGGTAAAGCGGCTTCGACCCGAGCGAACCACCACTTTATTTTCAGCCATTTCAAATGAAATTAAGGCATTCTCAGGAAGCGCTTTACAGATATCAATCAGCTTTTTGCCTGGAATAGTAATAGCCCCTGGTTGTGCGTTATGTGCAAGCGGCACGCGCGCAATCATTTCAATTTCAAGATCCGTGCCGGTTAAAGACAGTAATTGGCTTTTTACCACCACCAACACGTTAGATAAAATCGGCAACGTTTGTCGGCGCTCAAGCGCGCCTTGTACACGTTGTAAAGGTTTTAGCAAAGCTTCACGTTGAATGGTAAATTGCATGGGATTACGTCGATAAAATACGGGTTAAATTAGCAAAATCTTCGCCGATATCAGCATCAGATTCTCTCATGCCTTTGATAGTTCGGCAGGCATGCAAAACTGTTGTGTGATCTCTTCCACCAAAAGCGTCGCCAATTTCAGGTAAACTGTGATTCGTTAGTTCTTTACACAAAGACATCGCCATTTGCCGTGGTCTTGCAACAGAACGATTTCGCCTTTTAGAGAGTAAATCCGCCACTTTGATTTTGTAATACTCTGCAACGATACGCAAAATATTATCCATAGAAACTAATTTATCTTGCAAGGCTAAAACATCTTTTAAAGCTTCTTGCACAAATTCTAAAGTAATAGCAGAACCTGTAAATTGCGCATTAGCAATAATGCGTTTTAAGGCACCTTCTAATTCTCTAACGTTCGAACGTATACGCTTAGCAATAAAGAAAGCAACTTCATGTGGTAAATCAATTGCACAATGCTCTGCTTTGCTCATTAAAATTGCAACGCGCGTTTCAAGTTCTGGTGGCTCTACAGCGACAGTTAAACCTGAACCAAAACGAGATTGTAATCTTTCTTCAATACCGCTGATTTCTTTAGGATAACGATCAGAGGTTAAAATTATTTGTTGTTGCCCTTCTAAAAGTGCATTAAAGGTGTGGAAAAACTCTTCTTGTGAACGCTCTTTTCCAGCAAAAAACTGAATATCGTCGATTAATAAAGCATCCACTGAACGATAAAATCGCTTAAATTCATTAATGGCATTGCTTTGCAAAGCCTTAACCATATCAGCCACAAAACGCTCTGAATGTAGGTAAACAACCTTGGCATCATTACGATGAGCAATAATCGCATTACCTATAGCATGCATTAAGTGTGTTTTACCTAAACCTACCCCACCATATAAAAATAAGGGGTTGTAAGCACCGCCAGGATTTTCTGCAACTTGTTTGGCAGCGGCTTCTGCTAATTGGTTTGATTTACCGACCACAAAGTTTTCAAAAATAAAGCTCGTGTTTAAATTGCTTTGATGTGACACTTTCATCGTGCTAGGTGGCGCACTAACACGAACGCTTTGAGGAGCGCTCTCTTCTTCTTGTGGCGCATGACGCTCCCCGATGCCGATGGTAAGTCTTAATGCTTTGCCATTAATCTGAGCCAAGATATCGCCAATGCGTGCTAAATAGTCCTGGGAAACGCCATCAAGTACATATTGATTGGGCGCCCATAAAATCAACCCACCGTTAATTTCTTCTGCTTGTAAGGGGCTTATCCATTGATTAAAGGGTAATTGCGCTACTTCTTCTTTAAGGCGCGCCAAGCATTGCTGCCAAAGTGATAACTCCACTGCTCTATCAACTCCCCTGTGTATTATTTTCAAAATTTAAGGCAAAAAAAACCGACGCATTTGCAATGCAGAACGATTTTAGTTGGAAAATTAAAATAGCTTTTAGGCTTCCCACTTCACCTGAGGCAGATCATGCACTCATTTGTTTTGTTTATTGCGTAAAGTGGAAATCGCATTCTAACCCCCTTCTTTAAAGTTATCCACACTGTTTTTTAGATCGCACTTAAAGTTATCCACTGGGGTTGTGGCATAAACTGTGGTTAGTGAAATTAAAAGATGTTGATAAACCAAGCATTTATCCCCTTTGTGCTCACCCCCATGAACTTATCCACAACTTATAGACTCAACATTCAAAGGCTATACACAGAGATTGGTCCGTTCTAAGGATCTGATCATTAACGGTTTTTTCAGCCTATCACCAACTTTGCTTGCCCTAATCTTAATAAACAAAGATCAAATGAATTATAAATTTATGTTATTGGGTATTTTTAAAATTCCAAGGGATTATCCACAGCTTGCATGGGATATGCTCTTGGTAAGTTGTCATTTTTCCGTGGTTAAGTACGTCCTTTTTGTGAATTCTTTGCAAAGCACCAACTTATCCCCAAGTCATCCCCTGCTTATGCCCCCATAAAGCAACAAGATTAAATAATTTTAAATACCTGTATAGTATAAAAAAAAACGAGTTATCCACAGCGAGCTCCCAGCTAATAATCATAGATCTCTTGATCATGAAAAGAATTAATCATATTTGGTGCCCACAAAGTGAGCTTTATATGTTTACTAGCTAATTAAAATGGAAATATGTGGGTAAGTATGGGGATAGCATCACGCGAAAATTGTGGAAAAAGAGGCGTTTTATGCAAAATGTAAAATTCCTTAAAGTTATGCACTGCTTATTAGCCTATTTATCTTAAAGAAACCCACAAAGTTAAAAGTTTGCTAATACTATGTTTTAATTAGCTTTTTATGACTTATCCCCTATTCTTTCTTTCACTAATCATTATCTTTAAATTACACATATGTATTTATTCAATATCATTTTAAAAATCCTTATCAGAGATTCGAGGATTAACTTGACATTAAAAAATGGTTCGCATATAGTTAACCGCCTAATTTTTAGGGAATTTTTGTATTAAAGTTATTTAGCTCGCGGAGCTGCTATGAAAAGAACTTTCCAGAGAAAAAGTCAGTTAAGAAGGGCTAGAACCCATGGTTTTCGTGCTCGCATGAAAACAAAAGGCGGGAGAGCTGTTTTGGCCAACCGTCGTAGAAAAGGGCGCAAGAGACTCGCTCCCGTTGGTGGAACGAAGAAATAAAAACCTGTGAATACTTTTCCCTTATCTTTTCTACATCACTGTGGAAAGAATAGGGGAGAGTGACAGTGTTAAAGATATGACAGGATATTAAGCTGACAACCATTGTTCCAAAAAGCTTAGTTTTCCCTAAACAACATCGATTGCTTATTCCCGACGAGTTTCAGAGAGTATTTAAGCAAGGGCGCAAACAAAGAGGGGCGTTATTTACCCTGTTTTGTTGTGCAAATGGGAAAACGAATGCGCGTTTAGGTCTTGCTATAGCCAAACGTCATGTTCCTTCTGCGGTAAATAGAAATCGCATACGACGCATAATACGCGAAAGCTTTCGCTATCATCAGTCGCAATTGTATGGGAATGATGTCGTTGTGATTATGCAAAGACAACTTCCAGAAGTATGTAACGCAACGCTGCAAGAGGAACTACAACAGCAATGGCAAAAATTAATGAGCTCTTTGCGAAATTTCTCTTAGGTGCAATTCATTTTTATCGCTGGATGATTAGTCCCATGCTGGGAAATAGATGCCGTTTTTATCCTTCTTGCTCTCAATATGCCTTGGATGCAATCAAGCAATTTGGTGCACTTAAGGGCAGTTTTTTAACCATCAAAAGATTATCAAAATGCCATCCTTTTCATAAGGGTGGTGTTGATCTGGTACCAACTCCAAACAGGACTAACTAGGTATGGAATTACAACGTACACGTATTTTTTTATTAGTTTCTCTTTTTGCAGTAGGTTTTGCCTTGTTTACCTTTTGGCAGCAAGAACATAAAGCGCTACCAGAACAAGAAACATCCGCCGTAAATGCAGCATCTTCACAAAGCGATATTCCATCGGTAACAACCGCGAGCGTGCAACATTCTTCAGCAGCAACACCTGCCACGAATGAATTGCCCTTAACCAAAGCGGGTGAATTAATTGAAATTAAAACAGATACACTCAGTCTTAAAGTAGATCTCAATGGGGGAGATATTGTTAGAGCTGAGCTTTTAAAATATCCACAAACTTTAAACAGCGAAAAGGGCGTCGTCCTTTTAGACAGAGCAAAGGGTAAAGACTATATTGCTCAATCTGGCCTTATCGGTAAAGACGAATTGGGGCCTGATTCACATGCTCATGGTCGTGCGCAATACACAGCATCTGCACATCAGTTCCAATTAGAAGATAATCAAGACGAACTAAAAGTAAATTTACATTGGCAAAATCAGGAAGGCGTTAAAGTTGTAAAAACACTGAGCTTGAAACGCGGAACTTATCTGGTGGATGTAAACTACAATATTCACAATCCGAAAAGCACGGTTTGGCAAGGTAGTTTCTATGGTCAATTACAGCGTGAACATGTCAAAGAAAAAAGTAATGGCATGTTTGGCGTTCAAATGTATCAAGGGGGCGCGCTTTATACGCCCAGTAAACCGTTTAAGAAAATCAGTTTTCAAGATATGCAAAAATCGCCATTTCGTGAAGAAATTCAAGGTGGTTGGGCAGCACAAGTAGAACATTATTTCTTATCGGCATGGGTGCCTGATGCGCAAAGCACTAACACATATTACACTCGCGTAGACAATGATAACGTTTACAATATCGGTGCTGTAACGCCTGTTGAAGTACAACCAAACACAAGCCAATCGTGGGAAGGTAGATTTTACATAGGCCCTGAAATTGCTGATGTGTTAGAAAAAGTTTCACCAGGTCTGAACCTAACAATTGATTACGGTATTTTATGGCCCATATCGCAATTAATTTTCTGGTTGTTAAAATCCATTTATGGTTTTGTAGGGAATTGGGGATGGTCTATTATTTTGGTCACATTGGTGATCAAGGTCCTCTTTTATAAACTTTCTGCTGCAAGTTATCGCTCCATGGGCAGAATGCGATTGTTGCAACCACGTATTGAATTGCTAAAAGAACGTCATAAAGATGATAAGCAGCAATTCAGCATGGCCTTGATGGATTTATATAAGAAAGAAAAATTAAATCCTTTGGGCGGTTGCTTGCCGATTTTGATTCAGATCCCAGTATTCATCGCGCTTTATTATGTTCTTCTTGAAAGCGTTGAGTTAAGACATGCTCCTTTTATGTTTTGGATAAAAGACTTGTCTAGTTCGGATCCTTATTTTGTATTGCCCCTCATTATGGGCGCAACAATGTTCTTGCAACAAAGATTAAACCCAGCACCACCAGATCCTGTGCAAGCCAAAGTGATGATGTTTATGCCAGTTATATTTACGGCACTCTTTATCACATTCCCATCTGGTTTGGTTCTGTACTGGACAGTGAACAATATTCTTAGTATTGCTCAGCAATGGATCATTACCAAGCAAATTGAGCGTGAAGGAACAGCGCTTAAAAAAGCGAAATAAGCCATGTTGTCGAATGACACCATCGCAGCAATTGCTACACCTCCCGGCAGGGGAGGTGTGGGGATTGTAAGAATTTCAGGACCACTGGTTCCCCATATTGCAAGCCAACTCCTCAAAGGACTACCCAGTCCGCGTATTGCCCACCTAAAATCTTTTTATGATATGCATGACAATATCATCGATAAAGGTTTGGCTTTGTTTTTTGTAGGCCCTCACTCTTTTACGGGAGAAGATCTTTTAGAGCTTCAAGGTCATGGTGGCCCAGTGCTGATGGATATGTTGTTAAGCACAGCGCTTCATCATGGGGCGCGACTTGCAAGACCTGGTGAATTTTCTGAACGTGCTTTTCTCAATGGCAAAATGGATTTAGCGCAATGTGAAGCAGTTGCAGATTTAATCGATGCAAGCACCCAACAAGCAGCAATCAGCGCATCACGTTCTCTTGTGGGCGTATTTTCAAAGCAAATTGAAACACTTTCTATCTCGATGATGGAATTACGCATTTTTGTAGAAGCGGCCATAGATTTTCCTGAAGAAGAAGTTGATTTTTTAAGCGAAGGCGCCGTTCTTGAAAAAATTGAAGATTTGATTAGCCAATTAAAAACCTTGCTCAAAGGCGCTAAAATTGGTCAATTGCTTAGAGAGGGGATCACCATTGTATTGGCAGGTCGTCCGAATGCTGGTAAATCTAGCTTGTTAAACCAATTAACGCAGCGTGAATCTGCTATCGTTACCCCTATTGCCGGTACGACGCGAGACCTTGTAAAAGAGACAATTCAAATTGACGGTTTTCCTATTAACATCGTTGATACTGCAGGCATTCGCGAACAAGCAGATATTATTGAGCAAGAGGGTATAAAGCGTGCAAAAGAGCAGCAAGCTCTTGCAGATAACATCTTGTTAATCAAAGATGCTGCTTGCGAAGAAGACTACACACCAGAAGAATTAGACATACTGCGCGAGCATGGTCACAAAGTCACTTTGGTGATGAACAAAATAGATATGACTCAGCAAGAAACCGGTTTTCGTGACAATAAATTATATCTGAGCGCCAAGACAGGGCAGGGGATGGAAGATTTATTGAGCCACATCAAAGCGCAATCAGGTATGCAGCAATGTGAAAACGGCGCTTTCATTGCCAGACGACGACACTTGGATGCTTTGCAAAAAGCACTGATATCATGTGAAAGTGCGCACAGGCAATTAGTTGGGCCTAAAGCGGGTGAGTTGGTAGCGCAAGAATTACGTTTTGCACAAGAAGCATTAGGTGAAATTGTGGGCAAAACAACATCGGATGATTTATTAGGCAAAATATTTTCAAGCTTTTGCATAGGTAAATAAGATGGATTATCCAGAGCATTTTGAAGTGATAGTTGTTGGGGGCGGGCATGCTGGCACAGAAGCAGCATTAGCCTCTAGTCGTATGGGTGTTAAAACCTTATTACTTTCCCATAATATTGAAACCTTGGGGCAAATGTCTTGTAACCCCGCCATTGGTGGCATTGGTAAAGGTCATTTGGTAAAGGAAATTGATGCTTTAGGTGGCATCATGGCCAAAGCTGCAGATGCGGCAGGTATTCAATTTCGGATTTTAAATGCCAGCAAGGGCCCAGCTGTAAGAGCAACCCGCACACAAGCAGACCGAATGCTTTACAAGCAGACGATTCGTCATGCCTTAGAGAATCAAGAAAATTTATGGTTGTTTCAACAAGCTGTTGATGATCTCATTATCAAAGACAACCAAGTTTGTGGTGTTATTACCCAGATGGGTTTACGTTTTCATGCAAGCGCTGTTGTGCTCACTGCAGGCACGTTTTTAGCAGGTAAAATCCATATTGGCTTGAATAATTATCAAGGTGGACGGGCAGGGTGCCCACCTTCTCTTAATTTAGCGACACGTCTTCGTGATTTGCCTTTTACCATGGGACGCCTAAAAACAGGTACACCACCTCGCATTGATGGCAAAACCATAGATTTTAGCCAATTAGCAGAACAACCTGGGGATAACCCTGTTCCTGTTTTTTCTTTTTTAGGAGATGTTTCACAACATCCCAAGCAGATCAGTTGTTATATTACCCATACCAATGAACAAACCCACGATATTATTCGCCAAGGGCTTGATCGTTCTCCTTTGTTTTCGGGGGTGATAGAAGGTGTTGGTCCACGCTATTGTCCTTCGATTGAAGATAAAGTTGTGCGTTTTAAAGAAAAAAATGCACATCAAATATTTTTAGAACCTGAAGGCTTAGATACAAACGAATATTATCCTAATGGGATCTCGACCAGTCTTCCCTTTGATGTGCAGCTAAAATTGGTGCGCTCAATGAAGGGGTTGGAAAATGCCCATATCCTGCGACCAGGATATGCGATTGAGTATGATTATTTTGATCCAAGAGAATTAGAGCCCAGCTTGCAGTCACGCCTTGTTAAGGGCTTATTTTTTGCAGGCCAAATTAATGGCACCACAGGTTATGAAGAAGCTGCAGCCCAAGGCATCGTGGCGGGTATTAATGCGGGACGCTTTGCTTTAAGCGAACCTTTGTGGACGCTGCGTCGTGATGAAGCTTATATCGGCGTGTTAATTGATGATTTAATTACGCTTGGTACATTAGAGCCTTATCGCATGTTTACCTCACGCGCAGAGCATCGATTAATATTAAGAGAAGACAATGCTGATCTTCGTTTAACATCAATCGGGCGTCAAATGGGATTGGTCTGTGATGAGAGGTGGGATTTCTATAATAAGAAAACCCAAGCTATTGAACGCTTCAATGAAATGATGAAGAGCATTAGCATTTTCCCTGAGACTGCTGAAGCTGCGATGTTAAAAGAGAATGCTCAAGTTGAGTTGGCGCGAGATTATAAATTGATGGAGCTTATCACGCGTCCTGAAATTCATATTTCAATGCTGCTTTGTTTACCAAAAGTAAAGCAAATGCTTGAAAATGAAAATTTTGGTTTTGAAGCTTATGAAAAACAAGCTATTGAGCAAGTGGAAATTCAAGCAAAATATGCAGGGTATATAGCAAAGCAAGTGCTAGAAATTTCACGCTGTTCTAAAAATGAGAACACCTTAATTCCTGAAGACTTTGAATATAAAGGTATTCCAGGTTTATCTGCAGAAATTGTGGAAAAACTTACTCGCACCAAACCACAAACTGTCGGAATGGCTTCTCGTATTCCTGGCATCACGCCTGCAGCCATTTCGTTATTGTTGATCTATTTAAAAAAATATCACCTAAGCAAAGAGAGCGACAATGTCCCAGCCTGTTAAGCCGTTGGTAAAAGAGGATCTCCAAAAGCGCTTTAAACAAGGCTTGCAAGCTTTAGCGCTTGAAGCAAATGAGCAGCAAATTACCAAATGCATTGATTATCTTGAATTGATGCACAAATGGAATCAGCGTTTAAATTTAACCGCGATTCGAAACCCAATAGAAATGGTGTCGCGTCATTTATTGGATAGCTTGGCGATTTATCCACATCTTGTTGGTCAAAGAATGATTGATGTGGGGACAGGTGCTGGCTTACCTGGGATCCCTTTGAGTATCATGGCGCCTCAATGCCAGTTTTTTTTGTTAGACAGTAACCATAAGAAGCAGGTTTTTGTAAACCAAGTAGTTAAATCACTGTCTCTTACAAATGTAAGTTGCGTACATTCTGAGGTTGGCGCATACCAACCAACAGAAAAGTTTAGTACTATCCTCACTCGGGCATTTGCCCCTCTGGAACACATGATTCCTTTAACGTCCCACTTGCTTGCGCAAGAGGGGCGTTTTCTCGCGATGATGGGGAAGGTTGAACAAAATACCCTATCCACACCCCAAGGCTTTGAGATTGAGAATATCATCTCTCTTAAAGTGCCTGGAGAAGAGGGAGAGAGGCATTTAGCAATAATTGCTAAAACTGGAATGCAATAGAAAAACACAGGAACGACTTAAACATAGCTGGTGAAAAGTTTAGTTGGCACCAAAGGCGAACGTCCCGCAAGATATAATCCAGCTAAATTTGAAGAAGGATAGGAATGATGGGTGCTCAAATATTGGCTTTTGCTAATCAAAAAGGTGGCGTGGGGAAAACCACGTGCTGCATTAATTTAGCCGCCTCCCTGGTATTGTCAAAAAAGCGGGTGTTGCTATGTGATCTCGATCCCCAGGGGAATGCTACGATGGGGAGCGGGGTAGACAAAAACGCCCTGGACGTGACCATGAATGACTTGTTGCAAGGTAAAGCAAGTATTCATGAGGTTATCATTGAAAACACACCTGCTGGATATGATGTCATTCCGGCAAATAGCGATCTAACGGCGGCTGAAGTCGTGTTGGTGAAAAAGCAAACCCAACCGATGTCCCTTGCCAATGCGCTTAATAAAGTTAAAGATAATTACGACTATATTTTCCTAGATTGTCCACCATCTTTAAACATGTTAACCCTCAATGCCTTGGTAGCCGCAAATGGTATCGTCATTGCTATGCAATGCGAATATTTTGCCTTAGAGGGCTTAACCGATTTAATGAACACGATGAAACAGATCCAAAACTCTGTTAATCCAAACCTCGAAGTGAAAGGGATTATTCGCACCATGTTTGATGGGCGAAATCGATTGGCAGCAGAAGTTTCTTCACAGCTTGTTGCTCATTTTAAAAATAAAGTGTTTCAAACTGTTATTCCGCGCAATGTGCGCCTTGCCGAAGCGCCCAGCTATGGGTTGCCTGTTCAGCTGTATGATAAAGGCTCAAGAGGCTCCTCAGCTTATATGACCTTAGCGGCAGAATTTTTACGCAAAGAAAAAAATGTAGTGAATAAAGCCAAGAAAGCCAGAGAAAAGGTTCTATAATGACGATGAAAAAACGTGGTTTAGGCAAAGGATTAAACGAATTATTATCTGCTAGTTTAGGTAACAGTATTTCTATCACCAAGGAAAAGCCGCAACCTATTCATCCCCCAAAAGATGGGCAAACCGTTGAAGGTCAGGATTTACGTTATCTGCCGGTTGAAAAATTGGTGGTAGGCCCTTTTCAGCCGCGCCAACATATTCGTCATGAAGGCTTAGAGCAATTAGCAGAATCCATCAAAGCACAGGGGTTGTTACAACCCATTGTTGTGCGCCCCAGAAACCAACATTATGAAATTATTGCTGGTGAAAGAAGATGGCGGGCTGCGCAATTAGCAGGGCTTGCGCAAGTTCCTTGTATTGTGCGCCAAGTGCCTGATGAAGCTGCGATGGCGATGGCATTAATTGAAAATATCCAACGCGAAAATTTAAATGCCATAGAAGAAGCCATGGCATTAAAACGTTTATCTGAAGAATTGCAGTTAACCCATTTACAAGTGGCAGAAGCAGTTGGTAAATCACGCACCAGCGTTACCAACTTGTTACGTTTGTTAACTTTAAACCCTGATGTTCAAGCGTTATTGGATGAAGACAAAATTGAAATGGGCCATGCCCGCGCTTTATTAGGCTTAAAAGGACAAGAGCAAAGCCAAATTGCACAAACTGTTGTTGAAAAGGGATTGTCTGTTCGTGAAACCGAACGCCTGGTAACCAAAATACAAGAAGGGCCAGAGGCACCTGTGGTTGAGCGTATCTCAAATACGCGCGTTATTGATCCTAACATTAGACGATTAGAAGATGACTTGGCTGATAAATTAGGCGCTAAAGTGGCTATCAGGCATGGCAATCGCGGCAGAGGATTGGTTGTCATTCGTTATAATAATGTGGATGAGTTAGAAGGTATTTTGGACCACATTAAATAATTTACATTAAGTTTTAGACTGAGAAGATGATAAAAGTAGCTATTTTTCCTTTGGGTTTATTTGTAAAACCACAACCACAACGAAGTATCAATGCTTTTGCAAAACTGGGCATAAGCAAATTAGCCTTGCTTTGGAACTGGCTTCCTTTGCCTACTTATTTGCGTCGCTTTCAAAAAACCTATCTGCCCGATGTTTTTGATAGCTATCGAGAAGGCAAAATCACGACGGAACAATTTAGAAAAACAGCGGAATTTTTTGTTTCAAATTTAAGCCCGCAAGCTTTTGATGCCGCTTGGAACGCACAATGCCTGTTAAGTGATTATGCTAAAAAGGCTTTTGATGAAGCCGAGCTCCTGATTGAGCAGGGCGTTGAAGTCTATTTTTTCAGCGGCACCAACCCTTTACATGTTGCCAGCATAGAAAAGCAGCATGGCAAGCCTATCCCCGGCATTCATTACTTTTCTTATGAGCATAAAAAATTAAACAATGATTTAACCAAAGACTTGCTTGCCCACATTCAACAAAAACACAAAGGGATATTGCCGCAAGAAGTCGCCTTTTTATATTCCAAGCCCATTGAACCTTATCCAACATTGGGTTTTTGGGGGTGGTTGTGGGCACCTTTTCAACGTTGGTTTTATCAACGCGCCGTGCGCGATGTGGACAACTTGCAACACTTAACAAAAGACAAGGTCACGTTGGTAGAGCATTCAAATACAGCGGCCCCCATGCTTTTAACGACCTTGGGGCTTAACCCAAAACCCGAGACAAAGAGCGTGCAAAGATCAAGATGCAAACCTATTTTGATAGCACGAGCACCCAAGCAGACCACGCTAAAGCAACAAGCCCGTCAAGGGAGTTCAGTGCAAAACAGACAAGCGAGGGCTAAATCCAAGCCCCAAAATACAAAGTGAGTTTTTTAGCTAAAGTAAGAAGCTTCTCTATGTCGAGATTGATTAAAATTTGCGCTACCAGTATACTTTGCGCGCTAATCAAGCCGTCTTCCATGAGTACTTTGTAATGAAAAGCTTCGGCCGATTGCAAAACGAGGCATTTTTGGCCGTGGTGTTGCAATTTCCCTTTGTCATTGTCCTTTCTCCATTGATTGGCATGCTGTATGGGGTGCTTGAGGCAAGCTCGTACATCGTGGGTGGCTTGATATGTGTGCTGCCAAACTTATATTTGTACCGACGTGTGTTTTCACACCAAGGGGCGCGCGCAGCGAAAAAGATTTTTAAGTCCCTGTATTGGGGCGAGGCTGTAAAAGTACTGCTGACAGCAGCAGGATTTTTTATGGCCATAGTGAGCGGGTGGGTTTTGCCAATGTGGTTGTTTTTGGGCTACATAACGGCTCAAGTGAGTTTTGCTATCACACCCATCATTATTGGCGTAATGAAGTTTAAAAATAATCAGAAAATGAGAACGTAATGAGCGTTGGAACAGATAGAGAGCTGACCTCAGCAGATTATATTACGCACCATCTTACCAATTTAACTTGGGGAGAGGGTTTTTATTCTTTTCATCTTGATACCCTAATCATCTCTTGGCTCTTAGGGTTTCTATTCCTTGGCGTTTTTATCAAAGTGGCCAATCGCGTCACTTCTGGTGTGCCTGGGCCCATACAGAATTTTGTTGAGGTCTTAGTCGACTTCGTTAATCAACAAGTCAAAGATATTTATCATGGTAAAAGCGATTGGATCCCGCCCTTGGCATTATCCATCTTTACCTGGGTGTTCTTAATGAACCTGATGGATTTATTGCCCGTTGATTTGTTGCCTTATGCCTTCTCTTTTGTGGGCGTTCATAATCTTAAAGTTGTACCAACCACTGATCCCAATTTAACGCTGGCCATGTCGTTAAGCGTCTTTTTGATGACAATTTATTACAACTTTAAAAATAAAGGCCTTTTTGGCTTCCCTAAAGAAATTTTAACAGCACCCTTTGGTCCTTGGTTTTTCCCCTTCAACATGATGTTACGCATCGTTGATGAAAGCGCTAAACCCATTTCCCTTGGGTTGCGACTATTCGGCAACATGTATGCTGGTGAGTTAATTTTTATTCTGATTGCGTTATTACCTTGGTGGACACAATGGCCATTAGGGTTGGTATGGGCACTTTTCCATATCATCATTATCACTTTGCAGGCGTTCATTTTTATGATGTTAACGCTGATATATGTGAGCCAGGCGCACGAATCGCATTAATGATTTTGAGTTTAGATTTAGATAAATAGTGATTGTTAGGAGAAGAAATGGAAACCGCACAAATAGTTTCACAGTTACAAGGTATTACCGCAATTGCTGTAGCAATTTTGATCGGTATGGGCGCATTAGGAACCGCGATTGGTTTCGGTTTGCTGGGCGGTAAATTCTTAGAAGGTGCTGCGCGTCAACCAGAAGTAACCCCTATGTTACAGGTTAAAATGTTTATCGTGGCAGGTTTGCTCGACGCGGTATCAATGATTGGTGTGGGTATTGCGCTTTACTTTACCTTTGCTTCCCCATTCTTAGCTGAGGTTATGAAGCATCTTTCACACTAATGTGAAGCTAAGGAAATATTGCCGTGAATATTAACCTCACTCTATTAGGACAAATGATTACATTTGTCCTGTTTGTGTGGATAACCAAGCGCTATGTTTGGCCACCCGTTATTAAAGCTCTTAAAGACAGGCAAGCACGTATTGCCGACGGTCTTGCGGCTGCAGAAAAAGGTCATTTAGAGCTTGGCAGAGCCCAAGAACAAATTGCGCAGATGTTAAAAGAGACGCAAGAAGAAGCCTCCGAAATCATTTTGGAAGCACGTAAGCAAGCAGACACTATCGTCGATGCTGCGCGCGGGCAAGCACATGAAGCGGCACAACGCATCATTGCCCAATCTCATGCTGAAGTTGAACAAATGGTTGCACATGCCAAAGAAGAGCTGCGCAAACAGGTTGCTGGCATTGCATTGATTGGCGCCCAAAAGATTTTAGAGCATAGCGTTGATCTCAATGCGCATCAGAAAATGCTAGAAAAACTAGCGCAGGAAATTTAGGGGAAGGCATGTCGAAAAATCGCACGTTTGCAAGACCTTATGCGAAAGCTGCGTTTGAATTAGCGCAGAGCGAAAAGAATTTCGCTAAGTGGTCGCAAATGTTAGAGGAAGCTTCCTTGATTGCAAGTGATAAACAAGCGGGTGCTTTAGCAAAAGATCCCTTGTTTAGCACCCAGCAGTTGATTGAGCTTTATTTATCCATCGGAAAAGATGACTTTTCTAGCGAGATGCAAAATTTTATTGCGCTCCTGGGTAAATTTAAGCGCCTACATTTATTGCCTGAAATTGCATCTTTGTATGAAGAAATGCGAGCAAAGGCAGAGCGCGTTGTTGGCGTTACCTTGATTTCGGCACAACCTTTAACTAATCAAGATGAAGAACGATTTGTTAGCGCACTAAAAAATCGTATGAATTGTAATATTGATCTTCAGTGCCAAGTAGATAAATCCATCATAGGTGGGGCAATCATTCAGGCGCAAGATTTAGTTATAGATGGCTCCATTCGTGGCAGACTCGCTAAACTTTGCGATGCTGTTGGTATTTCACAAGAATAGGCTAAGAACATATGCGACTTAATCCATCAGAAATTAGCGAACTTATAAAACAACGAATTGAAAAAACCGATGTTGATGCAAAAGCACGCACAGTAGGTACTATCATCAGTGTTGGTGACGGTATCGTACGTATTTTCGGTTTAAATGACGTCATGCAAGGGGAAATGATCAAATTCCCTGGCGATGTTTATGGTATGGCCTTGAACTTAGAAAGAGACTCCGTTGGTGCGGTGGTTTTAGGTGATAGTGATCACTTAGCTGAAGGTCAAACCGTTGAATGTACAGGACGCATTTTAGAAGTACCTGTTGGTGAAGAACTCTTGGGTCGTGTTGTTGACTCTTTAGGCCGTCCTATTGATGGCAAGGGCGAAATCCACACCAAAGAAACCTCACCAGTTGAAAAAGTCGCGCCCGGCGTTATTACCCGTCAATCTGTTAGCCAGCCTATTCAAACAGGTTTAAAAGCAATTGATGCCATGGTGCCAGTAGGTCGTGGGCAGCGTGAGTTAATTATCGGTGATAGACAAACTGGTAAGACAGCTATTGCGATTGATGCCATCATCAATCAAAAAGGCACCGGCGTTAAATGTATTTATGTAGCGATTGGCCAAAAAGCATCTTCTGTTGCTAACGTTGTTAGAAAATTAGAAGAGTTTGGTGCAATGGCTCACACTATCGTGGTTGCAGCAACAGCTGCAGAAGCCGCAGCGCTGCAATATATCGCGCCTTATTCAGGTTGCGCGATGGGTGAATACTTCCGTGATCGCGGTCAAGATGCCCTTATCATTTATGATGATTTAACAAAACAAGCTTGGGCTTATCGTCAGGTATCCTTGTTGCTTCGTCGTCCACCAGGTCGTGAAGCTTATCCTGGTGACGTATTCTACTTACACTCAAGATTGTTAGAGCGTGCTGCGCGCGTTAATGCTGAATATGTTGAAAAATTCACTAATGGTGCGGTAAAAGGTAAAACGGGTTCATTAACAGCATTGCCTATTATTGAAACCCAAGCAGGTGACGTTTCTGCTTTCGTTCCTACCAACGTAATTTCGATTACCGATGGTCAGATCTTCCTTGAAACAGACTTGTTCAATTCCGGTATTCGTCCCGCGATTAACGCAGGTCTTTCCGTATCACGTGTAGGTGGTGCGGCACAAACCAAAATTATTAAAAAGCTCGGTGGTGGCGTGCGTTTAGCGCTTGCTCAGTATCGCGAATTAGCCGCTTTTGCGCAGTTTGCTTCTGATTTAGATGAAGCAACCCGTAAACAGCTAGAGCGTGGTCAGCGTGTTGTTGAATCTATGAAGCAAAAACAATACTCGCCTCTTTCCGTTGCTGAAATGGCCGTGGTTCTTTTTGCCGCTGATAAAGGCTACTTAGATGACGTGGCTTTAAATATGGTTGTTACTTTTGAGCAATCGTTACTGTCTTATATGAATTCACATAGCGCTGATCTCATGAAAGAAATCAACGAAAAAGGTGATTACAACGACAGCATCGAATCGCGCCTTAAAGCTGGTGTGGAAGCCTTTAAAAACTCACCTGCCTGGAAGGTGTCAGTGACAAGTAATTAAGGTAAAAATATGTCAGGTGCTAAAGAGATCCGCTCTAAAATAAAAAGTATTAAGAGCACGCAAAAAATCACCAAAGCGATGCAGATGGTGGCCGCCAGTAAGATGAGAAAGGCGCAAAACCGGATGTTGGCATCGCGTCCTTATGCCTTGCGCATACGCGATGTGATTAAGCATTTATCTGAAGGAAATCGAGAATATCGACATCCTTATATGATTGCCAGAGAGCCAAAACGCGTCGGGGTTATCGTTATTGCGACAGATAGAGGCTTATGTGGCGGATTAAACTTTAATACCTTTAGACAGTTAATCAATCAATTAGAAGGTTGGCAAAAAGAAGGTAAAGAGGCTTCACTTTGTGCAATTGGCACAAAAGCCGAAGCGTTTATCAAACGATTAGGTGTTCCTTTGTTAGCATCGGCACATCGTTTGGGTGACACGCCTGCAATTGCTGATGTGATTGGACCTGTTAGTGTGATGTTAGAAGCATATAATCAAGAACGTTTAGATGCGCTTTACATCAGCTATAACCGTTTTATCAATACAATGAGCCAGCAACCCGTTCTTGAAAAGCTGCTTCCCATCACTTCAATAGACAGTGAGCCAACAGAAGAAAGCACAAAACGGGGTGAATATATTTACGAACCAGATGCAAAAGAACTGTTAGATTTATTGTTAACACGATATATCGAATCACAAGTGTATCATGGTGTCGTTGAGAATTTTGCCTGCGAGCAAGCTGCGCGCATGTTAGCGATGCAAAATGCGACCGATAATGCCGGTGAGTTAATTAATAGTTTGCAGTTGGCTTATAACAAAGCAAGACAAGCCTCCATTACGCGCGAACTAGCTGAAATTGTGGGAGGAGCTGCCGCAGTGTAGCTTCTTTTTTTCGACATAAGGGTAACAAAGTATGAGTACAGCCAGTGTAGCTGAAAATAAACAAGCATCCGGTAAAGTCGTTGAAATTATCGGCGCGGTAGTAGACGTTGAATTTCCACGTGGCGCAGTGCCAAAAGTATATGATGCGTTGCATGTCGAAGGGGGCAAAATTACCCTTGAAGTGCAACAGCAATTAGGTGACGGTATCGTTCGTACTATCGCTATGGGCAGCACCGAAGGTTTACGCCGTGGTTTAATTGCCGTCAACACCGGCGAGCCAATCAGCGTACCTGTTGGCCATGAAACCTTAGGCCGTATTATGGACGTCTTAGGCGCGCCTATCGATGAGAAAGGCCCTATTGGCGAAAAGCAAAGATTACCTATTCACCGTCTTGCGCCTTCTTATAAAGAACAGGCTGCCAGCCAAGAATTGCTTGAAACCGGTATTAAAGTAATCGACTTGATTTGCCCCTTTGCTAAAGGTGGTAAGGTCGGTCTCTTCGGTGGTGCGGGTGTAGGTAAAACCGTAAACATGATGGAACTTATCCGTAACATTGCTATTGAGCATAGCGGTTACTCTGTATTTGCAGGGGTAGGTGAGCGTACTCGTGAAGGTAACGACTTCTACCACGAAATGAAAGAATCTAACGTATTGGATAAAGTATCCCTTGTTTATGGTCAGATGAACGAGCCACCAGGAAACCGTTTGCGTGTAGCGCTCACCGGCTTAACAGTTGCTGAAAGCTTCCGTGATGAAGGCCGTGACGTCTTGTTCTTCGTAGATAATATTTATCGTTATACCTTGGCCGGTACCGAAGTATCAGCGCTCTTAGGACGTATGCCTTCCGCGGTAGGGTATCAGCCTACCTTGGCAGAAGAAATGGGCCGTTTACAAGAACGTATTACGTCTACTAAGACAGGCTCTATTACTTCTATTCAGGCCGTTTACGTACCAGCGGACGATTTAACCGATCCATCACCTGCGACCACCTTCTCTCACTTAGATGCGACCGTTGTATTGTCACGACAAGTAGCTGAGCTTGGTATTTACCCTGCGGTGGATCCTTTAGATTCAACCAGCCGACAATTAGATCCTTTAGTGGTTGGACAAGAGCATTATGATGTTGCTCGTCAAGTACAAGGGACATTGCAGCGTTACAAAGAATTGAAAGATATTATTGCCATCTTAGGTATGGATGAGCTTTCAGAAGAAGATAAATTGATTGTTGCCAGAGCCAGAAAAATTGCAAGGTTCTTGTCACAGCCATTCTTCGTTGCTGAAGTATTCACAGGCTCACCAGGTAAATACGTTTCCCTAAAAGAAACAATCAAAGGCTTCAAAGGTATCATTGAAGGCAAATATGACGACTTGCCAGAACAAGCGTTCTATATGGTTGGTACGATTGAAGAAGCTGTGGAAAAAGCGAAGGCTTTACAAGGTTAAAAGAGAGAAAGCATGAGTTCGCAAACAACTTTGCTACAGTTAAATGTGGTTAGCGCTGAAGCTGAAATTTTCAGTGGTAAAGCGCGTCGCGTTTTTGCTACGGGACTTTTGGGTGAACTAGAAGTCACACCAGGACACGCACCGCTTTTGACAGGATTATTGCCTGGCCCCGTGCGATTTAAAGACGCAGATGATAAAGAAGATGTCATCTACGTTACAGGTGGCATTTTAGAAGTGCAGCCCCTTATGGTTACCATATTGGCGGATACGGTTGTCAGAGCACGTGATCTAAATGAAGCTGAAGCGCTCAAGGCCAAACAGCAGGCTGAGCGTTTATTGCGCGATCATAAAGCCGATACTGACTTTGCCAAAGCGCGAGCTGAATTGGCAAGAGCCGCAGGCTTGTTGCGAGCCATTAAAGAAGCCAAGAGAAAAGGCAAAGTGAAATAATACTGACAAAGTATAAAAGGAAAAATAATGAAGGAGGGTAGCGAAAGCTGCCCTTTTTATTAATGACTCTGATGAAGCAATGTAATGAATGAAGAAAGGGTAAACGACATGGCGTTGAATGTTGTCGTGCTTGCCGCAGGGCAAGGAACAAGGATGAAATCAAAACAACCCAAAGTGCTCCACAAAGTGGCGGGCAAAGCCATGCTTGAGCGCGTTATTGATAGCGCGCGCATATTAAATCCCAAACAAATAGTCGTTGTCTATGGTCATCAAGGTGATTTGTTAAAAGCAGCCTTTGAAGATCAAGCGCTTTCTTTTGTTGAGCAAACACCGCAACGTGGCACAGCAGATGCACTGATGAAAGCAGCGCCAATGTTAGCGCAAGATGAGAGAGTCCTTATACTTTATGGCGATGTACCACTGATAAGTGCACAAACACTCCAGCATTTTATTGATAAAACACCAAAAGATGCCTTGGGGATAATGACGGTTGAAGTCGAAGACCCAACGGGGCTTGGTCGCATCATTCGTGATGCACAAGGGAACATCATTAAAATTGTTGAACAAAAAGATGCATCCTTGCAAGAACAAGCACTGCGTGAAGTGAATACAGGTATATATGTGGTAAACACGAGTCATCTTAACAAATGGCTGCCGCAAATTAAAAATGACAATCAGCAACAAGAGTATTATTTAACCGATATCGTTGCTTTGGCTGCAAAAGATAAAATCGCCATTATTTCTCATGCACCCGCACAAGTAGAAGAAATTTTAGGTGTTAATGACAGAATACAACTTGCCCAGTTGGAGCGTTTTTATCAACATAAAATCGCAACTGATTTGATGAGACAAGGCGTTACCTTGGCTGATCCAAATAGAGTAGAGGTGCGTGGCACACTAAGCTGTGAGCAAGATGTTAGCATTGACACGAATGTGATTTTTGAAGGTCAAGTCAGTGTAAAACAAGGAACATCTATTGGCCCACAATGCATACTCAAAAATTGCCAGCTTGGTGAAAACGTAACAATCCTGGCGCATTGTTATTTGGAAGATGTAACCATTGCGGATAATTGCACAATTGGTCCCTTTGCGCGTCTAAGACCAGGCACAACACTTGGCAATGATGTGCGCATTGGTAATTTCGTTGAGATTAAAAATGCGCAAATAGCCTCGGGCACGAAAATAAATCATCTCAGCTATATTGGTGACGCGATTGTCGGCAAAGAAGTGAACATTGGTGCAGGCACTATAACCTGTAATTACGATGGCGTTAATAAGCATCAAACCATTATAGAAGATAATGTGATGATAGGCTCAGATACTCAATTAATTGCACCAATACGCGTTGGGGCAGGTGCCACTATTGGCGCTGGTTCAACCGTTAATAAAGATGTGCCAAAAGAACAGTTGACCTTAACGCATCAGTTAAATCAACGCAGTAAAAAATGGGAAAGACCTAAAAAGGTCTCAACATCACCTAATCAACAAGAAAAAGCGTAAGGATAGTCTATGTGTGGGATAACCGCTGGCATTGCACAAAGAGAAATTTCACCTATCTTGTTAGAGGGGTTAAAGCGTTTAGAATACCGTGGCTATGATTCAGCGGGCATGGCTGTGCTCAATGAAGCGGGCAAATTAGAGCGCTTAAGAATTTGTGGAAAGGTAAACCAGTTGCTACAAGCGCATGACAAAGAGCCATTAATAGGCAAGGTCGGTATAGCGCATACTCGCTGGGCAACACATGGTAAACCCAGTGAGACAAATGCACATCCTCACATGTATCAAAATAAAATCGCTTTGGTTCACAACGGTATTATCGAAAACTATCTAAAATTAAGACAAACTTTAGAAAGCAGAGATGTTCAGTTTTTTTCTGAAACGGATTCAGAAGTTATTGTGCAATGGGTTGGTGCCGAGCTAGAAAAAACCAATGATATATTGCAAGCAATGCTGAGCACAGTAAAAGAACTGCAGGGCGCATACGCTTTAGTTGCAGTATTTCAAGATACCCCAGACAGAATCATCGCGGCTCGCCATGGTGCACCTTTGGTGATTGGTTTGGGTAATGGTGAGAATTATGTTGCTTCAGATAGCTTAGCATTACTTCCCTTTACACAAGATTTTATCATCTTAGAAGATGGTGATGTGGCTGAGATTTTCCGAGACAAATATACGATTTACGATAGATTAGGCAATATCGTAGAAAGAAAGGTGCGAAAAATAGCGCTCAGTTTGCAAAACACGGACCGTGGAAAATATCGCCATTTTATGCAAAAAGAAATATTTGAACAACCTGAAGCGGTTCGTTCAGCCTTATCCGGACGTTTGCATGAGAATGATATACCGGATGCAATATTTGGTGCGAATGCCAAAGGCATTTTTGATAATACCAAAGAAGTTCAAATTGTCGCCTGTGGCACCAGTTATCATGCAGGAATGGTTGCAAAATATTGGATTGAAGAATTGGTTGGGATCCCTTGCCAGGTCGAAGTAGCCAGTGAAATGCGATACCGTCGAAGCGTGGTGAACAAAGGCACGCTCTTTTTGACCTTGTCACAATCAGGTGAAACTGCAGACACCTTGGCAGCAATGAGAGGCTTAAACAGCGATAATTATTCTGGCAAATTGGTTATATGTAATGTGCCAGAAAGTTCTTTGGTTCGTGAAGCAGACTTGGTGCTCTTAACCCATGCAGGTCCAGAAATTGGTGTTGCTTCTACCAAAGCATTTACCACACAACTTGTTGCGTTATTAATGTTAGTGCAGTGTTTAGGTAGACGCTATGCCACGAATATAGATAACGAGCAAATTGTGCAAGCATTGCGCGCACTACCACAAACGCTCGAGCAAGTTTTGCAACAAGATGAAGCGATTGCCAAATTGGCGCATCGTTTTGATGAAAAAGAGCATGCCCTGTTCTTAGGAAGAGGTATTCATTACCCTATCGCAAGAGAAGGCGCTTTAAAACTCAAAGAAATATCTTACATTCACGCAGAGGCGTATCCTGCTGGTGAATTAAAGCATGGCCCCCTTGCTTTGGTTGATAAAAATATGCCTGTTGTGGCAATTGCTGCAAATGATCACGTTTTAGAGAAGTTGATTTCTAATTTGCAAGAAGTTCGCGCAAGACAAGGTGAGCTGATTGTTTTTGCTGAAAGAGGCGTTGATTTACATTCTAACAAAGATATTACCGTGATTGAGATCCCACCTGTTGGCCATATTTTGGCACCGATTACCTTTTCGGTATTATTACAGTTGCTTGCTTATCATGTTGCTGTTCTTAAAGGAACGGATGTCGATCAACCGAGAAATTTAGCGAAATCGGTAACTGTAGAATAAATCAAGACAGGATCCCTCAAAGGGATCCTGTTATTGGAAAGAGCATATGTGCGGCCGATTTGCTTTACATGCAACCCAAGAAGAAATAAGCACCCATTTTAAAAGCAAAGGTAACTTTGTTATGGCGCCACGATATAATATTGCGCCAACACAAATGTTACCGGTGATAGTTTCTTGGCAAAGCCAAATTGAATTTTGTCGCTGGGGCTTTATACCTTCCTGGATTAAAGCACAAAATGAAGAGATCCCACCTGGTTTTATCAATGCACGTTTAGAAACCCTTCTGGAAAAGCCCAGTTTTAAAGATGCCATTATACATAGACGGTGTCTTATACCCGCCAGCGGCTATTATGAATGGCGGCAACTTGGCGAAAAAAAACAACCCTATTATGTTTATATTAAAAATAAACCGCTGATTGCAATTGCTGGCATATGGTCTTTTTGGCAAAGCAGTGCAGGCATAATAAGAACATGCGCAGTCATTACAACAGCAGCATATGGTGATTTTTTAAAATTACATGAAAGAATGCCGCTCATTGTGCCAGAAACACATTTCGAAAATTGGTTAGCCAAAGGCTATGATTTCAGAGATTTGGCAAAGACACTAGAAGAAATCCCACCAGAAAACATAGGTATAAAACCTGTAAGCTCCAAAATGAATCATCCCCAATTTGATGGCATTGAATGTATTCGTGCTTTAGTCTGATATTTCACACAAAAGGGGTTTACTTGAGAAAATTCGGTTGGCATAATCGCCACGCACTAAGTAAACGTATAAACGACAGAAAAATATTAAAAATTTCTAAAAACAAAAACGGAGATATCGATGGCTGCAACTAAAACTAACACCAAAGCCGTATCGCGCAAGAAGTTGGAAGATAGCGAAAAGCTCTCTTCAAAAGTTAAAGCAATGAAGGATAAACAAACACGCGTTGAAATTCTTCAGCATATTTCTGATGCAACAGGTTTAAAGCGAGTTGAAGTAGAAGCTGTTTTCACTGAGATGGCTAAATTGGTTAAATCTCATATGAAAAAACAGGGCTCAGGCGAAATCATGATCCCTAAATTGGGCTTAAAGATCCGTAAAGTACGTCGTAAGCCAACGAAAAAGCGTGTTATGGTGAGCCCATTAACCGGTATGGAAGTAACCATTCCTCCTAAACCCGCTCGTGATGATATCAAGCTCGTTGCTCTCAAAGGTTTGAAAGAATCTTTATTGGGCTAATTGCTTGATTCCCAAGGGCGGACATGAAGTTCGCCCTTCGTCTTCGAAATAATAAATCTATTTTTTCCAATTTCTATCAAAAGTCACCGGAATATCGTTCCAACACCCCTGATAATCCTTTTGTAAAGCAGCAGTATTTAGAGCAAAAGTCGTTGGACACCAAGGTAACCTGGTTTCAAACATGAAGGCCATGGTATCTGTAAGCTTCATTGGTTTAAGGTTATCTTTGATTGCTTGTAAAGCTGTTTGTGCATCAGGACCATGTGCCGACATGCAATTATGCAATGAACCACCACCTGCTAAAAACCCTTCAGCTTTAGCATCGTAAGCGCCCTTTATTAAGCCCATATATTCACTCATCACATTGCGGTGATAATAAGGAGGCCTAAAAGTGTGCTCTGCTACGAGCCATCTTTCTGGGAAAATGACAAAATCCACGTTGGCGATGCCTGGATAAGCGCTTGCTGAAGTCAGCACAGTAAAGATAGAAGGATCGCAATGATCAAAGCTGACGGTATTTATCGTATTAAAATATCTTAAGTCATATTTGTAGGGCGCATAATTACCATGCCATGCTACGACATTTAAGGGGGAATAAGGCATTTTTGCTTGCCAAAGTTGATTATTAAATTTGTTAATTAAACAAAAGTCGCCTTTTTCCTCTTCAAAAGCAGCGCTTGGTATTAGAAAATCTTTGGGATTAGCAAGACCATTGCTACCGATAGGTCCTAAATCAGGTAAAGTAAAAGGCAAACCATAATTTTCACAAATATAGCCTTTAATCATGGGGCTTAAGAGCGTTACTTTAAAACGCACACCGCGTGGAATAACGCAGATTTCATTTGGCTTTAATTCAAGACGCCCAAATTCAGTAAAAATTTCACAAGTGCCTTGGTAAAGCAAAACCAATAGTTCGCCATCTGAATTGTAGAAATAGCGGTTTTCCATTGATTTTGTTGCAGCAAACAGATGCACTGCCGCACCGACTTGGTCTATGGGGTTGCCGTTATACAGTATGGTTTGTAAACCATCTATAAAATCTGTTTGCGCAAGGGGATCAGGAAGTGGATCCCAGCGCATTTGAGCGGGAGAGGCTGCCTGCATAGCGGGAAGGCTTAAGCCTTTGTGTTCCAAAGCAACAAATTCGCTATGCGTAACAGAAGGCAAAATACGGTAAAGCCAGCTGCGTAAATTTTGGTGGCGAGCACGCGTGAATGCACTGCCGCTTAATTGTTCAGCATATAAGCCATAAGGAACATGTTGTGGTGAATTTTGGCCAACAGGCAAGGCATTTGGTAGCGCTTCACTATGCCATGCCCCACCCCATCCCGCTAAATAGGTATACTCTTTAGTCATTACAATATCCTAAATTTGTGTAACAAAAAGTAAATGTTATTGCGATTACCCCGTGACTTAGTTAGACTCAGGCTCTTCTTAAGAAAATGAGAGGGTTATCCTACTTTATCAGGATATTTATCTTATTTTCGCTATGACGTAAAGGGCTCTTTATGATTAACCGTCGAAGCGTTTCGCTGTTAATGCCCATCGCCATGTTTGGCGTGGCTACATTTTTCTATTTATATGAATTTTTAGTTCGTGTATCCCCCAATGTTTTAGAAAATGAGTTGATTTTAGCGTTTAATTTAGATGCGCAAATGTTCGGCTTTTTTTCATCATGTTGGTATTGGGCTTATGCACCACTGCAATTGCCGGTAGGGGCACTAACAGATAAATATGGTCCACGACGCTTATTGACCTTCGCCATTATGTTATGCGCGGCAAGCACCTTAGCATTGGCTTACACCAAAAGTTTTTATTTGGGTTGCTTGATGCGCTTTTTTATTGGTGCAGGCTCCGCTTTTGCTTTTATTAGCTGCATGAAAATTATTCATATTTGGTTTCCGCATCATTTGTTTCCATTGATGACAGGTTTAACGCTCACAATTGGCACATTAGGCGCTGCAGCTGGTGGGATCCCACTTTCCTTAGCCTTAGATTTTATGTCTTGGCGTGATGTCTTAATTTATTTAGGTTTCATCGGATTAGGATTGAGCGTTTTGGCCTTCCTGATGGTGAGAGATCACAATCCTGATCATCCGCATGTATCAATGGAAAAAGGCGAAACACCAGGTTTTTGGCGTTGTTTAGCTGAAGTGGTGAGACAACCGCAAAGCTGGGTTGTGGGCATTTACTGTTTCTTTGTTACTGCGCCTACCGACGCATTTGGTGGCACTTGGGGCGTGAAGTTTCTTGTTGATACCCATGGCATATCCCGAGATGTTGCATCAACCGCCGCGGTTACCATGACCTTTGTTGGCATGGCCGTGGGAAGCCCTGTATTAGGGTGGGTTTCATCTGTGTTTGATAACCGCAAAATGCCCATGATGATTTCAAGCATTATTGCCGCAATTGCCCTTACTTTAATTGTGTTCCTCCCCAGCTTGAATGGCCTTGGCGCTGCGGTGCTCTTTTTCATTTTTGGTAGCTGTGGCACCTATGTGCTGGCATTTGTGATGACACGACGATTTACGCAGCCCACCTTTGTTGCAACAGCGGTCGGCTTTGTCAACATGGTTTCAATGTTTGGCAGCGCGATTTTAACCTACATGATTGGTTGGCTTTTAGATAATGTGAGTAGTGGTGCTTTAGCTCAAAATGGCGAACGCCTTTATTCTGTGAGCGATTACCATATCAGCTTGGTTGTATTGCCATTGTTTTATGCCATCAGTGCATTGATAGTGGTGCCCTTTATTCGTGACAGCAAGGACTAATTTTATATGATGCTCACGGAAGAAGAATGTGAAGCGCCTGTCGCTATTGATGAACTTAATGGCGCACAACATCAAGCTGTTACCTCAAAAGCACAACGCTTACTGGTTTTAGCAGGCGCAGGCTCGGGCAAAACCCGGGTGTTGGTCCAGCGCATGGCTTGGCTCATGACAACGCACCAAGTGCACCCACAACAACTGCTTGCGGTTACTTTTACCAATAAAGCTGCCAACCAAATGCGCCATCGTATTGAGCAATTTACAGGCACAGCCTCCAGGTTATGGGTTGGCACATTTCATGGATTATCTCATCGTATTTTAAGGCTTCATGCCGCGGATGCGAATTTGCCAGAAAATTTTCAAATCATCGATAGCGATGATCAGTTACGTTTAATCAAACGTCTTATCCATGAGCGTGGATGGGATGATGAGATTTGCGAACCTAAACGCGCCATGGGTTTTATTAATCGACAAAAAGACGAAGGCAAACGCGCGCAAGATGTGGCTATGTCAACACTGCCTGATGTGGCGATGTTTACTGAAGTTTATCGTTTGTACGAACAGCATTGCCAACGTTTTGCCGTTGTTGATTTTGCTGAGATTCTCCTGCGCGTTTATGAGTTGTGGCGAAATAATCCTCATATACTCGCACACTACCAGCAACGATTTGTGCATATTTTAGTAGATGAGTTCCAAGACACAAATACGATTCAATATGCTTGGCTTAAAATGCTTATCACTAACGAGAATAACATCATGTTGGTTGGGGATGATGATCAATCGATTTATGGCTGGCGTGGTGCCAAAATTGAAAACATTCATCGTTTCCATAAAGATTTCCCAAATGTAGTTACGATTCGTTTAGAACAAAACTATCGCTCTACGAGTACCATTTTAGCTGCAGCCAATGCGCTTATTTCGCACAATACCTCACGCCTTGGTAAAGAGTTATGGACCCAAGGTATTAAAGGTGATCCTTTAACACTTTATGGCGCCTTCAATGAAATTGACGAAGCGCGCTTTATTGTGGAGCGCATTCGCAGCTGGTGTCATGGGGGTGGTAGCTTTGAAGATGTTGCCATTTTGTATCGTTCTAATGCGCAATCTCGGGTTCTTGAGCAAGCGCTGCGCCAGGCAAATATAGCTTATCGTGTTTATGGCGGTTTACGATTCTTCGATAGAGCTGAAGTCAAAGACGTCTTAGCATATATGCGCTTATTGGTTAATTTAAATGATGATACTGCATTTGAACGTGTATTGAATTTACCACCACGCGGGGTAGGTGAGCGCACGCTGGCCAGCATCCGTGAGCTTGCACAAGCAGAGCAGATATCATTGTTCAGTGCTGCTAAGCTTTATTTTCCAAAAATACCCCTTGGGCGGATAAGCAATGGTCTTCGCCAATTCCTTGAATGTATCGAAGATATGTTGGTACAAGTTAAAGTGCTATCTTTATCTGAATTAACACAATATGTTCTAGAAAAAAGTGGGTTGCTATTGTATGTGAAAACCCAGCCAGGTGAGCGCACACAAGCAAGAGTCGAAAACTTGCATGAATTAGTGCAGGCAGCATCACAATTTCATCAAGCCTATGATGAAATGTTTGAACAAACAACAAACCATAGTGAAGATACATTGCCTTCCTTTTTATCTGAAGTAGCCTTGGATGCAGGTGACAGAGATGGCATGAATGAATCTTGCATTAAATTGATGACTTTACATTCTGCCAAAGGCTTAGAGTTTCCTTTGGTTTTCCTGTCAGGGATGGAAGATGGTCTATTCCCTCATCATCGCTGCTTGCAAGACAGAGCGCTTTTAGAAGAAGAGCGTCGCTTATGTTATGTGGGACTTACCCGCGCGATGCGTAAATTATATTTAACTTATGCAGAAAAAAGAGCCTTTGCGGGCCTATCTGGTGTCAATCGACCTTCTCGTTTTATCGATGAAATTCCAGTCAATCTGATTGAAGCCATGAACATGAACGCCAAAATCATGATGCCTTCAAGCACACACAGCCAACCGAAGCGTGTTGCCAAAATGGGAGATGACATTCCTTTTCAACTTGGACAGCGTGTAAAACATCAGCGTTTTGGTGAAGGCGTAATTATTGGTGGCGACGGTTGTGGAGATAGCGCACGTGTGCAAGTCAATTTTGCGCATGAGGGCAGAAAGTGGTTGGTGTTGGCTTACGCCAAATTAGAACCCCTCTAACATTGTGCTTCCCACTTTGTATGTAGGCTGTTGGCTGAATACACTCACCCCAGTTCTGCACCAAAGCGTGCACTCCTGGGGCTTCATTCGTTCGCATGGAATGATCTTAATTTTCAGGCACTTTCTCACACAATGTGCTTTGCGGTTTTAGAATATATATCCCACCACTATCAACTACATTGAAGCAAAAATTCTTTATATCTCATTAGAGTTTGTATAGAGATTACATTCCTTTGTATATACGCTAGATTTTAAGCCATGGAACTATTTTACCCTAGCCCAAGTCGTATCCTTTATAAGGGGCTTTAAGCCCGTTTTTTATGCGGTGAGGGACGATGCTAAACAAACCTCCAATTTCCCAGCTTGATGCTATTGCAGAAGGTGTAGGTTCATTTTCAAATTATTCAGGTATGAATGGGAAACCTATACATGGTAATGGCCCGCCGCATGCTGTTGAACAAGCATTTTTAGCAAAAGAATTAATCAGTCAAATTAGTCCAAAAGGTGACTGGAAAAACTCAGCAGTAACCGAATTAGAAAAACCACTGTCTAAACAAAATGCTTCCAAAAAAGTGACCATTAGCACAAAGGGAAACGGTTTGGCAAATGCTGCTTTTGGCTCTGGCGAAGTCAAAGTTTCTGTTAAAACACTTCAAAAATTGAGTGATTCAGCACGAATTGTGACTAGCTCAGAGTTGGTTCCGCCACAATTGTTTTTAGAAATGCAAAAAATGAATATACAGGCACAAGATAAAAGAAGTCTAAAGGAAGTATTGGGAACTAAATTTAACGAAAATGATTATCAAAAATATGGCTTTTCTAGCAAAGAACAATTCAACAAAGTTGCAGATATACAACTTAATTTTCTCGCCTGTGGTGTTTGTCATTCACAAGAAACTCATTTTTTTACAGAACAACATAAAGTAGGAAGCACTTCAGTAAATAAGTTAAGAGATGTTGATTTAGATAAAGCGACACCTAATGTACTTCTCTCTACACCGGGGATTAATTTTGCTTATGGTGGAAAAAATGGCCGCGCTGAAATCGATGATCAGACGGCAAAAATGCTCATTGATAATATGTGGCGAGGGGTCTTAACTTCTGCTGCTGCTCAAAACTGTGAAGTACTTTCATTTTCTGCTATAGGCCTAGGTGCCTTTACAACACCGGATATGAGATCAAAACATGCCACCATGTATTATGAAAGCTTAATGAAGATGCTAGAAGAGCCAGAACTTAAAGGTAAATTTAAATCTATTTATTTAAACCCTATCGGGACATCTGCAGAATTACAAAAAGCCATTGCAAGTAATCCAGATTCGGTGGTTAAACCGTTTAATGGCGATGTCAAATTCTTGGCCGTGGAGTTTGCCAAACAGAATGTAAAATGTGGCCTATTAAACCCTTCTGATCCAGATGTCATGTGGGGAAAATATGATGTGGGCGAATATTATAAAAATGGACATTATGTTGGCGAAGAAGATTTAGCCGCAACATCTACAGCTTGTTTGGGCAGCAAAGGCATCAGCGATGTCTATACAAACAAAGCTAAAATTAGTAGTGTTGCTGAAATACAATTGGCAGAAAAAATATTAGAAACATCTATTCCTATGTCAAAGCTTTTAGATGAAAAACAAAAGAAGCAAACTCAGCCAATAAATCAAGCAGCAACAACGCAAATTGTGACAACACAAAAGATATTACCTGAAACGGTAAAGACGATTTTTCAATCTGCGCCCGAAGGAAAAACGTACAACGATCCTGATAACAGAGTTAATGTGAAAAATGCTATCTCTGATATTCTTGAAAAAAAGGGAGTCCCGTTAAATGAACGATCTCAAATTTCCGTTAATTATAATTTTGATGCAGGGTATTTTGTTGAGGCAACCCCAAATGGATTATCAGAGCTCAATAAAGCAATAAAACAAACGCAAGATAAAAATTTACAAGCGCAAGCCCAAGGGCAAGTAAAAGCAGAACAAGTATCTACGCCACAGCCGTCTTTGTCATCACAAGCAACTGCGCCTCAAGCTAATAATAGTTTACTTAAAAAATGGGCAGAGGATGACAAAAGCTTTGAAGAAGCAAATGCTCAAAAAGCGCAAGTAAAGGCGGCAGCTGAAAAATCTGCAAATAGTTTAGTGGCATTTTCTAAAGCATCACCCGCTCAGATAGAATATCGCCAACAAGGATTTCATCCAGAAACGGGAGCGTTTGGTCCCTTGCAATCTGTTATGTTTAAATTTAATACTGAAAAAGAGCGCAATGATTTTGTAGCGTCATTTTCAAATAATAAAGTTATCCCTCAAGGTTGCCAAACAGGGCAAGCCGTTGATGGAACGCATTTTGTTAATATCGGTGTTGGTGCGCTTAGCAATCTTTCCCAAAAAATTGTGCAAGCACAAAATGCGCCAGTTACACCGCAAGTACAGACGCAAACTTATGCACTTAATAATGAAATGATTAGAAATCTTTATCTTGACGCTAATGCGCATGATAAAGCTTTTTCAGGCACATCAGATAAAAGACTCACCAATTTAGTTCAGTATGCATTAGAAAGAGAGGGCATTACTGACAGAAGAATGGCGATTACTGGTTATCACAATGGTAACGATGGTTACATGGTGAAGATGACGCCAGAAGCGTACGGAAAATTAACCCAAATTGCCAAAGCTGCCCAAGAAAAAGAAGTAAAAAAGGAAGCGACTATTCAGCCGCCTCAACCTCAGGTGCCCACACAAGCTCCTCAAGCCACTCAAACCCAATATAAATCATTTTCCTTACAAGATAAGTGGGCCATGGATAGCCAAATGATGGGTGCTCAAAATTTGTCTCAAGCGCAGACTAAAACGCCGCATGCGACTCAAGCCCAATATAAATCATTTTCCTTACAAGATAAGTGGGCCATGGACAGCCAAATGATGGGCGCTCAAAATATCCCTCAAGCTCAAGTGCCTACACCTCAAACACCACAGTTTCAAGCGCCACAAAAGCCACCTATGCCACGACCCATTGATAACGACATGGTCAGAGCAATATATCAAGCCGCAGGAAAAGAGTATAAAGGTGGTGATAGCAAAGTAATAAGCGCGGATTTAACAGCCGCGGTTAATGAAATCCTAGAAAAGCAAAAATTTAATGCGAATGGTGCACCACCTGTGCAAGTGAACCCGTTGCACGGCGGTCAATATAGTGTGCTGATTACACCACAAGCATTTGAAGCTGTGCAAAAGGCCGTTGCGCCAGCCTTGCAACAAGTTAAAGAACAAAAAGCGCAGCAAGAGCAAGAAAGAAAGGAGCAAGCTGCAAAAGAAAGAGAAGTAGCGAAAGGCGTCGCTTTTGAAAAAATTGGAAAGGCAGAAAATTACAATGAATTTATGTCCGCTTTGGCCGAATATGGTAAATTCGAACACCATCGTCAAATGAGCCCGCAAACTTTACAGGCGATTGAAGCCAAAAGAAAAGAAATGTTTGAAAAAGCAGCACAAGCAAAAGCCGCCGCAGGTCAGCCGACGAGTCCAAGTCAGCCTATTCCTGCACAAGTAACGGCGCAGGCAGCACCAAAACCGCTGCCAAAACTGCCACCAACGATGAATGAAAATAAGCCATCTTCTGCGCAGACGAACTCGCCGCCCTCATTAAATGGTGCATTAAATGCACTACTCGAGGGAAAGCCCCAGGTGCCAGTTTCTAAGGTGAATGAGCCTAAACCTTTGCCTGTGGCACCTAGCAAAATGCTCGCAACGGCAAGCAAACTTGCAGATGAGGGTAATGTAAGAGGTGTGGCAGATTTGCTAGAGCTGAGCACCAACACTTTAGAGATGGCAGCAAAGAGCCCACATGCCCCAAAACAATGGATGCCCAATAAAGAGGAAGGCCCTATGATAGAAGGGATTGTGAATAGAGCCGAACAAAGAGCACCATCTTCTGAGCATGTTGGCATCTTGCGTAAAAATTTCGAAAGCTTTAAAGAATCATTCCAAAAAGTCTTTAAAGAAGTCAAAAAAGTGACCCAAGAATTGGGACAAAATTTACAACAAAAATTAGATTCACTCGCCCAATTTCAACCTGCTAGCCTTTCTATGTTTAATAAAGCGGTAAAGGATCTTAAGGACCAAAAAGCACAAAAAGCCCAAGCACCACTCACAGAAAATGCACAAGATAAAAAGAATTCAGGTGCTAGGTTACGCTAAGCATTCTTTTACATGGCGTTGAGCCTTAAAAAAAGTTAAAATACCTCATTGATTATAACTATTTTGTAACAAAACTAACGAAAATGCGTTAGTGCAATTTATACAAACCTGCAGCCAACGATGACCCAACAAGCCTTAGAATCACCCATTTCCCTCCAAGGGCGTATCGAAAAAGTCATTTTCACTAATCCTGATAATGGCTACACCGTATTGCAACTTAAAGTAAAAGATAAAACCCAAGATAAAGTCACTGTTGTTGGTTACTTCGATAAAGCCTTCACTCAAGAACAGGTTACCTTTTATGGAAATTGGCAAGAACACGCACTGCATGGACGTCAATTTATGGCTTTGTTGTGCGAGCAAATAACCCAATCCTTGCCGATGGAAAAATTCTTAGTTGAATATATCGATGGCGTGGGGCCATCCTATGCAAAAAAATTGATTGATAAATTTGGTGATGAATTATCCACTATCTTAAATAAAAATCCTGAACGTTTAAAAGAAGTTGCCGGGGTTGGGGAGAGTCGTTATCAGCAAATCGTTTCTAGTTGGCAAGCGCAAAGATCATCACATGAGATGGTGTTGTTTTTAACCAGTCATGGTTTGCATTTTGGACAAGCGGCCAAAGTGGCCAAACGCTACGGCGCCAAAGCAATTGATATTGTGAATGAGAATCCCTATCGCTTAATTGAAGATATTGAGGGAATTGGCTTTCAGACGGCAGATAACTTGGCATTAAAACTATCCTTTGCTGTGGATGACTCAAGAAGGTTGCAAGGTGGATTGCTCTATTTATTGCAACAAGCGACACGTGATGGGCATTGTGGTATGCCGCAAGCACGCTTACTTGAAAAAGCAAGAGATCTGCTAAAGGTAACGCTTAAACCTTTAGAAGACGCTTTGCACGAAGCCAAAGAAAGAGAGCAAATTGTACTAACAACAGCACAAGGTGTGCCTTGTGTCTTTTTGCCCATGCTGTATCAACAAGAACAAATTATTGCCACAGGTTTAAAAGCACTGATGGCATCAAAAGTTGACGAAGATGCTAAAAGTTTGATGCAACTACTTGAGAAGGTCATTGAGGAAGAGGACTTGCCCTTAACTGAAGAGCAGCAACAAGCTGCCTTTTTAGCGCTTAATTCAAAAGTGTTTGTTCTTACCGGCGGTCCTGGTGTGGGTAAGACAACCCTCATCAAAATATTACTTAAAGTTTTCTTAAAGCAAAATAAAAGCGTTGCCTTAGGTGCGCCAACAGGGAGAGCGGCAAAGCGTATCAGTGAATCCACAGGAGAAAATGCAAAAACGATTCATCGCCTATTAGAGTATGATGCCTTTACGCATACCTTTGGTTACCATCCACATTTTCCCTTACCTTATGATGTGGTTATTCTTGATGAATCATCGATGCTAGACGTGCCTTTGTGCGCTAGCGTGGTCCAAGCCCTCAAAGAGGGAGCGCAAATCATTTTTGTCGGCGACGTTGATCAGCTATCCGCCGTAGGGCCAGGAGATGTGCTAAAATCTCTAATTCGTTCTGGCAAAATTCCTTTTTATGCTTTAAAAGCTATTTTTCGCCAAGCAGCAACCAGCCAAATTATTGTGAATGCGCATCGTGTGAATCAAGGTTTAATGCCCAGCGTTGACAAAAATGATAATAGAGATTTTTTCCTAATTCGCTCAAATAATCCACAAGAACAACAACAGAAAATAGTCGATATCATCATCAACAGTTTGCCACTGCGTTTTGGGATTTCAGCTATAGATGATATCCAATTGCTATCCCCCATGAACGGTGGACCCTTGGGTGTTGATAGTTTAAATATACTTTTACAAGAAAGATTGAATCCCACTTCCGATGATAAAAAAGAAATGAAACATCACAATGGTGTTTTGCGTGTTGATGACAAGGTGATTCAAATAGTCAACAATTATGAAAAAAACGTGTTTAACGGCGACGTGGGTAGAATCATCAAGATTGATAACAATCTTAGAAAATTTGTCGTGATGTTTGATAAAACGGAAATTGAATATCAATTTAAAGAAATAGAGCAACTACGCCTTGCTTATGCTATCACCATTCACAAGTCACAAGGCTCGGAATACCCTGCTGTGGTGGTGAGTTTGTCCATGAGTCAACGCATCATGCTAAAACGTAATCTACTTTATACCGCAATGACGCGTGGTAAAGCCTGTGTGGTTGTGATAGGTGAGCCAGAGGCTCTTACCTGTGCCATTAAGCGGGGTGAAGTGCTAACGCGAGTCAACAAATTAGAGGATTGGTTAAAAGATGAGTAAACAGGAAAGTAAGCAAAAATTAGTATTAGTGGATGGCTCATCCTATTTGTTTCGTGCTTATCATGCACTACCCCCTTTAACCAATTCCAAAGGCGTGCCAACAGGTGCTGCTTATGGTGTGATTAATATGTTGCGCAAGTTGATAGCCCAAGAAAATCCGCAATTTGTGGGCGTTATCTTCGATACCAAATCTAAAAATTTTCGTCATGCGCTGTACCCCGCTTATAAAGCCAATCGCCCTGAAATGCCTGAAGAATTACGTGTTCAAATTGAACCTTTGCATAACATTATTCGCGCCATGGGTTATCCCTTAATCGCCATTGAGGGCTTTGAAGCAGATGATGTTATAGCAACCTTAGCCCATAACGCAGCAGATGCTGGGATGGTAACTGTTATCTCAACGGGCGATAAAGATTTGGCCCAATTAGTTGATGAAAACACAACCCTTATCAATACCATGACAGGCACACGTCTGGATGAGCAAAGTGTCTTTGAAAAATTTGGCGTGCGCCCGACACAAATTGTAGATTATTTAACCTTAATGGGCGATCCTGTTGATAACGTACCTGGGATCCCCAAAGTTGGCCCTAAAACAGCGGTTAAATGGATACAAGAATATGGCTCACTGGATGAAGTAGTTAAGCGTGCAGATGAAGTCAAAGGAAAGATTGGTGAAAACTTAAGGGCCCATTTAAAAGAGTTGCCCTTAGGAAAGCAGCTGGTTACCGTAAAACGTGATTTAGATCTGCCTGTTAAGCCTTCAGCGCTTTTGATGAGCACACCAGATCAAGCGCAATTAACAGCCTTGCTTGAAGACATGGAATTTAAATCTTGGCTCAAAGAATTTAAATCGCCACAAAGCCAAGGGAGCAGCTCTGCACAAACAAGCGTTATCACAGAAGAAGTAAAAGCGAACGCTCAAAAAGGTGAATATCATACTGTTTTAACAGAAGAAGCCTTCATGGCATTACATGAAAAATTATTAGCCACTAAAAGTTTTTGCATTGATACAGAAACCAATAATTTAGATCCTATGTTGGCAGAATGTGTTGGTTTGTCCGTTTCCTTAGAAGAAGGCAAGGGCTACTATATTCCCCTCGCGCATGATTATCTTGATTGTCCACAGCAGTTATCCAGAAACTGGGTTTTGGACAAACTCAAGCCCATTCTTGAAAATCCAAAAATAGGCAAAATTGGCCAAAACATTAAATATGATATGCATATATTTGCAAGGTATCAGATCAAGTTACAAGGCATTGTAGCTGATACGATGTTGGCTTCTTATGTTCTTAATAGCATAGAACGTCACGATATGGACAGCTTGGCCTCTTCATATCTTGGTTATAAAACCATCACATTTGAAGAAGTCGCAGGCAAAGGTGCAAAACAAGTCACTTTTGATAAAGTAAATCTTGAGATAGCAACACAATATGCTGCTGAAGATGCGGATATCACTTTGCGATTAGATAACGTCTTTAGCAAAAAACTTTCACAAGATACAGCGCTTAATAGCGTTTATCAAGACATCGAGCTTCCACTGATTGATGTGTTATGGCAAATGGAAGAACATGGCATAGAAGTGGATGCCAACAAGTTGCGCCAGCAAAGTGAATATATTGCAAAAGAGCTTAAATCACTAGAAGAGCAAGCCTTTGTTTTGGCAGGTGAAGAATTTAATTTAAATTCACCTAAGCAGTTACAGGCTATTTTCTTTGAAAAATTGAGTTTACCCATCATAGAGAGAACGCCGACAGGAGCGCCATCAACAGCAGAAAGTGTTCTGCAAGAACTGAGCCATGAATATGAACTGCCTAAAATCATTTTATCCCATCGTACTTTAAGTAAATTAAAGTCTACTTATACAGATAAATTGCCAGATCAAATAAATCCCCACACCGGCAGAATACATACCTCTTATCACCAAGCTGTAGCAGCAACGGGGCGTTTGTCTTCTTCTGATCCTAATTTGCAAAATATACCTATCAGAACCGAAGAGGGGCGTAAAATCCGTCAAGCCTTTGTTGCATCCAAAGGCTGTGTTTTAGTATCTGCGGATTATTCGCAAATTGAATTAAGAATAATGGCCCACCTTTCGCAAGATGAAGGATTATTAAAAGCTTTTCGTGAAAACCATGATGTGCATCGTTATACTGCAAGCGAAGTCTTTGATGTTGCTTTAGATAAAGTCACCAATGAGCAACGTCGCAGTGCTAAGGCCATTAATTTTGGTCTCATTTATGGCATGTCAGCTTTTGGTCTTGCAAGACAGCTTGATATTGATCAAAAAGCTGCAAAAGCCTACATGGATATCTATTTTCATCGTTATCCTGGCGTGAAAAATTATATGGAAATGATCAGAGAAAAAGCAGCCCAGCAAGGATATGTAGAAACCTTATTTGGTCGCAGATTATATTTGCCTGATATTCGTGCAAAACACATGGGCAGAAAAAAAGCTGCTGAGCGAACAGCGATTAATGCACCGATGCAAGGAACAGCGGCGGATTTAATTAAGAAAGCCATGATAGCCTTACATCATGAAATTAAGCATAGTCCAGATATTAAAATGCTCATGCAAGTCCATGACGAGTTGGTGCTAGAAGTTAAAGAAAATGCCATCGAGAAAGCTAAATCTTTGCTTATGCATTGTATGCAAGAAACCGTAAAATTAACCGTGCCTTTACTTGTGGGAATAGGTGTTGGGCCCAATTGGGATGAAGCACACTAATGTCCGCTTTCGTCCGCCAACAATTACGCTTTGGCGAGACTACGGCGCGACAAGCTATATGAGATGAGCGCTTGTGTTGCCTATGAATTCCTCATACCCATCGAAGGATGGGAAGATTTAATCTTGGGTGCATCATCAGCCGTAAATTTTTTATCTTTGATAGCCTGTTCGATATGACGCTGTAAAGCTTGTTCTATTGCTTCTTTATTGGGTGCCTTGTCGGAAATTTTTATTTCGGCACCCGGTTTAGCTGTTTCAATAGCAACTTTGCAGGCATTTTCAATTACCTTTTGTGCATCTTCTTCAGATAACCCTGCTTTCATGGAGAAGGCTGCACCACCACTTGGGGTTTCATTTACAAAATAATTCAGTGGCTTTTTATCTTGGTCTTGTTCTTTTAATTCAACTGCTAATGATTTATCACTAAGCACATTGACCGATTGAACGCCTAGCGAATCTTTGTTTTTTTCAAGATGTGCTTGGATCTCTTTTAAACTCGTTTGGGGAGTTTCTGCAAGCGGTTCTTGATGAAGAGGGGGGGTACTTTGATGTTGATGCGCTAATTGTGGTGTTAGCAAGGGTGGCGTAGCTGAGAATAGATCCTCTGTTTGATTGGAAACTTGATGGGGTAGTAGCGGTCCTTCTTCGCGTTGCCCACCCTTTTTGGCTTCATCATATGCAGATCCAATTTTTGCAGCTAGATTTTTGAAAAATTCTTCTCTTCCGCGTGTGCCCAAGTTGAAGGACGCATCAGGAGATACTTCAAAAAATAATTTAGATCCACTCGTATTACACGCAGACATTGCACTTTGGATCATTTCCATCTCTTGTTTATCTTTACCTTTAATAGAAACAAATGCTGATTTTTCACCGTTTTGTGGATAATAAGATATTTCAATCCCATATTGTTTAAAAGCTTTCTGTACCCCATCGAACCATGTTGGAAGTGGATGTGTTTGTTGCTGTGGTACTTGCTGTTGAGTGACACCTTTCTTTGCTTTGCTGCCTTCTATAGTATCAACGCTACCTTTGTCAAAAGCTTGCTTGAGTTTACCCTCAAATTTTCCATCAGTCATGTCTCGCATTGCTGAATCAAAACGGGTTTTATTTTGACCCTGCCATACATTTTGACTTATCCCACCACCAATCGCATAATTTTTTGTATTCTCATTTGCTTGATTTTGGTAGCCTAAAACATGCCAGCCAGCACCAACGTGTTGGGCAATGTTTGCAAGATCGCGTTCAACTATTTCTGTAGAAACTTCGCCAACGCCGCCCGCATGGAGACTTGTTGCCACTGGCAAGATGTGGGCTTTGTCCTCCCAGCCATTATCATGAATAGCTTTGATAACAAGCGCAATTACTTGTGCTTGGTTGGCACCCTCTATATTATATTTCCCGGTTTTATAGCCTTCGTAAATTTCTTTGGCTTGGTCATTATTTGCGGAATAGGTAATTGCAACTTTTCTACCAGCATCTATCTCTTCTTTAAATTTTTGAATTATCACTGCAGCTTGTTCTTGGGCTGAAATGTTATTTTTGTTCTTATCTTGCCAGCGCACCACAATAGGATTTATTTTTTTATCATTACTTGCTGAAGATAGCACTTGAGACCTCCAAACGATGAAAAACCAGAATATATAGCATGATGCATACTCTTTATTGAGTTACGACATGTTTCAATGCTAATAAGTTCAGTGCAGGGGTATTTTCTTATTGAGTGTATTACATCGTTTTGTTTCATAACTCTAAAATTTAATCTAGGACTCAGCATCAAAAAGACGAATAGACATGATCAAAATTCCAGAAATGCTCACATAAAAAGAACTCTTAAGTTCTATAAAGGTCAAAATAATAAAAGTTTCTGCTCGACTTCCCCCCAGGGTCGGGCTCGTTACGCCCCGTACCCCATTCGGGGCTTTTTTTATTCACAAATAAAAAAAAGGCCACATAGTGGCCCTTTTTTTTAGCTATTCGTATTATTATTGAATACCAAACCAACCGCCGGTATCACCGCCTGCCCAACATTTTGATTGACCACAAGCATGTGGAAGGTTTGCTGCGCATTTATCTTTGAATGCGGTTTCTTTGCTGATATCTTTGTTTTCAAAACCTTTAGGTTGGCAAACACGCTGCGCATAAGAGCCTTCAACGCGAATTTGTCCCATCACAAATATACCTTTAGAGACGGTGTAAACACTTTCAATGGGGCTTCTTGAATAACAAGCGATATAACAGCCAGGCTTTCCTTTGAATTCATTTTTAGTCGGTAATGTTTTTTCAGTGGCGCCAGTAAAGGGCTGATTGGCAACACCACTGCCATCCTTAAAATACACCTTATATTGCGGTGGTAATAAGGTTTCATCAGGATTAGCAAAAGCCAAAGATCCTAGTGTTCCCATGAAAAGAATGGATAGCAAGCTGATAATGCGAGTTAGGCTCATTTTATATTCCCTTAATCTTGAAATATAAAAGTAGAGTATAGATATCTTTGTGTGAATATTTGTGAAGAAATTAAAAAGATAGTCTATAAATGATAGATCATGGTTACTTGTACAGGAGATAAAAGTGGAGTGTTATTCATGAAAGTTGCGATTCGAAGCGCCAATCCCATCATCAAAATTAAACCAATCATCTAATTTTTGATGCACTTCCTCAATGCCAAAACGGTGCATAGCAGAAAACGTTTGCACGCTTACATGAGAATAAGCGCTTAAAGCATGACGTGTTTGCAAAAGGGTGTTTTGACTAGCACCACGTTTTAGTTTGTCGCATTTGGTTAGTAAAACATGAATGGGCAATTCGCAATCATTGGCAAAATGAATTAATTGCTTATCTTGGGGCATTAAAGGATGACGAATATCCATTAGCAGCATGAGCCCTTGCAAACAATGGCGTTGGCTAATGTAAGTGCTCAGGATGGTTTCAATTTGCTGTTGCACGCGATGTGGGACCTTGGCATAACCAAAGCCTGGCAAATCAACAAGGCGGCGGTTTTCATCAATTTTAAAGAAATTAATCAATTGGGTGCGACCAGGTGTTTTACTGGTGCGCGCTAAACTGGCACGGCCTGCAATGGCATTAATGGCGCTGGACTTACCTGCATTTGAGCGACCAACAAAGGCGACTTCAATACCGACATCCTCGGGGCATTGGCCAAGGTTGGATGCGCTTTTAATAAATTCTATTTGAGAAAAGTTAAAATGCTTGGGCTGGGGAATATCGTTGTCCATGCTGCTTATATTTTAATTATGCTAGTAAAACAACCTTTTAGGATATTATTGACCACACTCTATGGTTGTTGGTATAAGTTGGCATTCTTTTTAGCTATCGCTATCTTAGCATGGGTTAGCAAGTAGACACTAGCAAATTGAAGAGTATGATTGGCCTTGCGCCCCTCCCAGGAATAATTGGATTGAGATTAAAATGAATAGCCGCGGATTACTAATAATATTAGCGTTACTATCAAGCCCAACCCTTAGCCTTGCTGAGGCTAAAGCAGCGCCAGAGGCAAAACAAGAGGCTGCACAGACTCAAGAAGCGGCGCCATCTACGCCTAGCGCCAATCCAAGCGAGGCGGCTGCCAAAAAAGAAGAGGCTGCGCCCACTGAAAAGGCTGCTGAAGTGCCTGCACCTGCAGCATCCGAAAATCAGCATTTAGTTGGTAATGCGACTGCTGGAAAAGATAAAACCCAAACTTGCGTTGCTTGCCATGGACCCGATGGGAACAGCACCGTACCTAATTGGCCCAAAATTGCCGGTCAATATGAAAATTATTTGGTCAAAGAACTTAAAGATTTCCGTGCTGGGGAAAAAGGCCCACGCTATGAGCCGTCTATGTATGGCATGGTGGCAAATTTAAGCGATCAAGATATTGCGGATTTAGCAGCGTATTATGCAAGCCAAACTCAGACGATGGGTAAAGCGCAAAACGCTCTCGTTGCCTTAGGACAAAAAATTTATCGCGGCGGTAATGTACAAACAGGTGTTACAGCTTGTCTTGCATGCCACGGTCCAGAAGGTATGGGTAATGAAGCTGCTAAATATCCCAAACTTGCAGGTCAACACGCCGTCTACATTGAAAATCAATTAATCGCTTTTCGTGATGGCAAACGTAAGAATAGCCCTAATGGTATGATGGAAAGCATCAGCCATCGGATGAGCAATGAAGAAATGAAAGCGGTGAGCAGCTACATTGAAGGCTTAAGATAAGGAGAAACACATGAGAACCCTTGGCGGTATTTTCTATGCAACCTTATTGATTTTAGGGATGTTGGTTGTCTATAAGGCTTATGCTGTCCCTGGCCCTTATATTGAAGGCAAGCATTATCAACGTTTGCCTAAAAGCGTTTCTGATAACGAATTGGTAAAAGAGTTGGTAAAAGAATCCAATGGCAAAGTGCAAGTCTTGGAGTTCTTCAGTTATGGTTGCAGCTGGTGTTTCAAATTAGATCCTTATATTGAAAAATGGCGCAAAACCATGCCTGATACCGTGTCTTTTCAACGGATCCCCGTTGAGTTTCACCCTACTTGGGGCACGCTAACCAAAGCTTATTACACCGAAGTAAGTCTTAATGCAGTGGACAAAATCCATACTGCCTTGTTTGATGCTATTCAAACAGAAAGGATCAGAGATTCATCACAAGATGCATTAAAACAGTTCTTTGTAAGCCACGGCATTTCAGAAAAAGATTTTAATACCACATTTGAATCTTTTGATGTTACCCGTAAACAAAAATGGGCCAACAGTATTGCGCAAGCTTATAAAATCACTGCAGTACCTTGCGTCATTATTCAAGGACCCAAAGGCATTTATACCACAGCAGTGCGGTTTGCCGGCTCAGAAGATGAAGTTGTAAAAGTCATCAATGATTTGGTCAAGCAAGAATTATCCTAACACCTTAGCTTTTCTTTAAATCGCTTGCGCAAAAGCATGCAATAAGTTCAGAAACCTTATTGCGTGCTTTGACATTGCAACTGATAGAGCGTCTCACTTCAATCAAAACACATTTTGCCTGACGATAGATCTCTCTTGTAAAGGGTGTGTTGTGATTACTGATCAACACTGTTGCACCCCTTTTCGCTAAAGCAACGGCAAAGTCTGCTAATTGTTCTTGATCTTCAAGCGTAAAGCGAGATGCAGCATACCCTGTGAAATTCGATGTTTCACTTAATGGTGCATAAGGCGGATCACAATAAAAGGTTGTTTGCGCCAAAGTACGCTTTGGTAAGCTAAGGAAGCTATTCAGAAAATCAGCATAATCTTGACAATGAAAGGTTACATTTTGGGCGCGTTGATGAAATTGGCTAATTTCTTTATCAGGAAAATAGGGTTGTCGATAATCACCAAAGGGTACATTGTAGCCTCCTTTGGCATTATAACGACATAAGCCGTTGTAACCATGACGATTAAGATAAAGAAATAACAATGCCCTTTCCCAGGCCGATTCACTCTGGTTAAAACGTTGGCGTAATCGATAATAAACGGCTTTGCGATTATTTTTAGTAACAAATAATTTCTGCGCCTCTTTGATAAACGTGCTGCTAGATGTTTGTAAAAGGCGAAATAAGTTAATCAAATCAGGATTGATATCATTGACGATAATTTCGGGATGCGATGCATTGAGAAAAAGTGCGCCAGCACCAACAAAGGGCTCAACTAAAAAACGAGAGGCAGGAAGATGGTGTTGCAGCGTTGGCACCAACCGGTATTTCCCACCTGGCCATTTTAAAAAGGGCCGTATTAGCGTTGTATTCGTCATGACCCAGTATAATACAGAGACTGTTGCCAGTCTAAAAGGGGACCTTTAGGAATTATTTGGGTTGGATTTATTTGCTTATGGCTAAAATAATAATGTTGTTTAATATGATCAAGATGCACTGTCTGCGCAATGCCAGGATAAAGGTAGAGTGTCTTAAGATAGGTTGAGAGTCTAGGATAATCTTTAATTTGCCTTAAGTTGCATTTAAAGTGTGAATAGTAGACTGCATCAAAACGAATAAGGGTTGTAAATAGTCGCCAATCTGCTTCTGTTAGGCTTGCACCAAACAGATAGGGCCCCTTTGCTAAACGCTGCTCAATCTCATCTAAGGCGCTAAACAATTTCTCAAAGGCCACATTATAAGCTATCTGGTTAGTGGCAAACCCACAACGATAAACGCCATTATTGATATTTTCATAAATAAATTTATTCAGTTCATCTATCTCTGCTTGCAGGGCTTGGGGATAATAATCGTCGTTGTTGTGCGTGATGTGATTAAAAGCACTATTAAACATGCGAATAATTTCACTGGATTCATTATTCACAATGCAAGCTTGTTTTTTATCCCACAAAACAGGCACAGTGACACGACCTGTAAAATGGGGATTGGCTTTGAGATAGACTTCATAAAGATACTGACTATGGTTTAAGTTATCATGCAAAAAAGGATCTTGTTTATCAAATGCCCAGCCATTCCCCAACATATGAGGATGAACCACATTCACTGAAATATGTTTCGTTAAATCTTTTAAAACAAGAAAGATAAGTGTGCGATGTGCCCAGGGGCAAGCATAAGATACATACAAGTGATAGCGTCCGGATTCGGCAGCAAATCCACTGTTTTGCTCAGTGCCTTTTCCACCATCGCTTGTTATCCAGTTTCTAAACTGGCTTTGTTCGCGAACAAATTCGCCTTTGCTCTTTTTCGTGTCATACCATTGGTCGTGCCATACGCCATCAATTAGCAAACCCATTGCCTTACCTTATCATTTAGGCCACTATGCCCTTTATTATAAATCATTCCTAATATTATGCCGTTTATTCAAGTAAATACAGTTTGTCTTCCTTTTCGTTTGCGTAGAAGCGAGCGTGCCAAACGCCTACAAATGTCATTTAAAGGAGCGCTTTTTGAGGTCGTTGCGCCTCCTAGAATTAAAAACAAAGAGGTGCTGCAATTTATAGGGCAGCATCAACGTTGGATGCTAAGGCAACAGCTGCACCCTCGCTTTGCGCCAACAACGACACATTTTTGGCCCACCAGTTTTTTAGCCAAAGAGTGCATCATATTCAAAGATGCAACAATTACACTTAATGTGGAATTTAGCAAAGAAAAATCCATACAACTGCGCGACAATGTCTTAACAATTTATGTTCCCTGGGCCAACATTTTAACGCATAAGCTATCCGATTATATAAAACAGCAAGTGATTTACTGGTATAAACAAGAAGCACTCAAGGCGGTAAATGAAGCCCTTGAACAATATTGTCCGCTGATGACTCGATGGCCCAGCAGTGTATGCATTAAGCAACAAAAAACACGCTGGGGTAGTTGTGGCATTAATGACAAAATTAATATTAATTGGTTGTTGATTTTAGCGCCTGCTCATGTCCTAGAATATGTTGTTGTGCATGAGTTAAGCCATCTCTTTCATCGAAACCATGGCAAACGTTTTTGGGCTAAAGTTGAAAAAACATTTCCCCAGTATAAAGAGAGCGTTGCTTGGTTGAACAAAAATGGACAAGCTTTGTTGAGTCTGTAGCAAGCAAGGTATTTTGTTACTTGCATAACATCAATGGGGCGATAGCTTGATTTCATCGATCTGGTTTTCGTCTTGAATCAGAGTCGGTATACTATGCCCCAAAGTTAAAAGTTTGAGGGCTTTCAGGAGAACACGGTGAGAAAAAGCTTAACAATACTCGTTCAATATTTTTTGCTATTGGGGGCACCCTCACTTTCAATGGCAGCATGTGGGCACATGACAGAAGCAATGACCCCAGAAGCCATATTTGAACGCATCAAACCCGTTGGCACAGTAGAAGCAGAAGGTGGATTAGTTGCTGCGGCTCCCACAGCTGCGGTGGAGCTGAGTGCGACTGCGGGCGAAGATCGCTATAAGTCAACTTGTGCTGTTTGCCATGAAACAGGAGTTGGTGGAGCACCTAAATTCCGTAATGAAGCTGACTGGAAACCACGTATGGAAGTGGGTATCGATGGCATGCTTAAAATCGCCATCCAAGGTAAAGGCGCGATGCCACCTAAGGGCACTTGTATGCAGTGTTCTGATCAAGAATTGAAGATGGCTATTGAGTACATGATCCCGCAAAAGAAATAACTTTGCTCTTCCCTGTTTGAATGTATGCAGCGTTGCCTACATTCAAACTGGTTTGCCTAAAGGATTCCACCGATGTTGAATGGCGTATGGGGGATCACTTTTTTTATGGCGTAGCCATGAAACAAAGTTGTTCCCCCATGCGTCCCGCAATCTCTCACAAGGTATTCTTTATTTTCAAAAATTATTCGCTATCTTGTAAAAGCGCTCTTAAAGCAGAAAGATGTGTTTGCCCAATTTGACGAATTTCTTCTTCTGTCTTTGGTGGTGCATCTTCTTCTCTAAACACCAGCTCCTCTGGCAACTCATCTAAGAACCGGCTGGGTATAATGGTTTGTTGTTCACCATAACGTTTGCGTTGTTTGGCATAAGTGAGGGTTAGGGTGCTTTGCGCACGGGTCATGCCCACATAAGCTAAACGGCGTTCTTCTTCGATACTATTTTCTTCAATGCTGGTTTTATGTGGCAGGATTTCTTCTTCACAGCCAATAATATAAACATGAGGAAACTCCAAGCCTTTAGCTGCATGCAGCGTCATCAATTGCACTCTGTTCGTGCCTTGCTTTGATTCCCTATCCAGAATATCTAAAAGCATCATTTTTTGAATAGCATCAGAAAAAGATAAACCCTGGCCGGTGTCTTGCTTCACCAGATTGGCAAGCCAAGCAAGCAATTCAAGTACATTTTCAATGCGCTTTTCTGCGCTTTGTGGCGAAGGTGAAGTATCCGCAAGATGATCATAATAGCCAATCTCTTTGACAAAATTTTGTAACACACTGATACATTCATCGCTATTGGCTTGTTCAAATGTTTGCATAATTAAATCTGCAAACTGCTGTAAGCGTAACCTGGGGGCTTCAGCTAAAAACTCACTTAAACCAAATTCTAAACTGGCAGTGAATAAACTGCATTGTCTGGATTTGGCATAGGTGCCTAATTTTTCCAGTGTTGCAGGACCAATATCACGTTTAGGTGTATTCACGCTGCGTAAAAATGCTGAGTCATCATCATGATTGGTCATAAGGCGAAAATAGGCAAAAATATCTTTAATTTCTGTGCGTGAAAAGAAGGATGTTTCGCCACTGATCTGATAAGGGATCCCATTAAGCCGCAGTGCTTTTTCTAAATTTCTGGCTTGATGGTTGCTACGATATAAAATGGCATAATGATCATGCGTTAAGCGATGGCGCATTTGGTGCGCTGTCATTTCATTGATCACACGCTCATATTCACCTTCTTCATTAGGTGTTGCCAAAATACGTATGGGTTCGCCTTGACCTAAACTACTCCACAATTGCTTTTCAAAAACATGAGGGTTGTTGGAAATTAACTTGTTGGCAGCATTTAATATCGTACTCGTTGAGCGATAGTTTTGTTCTAATTTAATAACTTTAAGATGAGGAAAATCTTCCTGTAACAAATGAATGTTCTCGGGTTTTGCACCACGCCATGCATAAATAGATTGATCATCATCTCCTACGACGGTGAGCGCGCCACGCACACCACAGAGTAATTTAATTAAAGAATATTGTGCCGCGTTAGTGTCTTGATACTCATCTACCAACAAATAGCGCATTTTATTTTGCCAATGTTCTAAAACAGCAGGATGCTCTTGAAAAAGAGTGGCAGGCAATGAGATAAGATCGTCAAAATCAACGGCATTATAAGCGCGAAGCGTCGTATCATAGGCGACATAAAAACGTGCCGCCAGATGTGCTTGTTCACTATCAGCGAATTCAAGTGCTTTAGCAGGTGTAATAAGATCGTTTTTCCAATTTGATATACGATGTGCAATACCACTTAAATGATCATCGGAAACAGCCGTTAAATGATGACTTAATTCTTTCAACAGGTTGATGGTGTCTAAATTGTCAAATAAAGTGAAATTGGCATGAAGATTAAGTGAAGCACATTCCTTCTTTAGAATATTAAGACCTAAGGAATGAAAGGTTGAGACCACAATACTTGATTTTCGTTTTTTGGCATAAAGCTTCGACGCACGCGAAGCCATTTCTTTGGCTGCCTTATTGGTAAAAGTAACAGCATATATGTTTTTAGGCGCGATCTGACATTGTTCAATCAGATAAGCAATTTTTTGCGTTATTACACGTGTTTTGCCACTACCTGCGCCGGCAATAACGAGTAAAGGGCCATCAATATAATGGACAGCCGCTTGTTGTTCAGCATTGAGTTCAAACATAAACTTAATAGGTTCTATCAGTGGGGGCGAGTAGTCTATATCACCAGCGAATCACTGACAACAAATAGTTATGATCATCGGTCCAAATAGGAGACATCCTTTCAGGTGGAAATAGCAAGCTGTGATTTATATAAAGAAAAGCTCCTAAATCACTCGCTCTTGTTAATAAAACCCATTGTGAACTAAAGATCCCTTCTTGAAAATTTTCACTATTGTGTGTAGTAAAGCTAAACAACTGTAGTTGCGTTGCCAGCTGTTGTAAGGCTGGGTATAAATCAACATAACGGCTTGAAACGTGAAAAGCCAAAATGCCGCCTGGCGCCAAATGCGATAGATATATGTTCAAGGCTTCAAGTGTTAATAAATGAACTGGAATGGCATCGCCGTTAAAAGCATCGATGGCAAGAATATTAAATTGGTGCGAGCCATTTTTCGCTAATTCTTCTTCCAATTTAAGGCGACCATCACCAATAATAACATCAACTTTGGCTTTGGCATCCTGTAAATAGAAAAAATAATCTTTTGCAAGTTTTTCAATGTCAGGATCAATTTCATAAAAGCGCAATTGATCTTGGAATTGTGTTAGTGCGGCAATGGTGCCTGTACCTAAACCTATTACACCAATAGAAATCCCACGTTGCTCGCTCTTTTGTGCTAATTGACGTTGAAATTGAATTCCCAAGCCAATACCACTGTCAGCGCTGTAATAACTTGTCGCCTGATTACGCTTTTCAGGAGAATAAAATTGTTTGCCATGGAGTATGCTGCCATTGGTTAAAGTGCGATAGCGAAAGCTGGGATCATGTGGGAAGCGTTCTACAACTTCAACGCTGCCAAAAAAGTTGCGATGATTTAAAATCACATCTTGATTGATGGTGTTAATATGAATACCAAGCAGAACACCAAGGCCAATATAAGCAGCTCCCCAGATCCCTTTGATGATTAAAGGTGTATTTTTCGCATTCTCGCTGTGGAAAAAATAAATAGCAGCCAAAAGAAGGATCCCAAAAACACAAGCGTAAAAATCCCACCATTGATTAAACAATAAGGGTGCGGCCAGGTTAATAAAAATGCCACCCAAGACGCCGCCCAATGCAATCATAAGATAATAAGTTGTTAAACGAGATTGATGCGGTTTTAGACGAATTAGCTCGCCATGGCACACCATACAGCCAGTGAATAACATGCTGGCGTAAAGCGCAATTTGCAAAATCAAACTTAATTTGTGATGGGAAGGATAATAAAATAAAGTTGCGCTAACGAGCGCAAACAACCCAGCCCAGATTTCTCTTTTATATAAGCTTGGATAGGCAAAGGTAAGAATAAAGGAAATTAAGTATAAGGATAAGGGCAATACCCATAACAAGGGAAATCCGGCTACATTTTGCAAGGTCACTTGTGTGGTTGTTAATAGTAGAGCGCTACTGAGAAAGGTGAGAGCAATCCATGAAAGAAGTGCAGATTTATTCACAGGTTGTGTGCTTGATTTTTGAATATTGAGCTTACCTTTTTTATAGACAAGAAAAAGACAAGAGCAAAGACCCAAAAGATATGCTGCAAATAAGAAGGACCATAAGTAAAGCTGAATACTTAGGCCTAGCAATGGCTCTAATAAAAAAGGAAAGGCCAGCAAACCTAATAACGAGCCAGCATTAGAAAGTGAATAATAGCGATAGGGGTAATCTGTTTGGTAGCAGGTGGTGAACCAAAATTGCAATAAAGGGCTAGAAGCAGACAACAAAACAGCAGGTAAACATAGCGTGCTAAGCAGTAAACAAAAAATGCCCACAGGTGGCCATGCTTCGAATAAGACACCCGTCTCGGCAGGTATGATAGGTACAAATAAGAGGGAGCCTAAGATCAATAAGCCATGAACAATAATTTGTGTTTGCAAGCGCTTTATTTTGGTAAGCGCATAGGCATATAAGTAGCCTAGTAGCAGGATACTTTGAAAAAAAAGCACAATGGATAACCAAACAGCTGGCGAACCACCAAACCAAGGCAATAACTTTTTTGCCATTAAGGGTTGAACAGTAAAAAGAAGAAAAGCACTTAAGAAGATGGAAAGGCCAAATGCAAGCACGCTTATATCCTTATTTTAATTTGTAACTGCCTTAGGTGCTTTGCTTATCATATTTACGAAACTGAATGGCTTCAGATAAATGAATAGTTTGGATGTTCTCTGAATCACTCAAGTCTGCGATAGTTCTTGCCACTTTTAAAATACGATGATAAGCGCGCGCAGAGATCCCTAGTTTTTCTAAAGCTGATGTTAACATCTGTTGGCCATCCTTATCTAGCTTGCATAAACTCATTATCTGATGGGTATTCAGCTTAGCATTAACATGTTTTTGGCGTTGGTATTGAAGCGCGCGAGCACGATTAACACGTTGACGAATGTTGATTGTGGTTTCTTCATTCTTAGGATCAAAGGTAGATAAACGTGCGGCAGCTAAAGCAGGTACTTCGATATGCATATCGATGCGATCTAGTAAGGGGCCTGAGATCTTATTTTTATAACGTTGTATTTGCTCTGCGCTACATGCACACTGATGGCGTGGAGATGTTAAGTAACCACAAGGGCAAGGATTCATAGCGGCAATCAATTGGAAATGAGCAGGGTATTCTGCCTGCCCACTGGCGCGGGAAATATTCACTTTGCCAGATTCTAAGGGTTCTCTTAATACTTCTAATACATGACGATTAAATTCCGGTAACTCATCTAAAAATAGGACGCCATAGTGTGCAAGAGATACTTCGCCAGGCATAGGGGAGCGACCGCCACCAACCAAGGAAACAGCAGAGGCAGTATGATGTGGTTGTCTAAAGGGGCGCTTTGCTAAGGCACTTTGAGAAAAACCTTGTCGACTAATGGAATATAAGCAAGCAACTTCTAGCGCTTCTTCTTGTGTCAGTGGCGGTAATATGGTGTTTAATCTACTTGCCAACATGGTTTTACCAGTGCCAGGTGGCCCTATCATTAATAAGCTATGATGCCCTGCTGCGGCAATTTCTAAGGCTCTTTTTGCTTGATGTTGGCCACAAATTTCTGACATGCATAAGCTGTTGTCATTTTCCTGCCAAAGGTTTTCTTCCATGTGATATGCCGGTTTTGTGTCTTGCCCTGACAAATGAGCGCATACGCTGAGAAAATTTTCAAAGGGAAATAGCGGCAGATCATTTACCCAAGCGGCTTCTGCTTTATTATCATCGGCAATAATGAGTTTGCGTTTGGCAGCTTTGGTTGCCAAGGCAAAGGGAAGCATACCTTTAATGGGGCGCAAATTGCCACTTAAGGCAAGCTCTCCTGCCAATTCATAGAGATGAATATCTTGGCAATGCAGTTGTTCTGATGCGAGTAATATGCTGATTGCAATAGGTAAATCAAAGCGCCCTCCTTCTTTGGGGAGATCAGCGGGTGCAAGATTAACGGTGATGCGCCTTTTGGGAAATTCATAACCACTTTGCATAAAGGCGCTGCGGACTCTGTCTTTACTTTCTTTCACGGCAGCTTCTGGTAACCCCACAATGGTAAAGTGTGGCAGACCGCCAGAGATATGGGTTTCAACGATAACTTGCGGCGCATGTAAACCAACATTAGCGCGACTATAAACAACGGCGAGTGTCATGTTACTTCTCAAGACTTAAAGAGGAGCGAGTATAGCGCTAAAAAACAATATAGCCAACCGTCAATATTGCTGGATATTGCAGCCTATTCATGCGCTATCGCATATTTTTGATTCGCTATTAATTGATTGCTGAGTCAAGGTAAAGGCTCGAGCCGAATCTTTCGATAGCAACGAGAGCTGATAAGCCATGGTAAATAAATAAGAGCAAACATTAGAGGATTAGACGTGTTGAATACTTTTGAAGATGTTCTAGATATTTTAGTATTTTGGGAAATTCAAAGCTATTCACCAAGGCCAAAATAATCTCTGTAATCAAAGCAAAAAGAAGATTCGATAAACGATGGGGTAACAATAAATCAGGAGCTTGGCAGGGATCTGACAAGCTCATCATAAGGATGCAATAAATGACAGAAATTTAAATTAGTTGATGAAATAAAGCATTAGCAGCGGGCTCTAACAAAGCGGCATTGCTGCTAGAGCAATTTAAACAGAAAAAGCTTCCATTTTTATCAGTAGCAAGTGTCGTGCCATTTGCAAGCACCATTGTTTCAACCAGAGATCCGACATTCTTTGTAAATCCGTTTAAGGGAGAAAAATCAATATGATTTGTATTAGCATGGATAATATCTGAACCTTTTAGTTCTATCTGCACTGCCGAATTATAATAACTGACAGTTGAAGTTGCTGGTGCAAGTATTTTATTCATAAAGCTATCTGTTGTTATTGATTTGAGATAATGATTCATGACTTCTTGCCTTGCTTGGTTAAGCACGCTATTCCAATAGGGATTATACCAATTACTATGGCTTGGTGTATTGAAGGCCTCAGGATTATTATAAATTGTATCTATTGTTGAGGCATGATTATAATGCCCGATGTCATCTAATAAAGGCATTGTTAAAGGCTTACCAGTATTTTTATCATAAATAAAAGGAAAGCTAATGCCGCGAACTTCGCCATGAGGTTGGTAGTAATGGTATTCACCATCATTATAAATCGCAAGATAGGTTCCATTACTCAAATATGAAATTTTAGGATTCCAAAAAGCTGTTCCGCCGTAAATGGGGTTTCGCAAATAATTGCTGGAGTTCCAAAGTTCATTAAAATCATGTGCAATCACTTCATAAGAGGGATTATTCGCCAAAAATACGGCTAAGGGATCTAAATTGATTTTAACAATCTCATGCTCGCCACTAAATATTGATGCAAAAATATTATCATCCTCAGGGGTAATGGGGTTGGCAACAACTTCAGTTGTTTGCTCATCATTAAGAAAGGCTTGCACCCGGTCTTTAATTTTTTTATCGTGGTCATCAGCTTGTTGGCCCCAATAGGCACCATTAACTTCGCCAATGGCATTTGATGCGGTGTGGGGATTGGCCATCCATATCGTATGCTCAGCTGTTTTTTGAACATCTGATTGTAAACTTTCTAATTTACCGCTCGTGATTCCAACTTCAATTGCCTTAAGTAAAATTTCAGCATAATGCAGTCTTTGGTCAATATCAGCGGGATTGTCAATGTAATCAAAAAAGTTATAGGATTTATCCAAAATTTTGATTTCATCTAAGTTGAATTTATTCCCAATGCTGCCCAAATAAGGATCTAGCATAATTGAAACCAATTCATCTTTATACATTGGTTGTACGATGTTTTGTTCTGTATCCGCGATAGCCATTGCTATAGTATGAGCAAGGCCTAAGTTACTTTTATCTGAAAATAGCTCTGCAATAACTTTTGCGTTGTTCAATGGCAAGTCATGCGATTTTGCAATAATATCTTGCTTTTCTTGAAGTTGAGAAAATGCTCTCATTGCATTTTGAATATCCTCGGTCTTAAACGCAGAGATTGTTATGCTTTTAGCTAAAAGTTCAACACCAACCAGCCCAATAGAATTATATGTTAAATAAAGTGGTACTATATCCTTAAATATATTTTGATTGCCCTCACTGAAATTGTTTAAGCTGACCTGGGCTGAGGTAGACTGGCCAGCAGTGTGAATTGCACCTTGCGTTGCAGCTTGAATATTTTGACCTACTTTCCCTGAGACTATCGCGCCTAAAGATAACCAAATAAACGAAGGATCACGAAGGGCTAACTCGGCATAAATATTTGTTATATAAGCATTAATAGTTTGTGGGTTATTGCCTAGAGCGTTTATCTGCTCTTCTGTATGTTTCTTATGATTCAGATATATTTGTTCAGCTTCGAATAGTTCCATTTCCAATCATCCATTTATTGTGGTGCTATAATAACTTATATATTTAATGCCGATACTTTGATTTTTTATATATTTTGATAAAGGCAGTATACCCATCCGGCGTTTCTTTGATGCTTTTCCTTTGTTTCTTTGGGACATAGTAGATGTATCCAGATGGATCTCTTAGCCTTGCATCCATTTCAACCTTGTATTTCTCATTTTCCCAAGAGCAATATACGTTTAATAAATTTTCACCGGGTGACTCGAGTTTAAATAGATGTCCACGTTTGGATTTATCATATTGTATGCACTCAACATGCTGCCAGCCCGCATTTTCAAATGTTTTATCCCATTTTTTAAGATAAGCTTTCATTTCCTCTGCTGTAACCCAATGAATGACTGAAGCAAAAGGCATAAATTTTATCGATTTCCATTCATGATCCTTGTTATCAAACATAACACTAAATTCATAAATATCATCTGATGAAAAGCCATGCTTCTCGTCTATAAATTTAAAGCGCTTAGGTGTTCGGTCAACCATCGAAGACGATCTCAATACTTCAATATGTGTATCATCGAAGTTTTTAGATACGGAAAAACGAATATTTTGGCTAGAATCGCCAAGCACATCAATTCCTGAGCTATTGCTATGAA
>CAZBZP010000019.1:0-50776 GCA_964496435.1 Uncultured Candidatus Berkiella sp.
GTATTCTATGCAATATTATATTATATTGAATTTTAATGAATAAATAGATAGATAATTTAAACAAGAAAGTATTTTAAATTTTTAGAGCAAACCAAATAAATGACGCAGTCAGCCGCTGCGTAATTTTTGTATTTATGCAATTGCTTGTTTTGTCTCTGTATGAGCAAAGCCAGGAATCACAAAATTATTAGGATTTGATACTGTTAGGATTGGATTCCCAAATCCAGGATAAGAAAATAAGCTGGGGGCTTGTATAATCCAATTTTTTGAAAAGTTTTCTCCATTAGTTTTCAAATAATATGCCAGTAATAAAGTAAACAAGGCTGCTAATGAAAACAAAGAGTTTCTCAAATTAGCTTGCTCTAATGTTCCTTGGTGTTTAAGCTTATTATTTGCTGTCCAAAAAGATGGTGGCACACCTTTTTTCCAATCCAGCCAGGGAGATAAATTATTTATATTGTAAAATGGCAGAGAAATTTCAGTTGTTATAAATTCTTGATGATTCATTTGAAAATAACCAAAATAATCATCTAATTCCTTTCTCTCGTCTAAAGGGAAACCGCAAATTAATTTAAAAATGATATCTATTTCTGAGCATGCTTGAGAAATAATGGAACGAAATTTAATAGAGTATGATTTGTAATTATTTGTGTTAAATTCTACGTATTCCTGAATAGTAATAAAATCTTTTTCCAGCATTAAAAAGCATCTCCATTTCTCATTATTTATCGCTGACATATCTACCTCAATTTGATTTATTGAAAATAATCCCATTAAATTAGGAGCCAAAAGCACTAGCTGCAAGGGTCTCAATTTTATCAGAAAAATAATCTTCAAGCCTATTCTTTTAATATTTCCTTAAGAATGTAATGCCTTAGGGCGTTGCCCCCACCGCGTGTCAACCCATCCCCCAGCCTTCCGCATTCGCTTTGCTTATTTGTGCAGGTTGGGTGGTTCCCCCTGATTTGACACTTGGACCCCCAGACTTCGCCAGTCTGGCAGGAGCGCAGGCGCTGGCCGCTGCGCTCTTAAACTAAATAGATAGAAAAGGAGATCAATGATGAATACGACAACAGATTTATTCGGTGACATGATTTACTCATACACTCGCGCTCAAGCAATTGAGGACGGCGAGCTTGTAGACGTTTCAGATATGGCAAAACAATCGGGTTTTAAAATCCCGGTGGCTGTTACTCGTGCTGTTTGGGATCAGTACATAGAGTGGACTGACGAGGATGATGATAAGCAAACCATCCAAGACCAGTCAGGCAGGTTGTGGGATGTATTGTGGATGCTATATGTAGCATGCAAGCGAAATAAGGGTGAGTCCTACATCAACTATGGGCTACATGTTATTTCACGTGATGGGACCTCTAAATCACCTAATTTAGTCACACTAAAATCAGTTATCTGTGGTGGTGACAAAGGTGAACCTGTTATCACTATTATGTTACCTAATGAAGATTGAAGAAGCGTCCTATATGCAGCCCCCTAGGGGGCTGCTTTGTTACTTATTATGAGGGCACTCCAGGAAAACTTTCCTTCAATATACTATTGGGCTCAATATAGCGCCTACTGTTGAGAAACTAGGATGAATAACAGTTTTATTATCTTTACCCACAATTAATTTTTAGTTAGAATACTAATGAATTGTAAAATTTTGTTGTATACTCCCCTATTCCTTGAGGTAATTTTTAATGAGTCTTGGTCCTCGTTCAACTCCTAGCAGTAAACAAAAGGGCCTGGCTCAGAGAACAATACCCCCTCAACAGCTCGAATTACTACAAAAATGTTCACAAATTTTTTCTAATGAAGGTGAAATTAATCAGGCTGCTCTTGATGATTTGTTAACATTTCTAAGCAAAGAGAATTTAAATGAGCTTGATTTTAATGATGTAATAAGCGTTGGTTCATGCAAAGGTGCACCAGTACTAGGTGTTCTCGCTCTTGCCGCTTCAAGTGGATTTTCACATAACCTTGACAAGGTTATTTATAATGTTGATATTAAGAGATTAAACTTTAACTTCCAATGTCCTTCATACCCTTCGATTTTTCAAGGCTACACCGTTTTACATTTGCTCATGCATGCCTCTGCATATGGACGTACTCGTTGCCTTGAACATGTCTTTTCTGAAATCCCTCTAAAGAATTTAAATTTCAAAGCAAAGTGTAATGAGGGGCTATTTCAAGGAACAGATGTATTTTGGATGGCCGCATTAGCTGCGGCTAGAGGACATCGGCAATATTTAGATAAAATATTGAATAAAGTTCCTATTAAAGATCTGGAGATTAATGTTTCGTGTCAGAGACCTATTAGACGAGTGGTAACAGCTAATTCTCCATCTGCGCAATTAAATCCAACTGATTTATTAAGTTTGTTATTTTCTCAATTAGTGCTCACTTCAGCAGAAATTGACGAACCCTTTAGCGGAGAAAGTACATTACATTTGCTTGCTCAAGTAGCTGCTCAAGGCAAACCTGAATATTTAAAAACTATCCTTAGAAGAATGACATTGACTCCAGAATTATTGAACCAGAAAATATTAGAGGGGCCAAATAAAGGGGCAACACTATTTCATCTGATTGCAGAGTCAGAAGCTAGAGCCCTCGAGCCACAAGGTATATTAGAAGAAATTCCTAATAAAGTATTATTGCAATTAGATTTAAATTCAGTTGTCGAAGGTGGAGAGTCAGAGGGAACAACAGCATTATATTGGTTGGCTGTTGCTGCTGGCAATGGTAGGCCAAATTGTTTAGACAAAGTTATAGCCAAAAAACCCCATTCTGAATTAAATCTAAGAGTGATGGGAAAAGGAAGAGATTGTAGAGACCTTACAATCTTAGATTGGTTGACAAGAGCTGTATGTTTTGGGCATCCAAAAGCTTTAGAAAAATTGATGGCAATTAAAGCATATCACTGGAAAGATTTTAATGTAAAAAATGGTTGGGGTATAACCCCACTGTTCTATTTAGCAAGAGGAGCTTGTAATGGACATTTAAAGGTATTTGAAACAATTCTTTCTGCAGCATCATTTGATGAATTAGATTTTAACTCAAAATATATTGGCAAAAATGGATATGGAACAACTTTGCTTTGGTGGTTAGCAATGCTCGCTATTGATGGCAAAGCTCAATACTTAGAACATCTATTGGCAATGGTTCCTTTAGAAATGTGGGATTTAGATGCAACCTGCGAAACTGGTGTAAATGAAGGTTGGTCCGTTTTACATTTAATTGCAGAGGCAGCAAATAGAGGACATTCTCAAGTATTAGCAAGGATTCTTACGCAACTTCCTTCCGACAAATTAAATCTGATGAGAAAAATATCTTCAGGAGAATGTAAAGGTTTAACGGTTTTCCACCAAATTTGTCAAGCTGCTAATAATGGAAATACAAAATACCTAGATATAGTGCTTGATAGAAATGATTTATTAAGAAAAGTTGATTTTAATTGCCGATGTGAAGAAGGCTCGAACCAAGGTACTACACCTTTATGGTGGGCATGCGCTGCCGCAACAAAAGATTCATCAGCGCAACTTGAAAAAATTCTTTCAAAAGTGCCAATTGGTGAGCTTGATTTTAATGCAACTTGCACAAAAGGCCCTTATAAAGGCATATCGGCATTTCAGCTCGTTGTGCGGGCGGCGGCACGTGGGAATATTAAACCTTTAGAAATATTATTTGAACGGTTAAATCTTAATCAAGTTCAATTTAATTTGATATGTAAGCGCGGTGAATTTCATGGTGCAACAACCCTTTGGTGGATATGTTTATTAGCCGCTTCGGGTCGTCCTGAATTTTTAGAAAGATTACTAGAAAAAGTTCCAATCAACCAATTAAATTTTAATCTCCCATGCTTAGAAGGTGTAAATGAAGGAATAACGCCATTTTGGTGGGTTATATGTGCGGCTAAACATGGAAACAGGAAGAGCCTGGATATAATCTTTCAGCAAATTCCAGTAAAACAACTGATTGAAAATCAGATTCAAAATAAAAATCATAACGTTATATTTCTTTTGGCTTGGTGTGGATATGCCAATATTATTGAATCCTATTTTAATGACACACCTATAACTGAAATTGATATTAATGCCAAAGCAACGAGCGGCGACTTCAAAGGAACTTCATTACTTTGGTGGTTAGCTGTTTTAGCTGCTAATGGCCATCCAGCTTGCTTTGAAAAAGTATTAGCCGGAACTCCGCTTGATTTATTAAATTTTAACGTTCGAAGCGACCAGAGTGGGAAATCCTTAAAAGAAGTAATCAATGGGACTCGTTGGTCGAGCTATGTTGAGTTTTTAAGTTATTTGCAACGGATAAAATCTTTATTGAATCGTCAAGAGAATATAAATTCCCTTCTTGATGAGTTAGACAGTATAGCAGCGAAGGCTCAGGCGGATGGTCATGCTGACACTTATTATGTTCTAGCTCGCTTCTTTCAAAGTTTTCAAAACCAAGAACTATTTAGAAAGTATGCTCAGAAAGTTCCAGCAGATCATCTTAATTCAAATGAAATTATTCTTGAGCTTGATAGATTAGGCCAACCTCTCAATCCTGCCTTGAGCACTAGCAACAATGAATCTTCCATTGAATTTCTAAGCATACAACAAAGAGATAGTAGCCATTCCGATCTTGATAGTTTAAATGCACAATTGGGAAGACTATTAACAGAACCGCCAATTGATGCTATGAAAGTTCCGGTTACAGAAACGGCTTCAATTGATCCTGCAAGCTCAACAGAGCCAGTACCATCCTCGTTAATTTTTCGTCGTGCAATTTCGGAATTTTTACCCTCTTCTTTTTCTATTGAATCTAGTCCTGTTGATGTTCCAAAAAAAGTTAAATGGCGAAGTAAAGATGCACAAGAGCTTCATAGTTTAGTAATGAGAGCCTGTAAATCCAAAAATGCAGCATCATTTCTTCAAATATTAGAAAAACTTGATAAATACCTGGTTAATTGTAAGGTGGATGCCCTCGCTGAATTGAGTATAAATGGATTTTCACATTTAGATGATGTGTTACATTTACCTTTTGAGAAACAAAGCGATCCTTTGTTTGCTGAATATATTGCAAATAATTTATTCGCGAAGCTCTCAATGGAAATGCAATCTAAACTACCTAAAGAGAAATTTGCTCAAATTTTAAGTAATGGAACAAATAAAGGCTTCGTGCTATTACAAGATGCATTACGATCTGGTTCCGTTTCAAATACGCAAATGATAATCAAATTAAGTGAATCAGCTTTAGATCAAAAAACATGGCAAGTAATGCTGCGTAGTAAAAACCATTTTGGTTACAATGGTTTTCAGCAAGCTGTTGGTAGCGGTAAATTAGGATTAGTAAAATCGTTTATCATGGCAGTACAAAGTGCTTTTGGCGATAAAAGTGATTCATTGTTGAGAGAATTAGGGAGTGAATCATGGAGATTTTTTAATAGTGGCGCTTGGAAGACATCCCAAGAACAAATGGAAATAAAAGCTTTAATTGATCCATTTGTAAATTTTAAAAGAAGCTCACAACGAATATTCTGCTAACAATTGAATTTCTAAATGCATCAAATTAGTATTCTATGCAATCATCTTGTGGCTACGCTTTAAGTTATAATCATCTGATCTCAAACCATGGTCATGCAATATAACCCTCTGGGGGCAAACCAGAGCCACCGATTACAAAGAAAGGAGCCACAACAAGGTCGTTACCCCATATTTGTCGAATGGTTTTTTCAAGCGTTTTATAACTCTTTGAGCCTGGGTTAGCCACGTTGGTTGCAGGTGTCGAAGCTGAAATGTCTCTAACGGTGATTCGATCATCATCAATCGCTTTTTTAACATGGTCGATAATCACCTCAGGCGTATCTCCAGGCATCGTTCTAAAATTCACCACTGCGGTGGCCGAAGGTGGCAGTACATTATCTTTGATACCTGCATTAAACATGGTGACGGCAATAGTGGTGTGTAGCATGGCACGAGTGACTTGGTTAGCCGCCATTTCCTTAATAAATTCTTTTTCAAGATCTGTCATCTTACCTTCTTTGCCAAAGGCGACTGCGGCATACATCGGCTGTTTAGCTTTGTCGAGCTCAGGACCCAAATATCGATACTGTTGTCGAACAGCTTGATGATATATCTTGATGCATTATTAAATTTTAGTGTTCAAGCAGCGGAGCTGCGTCGGATAATAGCCCCGATATATCAGAGTCATACCCCTAATTTAATTAACTGAAGCCTTGTTTCACCCCTATCCTACAACAGCTCTTAGCGTAGGTGGATGCCTGCCCGGTTTTTCCTCTATTTATATGGAACAATTGCAAACGGCCCATAACCTTGCTCCTGCGCACCCGGGTGATCTTGATTATAGTTCGCTGCAAATATCAAAGACTCTTGTTGTTCAATAAGCTTTTTGCTCCAAGCCCAAGTCAATTGTACTTGATGGATATTGAGCAACGACAATTCTTCTTCAGGTTGTGCTAACCAAGAAATGATGGTTTGCATTAGCTGATTAAAATCGTTATCTTTGTCTTGATCTGATGTGTCATTGCTTAACACGATGATAAAGGTATTGCTTAAAGGCGCATATCCAAAGAAGCTGCTATAACTATCCTGGCCACCTCGCCAAGCAATTAATTCTCCCAGATGATCCGTTTGTGAGGTACCAAGCCCTAGATTAATAATATCTCCATCTTCATCCAGGCCATGATTTTGAAACATAAGTTCTGTAATTTCTTTAGCTGCATTAGCGCTAAGGAAGCCTCCCCATTTAGCAAGATCATGTGCTGTAGAAACAACATTCCCTGCACCAATAGCGTTTACCATATCAATGAATAAATATTTTCTATCACCTAAATGCAGCCCAGAGTTTTGCGCTAGATGAGCAAAACAAGATAATTCTTTTAAAGCTAAATAATTACCGCTAACAGGTGCAAAAGTAAATCGCAAGCCTGCTGGCTTTGTTATCAATTTTTCAAAAATGTTATCAAATGTGTCTTGATGTAATTCCTCAAGTAACCTTCCAACAAGTAGATAATTACTATTAGAATATAAATAGATCTTTTCTTGGTTAAATGATATTGATTGCAGCAATTTTACAGAATCTACAGCCCTATCAAAGCCTGCTACTGCAAGGCCACCTTGATAATCAGAAATATAATCTGACAAACCCGATTGATGCGTCAGCAAATCAAGCAGGCTGATTTCAGACACCCAGGGCTTATTAAGTGCTATGAGCATGGGAGATTCAGGAAACAAAATGTTGAGCTTTTTGATTAATATTTCTTTTAGTGCCACTCCGGGATATTTATCCTTCAAAGTGGCAAGCATCATATAGGCAGTCATGTGCTTAGTGACAGAGCCTATGAAAAACTGGCTATCATCAGTTGCTTGCTTAGATGACGTTTCAAAAGGACTATTTCCACGAATAATGGCAACAGTTGAACTGGCTTTGGATCTATGGGTGATTTTTTCTAAATTGGCTCGAAATTGTTTCATGGGATAACCAGATCGATAAGTATATTATTTTAAAAATGGCTAAATATAATATATGGCTTATATTAAATCATACTATATTATGACAGTCATAACAGATAAGCCGATGAATGTCGCTTACTGTTCACAGGTGAGCACAATGTTGGCTCTCTGATTATATAATGTATCTGTTTTATATACATTTTTGTAACCCTCCGATAAGAACGAGCATATTCACCCATCTGACCTAAAGCGTTGCATCTACACCGCAATGGCAATTGGATCACGAAAAGAATAGCGATTAGATCCTACAAACGAACTTAAGACTGCCTTATCATTTGCATCCGCTGTGTGAGGTGTTTTATATGAATCCCCAAAAAGTTGATCTAACCTATGATCAAGTACAAGCTTTAAAGTCTAGTATTAATGATTCAAATCTTAATAATGAAGACAAAGCATTGCTTAAGGGGCTCATCGATTTTAATGGTTGGTTACAGCAGCAATTACTCGAAAGAAAAATCAGCATCAATCGCTTGAAGATGATTATCTTTGGTGATCCTCAGAGCAAAAGCAAATTCAAAACTAAAAAATACAATATAAATACTGCCAAAACGAAAAGTAACGCTGTTTCTTCTAGTGAAGAAAATGGTGGCATCAATGCAGGCCAGGATAAAGCATCGAACAGAACCAATAACGGCAAGTTAAGTCATCACCAATATCTCAATAACGAAAATGTGACCATCAAGCACTTACAATTTCAAGCAGGCGATCTTTGCCCTACAGCGTGCGGGGGAAGACTTTGGAATGTCGCTCCAGGAACAGTTATCAAGATCTCAGGTCAAGGCTTTGCTAAAGCAACGCATTATATGATAGAAAAGCTTAGATGTAGCCTGTGTGGTCATTATTTATCGGCAAAACTGCCACCACCACTCAGTGAAGATAAATATGATTATGCCTTTAAAGCACAGCTTTGTTTAATGAAATACTTTATGGGCATGCCTTTATATCGCATCGAAGCCTATCAAAAATTACTTGGTATTCCATTACCCGATTCGACCCAATGGGACTTGATTGAACAAGTTGCCAATGATATCTACCCAATTTTCTACACACTTGAATATTTAGCTGCTCAAGGGCGCCTTGTTCATGCTGATGATACAAATGTTAGGATTTTAGATAATATTAGTGCAAACAAATCTATTAAAAACCCCAAAACAAGAAAAGGCACCTTTACTACAGGCATCCTCTCATATTATCAAGACCACATCATTCACCTAAACTACAGTAGCACAAAGCACGCAGGTGAGAATATGACAAGATTGCTTAATCTGCGTCATAAGCATCTATCACCAATCAACTACATGTGTGATGCGCTTAGCCGAAACGTGCCCAAAGAACATGATGTGATCTTAATGAACTGCATTGCACATGCAAGGAGAAAATTTGTGGAAATTGAGCCATTTTTCCCTGAACAGTGTTCGCATGTAATTGAACAGTTAGCGATTGTCTATCGTCATGATGCCTATACCAAGGATAGTAAAATGTACGATGTAGAACGTTTAACATATCATCAAACTTATAGTGGGCCTGTGATGAACAGGCTCAAGAGCTGGCTTAAAAAGCAAATTGAAGACAATCTCGTGGAAGAAAACAATTCTCTGGGTAAGGCCATACAATATATGTTAAAGCACTGGGGTCCGTTAACCCAATTCCTTAAAACTGAAGGAGCGCCACTAGATAACAATATATTAGAAGCATCATTAAAAATTCCTATCCGGATAAGGAAGAGTGCCATGTTCTATAAAACAGAACATGGCGCTTTTATAGGAAGCATGATGGTATCCATCATCCAAACTTGCCAAGCGAATGAAGTCAACCCCGTTGATTACCTCATCGCTTTGCAAGCTAATAAAAGCCAAATTTTTAAAGAGCCCTCTAATTGGTTACCATGGACTTATGGTAACCAAATATCACCTCAAGCAGTCGCTTGTGCTACAGCTTGATGAACATGATCTTGATTAACGTAGCGCCATGGTGTTGGTGCATTCATAAATCTTGGATCACCTTGAATTAGTAATATTTGAAGCGCTTCAGCGCGTACTTTAAGTGTTTCGCCCTTATCGGCTGGCCACCAGCTGAGTCTGCCTTTACTAAAACGCTTCATAATGAGCCAAAACCCATTGCCATCAAAAACTAAAACTTTAACAGCAGTCCGTTTACGATTTGTGAACGCAAACACAGTGCCAGAAAAGGGATCCTCATCAAGCTTTGCTTTGCAGATTGCTGCAAGAGAATCGATACCTTTCCTGAAATCAGCAGGCTCCAAAGCTAGAAGAATTCGTTGTCCAGCTGTTAATTGAAGCATCAAATACTCCTTACAAAAGATGAAATCAGGCTCATGATGACAGGATCACTGAGGTGTTTAAAAATAACGAGCGTACCATCGGGTCTTTTGATCTCAATAGATGCACCTAGCCTAATATCCGTTTGCTGATGTTTGATTGAGGGCATAGCGACCTCATAGAATGGTGTATCGCTTTTAATCGTAAAGGGATCATGTTGTTTGCTCTTATTCTTGAGCTGAGTATGGCTTAGGCGAAGAACACGACAAATCTCAGACATGGAATGTTTATCTAAAAGCCCAACTGCTTGTAACCAAATACGATTGGGTATACGACCAGACTTTTCCCTAGTTCCTCGCCAACGATCTAGTTCAACGCGTACAGTTTCAAGGGTAGTGGTTGGCATGTTATCTCCATTCAAATAAATTATGGAGCAACAATAAATCAGGGCCTTAGTGGGGATCTAGACATGCTCACCGGTAGGTTACGGGCAAACTATTTCTGCAATAAATTTTTTAAATTATTTTTATATTTAGAACTGTAATAATTTGAGTTCTCCTTTCTTTTTCTATCCCAATAGTCTTGAGATTCTTTTAACCCAGGTACCAATTGAGAAATTTGTGGTTTCACAAGTTTCCCAATATCTTGACAACTTTTTAATTCAATATTTTTATTAGATGTAATTATATTAGCAGTCCCGTCATTAGTATTAATCTTTAACTCTTCAATTCTACATAAGCTCTCGTCACTAACAGCATTTATTTCATTTTCTCCCCAATTAGTGATTTTAAAAATCGTACGAACTGAGGTCATTGAATACGAATGCATTAATGTAGAAAAAATGTCTGAAATAGATACTTGATTCATAATGCACAATTTATATGGTTTTAAACATTCAATGTTTGTAATGTTTAATGGATTCCATATATATTCATGCTCATCTAAAATTTTCAATGTTCCCGATACAAATACAATGTTTCCCTGATCTTCAACTATAGAATTATGATCGTTAATTAAAATTTTATCTAATTCGATTTTATTAGATCTTTTAAAGAGTTGATCTATCTGAGATTTTGTTAATAATCCAGTCGGAGGTTCTTTAAGATCAGCTTGGTACATTTTTATTGCATCTATAAGTTCTGCCTCTGAGGGGACATAATTGAAATATTCTAATTGAGAAAGCATAAGAATTATTGATACCGCAAAGGTGTCCATTTCATCTTTTTGTTTATAATTTTCGGCTTCTTCATTTAATTGCTTTCTCATTGACTCGTCAAGTATTTGATCTAAATTATAATGTGGCTTGATAGGGGAAATGTTCTGTTCAACTGATTGCTCAATAGAATAAGCGCATCTTGTCCACATAGTTGCGAGTAAGATAAAAATAGAAAGAGTATTTGTTTTAATACGAGCCCCCTCTTTTTTGAGCGTATTATTAATACTAAATATAGACGTACAGATCATTTATTTATGAATTAAATATATGAAAAGGTACAGGTCAAGTATTAAAAAATGAACCAAATTCATTCATATCAGGTCATTTATTAATATAATTTGAAAATAAGATAGTACGTATGTACAGTATTTGCTTAAAATCATTAATAATACTGATATTAACCTGCTTCGAATGTCTTCCAGCATTCGCCTATGAGTCTAAAGAAGCTTCTAATAATTTTGCAAATGAACTTACGGTGTGTGCTGCCTTCTACTCAATTTCTTCGGATGCCATCAAGCAAAAGGAAGAAATCCAAAAATCTAGTAATGACTTGTCCAAGCGGTATGCGAAGATTGCAGAAGATATGTTTAGTTTAGCGATAACTCTAACTAGCAAAGAAGTAACGCTTGCCAGATACGAGCTGTCTTTGAAAGATATGCAAAAGGATATTAATTCAGATTACTCAAATATTTCTATCATAATGAATAAATATTTGCTTGAATGTAAAGAAATATATGAAAACCCTGAGGCAAGGTTAAAATATTGGCGTCAGAAGCAATGAAAAAAATTATTACAAGTCTGAGAGCACACATCAAACGTTCGTGGAGCACTAAATACTATTCGAAACCATATTTTTCTTTGCGGCTTGCAAAAGCAAATTTTCCACCCTCAAGTAAGTCTGCAGCTAATTTTTGTATATTTGGTAAATCAATAGAACCTTGATTGTCGCTGCCCATCTCAGCATTTTCATCAGATGCAGAAAATGCGCCAATCCATTCAGCATCTCCGAAGACGGGAATATTTGCATTGTGAGTTGCAAAAACGAATTGTCTATAGAGTTTTACACGTCTGAGCTCAGAAACAATCTTATCAGCTATAAATGCATTATCGAGGTTGTCTTCTGGTTGATCCATTATCAAAGGGTCTTTATTATCAAGTAATAACATCAATAAAATAGCCGTGCATTGTTGGCCCGGTGAAATATGATCGATTAGTTTAAAGATAGGCGTTTGCTGAGTAGAAACATTAAGTTCAATTTGAATAGAATCTTCAATTATAAATTCCTCAATTTTCATTATTTGTTCTGCTGAAAGCTTGGATAGACCTTCAGCAACTGCATCTGTGCAACCCCAGTTAGCATTTTTAATTGCATCTTTACCCTGTCTCAACTTTTCTGCTAATGCTATTGTAGAAAAGGGCTCGGCATCCTTTATCCATGATAACCTTCCAGATCCGATGTTAGGTAAATTAAAATTGCTCATGAATTCAATTAGGGAATCCCTATTGCTTTCAGGTTTAAATATTAACTTCAGCTTTCCATCTAACCTTCTGTTAATTCTTTTAACACCTTGTGAAATTAGATTATTACGAGCAGCTTGCTTTTCGGAAATTGAAGAAAGATATTCTTTTCTTTCTAATTTGGCTTTTTCATGATTTGATTTAGTTTTTTCCAGCTCAGTTCTCTTTGGTTTTAAGGCTTCAATATTGCGAAGTAACTGTTGATAATTCTCTCCGATTTCTTTTCCTGATTTCCCTTCATTTGCAGGTATTTTTTTGAATTCTCGCTCAAGCTCTTCCTGATAAGAGTTAATATTTGATTCTATAGATAATTTTTTCTTATCATATTCAATTATTGCATCTTTAATTAGTTTCTTAATTGTTCTTATATTACCTGAAATGTCATCTTTTAATTTGCCTAGTATGGATTTAATTTCCCCAAGATCATCCTTGTCAGGTAAATTTAGGAGATTATTATCATCAAATTCATCAATTGCTGGTAGAGAATCTTCAAATTGCACAAGCTGTTGGTCTATTAATGTTATCTTTGAATCAGCATGTTTCAAGAGGAATTTTTCAGCTTCTATGAGAGAGACATTTTTTAATTTTGCATCTAGACCAAGGGAGCTATATTGTTGAGCCTCTTCTTCGTATTTAGTAAGCTTCTGGATTTCGCACTCAAGAAATGATATTTGATCAATATAACTTGAGATTTGTTTTTGATTTTCCCCCAGCTTAGAATAAATTGGTGAGATCTCAGATTCTTCGTTAATTTTTTCAGTGTTTAAAAATCGCTCTAACACATTGAGTTGCAATGCTTTATCTTTTGCTATTTCATGTATTTCGCTTTGTCCAAAAATTTCAATTTCTGGAAGAATATCATGTGGGGAGAACGAAGATATTGTACCGTCAATGGTTTTTACGGTTGGCGATTCTTCTCCATATCTTCTTGAAATAATATATTTATTACCTTGCTTGTTTGCAGATTTAACTATTAATTCTACAAAAGCGCGCTCTTTTCCAAGGTTTTCGTCTATTATCTGTTTATGTTGTTTTTGTGCGCTTTTACCAATCGGATTAAGATTTAGTGCGTACCTTATAAATTCAATTAAAGTGGATTTACCTGTGCCCTTACCACCTATAATGGCATTTAGGTGGTCAGAAAAGTCAATCTCTAAATTATTGAGGTATCCGCCAATTACTCTAATTTTTTCAATTCTTGAATAGTATCCTTCGGATATATCTGAATTTAGACGGACTCTTGACTCTGGGTCATAAAAAGCTTGTTTGAATGATGAAAAGCAGGGTTTTGTCATTTTTATCAAGCAAGAGGCATTTTCCTTTTTTAATACGCTCGGTTCATGGACGTCAGTAGCATTAATTATAGCTAAAGGCTTTTCTCTTTTATATGCAGGGGTTTTATTAGTTAAAATTTCATAATTAGCTTGATCACCGGCTTCTTTTATTGCTGTTAATGTAGTTGGTATTTGAGCAGCTAATAAAAGAGGATTTTTCCAAACATGTTGTAGTTTACTCTTTAGTACACCATTATCCTCAGTGCAATGTGCTGCAAAAATAAATCCGTCAATTTCATCGATGGTACTCAAAATTTGTTCTGCGCTTAATTTTGAAGGTTCAATTTTGGCATCTGTATTAATTTGTAATCGCCCAAGATATTCATGAAGCTTGGATTTTGGTGTGTCTTCAGGGAAGAGGCATACAAAGTGTACTTTTTCACTAGAAGTAATTTCAAAGCCTGGAAAAACAATTATTCCCTCAGATATAAACTTCTTACGTATTTCATCAATTGAGTCTACACTAGCATGATCTGCAATCCCAACTATCTTTATGCCTTCATCAAGACAGGTCTGCAACAATTGGCTATTGTATTCTTCTTCATCCGTCGTTTCTTGTTTACCTCTATATTTAATATAACTTGCAGGATTAACTTGCAATGCACATTTCCAAAATTTGGCTTTATTAAACTTTTCCGATACCACGGTATACCTTCCCTTTGAATCTATATACCATCTTGTGGTACTAAGATGAGTATAATAAGTTAATTTGAAAAATAGATACAAATCATTATCCGACAGTAGATAGCAAACTAACATCCTGTTGGCAAACCGATGAACGTAGTTCAATATGTATTTTTAATCGTTTAACTTGACGGGAGTCTATTGTTTGCATTTACAGGATATGACTAGGTTCTCAATACTTCTTTCTTAGCAGACGGTAACAGATCTAATTGAACAAGAACTAATTCAACTGCATTTATGGCTTCTGCGACGGAACAGATGAAGACTTCACCAAAAGGGACATCTTTATCAAGATATTCTGAAAGAATCTCATGTGATCGCAATTCAACGTCTTCAGCACTATTTGTGTGGTAAACTGTATTGATCTTCCATTCGCCCAAGAGTTTATCCAATGCTTGAAACCGCCTAATTCTTTTTTTTAGCCCAGTTATCCGCTTTGAATTTGAGTTCTGACTACTTCCTTTGAGAGCACCATGATTGCTTTTTAATTCTATGAGATAGGCAATTGCTAAAGAAGAATCTTTCTCAAAAGGTAATGAATAGCTTCCATGGCAATGAACGCCACTAACCACATGATTGGGTATAAATCCTTTGTGATTTACTAATCGACGTCCACCGCAGATCTGGCAGGTCGCTTTAATGCCTAACCACATGTTATTTACTTCCTCAAGTCGCTCCTCAACGCGATTTATAGTCATTCCGACTTTTACACGTTTCGCCTCCTCGTTCTCAAGAATATATACTCGTCCGTAAAGATATCTAAAGGCGGTCATAATCGCTAAAACCCTTCTCGAAGTTTTGAAGATTCAAATATTAACTCAAGATCACTTAATTTAGTGTTCAAACAAACTTATAATGCTAATAAGTTTGCCTCTGGCTAAGGACCTCCAGCCATGTATCAAGATCTTTTTTCAAGTATCGAATTGTTTTTCCTATCTTGAGGTATGGTGGACTAGAAATGTTGTCAGCATTCCCTTTGCAACGAGATTTGCGCAAAAAACCTACACTCATGTTGATATAATGTGCTGCCTCTTTCTCTGAAAAACTACGATTTAATGCTGTGGCTTTTGAGTTGTTTGTCCCAGCTTCGTCTTTTGTAGAATTTGGATTACTTTTAATTAGTTTTTTTATTTTCTCTTCTCTCTTATGAGATTTAATTAGGCAATCCAATACTTTTTGTCTTTGAATTTCCGTATATGGTATGCAGTCTTGCCGGTAATTACCGTCCTTGCAATTCAACATAATTTCAAGGCAAGTATCTATCATTCCTTGAACGATCTTCGAGATATAATTAACATTTGAGATGCTATTATCGAAGATAGCTAAGCATTTTTCACAATTTTGAATTAAATCTTGATATAAAAATAAAACACTAATCCATTCTTGTATCGAGGGGTCATTTTTTATCGCATTTAAGGTTAGTTTTAATGTGCTTAGATCTTCTTTTGCTTTACTTATAGCAATATCAATATCAATTTCAAGCATGTTGCTAACAGTCCTTAATTACATCGTTCTGCATACTTACTAATGTATGTATTATCATTACCTTGAGCTTCTTTAACTTTCATGTTCCATATTATTTCCCAATCAGAAGGCGGATAAGTCTTATTCCATCGTTTGAACATTTCTTCTTGGTTGGCGCTTAGCTTGAATGGATAAGTATTTGCCAGATATAGATGCGCTCGGGCTATCATTCCTTTGACTTCATCACGTGGCTCAACAACTCGGTATTTCGTATCAATTATGATCTTACATCCATGAAAATTATATTTTTTCTCCCTACTTTCTGGGTAAAATTCACCAAAACGATAATCATTTCTAGCCTGATTTACTTCGCCTATAGCAGGTACAATATTGTGAAGGTCGGTATGCATTTTGCGAAATTCAGAATCGATTTTTTCGCAGCATTTTCGGCCTTTATATTTCTTGCCGTTTTTCTTTTCGCATATAGGTTCACGCCAACATTCTCTTTGCTTTCCAAACCAAGAGGCTGGAACAAGATGCTCCCATTCAACCCTATTTGCCCTTCTGACCTCTCTTGGCTCATAACCACAACTCTGATGGTCCACATTTAGTTGTTCGTCATATTTACAGCCGCAATATACAGTTTCTGGGTTGGAGGCCCATATGCTTCTTGCTATTCTCTTCGATTCTTGAAAATTTTTTGGGTGTTCAGCTTTTGCTATATTTATGAAGACTAAAAAACAAGCTACAAATATTTGTAATAGTTTAGCCATTCGAAACTAATTTTCATCCTTCTCTTCATTACCTTCTAAGGCAGGCTTATTTTCTTGAAGAGCTAATTTCTCTCTTGCAGAGGCGATAGCTAAGTGCAGTTTTTTCTGTAATATTTCTTTCGGAGGTAGCTGGGTTAGATATTCGGCAACATGGATTCCACCTTGACCCATCTCTAATAGCTCAACTTGTTCTTGGTTTTTTTCAGCACACAATATTATTCCAAGAGGTGCTTCTTCCCCTTCTTTGCGTTCATGCTTGTTTAACCATCTTAAGTACAATTCCACTTGGCCTTTATGAGCTGCTGAAAATTTATCAAGTTTGAGCTCCAACAAAATAAGTCTTTTGAGGCCTCTGTGGAAAAATAATAAATCTAGGTAGAAATCTTCTCCACCAATGGTGATTCTTTTTTGACGCTCTACAAAGCAAAAATCGCTTCCTAGCTCTCCGATGAAGGCCGATAGTTCTCCAAGGATCGCATTTTCTAAATTACTTTCGCTATAATCTTGTGGTAAGTCTAAAAAGTTCAGCAAATAGGGGTCTTTAAATACTAGAGTTGGAGTTACTTTTGATTCTTGTCCAAGTTTAGTTAGTTCTGCTTTGATAAAGGTTTCAGTATTTTTAGAAAGAGCTGTTCTTTCATAAAGCATCCCTTGGATTTTGGTTCGCAATGCACGAACACTCCACCGTTCTAGTCGGCACATTTCGCAATAAAATTGCATTTTTAGGGGATCTTTTAAGACCAGTATCTCCACAAAATGTGACCATGACAATTGTTGCGACAGTGTCGCAATAATCTCAAACTCGGGGAATACCTTGTTGAAGTTAACCATTCTTGAGAGATTATCTCGGGTGAACCCTTTCCCAAATGCTTCTGTAAGCCTTTCAGCGAGGCTTTCCATAACCTGCTTGCCATATTCAGCTCGTTCTTCTTGGCCAATTAAATCTTGGTTAATTTGGGCTCCAATATGCCAGTAAAGCACTACAAGAGCAGAATTTACAAATGTTGAAACCGAAGACTTGGCTTCGCTGATTAATATGCTAATAGTATTAAACAGCTTCTTAGATGATTGTTCCGTTACGCGTATATTCACGGGAAATACCTTTTCATGCCTTGTTTAAATTGTTGCGACACTGTCGCAACAATTCTGTTGTGCCTACACATATGGCAATATTTATACAAAAATCAGTGCATTAGAGTAACAGAAGTGAGGTAACGAATGGGATAGGGTTAAAGCATATATATAATAGAATGGTAGCCGACTTACTGTATATGCACTATTACTAGTGTTTTTTTTATTAGCCACGCGAAAAGCGTGGCTAATGATGGGGCTATTTATAACTATTAAGCCACTTTCTTCTTACGAACTACTCGTTTTTTTCTAACGGCTTGTTTAGGTGCTGCCTTTACCGCTTTTTTAGTTTTCGGTTTGCTTGCTTTACGTTTGGTTTTTTTGGGAAGTTCAACTTTAGCAGCTTTTACCTTAGTCGAAACTTTTCGTTTTTTTGTAGCAGGTTTTTTTGATACTTTGGGAGCCTTTGCTTTTGCCTTTGTAGCTTTCTTTGTCTTAGGAGCAGCCTTTTTTGAAGTTGTCATATAAATTCCTTTTGAGTTGTGTTACAAAATCAAATTTAGCACAACTATTGGAAAAGTAAAATGCTCCATTATTGAATATCCATATATTTCTGGAAAAGTTAATTTTGGGGAAGGTTAATGAGCGATTATTAAAAGTAAACGTGGCGACTTTGAAATCGACTTCAGCCTTTATTAGACCTAATCTGGATATCTCTTTTGGTGCAGGAATATAAGTAACAATCCCTTGTTGAACCGCCAAATGCGGGCAAGGTTAACCAATTCTTTAAAATATTTTCGCGCACAAAGCCAGATTTTTCTAATACTTTAAAAGAGCCAATGTTCTCCAAATCGCAAACCATCCAAATTTTTTGCAATGAGCCTTGGGATAACAACCAATCAATACCCACCTTAAGTAATTCAGAAGCATACCCTTTATGCCAAAATTCTCTGCGTATACCAAAATGAACTTCAGCCTGATGTTCCTCAATCTTTGTAATTAATACCCCAATTGGCTCATCATTGGAAGCTAAAGAAACGACCCAAGAGAAATTGTCACCCTCTACGTCCCAGGAGAGATCACACCATTTATCTAAAAATTTCTTTGTTTGTTCAATATGAGTATGAGGCAAACGAGTTAGAAATTTTGATGATTCTATGTCACTTTTGTCATGGAAAAGAAATCAGCATCGACTTCACGTGCGCGACGTAAAATTAGTCTTTTAGATGAAAGATTCGTAGGTATCATAGTACAATCGGTCAGTTATAATGTAATATTGAAAGTATTTGCTTAAATTTTGTAACAACACATATATTAATTATAAGGGGGAATTCAAGTTTGGAACAGCAGCTTAATGTTTGACAGGGCTTTTACTCGAAAAAAGTTGAAAACTCAGGAGAAATTTCTCCCTGAGGAAATAGTCCAGTATTAATTTTTGACCATTTTTCTGAGCTCAGAATATAGTAAACCATGTTTACTATATCACGTCTTCCAGAACAAATAACTTCTTCTTCATACGCAATTTTTTCAAAGTCAAAACCTAATCGTTCAGGGATAAATTGACTCTTTTTGTTATCTTCTAAACAACGTATCTTTATACTTTCTAGTTTTAATATTTCAAAACCAAATTGAATAAGGAGCGCACAACTACCTGTTATAATTCCTTTTCCTTGGTACATTTCATCGACCCAGTACCCTATGATCGATTCTCCCTTATACCAATCGAAGCTTCTAAATGAAACTAAACCAACAATTTTATTAAAATATCGGATCACAGCTGTAAGCGATTCATTTCTGGATTCACTATCTAAACACTTGAGAATGAAGTCACGAGTGTTCTTAACATTTAGGCATGAATCAACCCAAGGGAGCCATTTTCCTAGATACGAACGATTCTCATCAACCAGCTTGAAGATACTTGGCGCATCCTCAATTCTGACCCGAGATAATGTGATTGTTTTAGTAATACTTTTAGACATGTCTTTTTGCAGACTATTTTAACGAAATTACATTTATTTATCCTTAACTTAAGCCAAATCTTGAAGGTGATTTGCTTAAACTCTCAGAGCAAATATTTACCGGGTTTATCTCAAGTGATTTGATTAATATAACCTCAGATTCTCGCAGAGGATATGCTTCACGTGATGCATCCATGATTTTAAAACCTGCTTTTTCATACAATGAAATTGCTTTTGGATTATGCTTTTTTACTCTCAAAATTAATTCTTGAAGACCATTCTTTTCAGATTGCTCGATTGCTCTTCTTAAAAGATATTTTCCAATACCTTTATCTTGCCATTCTTTATGGAGCCCCATTACTAAATATGCTCCATTTCCGTTCGCAACCATATTGTCAATAATTATATGCCCTACGGGATGGTCATTGTGATAAATGAAAATTGAAAATGAGAGTTTATCATTCTCAAATGCAGCAATAAATTTCTCTTGTCTCTCAGGGGGGCAGCTATCATAATGATCTTTTGGCATATCCATGAATTCTGAAGATTCATGGAACAATTGACGAAAATACGCCAATAATTTGTCCCCCTCACCAATTCTAGGGCTTCTAGATATCAAGCTTCTATCGGCGACTAACAAAGATTCTTCTATTGCGCGCATTTTAGGGCCCCAGAAAGATGGCTTCGGTAAGAAGCCTCTTCAATATTTACTCGTCTTCTACACATGGTTTAAAGGCTGAATAGTTGCCACATGTGGAATTTCCACTTGGCCAAAGTGTTTCATCTATAGAACCATAAACTTTTTCATAGCGTAATTTTGTTTGATCGTAAACATTTTGTAAATCAGACCTAAGCTCTCCCCTGGCAGGATAATGATCAAGATTTTTCATATTCTTCTCCTATTATTTGCATAACTGAATTGCTTTCGAGGCAATCATAATTCCAAAAACCTGCATTATATAACCACAAGAATGTGCTTGTGAAAAATACTATAGAACACAGTATAAATATAGCTGATATTCCATAATAATCAGAAATATATCCGAAAGCAATGGATGAAAGCGGCACAGCAGCTGTAAATATCAACGTATTTATACCAAAAATGCGGCCTTTAAACTTATTTTCTGTAACATTTTGAAGTATCGCTGTTGCAACTCCTTGAACGAGCGAAATACAGAATGAAACTCCAAAAATTGTTAATGTGAATACTTGATAGTTAGGACTGTAACCACAAACCAATAACAACATCGAACATAGCATGCTGCCTAGAATTAATATTTTACCGCGAAAATTTTCGCTAATTTTTGCAATACAAATTGAACCAATAAAAGCCCCTATAGCTGAAATAGACATGGCAAATCCAACTGCAGATGAATAGGTATTGGTATAGCGATTTACACACGCAGCAATAAATACTATTAAAAATGGCAATACGAAGAATGAAGATAAAAAGTTTAAGCCAAATATAACTTTTATTAATTTTGTACGTTTAATATAGGATATCACTTCAATATAATTGAAATCTTCTGATGATTTTAAAGTTACTTTTTCATTGCTTGGAGACATAAGCATTAAGTAAATAATAAGCACCAGAAAACTTAATGCATTAATGATAAATATTAAACTAATTGGCATATAAATCATTAAAAATCCAGCTATAGCTGAACCAATTAATCTAGAACTATGAAAAATTGATAAGTTAATTGACGTTGCTTGGAAGTAATCATTCTTTTTAACCAAGCTAGGCAAAAATGCTTGGTGAGTAGGCATATCAATAGCCAAAAGAACGCCGGCCATAAAACTCATTACGAACATACTAAGAACAGATAATGAATCCGTCAGTACAAAAAATGCATATCCTACCGATAATAAAATATGTAAAAACTGTGTGGTAATTAAAATTTTTCTTTTTGAATATGAATCTGCTAAATAACCACCTAATAACGAAAACAGAAAGACAGGAAGATAACTAAGAGCGTATACCATTGAAACTTTCGAAAGAGATACAAGCGATGAAGCAATTATCCAATTCAATGCCGCTTGTTGCATCCACGATCCTATCTGGGATAAAGCGTGTCCGATTGAATAATATCTGTAGTTTTTGTTATTGCGTAATAATTGCAGCGCAGGCGAATGCATAATTTTAAGACCACATCTTCAACATATCATAAAACATTAGGTTCATTGCCGTACCAAATTGCTTGGCAAAATTCTCTATATTTTGCTGTATGTAAAATAAAGAAGTGCCAATACATATCTACTGGCCCTGAAGGTGCCTGTGTTTCTTTAGGAAAAATAATTGTAAGCGCTACAAACCGTTTAAATTCGAGCTCAAGCATTTTTGCTATTTCCAAGTCAGCTTTACCAAAATGCAATTTGATAGGATAAATTTGTTCTTTTGCAAAGATTCTACCTTCTTGATGGCTGTCATCAGTAAAATTATTTGTAATCTCTGATAGATCATATTCTTCAAGTGCAAGAAGTCTTTTTTTATCTAAGTCGCTCAAGTCGAGCTCAGAAGGATTTTTTGGGATGACTGAATCAATCATAGTGCTTACCTTTTTCAGAAAATATAAATTTGTGCCTACTTTACCATATACTTTTAAAGCTAGCATTTAAAATACCTTTAAATTCAAATCTAGAAGAAATTGTTACAAATCTTACATACATACCTTTTTATGTGTAGATATTAGCTATCTCAAATGGAAACAGTTTAAATACCTATGTAGGCCTTGGCGCTGTTGGACTTATGCTTTCTGTAACAAGAGAAGTGACGGATTTTTTAGAGGCATTTAACAGATGATTCAAACTGAGGCTATAACCAATGCCCAAGGGAACAGTCACCAAAATGGCTGGTACAGTAAACACAAATCCAGCCGGCGCAAGAGCTGCTGGTAAAACATAAGATAAAACTGTCCCGCCAAATGCCCCCTCACTGATCTGTCTTAGCAACTTCTTACCTGAATTTTGAGGAACAACTTGGTTATTTCTCCTAACTCTAGTATCAGTGGTTACAGCCTGAAATTCAGGGAATTGCCCTTGCAGCTTAGGGAGCTCAACCTGACAAAAAGTTGCTTCTTGCGGTGACAATGGCAGCGTATTAATTTGGTTTTGTATTACATTCGCAACTTCTTTTCGAAGTGAAGGATGTAGCTCACTAAATCGCTTACTAAGATCAAGATGTGTTGCTACATCATTTAAATCTAACAAAATAAAGTTAGCAAGTTCAGGACTTGAGCCAAGCAGAACAAGATTTTCAATAGGTAATGAGCTGCATTCCTTAACAAAGGTTCCAAGATAGCGTGAATTTTGCTCGGGTCCACCCTCTTTCAATAAGGAGTAATTTATTGGGTTTGTATTAAAAGGATCTAGCTCATGATTTTCATCAAGATGTTTTCGAATTATAGCTATTAGAGCTTCACGATAAAACTCTATATCTTGACCTATTTCAATGATAGATGTGACGTTAAGATGTTTAAATAGTTCAAAATCTTGTAAAACATGATGCTTGAGACTATTGAGAGTTTCTTTGTTGGCTTTACTCATGACGTTATAACGGTGAGGGTCTAATTTTGTAATAGCATCCCATAGCCTCTGAACATGGTCTGGTTGAAGCTTAGATTTAACCTCAGATAATGTTTGTTGCAAGAGAGTTTTATCCTTATCTTTGGCCGTTTCTAGTGAACGATAAAGACTCCCAAGCCTAAGAACTGCTGCTAAAGGATTATGAACCAGCACTTCAGTGAATGTATCTCTTATGGTTTTACATTGCGCTTTAATATTAGGCACGAACCCCTCTCCTTTTTCTACTCTTTGATATACTTGATGGGTTTACTTGTGTTTCCTCAATATGTGCACATGAGCTTCGTTGTTTTGAGATAATAAAAGGTTTTATTTGGGTATTGTTTTCTTTATATGTCTTTGAAAGCTTGCCTGAATCAAAACTATTGAGAGCGCATGCTTCAAGAAAGGATTCCATATTTGGATCCCAGGGGGCATTAAATTCCTTTGACGTTAAAATATGTGTATTGAAGTCAAAACCATCAGCTGCGCACATAACTTGGAAATCTAGAAATAGCTCTGTGTCTGTATCATCAAAGGGCTTTTTAGAATCGACCCCCTTGCCTAGATTTGATAAAAGCCAAGAAAGCCGTTTACGAGCAACATCTACAATTAAATTTTCAGTCTCATGAGTGGGTATAAATCTTAATAATCGGATAGCCCGACTTGTTTCGCCTTGATAAAATTGAAAATACTGCCTGGCAAGCTGTTCTGGATTTTGCTCCATAGTTTGATTAGAAGCATTCTCATGAATATTTTCTGCATCAAAGAGCTGGTATATCCTGCCAAGTTGTTCATCTGACAATTTGTCAGTTTCTTCGGCAACAATCTTCCTATGTCGCGTTTTTAGGGTATTCCTAACAATTGTTTTTGCTTGAGCAACTTCAGATTGTTGGGATTTATGCCAGTCATTTATAAGCTCTTGATGTGACTCATCAACTAGTTTTGCATTTTGCAAAATTTCTGATCTGAGCGTTTTAAATAGATGAGCTTGAATCTTATGTAAAGCAATCGCTGACTCATCACCCAATGCTAATTGATTGATCCATTCTTGCATAAATTCGGGAGTGGCAGTGATTTTGCCTAGTAGTAAATTATTAATATTTAAGGCGGCATCGCGCTGTGAACCTTTGGGGAGGTAGCCTTTTAAAATCGTTTCCCAGCCCTTCAAATAATCTTCTCTAACAACATGTCCGCCCCAAGGCTGATTTAATGAATTTTCTATGGTTTGTTGTGGGTAAGTAAATTTGTCGAACTTGCTGACCCATTTATGAATAGGGCTCGCATTTTCGTTGAAAAGTTTTAAAGAGGCTTCATCACCATATATCATCACAAATGTTCTAAGTTTGTTAACTTGTTCGTGCGGTATGATGCTACTTAATTGTTCCGTGGTGGGCGACTTTTCAAGTAATTCAATATCTTCGCCAATACGTTGCGCAATATGTGTCGCCAGTTGCCCTAACCGGGTTTTCAGTAATGTTTCTTGAGAAACGATTTTATCTCTTACTGATTTTATTTGTAGATTGATATCACCTTTACATAAAATTCGCTCTATTGTGTTAAATCTGCTTAAATTTATCTTTAATTGATTAAACTTAGTGGTGAAAAATTGAACTTTATCAGAGAGTGTATCAATTTCATATCTAGATAAGTCGATAATAACTTGGCTTAGTTGATTAGAAATTGCTTCTTGCGAGGACAATAAAGCTTCTAAAGAATGGTAAATATCTGTTTTTTTTCTTCGAGAAAACACATTAAATAAAAATTGCTTTACTGATGCAAAGAAAACATAGCTTAAGACCCATGTTGGTGCTAGAGCGATACCATAGAATAAAATAGTATCTAGAATGGCAAAACCTGTCACACCTAAAGCAACTGACACCATCGGTTTAATTGCTAATAGCAGATAGTTATAGCAAAAAAAGCTGAGGATAAAGTAGGCTATATATCGCAAGCCCCAGAAGTTCGACAAAACGTCTAAAAAGCCGATATAGGTTAAAAAGTCTTTTAGCCCATCAAGGCCATATTTTAATGATTTTTTTACAATATCAGGCGTAAACGAAGAGACGTATGAAGATATAGTAGAGGTAATATTAGATTGAGGATTTAAGGTTTGATATGTTCGTTTATTAAACTTCCTCATATCCTTGAGTTCTTGTTGTACTTCTTGCGCTGATTTGAAAGCTATATGCCCTTGTTTAGGGATTGGAGCTATAACTTTGTTATGCAGTTCGTCTTTATTAGGCCATGAAGCCTCTAAATGGTCATAGATTGCCACCCTTCTATCATCAGTAAGGGTTGTTGAATATGAGATATTGACCTGAAGAGGCTCTTTTAAAATAGATAAATTATTTAGCTTAATTGATAGTGCCGCAACAATGTCATCAGTTTCTCTGGTGGTATTCAAGAGCGAATGAACCTGACAGCGCCAGAATAAACCCGTATGGATAACGCTTTTTAAACGCACCAAACGCTCTTGACTCTCTTTTATTCTTGATATTTTTTGTTCATATGACGGATAAATCCAATTCCAAGGCCACGCATCATTCGTATTCATCACCCCCTTTTCATTATCGTAAGCCTTTAATGCAAGTTGATAGTATCTTTCAAGAGAAATAACGTCATCATATAGTAGCGACAGTAATTCTTTGGTATTTAGATGGGCAAAAGGCTGCACTTTATGCCAAATGCTCTTGATCTCCAAAACGCTATCTTTATGATTTAAATCGGATTCTAATGCCTGCCAAAATTGTTCAGAATGTAAACGCTTAAATGTAGGATTCTTTGGCTGTGAGGATATAGACAAAATTCGAGCTTCAGTTTGTCTGATCTCAGATTCGAAAAACTGTATTTCATAATTTAACAATTTATCTTTAAGGCTCTTTTCTGCAAGTATTGGGTAATAATCTATCATGAGACAACCTGGGTTTCCCCAACTCCATTGGTTAAATATTAGGCTAAGACGGTATGAGTCTTGTGCAGTACTATCCTTGTTTTTTCAGGGTTCATTAGCAAATGTGGGTGGTAAAAAGATTGTAGATAATATTGCTGTAGACTGTTAAGTCGAGACATATAAAGTCCCATTCCTTTAGGTTATATTGAGTTAAGCTGTCAAGCTTACATTCATTCTTGGAAACATATATTGCCCTAAAATTATCATCTTGGAAATATCAATGTTTAACTTTTTCCAAAAAACTTTCTTCATATTTCCAATTGGGTTAAAAATGAAAAACGCTGATATATACAAATTTTTAACTATATCGCAAATTACAAAGTTAATCTGTTATTCAGAGAAAACTGATCAATTTATAGAGAAAATAAAAATAACTTATACTTTTTCTTTGTCATTTTTAGTATCAAATTTAACTTTATTTTGAACATTTCTTGTAATATCTGCCCCACTTAATTGTATATGCTCCTTTTGATTTTTCATCAGAGCTTCATTTTGTGTGTTCATATTTTCAAACGTCATTTTAGGAGCGTCATTAAATGGCATTTCATGGGAAACATTAAGGCCTCGTTTTTGAGCTTGGCTCAATACTTGTTTCTTGTTATTAACGTCATGTTCTTCAGCCTTTGGCTTGTTAGCTATATTATCTATTGATTTTTGGTATCGTTCCTGAATGGTGTATTCATCCGCAACATTAAATTTCTCCCGAAGGCCCTGTATACGTTCATCCAAAAAGCTCGTAGCGAAACGCTCGGCTTCATCAGGATTTTTCAAGATTTTATCCACGCCTTGGATCCCAAGTTCAATTCCATCTTTACCCAATCGCCCCTTTGCCCATTCGACAAAACTTTGATTCAAATTATGTTCAACGTTAGCGCTATTACCCTCACTAAATTCATCTGAGTTTTGCACGCTGTGAAACTTCTGGGTTGCTGTTTGAAATTGCTTTTCTTGGTGCTTCATCTTGGATAAATTTGCCCCTAACTCTTGTGAATATCTATTTTGTTTATCACTTCCTTGATTGAAGTGGATCTCTTTAGAGGCCCGAATGGCTTGATCTATGGTTTCTGTTGCATTTTCTGATTGGATAAAATCCATAACTTTATCTCTCGTTTCTTTATCCGATCTTGTGTGATTATACGACGTCCCTGCTCTTGCTTCTAACCCTACACCTAGAATCTTTTCTGCTAATACTTTTGGTAGTTTTATGATACCTGATTTGCCTAAAGTGGCAGTCCCGCCAATCATGGAATTGATCGCATCATCTTTTGACCATCCCATTTGCGTTGCTAACCGATCAGCTAATTGGTCAAATTTTTGGATTGATTTCATATGTCCTGCTTGCTCTGATTGGCTGAAATGAACCCCATCTGAAGTACTTATTCCACCAGCATTGATTGCCTGTGCAGCAGAGGACAATGTTGAACCAATACTATCAACATAAGACATACCTGCTTGTTGATATGTGCTTTCTACTGCTTGCAGTACTTCATTTTTTCTTTGAGAAAAGCTTTGTCCAAGATGTAGGTTAGATACGAGTTGAGACATGCCTTGAGTTTGATCTAACATCGCCGAACCATCACCTGATACTCTCAGCTGTGATCCCGAATCCATTTCATAACTGGCATTACGGGCACGATAGCTTGGTGCTGAATCCCAATGATTTGCATTCATGTTATAAGCCGAGGTATTCAGATATGAAACGTTCTCTAAGCCATAGTTACCTGTAGTGAGCTCCTCTCCCGCTTGGCTAGCTGCACCTTGACTAATAGAACTTAGATGACCTGCTAAATGAACAAAGGATCCCGTTCCTTTAACGATGGCTATAGCAATAAAAGGAACGCTCAAAGAGTAGAAACCTGCTAATGCAGCTTGGTCTAAATTGGCTTGTATAATCGCAGGAGAAGTGAATAGGTTCCAACCAATCCCTTCTACCCCATCTGTTCCAATAAAACTGGCTGCTGCATTATTAGCCGCAATAGTGTTAGCAGTCATAAAAAAGTTGATAATGGTATAAATTGTGGGCCATGATTGGATCCATACCAAAGAGGTCACATAGCTTAACAATACTCTTTGGCAACCCGGCATAATGGCAATCAATATGATAAGTAAAAAGCTGCCATAGAACAGTGCCTCAAAGAGGCCCATTAAATATTGAACACCCGTGCCAGCCATAGCCCCAAGCAATTGAAAGGTGTTTTGTTGTTGCAGCTTGGCTCTTGCAATAGCATATCCTTGGGCTCCCGCACCAACATCTAACATTTGTGCATTTTTAATCGCTGACTCTCGTACAGCGTTCATTACCATGTGTTTTTTTAATATTTCAGTAGATTGTCCTGACATATGGACTAAGAGTTCATGGCTCGCGGGCAAATAGTCTTTAATTAATTTATTTAATCGTCCTGTGGCTTGAGTTGGTTCTAGAGTGGGATTTGATCCTTTCTTTTGGCCTAAAAAACGCCAAGCTAATATTTTTACATTGCGAGCAGCTTCTTGATTTAAATCTTGCTCTAACCTAATTGCCCCTTCTTTGCAAGTATAGACTTCTCTATCCCCATTCTTTCCATAATATTCAAACATTCTTAATACAGACGTATTGTCTTTAATTAATGGCCAGATATCATTATGGTATAGCAAATCATCCATCGTATACTTAGCGCCAATACGTACATCATACATAATGCACTGAAAGGCAAAATTCCTAAAACTACGTTCAAGATGAGGTGTTACGATATGGATTTCACTTGCTGCAAGAGCTAGCTTTGAAGACATTAACGTGCCGGTATGGGTATAACGGGTAACTTCATGGGGAATTTGAAGTTCATCTTCAAAGAGTTCAGCTAAGTTGGCCCCCATTAGACTAGTAACACTAGCAAATGCAGCCAAGCCTAATGGGATATTGTCGACCTGAACTTGTCCCCCTACTACCCTATCAGAAATAAAAACTGAGGTGGTTGGTTGATAAACTAAACCAAATATCAATGCCCAAGCAATGGTCCATTTAGCAATACCGCGAGAATCTAATACAGCAATATTTTGAATCAAGGACAAGGCATATCCTGAAGTCATCATCACAATAAAAGCCCCATTGATAAAATCGCTGGATCTTATACGAGCAATGGCATTGAACAGATCAACTAGAATGGCACCATTACCGTGCGTGATAACTTCCAAAGACTGCATTATTTTCCTATTTTACTTTTAATCATATTATAAATGTCTTCGACATTTTTTATATCAAACAATGTCATCCCTGAAAATTCATTCCCCTCGCTTGAGCTTGCCTGAGTGCTAATTGTGATATCTCCGAGACCAAAAAGGCGTTGGAAAGGGCCAACCGTGAATTCTATTTCCTTTACATTTTTAAGATTTATCTGTTTCTCTATTATCGAAATAAAAGAAGATCTACCCGTAATCGTATTGTCTTCAATTTTAAAGGAAGACATCTTATAAAATTGCTTCGAACCCATAAGCCACAATGAATTAAGTATAAACAGAAAAATGCATAAGTAGATTAAGGCTTGTAAGCTTGACAAACGAAATCCAACGGTTGCAAAACCGTAGAAAAGTCCTGGAAGAACTGGGAAAAAGCAAGTTATGAGAATCATTCTTATAATACGTAATCGTTTATTAAATGTTGGATAAATCATAGTTTGCATAGTTATCTCCTCCCTGAAGTATAATCAATGGTTCTTAACATATCGGCATCAAATTCGCCCACCAACTGCTGTTCTAAGAACTGGATCCGACGCACCATATCATGAGCTTGTGATATCTTCTTTTGGTTATTGGCTCTAAAGTATCGAATCATCCCTCTTGCTTCTGCTATTCCTGACTGGAATTCCCTCAAAGTCTCAGCATCGGCTTGAATACGATGACTTCCTAATTTTATAACATCCAACAAATCTTCTAAATATTCTTCCAAAATATCAAGTGCTAGGATTTCAGCGTAATCACTTAAATTTACAACATCTCTTGCAAAAGAATAGGCGCTTTGCACATTAATTGCACGAAACAAAGGGAATTTCGCACTACTTATTAGCTCTTTCTCTTGAGTGCTTAATTCTTGATCAAACCTTGCTTTGTCTTGAATCGATCTTAATGTTTCTTGGATACGTCCGACCCAAGAATGAGGATGACTAATATTAAAGGTAGCTAAGTTCGGGTTTAAACAACCATATAATTCAGTTGTATCACAATGATAAACTTTAGCGTCAATAGATTGGGTTGCAGACTCTCCATCCTTTTTTTTGTTGCTTTTGACTTCTCCATACAACAAAGTATTTAAAAGCGCTTCATCACCCGCTTTAGATGGTAACAATCGCCACACATTAGCATCGTTAGAATTATCTAATATTAAACTCCCTGATAAGGACATCACCATTTCAGCTAAGGGTTGTCCATGATCTTCTGTAAAACCAGTCTTGGCTAAAATCATCCAGGCTAGATTGCCTTTATCTAAAAGCATATCTTCAAATGATGCTAACCTTCGTTCGCGATCAGATAATGGTTGGTTATTGTTCTTTTTCTGGCTAGCTTTTCTGATTTCATCGAACACACGTTGTGATTCACCACCAGAGCCACATTTTTGCTTAGCCGCAGCAAAATCGTTAAAAAGCCCCCCTGGTCCACCAGCTGTAGTGCAGACATGGCGCTGAGCCGTTTCGGTTCTTGGCCATAAACCTCCTACTAAACCAGCAGCCGTTTCACAAGAATTAATATTAAAGCGGTTGATTTCATTTGCGAGCCGATGCAATTGGTCTACTTGTTTCTTGCACATTGGGCAGGCACTTTCCAAGGCAATCATCACCGCATATGTTCCCATTGATGTGCCGATATTACGAAAAGCACTCTTTAATTCATCAGAGCTAATGTAAGAAAAAGAACCCGTGAACAAGTCGATACCCCCACACCCCATGCGAACACCTGGAGCTTGAGCCATAATGGGCGTATAACTCCTAGCAGGGTGCCTTAAGCTCATCGAGCCTAAAGTAAAACCACCTGCAGCTTGCCCCTTAAAAGCAGCTGCATCAGTAACATTAACCGATACCCCTCCAGATTGAACGAATTGATCCATATGGCTCGCAATATCTTGAGCCATCAAGGTTGGGCTTAGGATAATTAAGAAAATAATTTGGACAAATTTAGTGGGCATCCTGCTTACCTTGCTCTTCTAAACTAGATTGGTATTCAGCTATTTGAAAAATTCTTTCCTCAATCTCTTGCTCGCTGATGGCACCTGTTGCTATTGGGAAATATTCTCCCGATTGAGGATTAACAGCAAAGATGGCAGGGACCATCGAAACATCGAATCGCTGACTTAAACCATTATCTACCGTTATTCTTTGCAATATAGTTAATTTTCCCCCATCTAAGCTAATACCATGTAAGCTAAGTCCATGGCGAGAGGCAATTGATACAACAATTGGAGCCATCGCATGACAATACGGGCAACTTTCTTTGAAGAAAAATACCAAACCATATTTTTTCTTGAGTGCGTCAATTGCTCTCTTTGTTTTTCTTTTTTGATCATCTAAGTATAAATGCCGCGCATATTGTGCTGTAGGGTGTGTAACTGAATAATCAAATTCAGGATGTTTTCTTAATACGGCCTGCCACATAGAGCCAAAATTCTCCGCATTATTCCACATTGATTTTTCCCAAGTCATCAGAGCATGTACATTATCAGTATTTGGTACGATTATGGCTTTAGCTCTTAATTCTTCCCCCTCTTCGCGGTATTTTTTAAGCTTATCGGCATAAGAAATTGGTGCAGAAGGAAGTACTTTACTATCATCATGCTTGTGGGTTTCTTCCTCTTCATTTTTTTCATACCAATGCCATCCTCGCTCATGATCGTCTCGCCAGCCAGCTTGACTATTGATGGCGTAGAATACGAACAAGAAAATGATCCCTTTTAAGATCACTTTAATCATGCTGCTCCCTTTGTAGATATTCCTGATAATATACATTGATAGTGTTTGGCGTTTGATTCTTTAGTTGTTCAATTTTAGGATTAATATTATGGGCAAGTGCTGTTGTCGATACTTCTTGGTTATCATTTACTGCATTTACAAAATGCAGCTTAGATGCATCGCTAAGCTTTGTTTGTTGTGCCTTTTGAGCAAAGTCTAGGGCTATTTCACTAAAATCTATTCTACCCCAATCTACTCGTTGAATTTCAGCAACTGTTAATGCTCTGCAATTAAGAGCCTCGCTTTTACCAAAATCAAAACCTAGTTGTAATCTTGCGCCAACTTGAGCCACTCTAGCTAATTTGGAATTAAAGCAACAATAATGGCGTTTCTTTTGATGCAAAATTCCTTTTTGAGTTTCTTCAACCAAATAACAAATGCCATTTTGAACTTTAGAGGCTAATGTTTCCTCCTCTTCTGAACACCCTAGTAGTTTTTTTACAACTCCTTTTCGAGCGCAACATTGTTTGGGTAGCACCTCACATTCGCCTGGTTGACCGACAAAAAATGCTCCTTGCTGACCATCTTGGGTTAAAGATTCTTTCGCAAAACTTGTAGCCAAACTTAAAGCGCTCAGCGCCTGTCCAAAGTCATTATTTAGTTCAAATTCTAGTTGATAACCACCCTTGCCAAGGCTTTCGAGGTCCAACTTAGCTTCTACTAATGCAGACTCGTGGTTAAGAGGACAACGATAACGTTGTTCGTATAGTGTACAAACATTATTTTGAGATTCTTTGCATAGGGAGCCAATCTGCTCACATCCTCTGCTTTTGTATTCTTGGCAACTATTTTGATGTTGGCCTCGCAATACGCACTGGTAAGTTGTTTCTTTTTCCCAGCAATCTCTTTTGACTGAAAGAGCATGCACCCCTTTACCAAATTGACGACTATCTGGCATCCCAAGACAACGACTATCAACTTGTTTACATAATCTTTTATTAATTAAAGGTTGAAGCTTCTCAGCACCACTCCAATGTTCCCCAGTAACTTTGGGAGGGATAACAATGGTGGCCTCCCAATGGTGTTGCATCCCGCGATATTGATTACAAAGTGCTTTATTTTTCTTGTTACAATTTGTTTGGGTTAACCCAAAAGCAAATTGATAGCCGTTATTTTGGGAGGGTTCAGCGCCTAGTGTCGCCTGTACTGATTCTGTTTGCCCACCCCAAAATTCATAAGGTTTTGTTCTTTTAAACTCAACAATAGATCCTGAGGTAAGAGTTCCAAGCGGATTAACTACTCTAGATGAGGTATGAAGCGTATTTGGACCATTTCCATCCGATGTTATAACACCACTTAATAAATTGGCGGTGATTGTAACCGAAAATTCATTATGAGCTGCTGCGTAGAGTGATACATCCTGTTTTCTTTCAAAGGCTTCTTCAAAATCAATTATCAAGCTTTCCTTCACTTTTTGAGTAAAATGATGAACGTTTTCTTGACAAACATGTTCTTCATAAGAGTAGGTATCAACAGGTATAAGACCCTCCCCTTTGTCATAAAGGCTTTCATTTTGTAACCTTTTGGCATGTAGCAAAATGGGCTCATTAGGATTGAGGGTTATCTTTTGGCCATTGAGAAAGCCATCTTGCAACATAGAGTTAATACTTTGGCTCAAGTTTTCATCAGTTTCCTCTTTTAACTTGCTTTTTTCTTGGCTTATTTCACCATTGATGGAGCTCACCTGCTCTAAATATTGATTAGCAGCGGCTCCATTTATTGAATCTGATGCTTTTGTCACTAAGCCTTGTGCTGTAGTTTGTCCAAACAGTGGGTTACTGGGATCTTCATGTTGCATAAGATGAGTAAAGATTTCATCCTGGCCAAGATTGGACATAAATTCGGTGTTTTGTGTTGATTGTTGTAAATCATTTATCCATGGATCGACCGGCTCTAAGCCATAAGATGTTAAGATAAATAAATTAGCTACCATAAATAAAATCCATCTCATCTATTTAGCCTGGTTAGATAATTTTGCACCAAATCGCCTAGCTCGCCTTGCTCTTTGATTTTATTCAGTGCATAAGCCAAGCCAACATCACCATAAACCACATCATGTGTGGGGATCTCACAAGCCTTTTTGGTACAAGGTTGAAGCGCATTCTTAGTAATGAGCACGGCTGGTACGGTATTGATTGCAAAGCGCTGGAAAGCCGTGGGATCAATCACTACACTCCTTGCACCCTCACCCCATATTTTATTGGTATAAGCTAGGGTTTGAGGTAACGAATTATCTTTAAGTCCCCGTAGGACCAAGATCCCGCCTGCCTTTTTAGCTTGCTCTGACCATTGAAGTAGCGAGGTTCTTGGCATACCTAGTGACACAAAAATTAAAAGCTGAGTTTCGTTTTCTACAGAGCTCTCTACATTGGTGCTGCTCGCCTCATTTGGGCATTGCTGTGTTGTACTTTCAGTTGAAAAACCCAAAGCGTGGATCCCAAAAAGGAAAATGAGCAACATGATTTTATTAACCAAGGCAACAACTCCTTTTTCGCCAAATAAGATAAGTAAAATTTTCTCCTTTAATAGGAAATTCTCGCCCTGCTTCCCATGGCACAGAGCTTCGCCCCATAGGATTGCAAGGAAAAGGTTCTTTGCTCATCCCTGGGATGGGATATACCATTTGGGTACGATATTGAGCTTTTCGCCAAATCGGTTGGTAAAAAGTATGACAGAGGGCCTTTTGCCCCATACTGCCTGTGAGTGTTCCTGTTCTGTGCATTCTAAAAAGGACTCGACTTGTTAAAAGTAGACTCGCTTGAACGCCACTTACATGAGCACCAACATGGCCAGTCAACGGAAATACACTCCCTTGACAACCACTGCACCAATACAAAGCATCAAATCCCAATCCAATAGAGGCTTTGGCACAATCGGCAGCGCAAGCCACTTGTGCTATAGGGTTAGCATAAAGCAAGACTTCAGGATTCAAAATGGCGGATAATTCATCATCATTCCAGGTGGGATCGACTTCTGATAAATAAGCTAAGTCAAAAGTTTCTTTAGAAACACAGCCTGATGACTCTTCAAGTATTTCCAACCAATATAAAAGCGGATAAAGATAATAATGAACATGATAAAAACTAGTATTCTCCCCCGATGATATGGCATCCACTGCTCCACCAAATACCGACAAACCTGGATCAACCTGAAGTCCGCCAAGGCTTGAAAAGCAAAAAGGCTGACGCGCGACTTCTACTAAGCGCAATGGTTCCCAAAAGCTAAATGAGATACCGACTTTGGGTGGCATTCCTGGGCAAGTGCAAATTGGGCTAGGTAAATCTTTTTCTGAAACTTCCGGTGTAGCCTTTGGTGAGCCATCAAGCAAAGTTAATTGGCCAAGCTCTATAGGAAAAAAGCATTTCCAACAGACATCGGTAATTGGGTTTAAAAACTTACCCTGACAGAGATTTCCACCAAGCGTAATGCTTTGCCAAAATATTAATAGAAATGCGATACAGGTTCTCATGTGTTAACCTGCAATTCTTCAATCAAAAGCTGCTTATCTTGTTGTTGAATTCGCGCTGGAACCTGTTTGATCATAAATCGTTTACAGATAACACCTTGTTGGTCAAAGAAAACTTCGCGATTATGTTCCTTCCTTAAGGACATAACAGGCCCTTTTATCAAAATAATTGTGGACTTCCCAAAAGTTTTTTCTTGTCTGAGCGCCCATTCAATCTGGCTATTATCATCTCCATCAATAATTAATAAGGGTTTTGAAAGATTTACATGATCTAATGGGTTTAAAATATTGCCCTTCTTATGAATTAATTGGCCTTGGTGGTCATATAAATTTTCGGTGATGGTAATCGAAGGATTAAAGAAGTACTTTCGTTCATGAACTGTCTTAGTAATCCCAGTTACGGGCTTAGGTCTTTCAATAGAAGATTGAGCTCGCGCTTTCATTGTTTTCTCTAATTCACCTAGTTTGCCAGTTTTTTGCATTGTGCTTAATTTAGCCTCAATCACCTGCACCAAATCTTGCTCACCAATTGGATAGGTTTTGCCATGCACTCCCAAGGTTTTAGCCATCACACATTGACTACCAAATAGGGATAGCGCGAGCAATAATATTGTTCTCATGGATCCAACCCATTGCCTCATATCGACTATCCAATGAATTTTTGCCTGTTCCATGCACATAGAGATAACCTTTTGGAATAATGCCCGTTGCCCCTTTAGCCAATGCTTGCCCTTTACCATTAAATGGTTTTGCCAAGCCCATTGATTGGCCATTGATAAAATACTCACCTTTACTCTCTTCCACCTTATCCCCTGAAACTCCGGTCACTTGCTTAATACTTTCTTTAATAAATGCGTATTTACTTACATTATCAGCTTTTCTTTTAAAAAGAATATAATCACCCTTTTTCACCACCCCTGAATGGGTGAGATAAAAAACTCTAGGCATCACTGAGTCAGTAACAGTAAATCTAAGAGGGAGAAAAATTCCTGCTATCAAACAAAAAAATAGAAACTTGAATCGATACAGAACATTAATCATGTTGATCAGTCGACGTTTCAATAAATAAATGTGCCAATACCTTATCAGTTTCATCCCGTGCCCCTTCTAATACGACATCTTTAATAAGTATGGTCTTGCCAGTTTCATCAGATAACGCTCGCAATACTTTGCCAAATTTTATCGAAAATTGATTTAATGCCTTTTTTTGCTTCTCTTCGTCTAAACCCTGTTCGGCTATCTGTAACAAACCTTCTTTCATCACTTTTTGAAAATCAATCACAATAATTTCATTAGTCGGGGGAGTATTTTTAAGATGGTACAAAGCAAGGATGCTGATACTAACCAAGCATTGTAGAAGTAACAGACACAATAACTTAATTGCTTTTTCCACGCTGGGCCTCTTTTGCCACCAATGCGATGGCCTCTGGTAATGAATAGCCTTTCTCTCGTAGGTTATGCACAGCTTGATATTCTTGCGCTTTGGACGAATAAAGAATTTGTGAAAATGGATCTAAGATTAATCTGCCAACGGCATACCAATTATCACCACAAATCATCATTTCCGAATAACGACCATTTACCGTTCTTAAGGATTTCATTAATTTTTCTTGATAAGGATCGACTTTTTTCTGTCCCTTTTCGATAAACCTATCGATAGATTCGCCTTTTTGTTGCAACATAATTAGCCAGTCAGAAATTCTGAATGAAATCTCTCCTGCTTGGCTGCTGAAAAAATCGCTGATATCTTGGGTACCGAGCATAATTGAGCCATTATGTTTACGGGCTCGACGAGCAAAAGCTTGAATAAACTCAGTTACCCGACAGCCATTGAGCAATGCCCATACTTCATCCATCACACACATCTTGCGTTGGTTTCTGTCGCCCAAGAACAATGCGTTACTGACACGATGTAGATAAGCCAGTAAAACTACGGTTTGTAAATCTTTAGCACTTTCAAGATTATCCAGTTCAAGTAACACATAGGGATTATCAAAATTAACGGTATTTTTTCCATTCCATAAGCGGCCATACATCCCCTGCGAGGTATAGGGGAACAGCATACGGCCTAATTCTTTCGCTACCAGATCTTCGGTTTGGCTTTCAAGCCAATTGGCTATGAGGGTAATAGTCGTATTTGATCCATATTCATTCCAGACGGAAGTTATTGCTTCTTCAATGAAGCTGTCTTCAATATCGGTAGCATCTCGCTTTTTCAGTGCCATATTAGTAATCAATGGCTTTAGCATTTTTAAATCATCTTCAGATAATGATTCCAAATCACTAAAGGGATTGATGCAAATATGGGCATTCGGAGCAAAATCAATCAGCTGGCCTCCAACCAGTTCACAGGTTTTCTGAGCTGAACGACCAATATCAATAACCCAGACCCTACCTCCACTCGCTAAAATGGATAGTTGTAACTCTTGCATCACGACTGATTTACCACTACCTGGCTTGCCTACGACACAAATATTAAAATTGCCGCCGGCTTTTTCGTTATGATATGGATCCCACCCAAATAATTGTCCCCTTCTGCCTACTAAAAGAAGACTGGGATCGGGGGTACCCTTTGATTCGCCAATGATTGGTAATAGCTGTGAAGCTGATGAATGTAACATCGTTTTAGCAAAGCCAAGGTTATGCATCGCATCCAACCAATTCTTGTTTAAACTCATGGGCAGGCTTGCCAACCAAACCGGCAATGTTGTATACAGAGTTGGTTTTAATTTCCAACCATTAAGTGAAAATAAATTTTCAGCTGCATGAACTGCTCTTTCACCCTCTCCACATTTACAATACAAAACCAAAGTATGCATCACCCATATAAATTTTTCGCCCAAAGCAATTTTTCGATTAATATTTTCCCATTCTTGAGTTACATAACCCGTTATCGGTAGGAAACGGCGGATGGGACTGTCATGAAGTCTGCGCCAACGAGTGCTTTTGAGGGTTGCCCTATCTCGTTGTCTGGTTTGGGATGGGAAATAAATTGAAAATGAAAAGTAAAATGGGCTGCATAGACTTTGGTTGATATGGAATAAATCCCCAATTAAGCTTTGCATGCCCCATAAAGGCCATTGTTGAGGGTATTGTTCTACCACCAAAGGCCTAACTTCAAATTCTTCACCTACTTGTAGAAAATTTGATTTGATATCAATTGGTTTAGGTTGCCCACTGATTTGAACGTTCAGCGTATCATTTGGATTCCAAATGACATTCTCCACTCTTATTTGTTCGTTTGGGGTGACCCATTCCCGCATTAAAGCAATAAATTCGTCAACTTCTACAATCTTATAAGGCACTCCTAACGTTCTAAGCGCACTGAGCAGCTGCTCACGGACAATAAGAATTTCTCTAAGTGATTTCTCGGTATCCTCTTTGTCGAATATGACAGAAAAATATAATCTAAAATCGCGCAATAGCACCGATTCATCAGGTAGTAAGCTTTTGTAGGAAGAATATGATAAATGTTCGGTCCTTGCTTTAGTCAAATACTCAAAAATAGAATTATTGTTTTGACGCGATTGACTCCATTTATCTAAAATTGGACTAATTTTAGTTGACGCAAATAGGTGCACTTGTAAAATACAACCTTCTGGGAATCCCGTTACTAAAAGATTATTAATTAGCTTAAGAACTTCTTCGTTAGCCCCAGTTAAAGGATTGCTTTCTATACAAAAACTAATGGTATCTTTGTTATAGAAAAGCTGATGTTCTTCATCATATGCATCATATGGCAACTCTTCATGTAATACATGCTCAAATGGGGAAAAATGAGAGGGTTTATCAAATAAACCTTTCAACTTTATCATGATTTAGATAGCTCCCATTGAGCAGGGTTAACAACAGCTGTAAGTCGCCCGGGTTCATGAAAAACTCCCTCATCATCCTCAAAAGGGGCAACCCATACACTTAAAACCTCTTCTTTAGATCGTCGAAGTGATTTTCCTTTAGTTGCCAATATGGTTTTATCGATAGACTTATTTTTTGGGATGATCCCTTTATCAACCATATTATTGACTTCACTGATACTCTTACATTGCACACCAGGGGTACCAGGACAATCAAATTGACCTCTCAAAGAAGTTGTGCAACCAGTAAGACTAAATAAAGGTAAAAAGATAAGAAGAGATCGTGTTTTCATTTTGATTCCTTAAAGTTTTAACCCATCCAGAGCAAGACCTTTGGTAAAAACAACGGTCACTTCTCTACCTGCAGCTACTTGGATCACTGGTTGGTATTGTTCTGCGCGTTCGATAAAGTATTTTTGTAAGCGATCAGCCCCTTCCCCTACTCCGCTATAAGCACCTGATTTGAGCACATCTGCCCCCGTCGTGGTTGTCGTAGCACCTAAAGGAGATATTGAGGTTGTACCTAAAGATTGAGACATCCCATTACCAAGCCCAGCTATTGTGCCAGCAAAAAAGCTATTCCAAAGTAAATCGCCTTCTCTTCTGATTACTTTTCCTCTAACGCCATCTTTACCATCTTCGCCAGCAATATAGCCCTCTAAGGTAGACTCAAAAATTCTTCCATTTTTTAGAGTACAGCTCATTCGCTCAGTTCTGATGTAAGCTCTTTCGCTTGAAATATCGCCATGCGCTGCAGCTACAATATGACAGTCTTGAATATTGGCCCTGGCATAGTTTGGCAAAACCCCAATATCAACAAGCCGCAAAAGTACCGGCCTAGGCTCACCTTGAGAAGTGATACTTGCAGAAGCATCAACGCCACCTAAAATAATAGCCCGCGCAAAAGTGCCTGAGGGGAGATAATTGTTTTTAAGGTTTTTATTCTTATCCGCAAGTTTTAATGACGTTGAAAAAATAGCAGGATAACCCATCACCCCATTTTGGGGTTCACTATATGCATTTTCTTGGGGTGGCCAAGTATTATTAGCGTGAACATATTTTGCTGCTCCCTGCTCCGCAAAATCACTGCTAGTCGTATCAACAGAAGCAGTAGCATGCAAAGTAGACATCTCTTGAATCTTTTGAGTGAGCTCAGATAGAACTTGCTGTTGGCCTTTTGCCAACTCCTCCATTTGTGAGCGTTGGTTCTCTATTTGCTTTTCAAGCTCGCTATTTCTTTTTTCTGAGATTGACAGCTTGCTTTCCATTCTCTGCATCCATACACCACTATCATCGATATTTTTAGTGACAGAAGGGATCGAATGGATCATTGATTTTTTCTCTGAGCTCTTGTTGTCCTTGCCAACTGTCCAAGATAAAAAGCCATGAATGATTAACGTTAATGCCGCTAAAATTCCCAAAAAGAGGGCAACTTGTTTGATTCTAACTAATTGGGTTTCAGTCATTAGGCACCATAAACCAAATATACTTCCGTAGCTTCACCAGGCACTAAATCTCTTTTTGCTAATGCAATTGCTTTTATATTCTGCTCTTTTAATTCATCTTCATTAAGGGTAATTATGGTATCCGTTTTATTTTTAATAGCGATAACTTTCCCCTTGAACTTCCCTTGATACATCATGAGTTCCTTTTTTTCTAAACCATTAACCTCTTCTTGATTATCAGCCATGTTTTCAACCACATACCCAGGGACAGAATCTCTTTTACTCATTGCTTTAACTAATTGAAATATATTTGTCTCATATGATGGTAATTTTTCATTATCTTTTTCATGTTTTTGCTGTTCATAGGCCAAAGCAAGGGTATCTGCAGGGACGTTTGTAGGTTTTAACGATAACGCAATAGTTTTACCAAGCTCTGTGGTAACAAACAAAGTGAATGCATCTTGATTTCCAGGATGGGGCATAATGAAAATTTGACCATTTTCTTCATCCTTTTCTAAAGTAAAATCATTGGTTGCGCTTTTAATGTCCTTGATACGATCTGACTGAACATAAATACGAGTTAATTCTCTTTGAGATATTATTCCATGGGCTGTTAGTCCATCACTTACATTGATTGTATGCATGGCGAATGTCGAAGAAGATAAAATAAAAAGTAACCCTATACTAAATATTTTTTTCATCGCGCTCCTCCCTAAATTCAACTAACTGCAATTTCCCATAATTCATCTGGTAGATAAGCGTAAATGCGGTTTTTTGTTGAGATATCTTTTCTCTTGCAACCCAAGTGGTCAAATCACCTATTGCTTTAACTCTTAATGCATTCTCATCGACCTCAAAACCAATTGGAGTAAACATTTTGGTTATGTTTTTCTTCTTTAATAGCTCTTCTTCCTCTATCAGCTGTGCTTTAATTTCGCCATAGCCACTAGGGTGGACATAATTTAGCAGTAGATCTCGCCGACCTGGTGCTGTTTGGGGGGTTACATTCAACGTTGAAAGCAATAGATACTGGCTCATCTCTTTAAGATAACCAGAGGATACTTTATTGGGTTTCACCCAAAACTCTTCACCGCTGGTTGGCCACATCAAAACAACTCGCTCAGAGCCGACCAGATGATTAATACCTATAGACAGTACAGCGTTGGTCACAAGTGAAGCGCCTAAGGCAATAGTCATAACATTCTTCTTGACTAGCAATTCTCTAATCTTTGAATCTCTAACAGCCTTAAGCATTATTGAACCCTATATAAACCATTTTCTGATGTGGCTTGCTGGAAGTAGTTTTGAGAGTTTATTTAGTGGCGGAAAATGCCAATAACACCAAAATACTAAAAACTTTTTCCCATACTTATGTTTGAAATTATTTACCAGCTTTAATACTAATAGAGCGAAAAGTAACCCAACTAATAGCCCCACAGCTTGTTTGATAATCAATCCCATCATTGAGCAAATTGATATCCAAACAAATTCAGGTGCAGTCCAGATAATCATGCGTTCCGGCTCATCTAAATATCTTGGTAAGTAAAAATCCTCTTCCATCATTAAGCTAAAACAGCGCCAGCTGCACTCAGCAAGTACGAAAGAACTACCCCACCAAAGGCGAAATACATAATTTTGCCAACATTATCGACAATAATCGGGCCAATCTTATTCCCAACAGCCGCTATAGCAGCAATGATGAACGCACAAAATCCAGCAACATAGGCTAAATTTTGAATAATGGTTTCTCTAAGAAAAGTGACAATATCTTGGACGGCAGTGGCTGATGAGGCGTTTACGGCCAGCGCCTCACTGGCATATATTGATGCAAAGCTGATAAGCATAAATGTTAATATCGTTTTGTTATTACCTTGGTTCATCTCTTTCTCCATTCAAATTTGCATTGTTAACAAAGGGTGGCCGCAGATATTCTTTTATTAAACAAATTGAAGATAAATTTTCTCAATCCTCTTGGCGGTATGCCATCGTGGATATTGAATATTCCCTCCTTTAATACGATTGACTGTTGATTGAGAGACATTAGCTTTTTTTGCTATCCACTGTTCTGAATAGCCTTTCTTTAATAATGAATTTATATACTCTTGTGGGGTTTGCGTCATAACAATCTCCTTGTTGTGAGATCATTATGAGTGAGGCAATAAGGTATTCTCAAGAAATACCTTATTCACTTCTGCATAATTTTCGTTCGATTAACTAAGTAAAAGAAATCCCAATAGCGCTAGGCTATTGGCAATATTGCATATGAAATGTTTTGATTTTGATTGCGACATCAAATTTAGCAGTTTTAACTTTACCAGATAAAATACGACTAATGGTTGGCTGGCTTACGTTGGCGGCTATTGCAATCGCTTCCTCTGTAAAACCAACCCTTTGCAAGTTTCTTACCATTTCTCTTAGATCTAAAATAGTCTCATCCTTCATTTAATGGCATCCTATGGCATTAAAATGAAGCTTCGCAGTTTTAATTTCATTTAATTTAATAGCATGCCAACCCTCTTCTTTTTGGATGCTATCGTTAAGCACCATCCCTTTGGGTCGCTCCCAATCACCCTTTAAACAGATCTTACGTGCAATATAATATCTCTTCAATTGTGTAACTGGCGCTAAAAGCATACTCCCTGCCTTAGCCACGTAATAAAAAATTTCTTTCAGCAAAGTTTTAAGGGGCTTATTTGCTGCCATCCCCTTAATTTTTTGTTGATGATAAAGCTCTGGGATATGGTGCAAAATTTGATTTTTAACCGCTTCCTCGATGAGGTAGTGCTCACCTTCAAATTCAAACTCGACCAATTGTGCTTGCACTGAAGGCACCCGCTCTTTGGGGAGCGGCTTTGCCTCTTGAAGTTTATTTTGAAATTCAACTGAAGCAAGCCTTTCTTGGTGTTCTTGATGCTCCTGCGCTTTTTGTTTATCGATGATAGCTGACAAAATGATTTGCATCTCAATTTGGGTAAAACGCGAATTAACCTGCCTCATGCGTTCAGTAGGACGAAGATGTTGATATTGTTTTTGCAAATTTTCAAAATCACAAACCAACGCTTCAGCGTTTTTCACATCCTGGGGCATTGTAGTTCTTAGCACCTCAGGTTGATTGTGATTATTGTGTTTATTATTAATTTTATTATTTATTAAAAGGGGCTGCATTTTTGCAGGGGGGGGGCCTGCAATTTCACAGGGGGATCCCTGCAATTTTACAGGGAGGGGATCTGCAGTCCTGCAGGGGGTACTCTGTATGGTTTTGGGAGGCTCATCTATATCACTTCTTAAGGTAGTACTGATATTTCTTTTTATCCCTTCGCTCTTCCCTACTCTATTAGGGGCATTCTCAATGACAGCTAATCCTTCTGTTGGCAAGATAGGCGTAAAAATGTTAATTCTCTGAGCATCATCAAAGCAAACATGCAAAAATCCAAGTTTTTTAAGATTTCTCACTGCTCTATAAGCCGTGTCATAGCTTACGCTCACCATGCTCGCTATTTGTTGCTGGGTTAGGCTACATGAATAGTTGGGATCTAGATTGCTTTTACGCGCCAAATTAAGCCATATAAGCTTTTCTAAGCTATTTAGGCTTGGGTGATTTGATACAAATTCAAAGATGACATCAGTAAAAATGACATAAAATTTATTTTGAGTTGAATCACGCATTATGCGTGCAGCATTTGTCTCGACCATGAGAAAGCCCCTAATCCCTTGTTGGTTAGTAAACACAGATTTCGAAATATTGAATAAATTCGAGAACTAAGTGCTTTTTTGCCCCAAGATCAGGTTTGTAACTGAGAACAGATCGTTTAGAATATCGTTAGCCATGAATTTTAACCTCTTTGCTAGGTTGATTTTTTTGGTTAGTGCTTGCGGGGTGTTGAACGCACTCCGTAAGCATGATTGCATCTTATCTACTTTGACGATCGTTGACAATCCATTGCAGTTTTCTTGCAAAGCAACTTTCGCGTCTATAAAACAGTCTTGTTCTACCCTTCCCATATTTGTGGGCCACTGAAGTGATTTTGAATACTTCATATTTTACTTCCTTACTGCTTACCCTTACGGACTCATCAGAAAGAGAATATAAATCCTTTTTCACAAAAAGTACAATTAAACTTTTAATGCGTTTATTGGTTTGTTTAAATTTAATAAAGGCAATATGTATATCAATTGTACTATTTCTATAACATGATATTATAAACAAACAATCAAACAGTTATTTGTAATCTAACTTTCTTTCTCTGAGATAGGAGAGAATCTCTTGATTGCGCAGTCAAAGCCAAAAATTCTTTTATTAGATGATGATTCATCTTTTCTTGATGTTGCAAATTATTATTTAGAAAAGAAATTTAGTAATACCGCAATTATTACAAAATTCACTTCTTCTATTCCCTTCTTCCAACACATTCAAAATTATTGCTATTTACCGGAAACCCCAAAGGATATTATTCAAACATTCTATGCAAATGAAAAATCTCAACTAAATATTGCACAAACTTTAAAAGATTTATCTGAATTACCAGCAATTCTTATCATCGACCACCACTTACGAAATGAAACTACAAACGGGGTCGAGATTAGCCAAAAGATCCGCGAGTTTTTCCCCTGTCATTTTATAATTTTACTCACTTCAGAAATTGATACAAACAAAGCCGTCAACTTGCATAACAATGAGATAATTGACCTTTTTGTACGAAAGGATGACATCAGTCCTATGGATTATGTTCATTCATACATCACGAAGCTAGTAAATAAATTAAAGGTGGATAGTTATATAAGTCCACAAGATGTATTCGGTTTTGAAAATATTTTAGAAGATGAGATATATGTTTCGAAGCGGGATGAGCTGTTAAATGAAGTCTCATATAAATCATATTTAACTATTTCAGAGAATGGCAATATTGCTGTATTAAATATGGACAATCAAATCAACTATTATACCTATAGCAAAAGGGTTTTTAGTTTAAATGGATGATCTCAACGTAATAAAAGAAAACCTAGTTCAGAAGTCACCAGCAAAAAGAATTAAATTTCTGCGCCAGAAAGTGATTAAGAAAAATCAAGAACAATTTTGTCAAGATGGGATCATCAGATCCAGCACCCTTAAATATATGGAGACGGGTAGGATCAAAATAAGTCCTCGGATTGCAGAAAGACTTGTACATAAATTCCGTCTAGAAGGAATAATTTGCAAAGAAGAGATATTTCTTGAGCCTGAAAGTGACTGTCAAATTATTTTAGATGATACCCGTGAAAAAATAATTGGTCCATCAGGATCAAATCTTGAAGAAATTAGGAAAAAACTCTCTTCTCTTATCCCCGTTCAAATCGATAGGGAATTATGCCCAGCTATTGCTCCAAACGGAGCAACTGCATTAGCTAGGGAATTAAGAGAAGAAGATCTATCTCAACTAAAAAATACACTTTGCCTTGTGCATGGAACTAAAACATTTGTATCATTATTATCTTATGAAAATAATCAAATCCTTGCTGACAACAACGGTAAAATTGAGCGTTTTCCTACAAATATTATTCATTTTTGTGGGATGTATGCCATTGAGATCTTATATTTTAACAAATAATGGAGTCTTGCATATGAAAGAACAGAATAAAATTACGGAATCTGCCTTGCAAGGAACTTGGGAACTTCTTGAGTTTAAAATCACCCAACCAGATGGCGTAGAAAAGAACTGGGGGCCTAAGCCAAACGGGATAATTATCTACGACAAGTCTGGCCGCATGTCGACTTCTATTAACTCAGGCGTAACTGCTGACAATCCTAACGATAATTTTAAAAATATTCTCTTTTATGCGGGTACTTACACAATTGCAGGCCCGAATAAAATTTTGCATACTGTCACCAACGCATCTGACCCGGAAAGAATTGGAAAGACTTTGGTCAGAAACGCAGAAATAATTAATGATAATCAATTATGTTTGACAGCTACGGGCGACTATGGACAGGCCTACCTACTTTTCAAGAAGATTTAGAACACTTGTTATTTTAATAAGCATTTTTGTTTCCAATCCAATTTTAGCTAACGATAAATTGATCGAAGTTAAAATTGGATTGTTAGAAAGTTTGTCACCCAAAACACCCTCTACCTCCGATCGATACAAATCTCTAAATGAATCCGCACTCTATTACGCTCTTGGCGAGAATGAAAAAAAACTGCATGCGTGTGGTTACAAAATAACGACTTCAACATCGTATTTTGATACTTTCGATGCTTTAGAGCTTATTGCTGAGGCAAAAGAATTAGAGCAATCCAATATGTGGGTTATTATTGGACCAAGAAGAAGCAATCATTTTATTACAGCATCTAAAGAACTCAAAGAAACCCCGATGATTTCAACATTGGCTAATGCTGATGCTATATATAAATCAAATAAGTTAGTTTTTTCAATGTCCCCAAGTACCTCTATTTTAGCTAAAACAATATCAAATGAAATTGAAAAAAATTATTATGGGAAGACATATGGCACGGTGGTGGATGTTAGATGCGATAGCTGTATTGATTTTGTAAAAGCTTTCCGCAAATATAACACTAACAGTAAAGAGGCTTTTTATCTTGAAGTAGCAGATAGTAAGCCTGACTTAGATAAGCTCAAAGAAAATCTATCCAAGCATAATATAGATTATCTCGTTGTCCCCAATTATTCAGAGCTATCAGGTCATATCATCTCTGAAATCCAAAAATTCAACCCTTCCATCAAGTACATCGGTTCAGATGGCTGGGGTGAGAAATCTTTTAGCTATATAAATGGTTATGGAGTTGGTAAAGATGTTGTTGCTATGTCAATAAAGGTTGGGGTTCAAGATAGTGATAAAGCCAATCACTTCAAAATATATTCTTTAGATAGTGAAGTTAATGGTTCGAATATTAAACCACCTTACAGCGTCTATGCCTTAGTCGAACTGATCAGAGTTTTATCAGACGATCTTTGTAAGTCTTCAGCAAAGAGTAAGCAAGATTTTACGAAATATTTAGCTTTACAGTCATCAAACCATTTTCAAAAAAGTGTGCCTTATTCCATTTATACAATTAGAGATGGACAGCTAGAATTTTCACATTATGTGAAGAGCAATGAAGCAAAATAGCAATATCAATACTATCTGTTTTCAGGCCTCATTCTGGCCTTCTTTTGTAATCGCTTTTTTATCAATAGCTATATCGGCAATATTTTTTAACTATCACTTACATAACATATTGGAAAAAGAGATAAAAAGGCATGAGCTCGTAGGTCAAGTTATCTCCACAGCTATTGTTCCTAATCTGATAATTAATAACACTAACGCTGTGAAAGTAATTTTAGACCATTTTAAAAAAAAATATGAATTGAATGCATTGGTTGTTAAGAATCAAAACACTTCAGGTAATAAACTAACACTCTTAAATGTTTTGGGATCACAACATATCTCTTCTTCTTGGGAAATCCCAGGGCTCTCCCCTTCTCAATACTTAGTTATGGATTCCCGACTTGATACCAAAATAATAATTATGCCATTTCTCACATCAATGGGAATCATCATATTATTTATTGTGGCATCAATAATAATGTACCGAAGAATTAAAGGAAAATTACATTCACAAATTGTATTACCAATTAATCAAACACTAAACTGTAAAGGCAATGATGCCGAATGGTTCGCCAAAAACTCTGCGGCAACAGAAATAGTGGTTTTGTATAACAAGACTAATGAGTTTATTAGAAAGCTACATAAGCAACGAGATATTATTGAAGAACAAAGCATCAAACAAGCTAAGTACGATGTGGCCCTACAACTTGCTCACGATATTCGATCCCCAATTTTGGCATTAGAAACCATTAGCGATTTATTTTCAGAATTAACAGACGATGGTAAGGCTCTCATAAAAAATGTTACGAAGAGGATTTCAGAAATCGCTGATGACATTCTTAAAGAACATCAACCTTACCTTGAAGATGCAACTGATACTTCGCATCATGACATATCGAAAATAGTCAGTTCGTTACATGAAGAAAAGAAATCATCATGTTCAAACAAAGATATATCATTTGAGCTTACAGTTGATGATTTGTCCTCACGTACAATTGTTAATATTCCCGAGAAACATCTAAAGAGAATCCTTTCAAATATCATTGACAATTCGATTGAGTCAATTCAGGGAAGCGGTGTTATACAATTAAAGGTTCATTCAGATCAAGAATGTGCTCATCTCATCGTAATAGATACAGGTCAAGGAATTGCACCTCATAATTTAGAAAATATATTTAAGCATGGATTCAGTTTAAAGCCATCAGGGAAAGGATTAGGGCTGCCCTATGTTAAAGATATAATTAAGACGCATGGTGGCCAAATTGAGATTCAATCGACGCTTGGTGAAGGAACCTCCATTAAAATATCTATACGAAATATTCGAGTCCATAACAATGCTTCCTCAGAAGATAACATTTGAATCATCTTGTGATTATAGTTTGTTTGAAAAGGAAATTCGTAAGCGTCTTAAGAATACACGAATTGAGTTAGGTTTCATCTCAGCAAAAGACTTTGCTGTCAATAAAGGTATAAAAATCTCTACATATGCTCTTCATGAAGCTGGAACAAGAAGCATGTCTATCAAGGTTATTGTTGAGTATGCAAATCTACTTAATATTCAGCCAAGTTGGCTTATAACAGGCTTAGGAGCAAAATTTAATAGTTAATTCATACTCTTTTTTCGGTTCAAATTGATCAGCGGAATACGCATCAGGTTTAGCGCGGAGTTTGTCAATCAGTAACACTAACTTTAACGGCTGAAGACGAAGATATTTAATCACTATAAGGTTTGAGCTTTAGTAACTGTAATTTTGCATTTATTAGTACATAAATGGGGTCTAAATGTTTTATAAATTTATTAAATCACTACGAACGCCTTCACTATATCCTCTTAGAGCAAGCATAGTTGCCGGGGTGTTTTTTACTGTGTGTGCAATACCTTTTGCACCATGGTCAACTTTAATCTATGTAGGTCCCACAGTAGGCTCAATTCTTTTTTGCAGTCTTAAATTAAGGAATTTCATTTATAAATATGCCGGTCGACAACCAGTAAATCCTTATCAAGGGGAAGCTCATAACAAAGGCGGAGATGCTGGATTTAGTTATAAAGGCTACGCGGAAAGTTTTTTTCATTTACCATCATGGCGGCACCCGCTTGTTTTTGGACGAGCCATGAGACATGAAACGAAATATAGAGCAAGGCGTGAAGCTGCCGAAGATAGAAATACGTTATCCAACAATAGAAATTCAAGGTATAGGTAATAAAATTGTCTTCTATAAATCATCTTTAATTGAGTTCTGCTTAATTCCGAGGTTTGTTATCATTGCGACGCAATTCAACTTGTTACTGAATACTTTGTTTTAGTTGCTTTGCTCAGGCCTCACCCTACCCTCAGTCTGATGATTATTGGAAAGCTACATAGTTTCACGTGAAACATTTTTGATATCTTTCGCTTTTCTAAATTTTATCAACATATTGATTTTATTATATATTTTATATTACCACCTAAGAATTCATTAAACTAACAACGTTTTATATGTGACATCTTTGTGAAGAATTTTCCTTTAAACCCCTATATCCAACATTTCTATTACCAATATTGTCTGCCTAGCAAAGAACCAAATGTGACATTCTTGTGAAGTCTTCTTTTTAGCCGTTTTAGTGGGAACCTAGTTCCCAC
>CAZBZP010000019.1:50876-78744 GCA_964496435.1 Uncultured Candidatus Berkiella sp.
TGGGAACCTAGTTCCCACCTACTTCAACCATGGCCTTGATACTTCTACTCTTGACTATTTTTACCCCCCTACCCCGCTAACATTCTTTATTCTTGGCAAGTGGGAACCAGGTTCCCACTAGAAGCAATTCTCTGGATGACATTACAATAAATAGTAAATAGGAGATTGGATTTTGATCCCGAACATAGGAAGGAACATAGTTCACTGATACATCACAAAAGCTGTCGAAATAAGTCGCCACTAAATTTACCTCGCTACCCTCCTTACTATTTATCCCTTTCAAGCGGGAACCTAGTTCCCACTTATGAATTCTTAGGGCAATATTGCGGTCGGGTGATAATTAATCCGGGATTCCTTTCCAGAGTTATAAAACTATAATTCAACTGGGAACTAGGTTCCCAGTTGAAAAAATTAGTGCAAATTCTTAGGTAGCATGCTCATAGTTACCAATAATATTCATAATTTTTTCCTACCGATCTAGGCGGGAACTAGGTTCCCACCTAGGGGTTAATGAAAGATAAGTTCTTCCGTACCTGCTAAAAATTAACATTAATACAGTTGATACATCTCTTGATTAAAGCACGTGGGAACCTAGTTCTCACCTACTTTCATGCAGGCATTAGCTCTTCAGCCTACGTTAAGAATCATTCTTCCTAGTCTCACTTAACTTCCAGCTTTAAGCAGGTGGGAACCAGGTTCCCACTTGTAAAAGGAATAGCAACCGACCTCAAACCGGAGGAGTGTGAACCAAATCCCCATTTGTATTTAACAAGCGGCCACAACTCAATTTTGCTCATCCGCTGCTGACTTAACTTCTTTACTTTACCTAGCAGGAACCTGGTTCCCACTTAATACGTTTTACAGGGTAGGATGTAGAAGTGATAAAAAGAAAATAGTAGCTTTTAAAGATTACATAGTCATTTTTGAAGTGGGAACCTAGTTCCCACTTCAGTTTTAACTTGAAATTTTTTCAAAAAGTGATAAATTAATAGATAGGATTAATACAAAAATGAAGTACCCTTTAAATGCTGCGCGGCAGCATTTCACAAAAACGACACACATTCACAAATATGTCACCTGAAATTCACAAATTTGTCTTGGCTATTTCACAAATACGTCTCACTATTTTCACAATACTGTCACATCAAATTAAACTTATTAATTAAAAATCAGAAACTTAGAGTACCAATAATTCTTAAAACGAATACAAAATATATAAACAACTTCGTTTTATTCACTTCGTTTAGCATTTTGAGATCAAAAGCTTTGATTTTGATAAACTGCGATCTATAATTGGGTGTAATAGCATTGAAAGGGACTCCAACCAATGTCTTCAGACATAACAGAAATTCTAGACGCTTGTATCCATAATGGCGAGCAAGTATTAGAAGCACTAAAGAAAGCAAGTTTTGCACCCGACTCCGAAAAACGTTTAGAAAGAACATTTAATCTTGCACAAGCAGCAAAATTGATTGGAGTTACCACGCAAGGTTTACGCAAAGCTGAACAGGAGGGAAGACTTCCTGAGCCAGACAAAGAAGGGACCAGAAATAAAAAGTTCTACACTCTTGAGCGTATAAACAAAGCCAGAGATTATTTTGATACAAGACCTGGGAGGAAAAAGGGCGATCCTACCTTAGTGCAGGCTGTCATCAATTTTAAGGGTGGAGTATTCAAAACTACCGTCTCAATACATGAAGCTCAGTACTTAGCTCTTAAGGGTTATCGTGTTTTACTTATAGATGCAGATAGCCAAGCTTCAACGACACGGTTTTTTGTTTTCAACCCTGATGATACAGCAAATAAAATCCATACCATAGGCGACTTCCTAACAGGAGAAATTCATTCTCTGGAACCAGCAATCTTAAAAACATGTTGGGATGGGTTAGATTTAATACCAGCCAATTTGAGTTTATACCAATCAGAACTTCTTTTGCCCTATAAGGCAGGGCAGGGGGAAATGTCGCAAGGATTTTATAACCTATTAAGAGATGGGATTGAGACTGTAAAGGATGACTACGATGTAATTATTATTGATGCTCCTCCTGCATTGGGGATAATTTCAATGAATGTGGTTTATGCTGCGGACGCGCTAGTTATACCCGTTCCACCATCCTATTCAGATTTTACTTCTACGTTGCAATTTTTTAATATGCTTCGCGAAGTGGTAGATGCAATTGGCTCTCGAAAATATGCGTACATTAAATTGTTACTGACTAAATTTGATGCAACAGAAAAATTACTGGTCTCTGGTTCCAATGAAAGTAATGAATCATTGGCCTTTGCTCGAATGATCCGACATGTATTTGGAAGCAACATGTTGCTACAAAGCACATTTGGAAACACTGCTGAAATACTTAGAGCAAGTCAAAATTTAAGAACTGTATATGAGCAAACGGATATTAAAGTTAAGAAAACCTATGATCGTGCTATCAATATAATCAATAAATTTTGTAGCGAGCTGGAGACTTTAATAAAAGCAACATGGCCCTCTTATTCTGAAGAACTGATTGATGAAGGGGTCTTTTAAATGGATGATAAAAAAAAGCGCCCAAAAACTGCGGTACTTGCTTTTATGCAAGGATTACAAAATTCAGTCGAAAAATCTGATGTATTAGTCGCAGAAAAAGTACCTGTACTTAAAAATCCCTCGTCCTCGCCTTCACCTGCGCCTAATAGAATCAATAGTTCAGCAGAGACACAATTATATGATTTGCCTAGTGGAAAAAAATGTCGCTTTATAACAAAAACAATTGATTCACGTAAATGCATTGTTTGGCTTGGAAATGCTCGTGATCAAGATAAAATTTCGCGAACAGAACTAGAAGCGCTCAAAAGTAGTATTAGTGCTCAGGGGCAACTTATTCCAGCTTTAGCAAGACCAAACAAAAATGGGGAAAAAGCAGGGGAGTTTACCCACGAATTAATATTCGGTAGTCGCCGTCTCAAGGCATGCCAAGAATTGAATTTACCAATAAAAATCATTGAAGCAGATCTATCAGATGAAGATGCCTTATACTTCATGGATGCAGAAAATGCTTCACGTGAAGATCTATCTCTTTATGAGAAAGCTACAATATATAGTAAATGGATCGAAGATCGCACATTTGAATCAGCAGATGATCTTTCCAAAAAATTAGGTTTGAGTAAGCGCTGGGTAAATAAGTTGCTTACCTTGCTACGGATCCCAAGATTCATTGTAGATGCTTTGCCTGATTTAAAAGATCTAACAAAAGGTAGAGCTGAAAAATTGTTTGCCCTGTATTCAACGAACCCTGAATTAGATTCGATGATACAAAGCGAAATTGACAGGCTGAAATTAGAAAAAGAGTCTTATACGGGTGACGAATTTTTTGAAAGAATCCTTGGTTTTCTCAAAGCGCAAAAAGCCACAAATAATTCGAAAAGTGCATGGGATGAGAAAGAGATTTCTTCTGAAGATGGTGAGGCCGTTTTAGTCCTGAAAAAATCTAAGTCAGGAAAGATCAAAATTGAGATTAATAAACATTTGTCGCCTAAAAAAGTATCAAAATTATTAGAGAACATAGAAAAATTCGCCAAGAAGCTTTAATCATGGAAGAAGGCATTTTAAATAAGCACACATATGCTGTTCATTCAAGTGCAGAGCTTTCTCTTGTGGAGAGAAAAATCACCAATGCATTGTTATTTAATGCCTTTAATAATTTAGAGTCTAAAGATGAACATCAAATTAGGGTATGCAATTTATTAAATCTGATTAACTTAAAGACCAGAAACTATACTCAAATATATTTAGCTATCAGAAAAATTGCGACAACGCTCATTGAGTGGGGAATTTTAAAAACAGATTCCTTTAAAGGTGACTTAACAGGAATTACATTTCTGGAAATGTATAGAATTTGCAATGGATTAATAACTTATCGTTTGCCCAAGGAATTAAAGACTCTTTTATATAACCCAAATCAATATGCCAAAATAAGAATGTCTAGTATGGCAGCTATGACTTCATCATATGGAGTTGCACTATACGAGAACTGTGCTAGTTATTCTGGATGGGGTGAAACAGGTTGGATTAATATCAACCATTTTAGAAAGTTAATGGGTGTGTCCGATAAATATCCGCTTTACCGAGATTTCAAAAGACGCGTTGTTCAATCTGCTATTGCAGATGTTAATAAACATGCTGAATTTTTTATTGAACTAATGGAAAAAAAGGAAGGTCGCAGCACTGCGAAAGTTCAATTCCTGATTCAACCAAAAAAGAAAGCAGAGCAGCCAATATCAAAAGAAAAATCAGTTATAGCAGAGTTAACGGCATTAGGGGTATCAAAAGTAAAAATAAATGAGTGGGTTTCTACGTATACCCCAGCGCTTTTGATGCAAAGAATTGAGTTTATAAAAAACAATATTGATATTAAAAATAAAGTAGGATTTTTAACGGCATCTATTGAAAAAGATTATAAAGTTAAGCATAAAAAATCAGAAGCACCTATTGATTTGAAAGATGCAGAAGAAAAATATAAAGAATTTAAATGTAATGTAATATCTGATTGGCTTGTAAAATTACCTGAATTACATTGGAAAGAGTTGTCTGATTATTTGATTCAGCATGTAGAAAGCATAAGTATAATATTACATAACGAATTTAGCGAAAGATTACCAAACAAGAGCTACCTCAATCACAAAAATACAACCCAAGAATTGCATCATTTTATTGAACAGATGATTATCACTAATAATTCTGCGATAACCAAATTCGATCCACCTAGGCTTCTTTCTTTGCGTGAATATATGGAGCAAAGGTGATTAAACAACGAGCTTCATTTAAAGACACATTAAATTTATTGCTGAATGCATCACAAACTAAAGTTGCCGAGCTGTCATTAGATCCAAATGTAGATAGGTTAGGACGATATTGTATTCTTTCAATTGGCTTAGTTATCCCTGGAAAATTCCAACCACGCAAAATATTTAATGACCATTCTTTGCAAGAACTCTCAAATTCTATTGAAAAAAACGGTGTTTTGCAGCCCCTTATTGTCAGACCGCTCGAGAAAGACAAGTATGAAATCATTGCTGGCGAAAGAAGGTGGCGTGCCGCTAAAATGATAGGACTCAAAGAAATCCCCGTAATCATTAGAGCAGTAGACGATGAAAGCGCGATAGCGTTTGCAATTCTAGAGAACCTTCAGAGAGAAGATTTAAACCCAATTGAGGAATCATATGCTTTTAAACAATTAATGGATGAATTTTTATTGACCCATGAAGATATATCTTTAAAAGTTGGGAAATCGCGAGTATATATAACAAATTCTTTAAGATTACTGAAGCTTCCAGGGAATATTCAAGATTCATTATCAAAAGGAACCATTCAGGTTGGCCATGCTAAAGCTATAGCGTCCTTACAAGAAGAGAAGCTTGATGAGGCATATACGCAAATTATTTCACGAGAGCTTTCTGTAAGAGAAACCGAATCATTAGTGAAGAGATTAAATTACAATCTAGAAAGCAAAAAGATTATTCAACATATCAATAATCAAGATTTAAAACAGTGTGAAATCGAATTTATAAAAAAATTCAAGTTGCCATGCAAGTTAAAGCTAAAACACTCTGGAAGGGTAAGTCTTGAGATCACATCTAATGATTTAGAAGAACTTAAAGACAAATTACTCTAATTCCGATATATACTTGCATAGTTGGTTCTCAGACTCTATGACAATGAATTTCTGAGTATTCGGTAACTTATAAGTGTCCAGTCACTGGACAGATCCCTTTTCAAAAACGAGATCTTAAAATAGATCTATTTCATCAATTTCAACAAGAGCAGGGCTAATTTCTGGCTTATAGTTAACACTACGTGTTGATGATTCCTTTGGTTCGTGAGCATTTTGGCTTAGGGCTTCCATTTTTTCATCAATAGAAGCTACTTGATGGCTTATTTCACACAAGTCTCGCTCAACCAAAGAAGGGTGGTAAGAGGGGTGTTTCCTGATAGTAAATAAGAGTTTTGTGACCGGCCAGCCACCTGCAGTTACTAGAAAAGCTTCTCTTTTTTTAAGATGCCTAATCTCAGAATCCATTACAATAAATTCCTGACGGCGCTGATGGCTTAATGTAACGCCATCACGCATTTGGTGCGCTCCCATCGAATATCCTTCTCTAGCCTCTAAAAATTCAGCTCTGCCGAGCTGTTCTGCTGCCCATTTGGCAGAATGATTGTTGTTAGTGGAGAAAAAGAGGGATGTACCAAATAAAGATACCAACACTTCTCCTGCCTTATCGCCATATAAGTCACGTAGTTGATGAATATCCTGAATAGCCCCTACAAAACAAGCACCATAGCCACGACCTCTAGATAGCACTGGCTCTAAACTGGGTAGGCGTTGAAGGCTGGCCAGCTCATCAAAGAAAAACCAAAGTCTACGAGTTCGGCTTTCCTCAAGACTGAGCAAGGCATTGACCGCTAACTCAAGCCATAAAGAGATAAGTGGCTTTAAGGTATCTGCAAGACGTTGATTTGAAGATATGAAAAGCCAGGAATCGTCTTTGTCGTTATTAACCCAATCACGAATTGCAAAGGAGGGAGTTTGAGGTTCATCTTTAAGGTACATCAGGGATTTGCAGTAGGTGACCAGAGTTAGAATAACGGAGCGGGTGCCTTTTTCTAAGTCTTTACCTACCATCGCACTCCCTAAGGTTCCTTGTAGTAAAGCTTCTACTTCCTTTAAGTCGCTGCAAAACAAATGATGTATCATTTCTTTCATTCTGGGGTTTTGTCGGTGTTTAAATTGAGAGGCAGTAATTGCCAGCAAGGTCCTGGCCGCTTTAGTCCAAAACGAATCAGCGCTCGCTGAGACATCAGGAACAATGGCGGAAGCCATCGCATCATAATCAGTTAAGGCATTACATTCTTGCCAAAGATTCCAAGAGGGGCTTCTTTCATCCAACGGATTGAGAATGATATCTTTTCCTTCTCGATAATAATGGGGGATAAAGGCACCCTTGATGTCATACACCAAGGCTTTTTGCCCGGCTCGTCTTACCTGAGACAACAATTCATGTGTGCAAACGGATTTACCTCCACCAGGAGACCCGCATAACAAAATATGCTGAGTCTCTGCATCTTTGGGGAGAGGAGCGCCGCTTAAAGTCCAGCGAGATGCTTGGCGTGCTCTTTTAATGATGCGTTTATATTTTTGTGGGGTGACAAGCGTTGCTCCGCGTAATATTTGTTGTTGACTTCGCATAGCTCCAAATCTGGTTACCAACCAAGCAACAACCAAAGCAATCATCCATGAAGTTAAAGCAGAAACTTTAAGTGACCACCAAAATTCACCCCTGCTAAGCCGCATTTGTTGTTGTATGGGAGGGGAGGATAGTAACTGTTTGGGTGTGTAGCGATGAAGATGACCATAGCTGTCTTTGTGTTCAAGAACTTTAGGGCAATAAGCATTACCTTGGCAAACAAAAGCTTTAGCACCTTGAATCAACAAGTAACGCTCATAAGGTTGAGTTTGCCATATCCAAAGAAGGGCAGAGAAAAGCACGAAAAGAACAAGGCTGATTTTAAAAAACCGAACCAGCACTTGCCAAAACATGTGGATGCCATGAAGTTGAACCTGGCCGCCACGGGTAAAATTTAAGAAGGCGGACATTCAGGCGCAACTTCTAAGGCAAGTGTATTTCGAATAAGGGTTTTAGCACGGTCTCTAATTGTTTTGCGTGCCTCAGGTATGACATTTTCTTGTAATAGCAGCAACGATTCCATTGTACATTGAATTAATAGTTTTTGAGATTTAGGAAGCTCCTCAGGTACCTCATTATTTTCAACAAACTGACGCCCGAGCATTAAAACTTGATTGAGGGCTTCCGAGAAAGTGATTTCCTGCTCATAGCAAAACCAATCAAGCCATTTTATTAAGTCAGAGTCAAATTCAGCTGTCCTGAGAATGTTATTCATGATTTATCCTCAATGCTTTCGGAAACATCAGAAGGATTCTTTTCATCTTTGCGGGCATCAAATCCAAAGAGGGCGCAGTCATAGGGTTTAAATAAAAAATTATCCAATTCCGAAAGAAGCTTTTCAAGAGAGCCTGCTTTTTGATGTTTATCTAAGATATAGGAGCCCACCAAAATTTTACGGCGGGTTTCGTCTTTACGTTGCTGCATAGCTTCTTTTGCTTTCATATTTTGAATGCGAGCTTCTAGTTGTTCCTTTTTCTTTACCAGGGTATCTAACGTCAGGTTGGTTTTCATAAATTCACCAAAATCAAAAATAATATCAACATTGTTGCCTGTCATTTATAGCAGTTCAAGAAATACCTTATTCACTTTTGCATAATTTTCATTTGATCATCTAAATCATCAATAGTAATTGAACAACTTAGCAACTCTGAAGAAAAAAGAACTGAGCGCAGCGAAGGAAAAAGAGCGAAAAAAGAAAAATAAAAATGATTAAGGCAACCAGATCAAGCTGAGCGACAAAAAAAGCCCGGAGGAACAAAGGGCGCACACTACACGTTCTGCGAACGTCGATGTTGCAAAACCGTTATCCATTCATTACTCTAATTTTCAAGTCAGCATTAAGAAATCATTTTCATGGCAATATTTCATTTAGATGTTAAAAATGTATCACGCTCTCAAGGCCGTTCAGCTGTTGGTGCTGCAGCCTATAGGGCAGGAGAGCGGATTGTAGATGAACGTCTTGGAATAACATTTGATTACTCAAATAAAAAGGGTGTTACCTTTTCTGAAATAATGGCGCCTGACAATGCTCCAGAATGGGTCAAGGACAGAACACAACTTTGGAATGCCATTGAATCGGCAGAGCTTCGTAAAGACTCGCGGGTTGCAAAAGAAGTTTTAGTAGCACTGCCTAATGAATTATCCCAAGAAGAACGAGTAGACTTAATTAAAAGCTATTGCCAAGCGCAATTTGTAGATAAGGGCATGATAGCGGATATCAATATTCATGAAGACAACCCAGAAAACCCTCATGCCCATATATTGTTGACCACACGAGAAATTACCCCAACGGGCTTCGGTTTTAAAAATCGTGACTGGAATAAGCGAGAATTAGTATTTGAGCAACGTCGATCTTGGCAGGATATTGCTAATGCTCATCTTCATTTGGCTGGTCATGACACAAGGATAGATTGCCGGAGCTTACAAGAGCGTGGGATTGATTTAGAGCCAGGGCTACACCTTGGACAAGCGCCTCATCATGCTGTAAGCAAAGGGCAGGGTGACGACTTTATGCGTTATGTCGATCATCGCGATATTATGCGTGCCAATGGTGAAAGGGTTATACAAGAGCCCAATATTGCATTGGAGAAACTCAGCCAACAACAATCGGTCTTTGATGAATATGCGATGGCAAAAATAGCCAATCAATATAGTGTTGATCTCAATCAGTATAACGAGGTATTAGCGGCCATTAAAAGCGCTAAGCAGCTAGTTGCTTTAGGGGATAATGAATATGGCAAATCGGTTTATACCACCAGCAAGATGATTGAAATGGAGCATCAGATGCTCAACCAAGCGTATGAGCTGGATAGCAAGCAGGGGCATGCCATTAATCTTGAAGCTGCCACTCAAGCAGTTGCTTCATCAAATTTAAACGAAGGTCAACGCACAGCCTTTAACCATATTATTAATTCTGGAGATTTAAAAATCATTACCGGTTTTGCTGGTACTGGCAAAAGCACCTTAATGAAAGTCGCAAGAGAAGCCTTTGAGGGTTCTGGTTATGAAGTTAGAGGTGCTTGTTTCAGTGGTATAGCAACCAAAGGTCTAGAAAAAGAAGCTGGGATCAAAAGTTTCACAGTAGATTCATGCCTATTACAATGGGAGCAGTGTAAGGGACAGTTAAGTAAAAACGATATTCTGGTGATAGATGAGGCAGGGATGCTGGGCACGGATAAGATGAATCGATTATTAGGTCATGCCAACTGTTTTGGTGCCAAAGTCATCTTAGTGCACGATACTGAACAGTTTAGTGCCATTGACGCTGGGGCACCCTCGCGAGCGATAGCAATGCGATTTGGGGAAAAGGTATTGACCGAGGTAGTCCGTCAACAAAATCCCGAAATGAAACTGGCAACTTATGAATTTGCGACTCAGAAAACTGAAAAGGCGTTAAGTCGTTATGAGAAATTGGGCGCGCTGAATATGACAGCTGCCGATGAAAGTATCGCTCGGAAGATGATGATAGAAGCCTGGGCAAGCGACAGGCTGGAGGGTAAGTCGCAACTGATGTTGGCGTATACCAATGAAAGCGTTCAGGCTTTAAACAGGGAAGCGAGAGAAGTACGTATTGCTGCCGGTGAAATAGAGGTGGGGAGGGTGTTCTCAGTAGCCAAAGGACAGCGCTCTTTTGCCAAAGGAGATGTTGTTTATTTTCTGAAGAACGACAAGCACTTGGAGGTTCAGAACGGCGCCCTTGGAACGATTGAATCCATTGAAGCAAATCATTTTCGCATCAAGACTAATGTTGATGGCCGAATTGTAGGCTTAGATATTAGGCAATATAAACATCTAGACCATGGTTATGCTGCAACGATTTATAAGGCTCAAGGAGTTACGGTCAATAAAACCTATGTGTTGGCTTCAACCTATTTTGATCGCCATTCGACCTATGTTGCTTGCACCCGCCATAAGGAGTCACTCATGATGTTTGGTAATCAGAAAGATTTTAAAAATCGAGAGCTGATGATGAAAACTCTTAGTCGAGAGTGCTCAAAGAGTATGACGGTCGATTATGCGCAAGCAAGATGGGTTAAGCCTCAGAATAAGCAGGAACTAAACTTAAACTCTAACCAACTTTCGCAGAAACAATTGGCGCAAGAACGACTTCAAATAAAAGATCTCAAATCATATTTTCCAAATAAGGAATTTTCCTTTGCGCGAGCTTATGAACGCTTGCGAGGATGGTTACAGGGAGTGGTCCAATTAAGCGACAAACGCCAAATGCTCTGTTTAACTAAGAATGATCATGTAAAATTGGTACACCATCATTCACAGTTAGAAACACATCTTGGAAAAGAAGCACATATTTCGCTTGATAAGAGAGGGGAGATTAATAAATGTACTGTTGTAGAGAAAATTGATGGTATATCGAAGCAACATGAGGTCTTAGATGGAGGTATTACAATAACACGACAAAACAATTCAAAAGACTTAAAAATTGAAAACCATGTTATTTCAGAAAGTCATTCAATTTTTAATGAATTTGGAAATTAAGGTGATAATGATATTTAATTTTTAAATTATACCATTATCTATTAATGGTTTAACAATTTTAAGCATTCTCAGCCTAGTGGTGCTAAGGAGAAATCTGTTTGTATTCATTTACAATGGTTAGAAAATTTACGACAGAACCTTATTTTTAGTTTTCTAACCATTAAAATGCACTATAACTACATTAGTCAGCAAGTTAAGCAAATTAGTGTGATTTGAGTAAATGCATTTTATAAATCACAATATCTCAATATATACATAAAGCTTTATATGTTTATAACCAAGTCTCATTCAACTGACCTCCATATAGGATAGCAATCAACTCTAAAAAGATATGGTGTTTATTTTAACGTGGAGATTTATCAATGGGTAATAATTATGGTTTTGGCAAAACGGTTTCATATTCTTTTGAAATAGCATTAGATAAAGTTAAACAAGAATTACATAAAGAGGGATTTGGAATACTCTCTGTAATAGACGTTGCTGCCACCCTCAAAAAAGGCTCGATTTTGACATGCCACCCTATCAAATTCTTGGAGCTTGCAATCCACTCTTGGCTCAAAGAGCTTTGAAAGTAGAGCCTTCAATAGGATTATTATTACCATGCAATGTGGTTGTGAGGATAGATAGTCAAGATAACGTTTATGTTGAATTTATGGACCCTAATGTACTAGTAGAGATAGTTAACAACAAGGATATAGAAAAAGTTTCAGTTGAGGTGAAACGAAAACTTGAACGAGTAATGCATTCACTTTAGTTAACAAATGCATGAAAGTGAGCATCATGCTTAAAGATGTTAAGTCTACAAATGAAGCGGGTGAGCTGCGCGATCACTTAGCAAATGAAAGAACATTCCTTGCTTGAACCAGGATCAGTATAGGCATAATGACATTTGGATTTGAGATGGAAAATTTTCTCTGTTCATAAAAGGATGCGCCAAGAAAAGTCAAAAAGTATATTGACAATGCCTCCTCTATTTTACCTGGAACTTCTCCTGATCTATTTTCTTGATTGGAATTTTGTTAGTAATTTATTTGAGTATAAGCTTAAGCTATTGTGGTACTTGTATCGTTAGAAAACTCTATTTAAATTATTTAAGTAATGTTTTTCCCGCTTACAAGAAATAATGGTACAAAAGCAATCTTAGTTACACTTTCTGCAACACTGTTAAGATAAAATGGTTAATTCCAACGGTGACCGAGAGTGTTTTTATGCTTGTTTAGCATAGGATAAAAGTAAAAAAGCAAGATATTTAGTATACTTTATAAAAGGTTTCTAATTAGCTTAGTGCACATTCCCATAAATCCTTAAGGAGTTGCTGTATGAATAGAGGGCTTTTAGCCATCATCATTACAGTCGCATTATTACTGGGAGGTGGGGCGGGATATTACATAAAAGCGGATCACTTCATTGATAGTTCTAAATCGATAAATCAGAAATCAAATCCCATATACTGGATAGATCCTATGGAACCCCAGGTTCATTATTCTGGCCCTGGGAAATCACATATGGGGATGGAATTAATACCAGTATTTGAGAAAAAGGGAAAAGAAGAAAAAGAAACTGGCTCAGTCAGCATTTCTCCTACCATTGTGGAAAATTTAGGTGTGCGTACCGCGATAGTTGAGCGTGGTGCATTAATACGACAAATTGAAACAGTGGGTTACGTTGTTCCAAACGAAAATAAAATTACTCATATTCATACGTATGCTGAAGGGTGGATAAGAAAATTAGTAGTAAAGGCCACAGGCGAACCTGTTATAAAAGGTCAACTATTATTACAGCTTTATTCTCCTATTTTGATTGGCGCGCAAAAGGAATATTTATTAGCATTAGGAGGCAATGATAAAAGTTTAATTGAAGCGGCATATCACAAATTACAAAATTTCAAGATTTCCGAAGAGCAAATAGAAAGGATCCGAAAATCATGGCAAGCAGAACAGCTAGTCGACATGTTCTCCCCAATAGATGGTGTTATTGCTGAATTGAATGTACGCGAGGGCATGCGAGTTGCTCCTGAAACTGAAATTATGAGTCTGGTTGATCTCTCTTCTGTTTGGATCATTGCCCAGATATTTGAGCAGCAAGCTGGTTGGGTTACACAAGGTCAAGAAGCAAAGGCAAAACTTCCAGCTTTTCCCAGTCAAGAATGGAATGGGAAAGTGGAATATGTCTATCCAGAAGTCGACTCAACCACGCGAACATTAAAAGTACGTTTTCTTTTTGATAATCCTCATCAAATGCTAAAACCCAATATGTATGCGAACGTTATTTTGTTGGTATCTCCTAAAGAAAATGTACTGAGCATTCCTACGGAAGCTTTAATTCGTCACAGTCAAGGTGATCGTGTGATTGTGGCTTTAGGAGAAGGGCGCTTTCAAGCACGACCTGTAACAACTGGTATTGAAACAGACAATAAAATTGAAATTGTTTCTGGACTTAAAGAAGGTGAAGAGGTAGTTACATCGGGCCAGTTTTTAATTGATTCTGAGGCGAACCTAAAAGCATCCACACAAAGGATGTCGCAACAAAATGAAAGCTCATCAACATCAATGTTAGCTATAGAAGGCATAGGCGTCGTACAAAGTGTAAATGACAAACAACATATCGTAACACTTAAGCATGAAGCAATTGCTGCCTTAAGTATGCCAGAAATGACAATGGACTTTTTTGTTAATGAGAATATTTCACTCTCATCATTTAAAGCAGGCAATCGCATAAGATTTACAATAGAAAAAGATCCCATGCATCAATTTGTAATAACCAAAATAATACCTATTGACAATGAACGGTTATCGCCATGATTGGAGGTGTTATACGTTGGTCGTTACAAAATAGAGTTTTAATCTTAATCTTGACCGTATTGCTTGTTTTAGCTGGGCTATATTCAGTTAAACACATTGCGGTGGATGCAATTCCAGATTTATCTGATGTGCAAGTAATTATCAGAACATCCTATCCTGGGCAAGCGCCGCAAGTAGTGGAAGACCAAGTAACTTATCCCTTAACAACAGCAATGTTAGCAGTGCCGGGTGCAGTGGCAGTTCGGGGCGAGTCTTCTTTTGGCGATTCCTATGTCTACATCATTTTTCAAGATGGTACAGATTTATATTGGGCACGTTCGCGTGTACTAGAATATTTAAGCCAAATTGCGAACAAGTTACCAAGTGGAGCGCAAACAGCATTAGGTCCTGATGCTACAGGCGTAGGTTGGGTTTATGAATACGCACTTGTTGATCCTACTGGTAAACATGATCTATCACAACTTCGGAGTATACAAGATTGGTTCTTAAAATATGAATTACAAAAAGTCACCGGCATAGCTGAAGTCGCGACAGTAGGTGGAATGGTTCGTCAATATCAGATAGTTCTTGATCCGAACCAACTACGTGCTTTTGGGATTACTATAGAGCAAGTCAAACAAGCATTGCAAAAAAGCAATCAAGATATTGGTGGTTCTGCAGTGGAAATGGGCGAAGCCGAATATATGGTACGCTCAAGTGGTTATTTGAAATCAATCCAGGACATTGAAAAAGTTTTTCTTAAGGTAGAGAAAAATGGTATTCCCATTTTGATAAAAGATGTAGCTCATGTTCAAGTTGGACCGCAAATGCGCCGAGGGATAGCAGAGCTTAACGGTAAAGGAGAAGTAGTCGGCGGCATTATTGTTATGCGTTATGGCCATAATGCACAAGATACCATTCAGAGAATAAAAACAAGGATCAATGAACTCAAACTCAGTCTGCCCAAAGGGGTTGAGATTATAGAAACTTACGATCGCTCAAATCTTATTCAACATTCAGTCAATACACTATATGACAAATTATTTGAGGAATTTATTGTTGTATCATTGATCTGTTTTGCATTCCTCTTTCATTTTAGATCTTCTTTGGTTGTTGTCATTAGCTTGCCTATCGGCATTTTGATTGCGCTCATTATAATGCATTTACAAGGAATCAATGCCAACATTATGTCTTTAGGTGGAATTGCTATTGCTATCGGAGTGATGGTTGATGCTGCTATTGTCATGATTGAAAATGCGCATAAACACCTTGAACATGATAATAGTAAAGAAAACCGTTGGAAGGTAATTGAACGATCTGCAATGGAAGTTGGACCCTCGCTTTTCTTTTCATTACTCATTGTTACAGTCAGTTTCTTGCCTGTATTTGCACTGCAAGCTCAAGAAGGTCGTTTATTTATCCCCTTAGCATATACAAAAACTTATGCCATGGCAGCTGCAAGTGTGCTATCTATTACCCTTGTTCCAGTACTAATGGGTTATTTAATCAGAGGTAAAATAAAATCGGAACTACAAAACCCTCTCAATAAACTCTTAGCACTGTTGTATCGTCCTTTACTCAAATTAATATTAAAGATCCCAAAAACTACTATTATTATTGCTCTTGTGTTTGTGATAATGGGGGTTTTTCCGTTATTTCGTTTAGGTACGGAATTTATGCCTGAAATGAATGAAGGTGATCTTCTATATATGCCAACGACCTTTCCGGGGATCTCAATTGGAAAAGCAGAACAAATTTTGCAACAGACAGATAAGCTTATAGCCAGTGTGCCCGAAGTGAAAACCGTGTTTGGTAAAATTGGACGGGCACAAACGGCAACAGATCCTGCGCCACTTTCAATGATTGAAACTACTATTCAATTTAAACCTCAAACTGAATGGCGTAAGGGCCTAACGCTTGAAGCATTACGTTTGGAATTAGAAGAGCGAGTCAAATTGCCAGGCTTATCTAATGCATGGGTAATGCCAATACGCACCCGAATTGACATGTTGGCAACAGGTATAAAAACCCCCGTAGGAATTAAGATAGCTGGTCCCGATCTTGCGGTAATTCAAAAACTTGGTATGCAAATTGAGGAAGTTCTCAAAACAGTACCCGGAACTGTATCAGCATTTGCTGAACGTGTTGCAAGCGGTCGTTATATTAATGTCGAAATTGACAGGATAAAAGCAGCTCGATATGGCTTAAGCATTGATGATATTCAAATGATAGTTCAAACAGCTATTGGTGGATTGGATGTGACTCAAACAGTTGAAAGTCGTGAGCGTTATCCTGTGAATTTGCGTTATCCTCGAGAACTTCGAGATTCATTGGAAGAATTAAAAGTACTTCCAATCATCACAGAAATGGGTGCAACTATACCATTGAGTGAAGTGGCAGATCTTCACATTAGCGAAGGGCCAGATATGATTAGAAGTGAGAATGCAAGATTGAATGGGTGGATTTATATTGATATAGCCAGTAGAGATTTGGGTTCTTACATTAATGAAGCAAAAGAAAAAATAAAGGAAAAAATAGACCTCCCAGCTGGCTACTCTCTAAGTTGGTCTGGTCAATATGAGTACTTAGAACGAGCAAAAGCTCGCCTGGGAATTGTTGCTCCATTTACCTTAGTTATCATTGTATTGCTTCTGTATTTGAATTTTCGTCGCTTTTCTGAAGTCTTAGTGATTTTAGCAGCTGTACCTTTTGGTTTAGTAGGTGGAATTTGGTTTTTGTATTTTCTTGGATATCACCTATCAATTGCAGCTGGAGTAGGATTTATAGCGCTTGCCGGGATCGCAGTGGAAATTATGGTAGTTAAGCTGTTATATCTTAATCAAGCATTATCAAAGCGTCAGCTATTAGTGGAGCAAGAACAACGCACTATCTCTTTGGAAGATATTCGAGCTGCTATAGTAGAAGGCGCTTTACTAAGATTAAGACCCATTATGATGACAACATTCGCCATTATAGGTGGTTTGTTACCAATTATGCTTATAGGTGGCACGGGATCCGAGGTAATGAGGCGTATAGCGGCACCTATGGTAGGAGGAATGATTACGTCAACTTTGTTAGCGCTTCTTGTTTTGCCGTCAATTTATTTATTATGGAAACAGAATGTTCTTTTGAAAAAATGAATTTTTATTGGAGTGCTATGATATTAAGTTAATTCTTGGATTTCAGGGATATTTTCTATTGGTACTGGGATAACTGTTTTTAAAACGCTGGAGTCACATAAATATGCCTTTCCATTTATTTTATGAGCAGGTAATCTTGTGGTAGGAAAAGGGTCAATAATGAAGCGATTTATAATTACGACCACATTTGCATCCAAGTTCGCTGCTTGATTTTTTAATAAATTTACCAACATAGTTTGAACATATTCCTGCGAAGTGACTGATCCTGCAGAATCATTACCATAAAAACTACTAACGTTTCCAGAAAATTTACAATTTCCTGAAACCGTCTTGTTGGTAATAACAACATTTTGTGCACCAGGAACCAATGATACTGAAGAACAACTAGTTGTAAAACTTCCAAAGATGACAGCTAATCCAACGAAAGTAATCTTATTCATAAACAACTCCTTTTGGGGTTCTACTAAAGCCTTAGTAAATTTATGCATGCCAGCATTTCTTGTTGATAATTCGACCGAATCCCCGCTCAATCATACCAATGATCATTCGTTGTGTAATATTGAATCCGTACCGCACTCTCTAGCAAGAATAATTTTCCCATGCGAAATTTTCATCTTATAGCATATGATTATATATAAATAACATGTAAGTCGCCAAACTACCGATGTCATATTGATTAGCTAATACCCGGATCCAAACTATAGTTAGTATATCGCGATATTCTGTTACTATTATTTGGTCATTAAACTAAAGTAAATTGCTGTGAAAGGGAGAAAGGCTTTGCCTGTAGTTAAAAAAAGTTATTCTGAAGAGAAAAAACTTCTTGTTCGCCTGCCAACAGAACTGCATGGGAAATTGAGATTGTTGGCATTTGATATGAATGTAAGCATGGCTGAATTATGTCGTGAAGGCTTAGAAATAATAATTAATTCATATATTAATGTTGAAAAACGGCAATCGAAGTCATGAAAAAAGGTTATATTTTAAGTAGCAGGAACTTCAATATAATTGCCGTAAAATCAAAAGCAATCCTCTTTAAAGAATTTTGTATTGCTATTTTTCTATTGCATAATTGTTTTTCTTCACTTTATGCAAGCGAACAAATCCCTGAAGATAGCATAACTTCCCATGAGTTTATATTAACAACTTCTTCGCTTAATGAGTTTATTAATCAATCATTAGATGAAAACCCTAGTATTCAAGCAGCAAAAGCTAACTTGGCAGCAACTCAAGCTCGCTTAGCGGCAGCCGGAAAACCGCTTTATAACCCAGAATTAATAGCAGAAACAGAACAGAAGCGTCAAAAAAGTTTTAAAGATGCCGAATTAGCTCAAGATGGTGAAAAACCATACGAGAAAACGTATACGGCAGGATTTAATCAAACCATAGATTGGTCTAACAAGCGATTAGCACGCACGAAAGTTGCTGATACAACCGTTCATGTTGCGCAGTATCAATTGTTTGCTTTGCGCCAGCAATTATCGACAGAAATGTTGATGGCCTTAATTCGTTATCATGCAGCTCAAAAAGTTGTAATGTTATCAAAACAGCGAACTTCATTGTTGCAACAGTTTGTCACATTAACAGAAAAGCGACAAGCTTCAGGTGATGTAGCACGAGTAGAAACTGATTTAGCACAACTAGCTTTATCTGAGGCATTTGCTCAACAAGCAGATTCTGAAATACGCAGTAATCAGGCTGTACAAGTTTTACGAGCAACGACGGGGTTAGCTCGAGCGAATTTTCCTGTGCTGCCAGACATTTTACCCAATCCAAATATGATGAATACAAATATTGATGAATTGCTGGGTTGTTTGCCTGCCTTGAAAGTATTAAATGAGCAATTTCAAAATGCCAAGATGCGTATTGGTTTGGCTAAACGCGAGCGTTACCCCGATCCTACGGTTGGTATTCAGGGAGGACAAGAAAATACAAATGAAGGTAATAAGCGCGTGCTTTTAGCATCATTCACTATCCCCTTATTTATTCGAAACTCTTATCAAGCTGAAGTTGAAGCTGCTGATTACGATGCAATTGAGGCTGAAAAAAAGAGGATGGATGTAATTCGCCAAACAAGAGCGGATATCATTAGTACGACAGAACGTTATCAAATGCTTTATCAAGCTGTACAAGAATCACAACAAATCGCTGGGAAGCCCTTAAACGATGGCATGATATTAATACAGCGCCTTTGGCAAGGCGGGGAAATGTCAACTACGGATTATTTGGTACAACTTAAACAACGCTTGGATAGTCAAATTGCTGGCGCAGAATTGCGAGAACGTGCATGGCAGGCATGGGGAGATTGGCTCAAAGCCTCTGGCACAGTAGAAGAATGGTTGCAAAATAAGTTATAAGGATTAAAGTGGGACAAAATATGAAACCAATTAGAAAAATTTTATCAATTTGCGCGTTATTTTATCTCACGTTTTGTTTATTACCAAAAGCTGTTTCTGCTGGAGACGATAAGAATTTACCTGATGATAAAAACGTAGTCATTTTAAACAAGGAAGCTCAACAAGCTGCTGGTATTACTGTCATCACATTGCAACCACAACCGATAAAAGCCTCTATTACTGCACCTGGTGAAGTCATCCCTAATGCCAAGCTCACCAACAAAGTAACAACACGTGTGGCATCGCAAGTAATTAAGCGTTATGTTCAAGAAGGCGAACATGTAAAAAAAAATCAAGTTCTTGCTACACTCTCTAGTGTTGATATGGCTAAAATACAAGGCGACTTATTGTTAGCATCTCAAGAATGGCAGCGCGTTAAATCTTTAGGAAAGGAAGCCATATCAGGTAAGCGCTATTCTGAAGCTCAGGTGGCTTATCAACATGCTTTTTCAACGGCATTAGCTTATGGATTAACAGAAACTGAAATAGATGGGTTGCTACGTGCTCAAAAGCCGTCTCAAGCTAAGGGTGAATTTAATATATTAGCTCCCCGGGATGGAACCATTCTTAATATCAATTTTACTGAAGGTGAATTAATTGAACCTGGGCGCATCTTACTACAGGTAGTAGATGAGGCCACGGTATGGATAGATGCTAAGTTACCGTCTGATCTAGCTCGACCTGTAAAAGTAGGAGACTTGGCAAAAGTTTCTTCCAGAAATAGCTTACTATCAGGATCCGTGATTCAGGTACATCACCAATTAGATGAAACCACTAGGACGCGTTCCATTCGAATAGAAATCCCTAATACAACGGATGTTCTTCATCCTGGACAATATGTTAATTGCTTAATCGAAGGCGAAGAGACTACCCCTAAGCTAGCCTTGCCTGTAGCTGCCGTATTAAGAACATCTGATGGGGATTGGGCGATTTATGTTGAAAAAACGCCAGATCACTTTCAACAGGTTGAAGTAAAAGTGTTAGAAGTGATTGACAATAATGCTGTTATAGAGGGAGTTTCCGCAGGACTGAAAGTTGTTACTACGGGTGCATTTTTTGTGCATTCGGAATTAAATAAGCGTGGGTTTGATGCACATGGGCATTAAGAAAGGAGGCCCTTCTCATGCTTGATAAAATAATTGATTTTTCAGTTAATAACCGTTTTCTTATCGTTCTATCATTGTTGGTGTCTATAGTCGTAGGTATACTAATTTTACCTCGTTTAAATTTAGATGCGTTTCCTGATGTCACCAATGTCCAAGTTGTCGTTAATGCAGAATCTCCAGGTCTGGCAGCAGAAGAAGTTGAACAATTAATTACCTTTCCAATTGAAGCCGCCTTGTACACGTTACCAAACGTCGAAGAAGTGCGGTCTATCTCTAAGGTCGGTTTGTCTGTTGTAACCGTAGTTTTTAAGGATACTGTCGATATTTATTTCGCTCGTCAACAAGTATTTGAGCGATTGCAAAGTGCTCGTGAAAAAATGCCTTCAGGCATTGGTACTCCTGAAATAGGACCTAATACTTCTGGTCTAGGTCAAATTTTTCAATACATTTTGCGGGCAGATGACTCTAAAAAATTTGATATTATGGCATTGCGTTCGCTAAATGATTGGGTGGTAAAATTATTGTTAGCGCCGGTAGAAGGTGTTACTGATGTCTTATCATTTGGTGGCGAGGTGCGTCAATATCAAGTACAAATCGATCCGGCCCGGTTATTAGCATATAAGTTAACAATCGATGAATTAGTGAATTCCATAGAATCAAATAATCGTAATGCGGGGGGGTGGTATTTAGATAGGGGCGCTGAACAGTTAGTCATTCGTGGTGTTGGTTGGGTCCGAAGTGGTGATAAGGGATTACAAGATATCGCCAATATTTCTATTAAAGATCAAGATGGAGTAGTGATCCGTGTTCGGGATGTTGCTCAGGTTGTGTATGGAAGTGAAATACGTCAAGGTGCTGTAACACTGAGTGAAAGAGACGCAAAAGGTGAACCTAAAGCTTTGGGGGAAGTTGTAGCAGGGGTTGTTCTAAAGAGGATTGGTGCTAACACAAAAGCTACTATTGATGGTATCAAAGATCGGATACCACTCATACAAACTGCATTACCTGCAGGCGTAAAATTCGTGCCATTTTATGATCAAGCAGATCTTATTCAACAAGCCGTGCATACAGTGGTAAAAGCACTGATTGAGGCTTTTATCTTAATTTTTATTGTATTGTTGCTTTTTCTTATGAATTTAAGAACCACCTTATTAGTTATTATATCAGTGCCCATTTCTGTAGGGCTGGCTTTGATGGGAATGGCATATTGGAATATCTCAGCAAATTTAATGTCACTAGGTGGTCTTTCAATTGCGATTGGGATGATGGTCGATGGTTCTGTTGTAATGATGGAAAACATCTTTAAGCATATTAGTGAACCAGGTTCTGATCATGATCGAATTGAAAAAGACGATGAATCTTTAGATGCCGAAAGCTATCTACATGAACATGCAATTCCTTTACGGATCCAAGAAGCCGCACGTGAGATTTCGCGTCCAGTTTTTTTTGCTGTACTTATTATCATTGTAGTTTTTGCCCCACTCTTTAGCTTAGAGGGTGTCGAAGGCAAACTTTTCCAACCTATGGCAGTGAGTATTGTGTTGGCCATGGTAGCTTCTTTGTTCGTTGCAATGATGGTTATTCCCGCATTAGCAACCTATCTGTTTAAATCTGGTATTAAGCATCGTCATAGCCTGATTATGGGTCCAATTGCGCATTTTTATAGAAAAGCATTAACAAAAGCAATGAAATATCCCAAACAGGTAATCATATATGCTATAGCCTTGTTTCTAATTTCATTGACGTTACTGCCATTTATGGGAACTGAATTTGTGCCTGAGTTGGAAGAAGGAACTTTAAATATTCGTGTTACTTTAGCACCCTCAGCAAGTTTAGATACCTCGATAACAGTTTCACATAAGCTGGAAGAGCTGCTTATGACCTTCCCTGAAGTCACCTATGCTTCTAGTCGCATTGGTCGACCTGAATTAGGGGGTGATCCTGAACCAGTATCGAACATTGAAGTATTAGTGGGATTAAAGCCCATTAAACAATGGACTTCAGCTAAAAACAGACAGAAATTACAAGAGCTGATGGAAATGAAAATGGCAATCTATCCAGGATTGCTATTTAGCTTTTCACAACCAATAGCAAGTCGAGTAGATGAATTGCTTTCTGGAGTTAGAGCACAGCTCTCTGTTAAGCTTTTTGGTACCGATCTTTCTGTTTTAGCAGATAAAGGAAAAGAAATTGAAGAATTAGTAAAGTCAGTAAAAGGTACTCGCGATGTAGCAATTGAGCAGATCACAGGTGAAGCTCAGCTGGTCATAAAACCTGATCGAGAAAAACTAATGCGCTATGGGATCTCAGTAGGTGAAGTTATGTCGCTAGTATCTGATGCCATTGGCGGTAAGACGGCGGGTCAAGTGATTCAAGGTAATGAACGATATGATATTTATGTGCGTTTAGCTAAACCTTATCGCGATAGTCTTGAAGCCATTAGTAATCTTATTTTGCAGTCATCAAAAGGGGCGTGGGTCCGTTTAAGCGATGTCGCTACTGTTAAAATTGAAGAAGGCACTCCACAGATTAGACGTGATGATGTCCAAAGGCGTGTTGTAATTCAAGCGAATGTCGAAGGTCGTGATATGGGAAGTGTTGTTGCTGAAATCCAACAAAAAATTGCACAAAAAGTAAAGCTGTCTGCTGGTTATACCGTTGACTATGGTGGTCAATTTGAAAATCAACAACGTGCACAAGCTCGGCTCATGATAGTCGTACCTTTGTCTTTAGGCTTGATTTTTTTATTACTTTATTTTGCTTTTAGTTCTGCTGGACAAGCACTATTAATTATGATCAATGTCCCACTTGCTTTAATTGGTGGAATTATAGCTTTGTTTATTTCAGGGCAATATCTTTCTGTCCCTGGATCTATAGGATTTATTGCTTTGTTTGGGATTGCGGTTCTCAATGGGGTTGTACTAGTAAATGCCATTAATCAAAATAAAGAGGATGGCATGTCTACTGAAGAATCCATTTTTTTAGGGTCACTCTCAAGACTCAGACCTGTTTTAATGACTGCATTTATAACCGCGCTTGGTTTAATTCCTATGTTAATGGCAAGAGGAATAGGTGCCGAAATTCAGCGCCCCCTTGCAACAGTGGTAGTGGGTGGCTTAGTGTCATCGACAGCATTAACATTATTAGTGCTACCAGTACTTTACGGATTATTTTTCAAAAATGGCAGTCGTAATGGTAATTAAGCAATTTTAATCTCAATCTTAAGCATGAGAAATGAAATAATGAGCACAGAACATTCTTATAGCATTCCAACAACTCAGAATGAGCGTACACTATGGTTTGCACTTGTTTTGACTTCAAGTTTCTTGACGATAGAGTTTGTTGCTGGTTTGTTAATGAATAGCCTCGCACTATTGTCCGATGCTTCACATATGTTTACAGATGCATCCGCACTTGCGATTGCACTTGCTGCGATACGAATTGCTCGTCGTCCTGTAGATTTTAAGAGAACTTATGGGTACCATCGCTTTGAGATATTAGCAGCAGCATTTAATGCGTTGCTGCTATTTGGAGTAGCAATCTACATACTTTATGAGGCTTATGAGCGCTTTAGAACCCCTGCAGAAGTGCATTCCACCGGTATGATGATTGTTGCTGGGATTGGTTTGATGATTAATCTCATCAGTATACGCCTTCTCTCTAGTGGCAAAGAGACAAGTTTGAATCTTAAAGGAGCTTATCTTGAAGTTTGGAGCGACATGCTTGGTTCAATTGGTGTACTCATAGCGGGTATCGTTATTCGATATACCGCTTGGACTTGGGTCGATACCTTAGTTGCTGTAGGTATTGGTTTGTGGGTTTTACCTAGAACATGGGTATTGCTTAAGGCAAGTTTAAATATTCTTCTTGAAGGTGCTCCTGAGGGCATTGATGTTGACGAAATTGGCAAAACAATAGAGGCCTTACCCGGTGTTATTGGCGTACATGATTTGCATGTTTGGGTCCTTACAAGCAGCAAGAATAGTTTAACAGTTCATGTAGTGCATAATGAGCAGCTTAAATCTGACGTACTGATTAGGATGATTCAAGAAATATTAGCGGACCGATTTAAAGTTTTTCATTCTACATTGCAGATTGAATTATCACCTTGCGAACATAGTTCTGATGGATGCAATTTTATCGAGCATCGTAAAAGCTTCAAGGAAACATAGATGTTTCTGATTATTATATTCAAGATTTAAAAAATTGGAAAAAAGATGATAAGTATAAGGGTGCAAGTATTGTTTAGTTTCGGTTTGCTATTTTCATCAGCACATGCTGCCATATATCAATGGCAAGATGCTAATGGTCAAATGCATTATGAGCAATCCCCCCCCAAAGGATGTAGATGCAATTAAATTTGATCCAAATGTAGCTCCTTCAAGCTCAGCTCAACAAGAACGTTCTAATGTAGAAAATCTTATAAATGAGCAGAAAAAGGCCCACGAAAAAGAATTAATTGATAAAGAAAAGGCAGACAATCAAGCAGCTGAAACTAAACTACTTGCGATTAATTGCGAACGAGCAAAAACATACCTACAAAATTTAGAATCCAAAATCCGCATACGAATGTTAAGCAAAGACCAAAAGGAAGCAACTCGTCTTGATCCGGCGGCACGAGATCTTGAGATCGAGAAAACCAAAAAAGATATTGAAAAATATTGCCTTGATCTTTTCCTTTAAAAAAGTGTCATCAGCTTTGAGGTCATCTTTGTGCTTTTGCCACTCATAAAACCCACTTCGCGACACCTGCAAGCATTTGCATAAAAGAACAACATTATATTGTTGCCTTTGTTCATCTATGAATGCGTATCTCGCTTCGGATCGTTCGCGAAGTAGGCTGTGGCCTTTTTTAGGATTTCACAGGTCTCCTTTAGCCGCTGGTTATCTTTTCGCAGCTTCAAGAGCTCTTCATGCAATTTTTCAACATCCATTTCTTTGCTAGTGCCAGTGCTGGTAGCAGAAGTTACTTTTTGGCTTTTGGCAGAGCTAACCCAAGCATATAAAGTTGATTCTGATACACCAAGCTCTTTTGCTGTTTTGGCAATGGGTTGATTAGAGGTTAAAGCAAGCTGAACTGCTTGCTGCTTAAATGACTTGTCAAAATTCTTATACTTGGACATACACGACTCCTAACTGATACTTAGTTTATCAAATTAGGTGTCCGTCGTCAGGGGATCAGGTCAAATCAATACAATTACACGCATTTGTCTCTGTTAAATGTATAACTAATACTACAGTCCAATTAAAATGGTTTCCACTATGATATAAGTTTAAATAGTGATCTCGACAGTTTTTAGTGTATATCAACAATTGAAAGCGACTACATATGAAAAACAATAACACGCAAGAATCATTTTTTGATAAAGTAATTAACTTTTTTAAAGAGTTATTTGCCGAAGAAGAAAATACAAAAGAACAAAGTAGCGCTGAAGAGCAACCTCAAGTCGTAGCGCAGCAGGGAACGCTTGTTGAAGAGCAGGAGCCAAAGAAGGAGCATGGCCAAGAAGATAAGCCATCGCAACCCTCAGCATTAGGTGAACCCACGCCATCTGAAGGACAACCTCAGGTTTTAGCCGAAGATGCTTCTAAAACACTAACTATTGAAGAAATTGAAAAGATGAAAGAAGCTGAAGCGGGTGCTGATGCTGAAGATGGTGGTTTTGGTGATTCCATCTATGTCAGTTATGGCAATACTTATATAGTTAATAGTCTACCCAGAGACTTAGGTATAGCCTCTATTTTTGGGCAAGTAGAAAAAGTTTTTACGCCGAACATACCTATCGGGGTAGAACGACCTGACAATCCTGTTTCAATATTCGATCTGACGCCTAAACTAGAGGGCGGTGATGCTGTTGTAAATGAAGATGATTTGCGTGCTAATCGTGGACCAAATGAATCTGAAGGTTCTGACTTAACCAAAGAATCAACAACGGTTTTGGGAGATTTTAAAATTAGTGCCCCTGATGGGGTCGGCGTACTAAGTGTTGCTGGCGTTTCTCTTATTGTAAACGATGTATTTACGCGGCAATCGATTATAACGCCTTTAGGAAATAAATTAGAATTCACTGATTATGATGTAGCTTCAGGAAAAATATTTTATCAATATACCCTTAACGATAATGAAACGCACCCTAATGGTGACGGTACCAATAGTATTTTTGAAGACTTTCCTGTTCACTTGCAAGACAAAGATAATGATAGTGCCAATGATACATTATCAATCAGAATTATTGATGATATACCCACAATAAAGCTCTCGCAAATTCAAGATTACTTAACAGTTGATGAAAGCGATTATTCTCAAGATGCAAAAGGTAATTTTGCTGATTTGTTTGTCGCTAACCCTGGTGCTGATGGAGCCTCTATTCATTACGAACTTGGCATTAGCGCTAATGGTGTTAATAGCGGTTTGGTCGATTCATTGACAGACCAAGCAGTCAATTTGTACTTAGAAGCAGGGGTGATTGTAGGGCGAGTTGGGGCTGCTGATGGTGCAATCTCATTTACGATATCTCTCGATGCTAATACGGGAGACATAACACTTAATCAGAGTCGTTCTGTGATACATGATGATCCTACCGATCCAGATGAAGCCTCATCTCCTGCAATGTTGTTCTCGGCGGATTTAATTAGTTTGACTGCTACAATTGTTGATGCAGATTTTGATAAAGATCAAAGCACCAGGAATATAGGTAATGCTTTTAGATTCGAAGATGATGGTCCAAGTATCCAACTAAAAGTAATAGGTGCAGAAGATAAATTAACGGTAGATGAAAGTAATTTAGCGCAAAATGCAACAGCTAATTATGCAGATAATTTTAGTGCGGTCAGTAATTTTGGCGCAGATGGCCCTGGCAGTATCTCAAGCAAATATTCACTCTCTATTTCATCGAATAATGTAGACAGCGGCTTAGATGATACCAAGACTGGGCAGAATGTTCTGCTTTCTATGAACAATGGAGTGGTAGAAGGTCATACCGCTATCAGCAATGAATTAGTTTTTACCGTATCGGTAGATGCTTCTGGTAATGTAACTTTAGATCAACAACGTGCCGTGGTACATCCTGATGCGAGCAATCCTGATGATGCAAATACCTTGCTTTCTGATGATATGGTCAGAATAACCCGCACAGATACAATAATAGATAAAGATTTAGATCCTGCGCAAAGTGCAGCCACCATTAATATAGGTAATGAATTAATCTTTAAAGATGATGGTCCAA
>CAZBZP010000020.1:0-75296 GCA_964496435.1 Uncultured Candidatus Berkiella sp.
CCTTGCTTGGGGTATGATCAAGAAGTTGCATATTTTCTAATTTGATTCTAAGCGTAAGCAAATTGACTATAACCAAACCAAAAGCAGCAATGAGTAAGGCAAAACGTATACTGTAATGGCTTGCTATCCAGCCCCATGTAACACTTCCCAAAGCCATGCTACCGTAAAAAATCATCAGATACATTGATAAAGCCCTTGCTCGCACCCAGGATGAAACGCTTAGTTGAGCACGGGTATTTAGAGTTGACATGATAGAGATCCACGAAACCCCTGCAATAAACATGGCAACACATCCAACGATAAAAACGGGAACCATGGCCATCAAATATGCAGCAATACAAAATCCAATTGCCCCCATAAAAATGATTTGATCGACTGTTAACTTTTTGCGAAGCTGCTGAACATAAATAGCGCCCATAACAGCGCCAAGGCCTAGGCAACCTAACATGACACCATAACCACCTGGACCACATTTAAGAATAAATCTTGCAGTCGTTGGAGCAAGAGCCCATACAACACTGGCAAAAAAGAAAAACCCACTGGACTTTAACATTAATTGCTGTAATAAGGGCGCCGAGCGTACGTAGCGAAAACCTGCACGAATGGCACCAAGTAATCTTTCTGCCGGGAGATTACTTTCATTAGGTTGTCGCTTCCATTTTTTGAGAGCAAAAATGATAGCAAAGAATGAAATCGCATTAATGGCAAATACGGCACCAACGCCTAAAGCTGCAATAATAAATCCAGCGATTGCAGGTCCTATGGCACGTGAGAGATTAAATGAAACACCATTTAAAATTATTGCAGAATAAAGCTCTTTTGCTGTGACAATTTCAGGAATAATTGATTGCCAGGTAGGCGTGCTTAAAGCTGCCCCACTGCCCAACAAGAAAGTTAAGCCTAATAATGAAAGGGGGCTCATTTTACCCATGAAGGTAAGAATCGCGAGTAAGGCGGCGATGACCAGCATGTAGCCTTGCAAAACAATAAGGTAGCGTCGCCTATCAATGATATCGGCCAATGCCCCAGCTGGTAGGGCAAGCAGGCATATAGAAAGCGTTGTTGCAGCTTGGATCATCGAAACCCACAGTGGATTTGATGTGAGATTAAGCATAAGCCATGCTGCACCCACCTCATGCATCCATGTGCCTATATTAGAAGCAAGGCTGGCAATCCATAACATTTTATAAATGGGGTTACGTAGCGCAGGCCAGTCATCTTGTTTGTCGTTTTCAGACATAGGATCCGCGTCCAGGATGATATAGTCTAAGTATAGTGTTATTCATGATCAGCAAACGGGAGCTTGTTTGGATATCTCAACCTTAGTTGAAGACCTTAGTTTAAAATTAAAGGCCAAATCCTGGAAATTGGTAGCTGCAGAATCTTGCACGGGTGGCGGCTTGAGTTTTTATTTAACTGCGCTGCCAGGCAGCTCAGATTGGTTTGATAGAACCTACGTTACATACAGTAATGAAGCAAAAATGGAGATGCTAGGGGTAAGCGAGCAAGCCTTAAACGAATATGGTGCCGTGAGTAAAGAGGTGGCCACAGAAATGGCTATAAAGGCGCTTGAACGCTCGAATGCAAACCTTAGCGTTTCAATTACAGGTATTGCAGGCCCCACAGGGGGAAGCAAAGAAAAGCCCCTTGGTTTGGTTTGGATAGGGGTTGCGTGTCACTCCCCCTCAAAAAACATTACTTCAAGCTATACTTTTAAAGGTTCCCGTGCACAAATACGCGAGCAAGCCATTATGTCAGCATTAACACAAGTGCTATCAATTTTATGAGCCATATTGAACATTTTGCCAAGAACTCCGCTAGCTACAAACAATTTCGCCCTAATTATCCTGAAGAATTATTCACCTATCTTGAAAGTCTTGTTGGTGCAACTGATTTAGCCTGGGATTGTGGTAGTGGCAATGGACAAGCTGCGGTTTCCTTAGCGAAAAGATTTAAACAGGTTGTTGCAACAGATATCAGTCAAGAACAATTAAATCTTGCTCCTCAAATTGAAAATATTCATTATCATTGTTGGCCGGCAGAGAAAACCGACTTGCCTGATGCTAGCGTTGATTTAATTACTGTTGCCCAAGCCTTACATTGGTTTGATTTAGACACCTTTTATAAAGAAGTTCGGCGTGTCGCTAAACCAGGCGCTATTATTGCTGCTTGGTGTTATTCTCTTGGTAATATTTCTTCAACCATTGATCCTTTGATACGAAAACTCTATGTCAACATTCTTGGCGATAAATATTGGCCTAAAGAGCGTAAGTATGTGGAGGAAGAATACTGTACAATTTCCTTTCCCTTTACGCGGATTTCACCACCTGCTTTCATTATTCATAAAAATCTCAATTATGATGAATTGTTGGGGTATTTGAGTACTTGGTCGGCCGTAAAAGAATATGAAATGCAAAAGCAGCAAAATCCTATCTTAAAGATTAGCCCGGCACTAAAAAGGGTATGGGGTAATGTAGAGCAGCCCAAAATGATGGTCTGGCCTATACATCTCATCATTGGTAGAATTTAGTTGTTCAACTTGTAGTAATATCTGTCAATTGATCAAATAACTTACTTATGTTAGCATTCGAAATCTTAAATTATTAAAGATTTTTAAGGTGTTTCTATGCTAATGACGGGGCAAATAGCCAAAATTAAGCAACGCGCTGATGAAAAATGGCTTAATGCTATTGATCTAGAGGCTGCGGATTACGAACCCCAGGAAATAGATACGGCCTTTGAAAAAGCTTTTGAAGATTATCAGACAGTCTATGAATTACTACAAAATGAATCATTTGATTTCTTAGCGAAAGAGAAGATAAATCCTGAGAATCATCCTGAGATCATTAATCTGTATTACATTTATAAAACCTTGGCAACAGCCTATTTTGATATGGGCGAATATGAAACAGCTGCCACGCTTTATCGACAAGCATTTGAGTTACATGCAAACCATCCAACCTTGTTTACGCTTGAAGTTGATAATCAAGAAATTCAAGCGCTTCACTATAATGAAGCATTAGCGCGCTTATATGCCATCCAAGAGAGCCAAAGTGAAGATCTGAAAAAAGCAGAAATCGAAAACATTGGCGCTGTGTTCCTCAAGGAACTTTGCTACTTGCGCTCAGCAAATAGCGAAGGATATCTGTTTTCAAAAGTAATGCAACAGTTGCTTTTGTGTAAGCAGCTTATCAGTAAAACCAAGACTAATTATCATTCTGAATTAGATAAGCAAAAATTAAAATGGGCTTTTAGCCAAATATTCACGCAGGAACAAATAAATTCGCTCATTTTTTCTGCTAATGAACTAAACCTTGGTTTATTTAGTAATGTGTTTGAGTTTCTTGAAGCATCACTCACCGAAAAGCAAAAGAGGCTCATCGAAAAGTTTAGTCCAGAAAAAATGCCAGTGATATCTGAAATGGAAAAAATGCTACAAAACATCACTGCATTTAAAAAAACGAACGAATTTAAAAAATTAAAGTTATATCCCTATCAAGATGAGGCACTGACAAGTTTTGAAAACCATATAAGGGCAGGAAAAAATAAAGGTTTTTACACTGCTGCAACCGGTACTGGCAAAACACGCATATTCATCTCTCAGGCATTAGCGACAAATGTAAAGACTATTATTTTAGTGCCTTCTATTTCATTAGCGACGCAAACAAAAAACAGACTAATGGACCAACTTGAAGAGTTAGGTATTAAAAAATCTGTGGGTGTTTTTGCTGATGGGGAAAAATCAAAAGGGGACATTGTTATCATGACATACAACTCCTTAAAATCAGAATTAAATAAATCCCCCTCAAGAAGAGCGCTCAATTTAAAAAATTATCCATTAGTTATATTAGATGAAGTACATCTTTCCTTAACAGAAAAAGCTAACGAAATAGTACAAATGCTTGCTACGGATAAAGTTGTTATTGGTTGTACGGCAACAGAAGAATACAACACAAAAAGACCTCGCGGTGCTTTAAAATCAGTCTCGGAACTATTCGGTGATGATAATTGTTTCTTTAAATATCCTATCGATAAGGCTATTGAGGAAGGTAGCTTAAGCCCTGTGCATATTTGTATGGTGACAACAGATACATCCCTAAGATGGAAGCGTGATGCGAAAAAGAAAAAGGGTGGCCAAAAAGAAATAAGTGAAAAAGATGCTGCGGAATTAATTAATAAAGACAAACTAAACACCGTTGTAGCTGAAATTTACGCAAACAGTGTCTATCCAAATACAGGAAAGCGTTTATTTGGAAAACAAGCCGTTGCTTTTTGTGCAGGTGTTGAGCATGCAAAAGCGGTTGCACTAAAGTTCAACGAATTATTCAAAAATAATGATTATTTCAAACAAAAAGGGATCACCCCTGCAGCTTATATTAGTGGTGATTTAGATGGTAAAGAACAAAAGAAAATATTAGAAGATTATTGCGCAGGTAAAATAGCTTTACTTTGTGGTTCAGATCTTCTTATTACTGGCATAGATAACCCTAATATTTGCGCTGTTTTCAATTTACGACCCACACGTTCCATTGTTATGGCCTTGCAAAGAGGCGGGCGTGCCGTTCGTCTTTCGAAGGATATGCCTGAAAAGGTAGCACTTATTTTTGAATTTAATTGGGTCGTGGATGGCCAGGTATTCTTAGATGAGTTCTTAGGTGGAAGACATCAACTTGGAAAGTTACCAGAAGTCAAAGATGAAAATATCAATCTTCAAGTTTTAAGACGTGAGGAAGTCGCTACACGTTTTGATGGTGGTGGAGCATGGGAGTTGGATTGGACCGGAGAGGTTAGAAAAAGATCGGTAAGAACAACAAAAGATAAAGAGATAAAAGTGGCTGCCTTTGTAATGCCGGAAAAAACAATTACCCCTATACCGCCAGTATTATCGCAGGGCGTAATGGATAGTTTAAATAATATCCTCAATACGCAAGCAGCAAAACCTGTACAAAGTAGTCGTTACCCTTTATATGGTTATAGCGCACAGCCAAAGGTGCCTCTGTTATATCAGTATTCGGCGGTAACTTCAGATGAAACCATAACACCGTTTAAGCTAGATCACGATGATTGGACTCGTGATGCTCCTAAAGGTAGTGAGTGGAATTTATTTGATGATTGCCCAAATGAAGATAAACTAATCTTGTCTTCCGAGGATCTTCTTAAGAACGATAGGGAATATGATGATTTTTGGGATAGTATTATTAAAGGTCCCATCTAAAAAACGATGGCTTCCCCTTATGCGGGAAGCCATAATCTAATCATGCTTGGCTTGCCGTAAAATTTTCTTAATTTTACGTTGCACCCGCTCCATCTTTATCTGGTTTAAATGATCTAAATAGACATGACCATCAAGATGATCGAGCTCGTGTTGTATACACTTTGCAAAATACCCTTCAGCTTCAATTTCCTGGGGCTTTCCATATCTATCTTGAAATTGAACTTTAATAGTTTGAGCACGTTTTACTTTTTCATGAATATGACTTGGAAAGACAGACATACAGCCTTCATATTCATTTTGCTCACCTTCTGAAGAGACAATTTTAGCATTAACAAGACACAATGGCTGATTCTTTTCTTGGGAATAATCAATGACAGTTATGCGCCAAGGAATTTCAAGATCTAATTGGGTGGCAGCTAATGCGGCACAATTTGGCGTTGCATAATGCGTTTCGAACATATCGTCGATAACTTTTTGGATTTCGGGGCCAAAATCCTCTACTGGCACGGATACTCTTTTAAGGCGCTTGTCTGGATATTGTAGAATTTTAACAATAGTCATAGTGTATTACTGGTTATTTATCAGGTTAATTGTTTTTCTGGATAAAATATAAATTTAGCTTATTTTCTTCAAAGCATCTTGGCTTTGTGTGTTTTGCAAAAGCCATGAATTTACTTCATCGAAAGATTTAAAGTAAGTGATATTGTCTATGAGCTGATCACTGGTTTGATCTTTAAAAATGCCTATAACTGGTATGTTAGCTTTGAGTGCGGCTTGAATACCTGCAGGTGAATCTTCGATTACCAACGCCTGGTTTGGCTTTATTTGTGCTTTCTCAAGAGCAAGGAGATAGGGCAAAGGATCCGGTTTATGGCGAATGCAATCTTCATGGCCAATAATAAAATCAAAGTAAGGTACAATCTTTTCCACATCCAGCACTTCTTGTATAACTTGCGTTCCTGAAGAAGAGACAACACCTGTTATATATTGTTGGCAGGTTGTTAAAAAGGTTTTTCTACCCGCAGGAGAACTAAACCCTTGGGGAATAAGTTTAAAAAAGGCTGCTCTTTTCATTTGCCAAATTGTTGTGGCATCCAATTGGATATCAAATTTCTCTTTGAGAATAACGGCTTGCGTAGAATCTGAAATACCGATAAGGCTCTGAAAATCCAGTAAATTAGGATCAAGGCCAATTTGTTCCATTACTTTTTGCCATGACACAAAATGCACAACTTCACTAAAAACCAACACATTATCAAGATCAAAAAAAATGGCTTTTAAATCGGCTGGGGGCAGCATCATAAAATACTTATCTTATTCATGAGAAAGTGGCAAAATTATAGCAGTTTTGCCAAGTTATGTAGAGAAAAAATAAAATAAGAAAGTGTGCCAACTATATGACAAATAAAATAGCGCTGATAGAACTCCTCTCTAAACATAAATTCAACTATACCCTACATGAGCATGAGCCTATATTCACCGTGGAGGAGGGCAAGCATGTAAGTGAAAACATTGATGGTGCCCATAGTAAAAATTTATTTTTAAAAGATAAAAAGAAAAACTTCTTCTTGGTGAGCGTGCTTGAACATAAAAGGGTTGATCTCAAAGCATTATCAAAGCAATTTGGCAAAGGTGGCTTATCCTTCGCAAATGCGGATGAATTGATGGATAAACTACAGCTTACGCCTGGTTCTGTAACGCCTTATGCTTTACTTCATGATACACAAAAGGAAGTTTATTTTATTTTAGATGAAGATTTTACAAAGTATGAGGTTCTTAACTTTCATCCGCTGCAAAATGATTTAACCATCTCAATGGATATTAAACAATTTATGCAATTTTTTGACCTTATTCAGCATCAACCTCATATCATTAAAATCCCAGAAGTCTCAGCATAACGGCCTTTTTGAATTAGTGATATACTAAACTAAATATAAGTATACACAATAGATGTATCTACAAGGAGCGTACCAGGGGGTTATATGCTTTATGGTTCTCCTTATGTTCAAGTCAGTGCTGAGTTTGTTAAAACAATTTCCACTACAGTAGAAGCAGGTAAAAGGTATTATTCTGCTTTTTCTCCGCTTTATACAGGTTATTCTGTTTTTAAATATGCTGATGAAATAATTGGATCTCCTCCAGGAAATTTAACTGCGATGGGAAATTTTGCATTAACAATACTATCTTTGCCGATTGTTCAAAATGAAATGGCGAGAACGATAGAAGCCTCTTTGGGGATTGATCATGATCTAATGCAAAATTATATTGGTAGTGCTGTTACTTGTTTAAATATTGCTGCCACCGTTTTGCCTATGGTTTCTTCTTATTTATCAACCACAGAAAATAAAGAGAATCTAGAAAAGATTAAAGTTGCTGTTGATAAAATTGATCAATCACTCAAAACACAGCAAGCGCCTAAAATAGAACAAGACTCAAAAGAGAAAGCAAACCCACAAAAAAGAAAAAATGTCTTGTCGCAGTATCCAGCGCAACGAAAGCAAAAATCACATCACACGCACGCAGGCAAATCTAAACATAGAAACCGAAATCGCCACCCAAAGAAGCATTAACTTTTTAATTATTGTAACACTTTTCAAATGCGCGTATATTCAATACAATAAATGTATAGAAATTAATTTCAGGTTAGAAAAATGCCTAAAAAACAGCCTAAGCCACGATGTCTTTGGGGAAATTCAGATAACAGTTTAATGGTGAAATACCATGATAAAGAGTGGGGAAAACCCGTTTATAAAGACAATAAGCATTTTGAGATGCTTATATTAGAAGGTGCTCAAGCCGGATTAAGTTGGGAAACCATACTTAATAAAAGAGAAAATTATCGCAAGGCTTTCGCCAATTTTAACCCCAACAAAGTTGCTAAATTTTCAAAAGCACAAATTGAAAAATGTTTAAAAAACCCAGGTATCGTTCGTAATAGACTAAAAGTAGAATCAACAGTTTCCAATGCCAAAGCTTTTTTACAAATAAGAAAAGAGTTTGGCTCTTTTAATAAGTATATTTGGGGCTTTGTAAATAACACGCCAATTATTAATACTTTTCATTTTCATGGCGATATTCCAGCTAAAACAACGTTGAGCGATACTATTTCAAAAGATCTCAAAAAAAGAGGGTTTCGCTTTGTTGGTAGCACAATCATTTATGCCTATATGCAAGCCATTGGAATGGTGGATGATCATTTAACAACGTGCTTTGTGAGAAAACAGTTAAATGAAAAATGGTATGTCTATATGATTAAAACAAAGGAGGGGCAGCTTTATACAGGGATTACAACAGATATCTCTAGACGTTTCATAGAGCATCAAAACGGCAGGAAGGGCGCAAAGTTCTTAAGAGGGAAAGCACCGCTGAATCTTGTTTATCAGAAGCTCATTGGCAGCAAAGCGCAGGCCTTAAGTGAGGAACACCGCATCAAGAAATTAACAAAGAAAGAGAAAGAAGCGCTTTTAGCGTAATTATAAGCATCGATGCTGTTTATAAAAACAGCGCGGGCGGTTGAAATTCGAAATTTAAGCTAAGTTGAACTATTAATAATGAAGGAGATTTGGCTAAATTCATTTGGGGAAGGTTACTATCGTGACAACAAACATCGAACATACTGAATCGCATCAAGATGCTGACAAAGAAAAGAAGCATAAATTTAACATCAATTTTCAAGTTGGCGCTAAATCTACCTGGATAAAAGGTCTCTATATTCTATTCTTTATTATTGCTAGCTATATTGCGGTTTTTATTACTTTCTTCGTGATGCTCTTTCAGTTTTTGTCAGAGCTTATTTTCAAAAAGCCAAATGAACATTTGCAAAACTTTGGGGAAACCTTAGGTTTATACGCTTGTTCACTGATTCGCTTTATTACCGGCTCGACAGATGAAATGCCATTCCCTTTCAAACCATGGCCTAAATCAGGCAGCTGTAAAGACGCCCATAAGCATTAATTTATTGCCCTACGACAGTGATTGTCGTAGGGCAAAACAATCAACCTTTTGCCGAAAATACGCCCACTGAAAGCCCAGCTAAGCTAGCACAAGCAAGTGATGCTGTGATACTTGTGAATCCTAAAGACCCAGCAGCAGCCCCTAAAGTGAGCCCTAAAACAGCACCTACATGACCTCCAAAAATTAATCCAGCCACTGGCCTTATATCAATATACATATCAGCTTTTAATGGTGCATATGTGCTGCCTATATAGCCACCGAGGGCGCCAAAGAAATTACCGGCTACACCAGCTATAAACATCGTTTCAAGCCCAGTTAAACCACCATGAACGCAATGGATATCTGATTTCTTTAATACCATCATGATGTAATGCTCTCTATTTTTCTAAAAATGGATTGTGAATGTTCGTTCACAGTAAGTCAATATGCATTTTTCCTGACAAATTGTAGGGAACAACGTTTTCTTCTCATAGGTCAATATGATAGGAATCGGCTGGATTACGTGCTGGTACACGTTAAGGTTTAACATGTCTGAGATTATGCTCAACGAGAAATTGATTTGTAAAACTTCAGCAGTGAATAATAATTGTGGCTTAAATTACCTTACACATTTTTTATACTCAAAACTTCAATCAGGTGAAGCACAATTTATTCATTCGGATAATCCAGATTACAAAGCACTTTTGGAAACATTTCAAGAATATTATTCATTAGAAAATAAGCTTAACTTAGATGAACTTAAAAAGCTGCTTGATGAATTTAATAACCCTGTAGATAGAGAAATAGTGATGGCGCCGGTGTTGCGGCAACATTTAAGCAAGGTCTTAAAAGGTGCTGCTCAAGAATTATACGCAGAAGCGCCTGCTGCCATTTCTGAATATCTACGAGAAGGTGTGATTGAAGGTGTTTCTGCCCCTTTAATAAATGCAAATAAAACATTTTTTCAGCAGCTTAAAAATACCTATGATCAGGAAATGGTCAATATTAACCATAGACCTGTTGATTCATATGAAAGGGAAGTTGCTGCGCAACAACTAAAAATTAAATCTGCCACTATCAATGAAGAAAATATACTTGACCAAGTGCTTTTCAATAGAAAAAATGAATTATTGGACAGCTTAGAAAGTAATGCAAAGGCCTATTGGTTCAGCGAGGGGTGCAGTAATTATGCAGATTATATTGGAAATCTGAGTAAAGCAATAGAGGTTTCAGCCGATCATCTTACCATTCTTTGCCAACATTTGAGTATCGGTGTTGAAGTGTACACACAAGACTCCATTGATACTGCTAAAACAAATGACCGAATCGGGAATATAACGCATGGCGCTCAGCTTTTGCCAGCCGAAGAATATCCATGGTTGATGCGAGTTTACAATAGTGGCATCCATTGGGAATATGAAGAACCCGATGGTAGTTTGATAAAAGTACGTGAACATAATCAATATTATCAAGGCCTGAATCCTCAAAACCAATTTAATGTAAAAGCCTATATTGATAGCAGCGCTAAAGATAGCATTATGGCAACCGTTATGCATAAAGTGGATAATAGAGCAAAATCAGTTGTACCCACTAAACAACCACAATCAGTCATAGTGAACCAACCAAAAAAAGAAACTATATCGAATATGAGGGGGCTACGCCCAGGTACGAGGACACCCCCACCTAAATTAATAGAAAAGCCTAAAAGTGTAGAATTTTATTCTGAAAAAATAAAAGAGCCCTCTAGGGGGCAGCCTATATTAGCACAAGCAAGAGCCCAGTATAATGCTGATTCCTTATCGATAGCTTCAGCAAAACCAGGCCCCTTTGCAAGAGCTGAATATGAGAGGATCTATAATCGAATTGAGAGAAATTGGGATAAAAATAAGGTGATATCTGATGAAGCATTACATGACGCAACGATTTCGCAGCTAAGAAAAGTTCTGCTAAGTCATAAACAGCATTTAAAAGACGAACATGTACTGTGGCTTAAGGAAAATCATATTAAGACCCCACACGAAGGAAATAAGCCACCGAGGTTATAGTCCGTCTATAGCGCGACATAGTACATTTTCTTATATCACACCACTTGTCCTGCTGCCCAGCCAGATGACCAAGCCCATTGGAAATTATAGCCCCCTAACCAGCCTGTGACATCAACTACTTCGCCGATAAAATAGAGCCCTTTCACATCATTGCTTTCCATTGTTTTGGAAGACAAGGCGTCGCAATCCACGCCACCCATCGTTACTTCTGCAGTACGATAACCCTCTGTACCATTAGGCTTGATCTGCCAATTTTGAAATAAATTAGCAACGGCTTGAAGGTCTTTATATGAAAATAACTGTAATGGCTTGGTCGCTAAGCTCTCATTCAAAAATACGGCTACCAATTTTTTAGCATAAAAATGAGATAAAACATCTTTAAGTAAACGATTGGGGGTTTCCTTTTGTGCTTTTTTAAGGCTATCACATAAATTAAGGTGAGGATGTAAATTTATACGAATAGTTTCACCAGGTTGCCAGTAATTTGAAATTTGTAGAATGGATGGTCCACTTAAGCCACGATGGGTAAAAAGCATACTTTCTTCGAATGATTTTGTATCAGATGAAACCAGGCAATCAGCCGAAATACCAGAAAGGGTGCTTAAACGTTCTTTATCATGGACATGTAAAGTTAAAGGTACCAAACCCGCTTTGAGAGGCCATACTTTAATATTAAATTGTTCGGCTATTTGATAGCCAAAAGGCGATGCGCCCATCGTAGGAATGGAGAGTCCGCCACTGGCAATAACAACGGCTTGTGTTTGATAGCGTTGCTTATCTGTTTTAATTTTATAGTGGTAATCAGCAATTTTTTCAACGGCGTTTATTTTTTCATTTAAATGAATTTTGACACCGTTAGCATCACATTCTGCCAAAAGCATATTGACGATATCTTTTGCTTTGTCATCACAAAATAATTGCCCCAGTGTTTTTTCATGAAAAGCAATTCTATGTTTCTTTACAAGGTTTATAAAATCCCATTGGCTATATCTTTTTAAAGCGGATTTGCAAAAATGAGGGTTATGAGAGATATATTTTTCGGGGCTGACATTGTAGTTACTAAAATTACAGCGCCCACCGCCTGACATTAATATTTTTTTTCCAGGTTTATTGGCATGATCAATCACAATGACTTTGCGATTCCTTTTTGCTGCTTCAATTGCGCACATGAGGCCTGCCGCGCCAGCGCCGATTATGAGAACATCATATGATTGCATGGTTAATTCTAATTGCATTGTTAAATTGCGCTGATATTGCCATAGTCCTAATTAGATGGTCAAGTTAATTGCTACAGCTAACCAATTGTCCTATTTGGTCCACAGCTTATCTTATGTAAATAGACAGCCGCAATAACAATTACTTAAAATTCCAATCAATTGAAAATTGAGAACACCGTCAATACTATGTTAGATGTACTTTTTCAAAGCCTAGATATTCTCATATCTGAAAGAGCCGTTAATGAATCGCTCTATTGGATTGATCATTTCATCAAGACTACACAAATTAATGATAGAGACATCCACTCGGAAGAATATAATCCAGCTTTTATGCATTATTCAGCACCTGCAAAAAAGTTTTGCAAGGACATGAATAAAAATTATATTCATACCTGTGAAGCGCTTGAGAGCGTTAATAAATTTATTGGTGAAACATATGATGAGCCTACCTATTTCTCGAGCAGCGTCAGTAAATTTTTAGGTTTTGGGGCTAATACGCTTGCAGGTTTTGGTGTTCTTGGCGCAACGTGCCAATTAGCGACCGATAAAATGGTTGAACCTATGCTGCGTAAAGCACAGTATTATCTGTGCGAAGACGCTAAAAAGTTTGTAGCACCTGAATTCGTGGATGATTTTGAATTCATCGTTTTTGAAGAAGAAAAACCTAACAATCTTGAAGATGTTAATATGTCTAATACTAAGACGAGAGAGTATATGCCAAATCACACAGCTTTAGATGCGCAAGAAGATGGCAATGCTGATATGTCGCTCTCTGAAGAATCTGATAAATCTAGTATGTCTATTTCGGATGAAGAGGAATACAGTGATGACATTAACGAAATGAAGGTTAGGCGGCACAAACTAAGTCTGTAAACTTGCAAACATGTGTCAATGCGTGTACTGAATTGAAAATTACTTAAAAACGGACTAAATTCGTATATAACCCCTCTTGGAATCAAAGATTGTGACGCATAAAAAATTCTACTCAAAGGCGCATTTTTACGATCTCTTATTCCGATTCAAAGATTTGGACAAAGAAAACCAAACACTCATTGAGCTCTATCACAAAATAAATCATAAAGCGCCCACTTCATTTTTAGATATCGCAGCCGGCCCTGCCCGCAATGCCATTGAAATGAATAAACGTGGTCTTGTTTCATATGCTGTTGATTATTCCCAAGAAATGGTTGCCTATGGCATAGAGAAAGCAAAAGAAGAGGGTGCTCGTATTAGCTATTCCCATGGGGATATGCGAGATTTTAAAATTGGGCCCGTCGATATAGCGGCGATATTTATGATAAGTACAAGCTATCTTCTAACGAATGAGGATATGCTCCAGCATCTCAAATCAGTGGCCAATAACCTCAACACAAATGGTCTCTATGTTTTAGAAATGCCACATCCAAGCGATCTATTCGCAGTTGGGAGGCAAAATCTAGCGCAATGGGAACAAAAATGGGAAGAAAGTTGGTTAGAACGTTGGGAAGAATTTTGGGAACACAAGGAAGGGGATACAGCAGTGTCATTACAATGGGGAGAGGAATCCGATCCTTTTGATCCCATTGCGCAAATCAGAACCGTCACAGCACGCTTAAAATATCAAACACCGACTGAATCAGGCGAAATAGTAGATCATAGCGCTCAACGACAATATACCTATCAAGAAATGAGAGCGCTTGTGGCGCTCTCAGGCGTATTTGAAATTAATCAAATTATCGGGGATTGGAATCTGAATATTCCATTTGATAATACCAAAGAATCAGTGAGAATGATTTTAGTTCTAAAAAAACTATAAATTCTTATTACTTCACTGAATCTACAAGCTTTTCAAACTCATCTTGCTTCATCTCACCTGGCACAAATTCAATTTTCATCTCTTTGCTGGCAGGATACTTTCCAATGACGAAACCAGGTGTTCCTCTTAAACCAATTGACATAGCGAGTTTGCGATTATTCGTTAATTCATTGTTAACCTTGTCTGAAGAGATGTCCTTATTTAATTTTTCCATATCAAGGCCAAGCTCTTTAGCAATGCTAAGTATTTTTTCTTGTGTGAGTGCTTCTTTTGCATCAATGAATTTTTGGTGAACAGCTTCATATTTATTTTGTTCACGTGCTGCTAAAGCAACTTTGGCAGCAAATAAAGAACCTTCGCTCAGGACAGGTAATTCTTTGTAAACGATTCTTAATTGATTATTTTTGCCGGTCATATCATTTAAAATTTTACTCATCACTTTACAGTGTGGGCAATTATAATCAAAAAACTCAACAACAGACACATTGGGATCTTTAACTTCATTTGTAGGACTTTCGCTATTAAAAAAGCCATCAATATTACTAGCAACACCTTGCTTTGCTTTTTCAATGAAAGCTTTCATTTCATTCATTTGTAATGCTTGTATCGCTTCAGAGATAACTTCAGGATGCGCAACAAGATAGTCGTGTACCACCTGACCAATTTCAGTTTTTTGCTCGTCGCTAAAAGATTTTGCAGCAAATGCGCTGTTTGCAAATGTTAATATTAAAGCTGAATATAATGCCAGATGTGATCTTTTCATAACGCCTCTGTTTTCCTGATACCCAAGAACATACTATTATCGGCAAGAGCCTGATATTTTATGATAAGGAAATTCAATGAAGTTGTTTGCATACTTACTAATACTGGGTTTTTCTTTAGCAGCAAATGCCAAGGAATATAAACTGGATCCACTGCATACCTTTGTGGAATGGCATATTAGCCATTTTGGCTTTTCGTCTCCTTCTGGAAAATGGCCTGCGAATGGTACTCTTGAATATGATCCTCAAAAACCTGAACTTGCTAAGGTTGAAGCAAAGATCATGTTAGCGGATATCAACACCGCCATACCTGAACTCGATAAGCATCTAAAGAGCAAGTTATTTTTTGATGTGACTCAATTTCCTATGGCAACTTTTGTGAGCAACAAAGTTGAGCTTAAAAATAAGCAGGTAGCAAAAGTATTTGGTAATTTATCTCTGCATGGTGTTACTAAAGCTGTCATTTTAGACGTTAATTTCAATAAAATTGGCCAAAGCCCATTAACGGATAAGGAAACAGTTGGCTTTAATGCAACTACAACGATTAAGCGCTCTGATTTTGGTATTAATACTTTGTTACCGGGCTTAGGAGATGATGTGAAGCTAGATATTACTGTCGAGGCGGGCGCTGCTTAATTTAAATTACGCTTCAGGTAGGAGCGGACATAAAGTCCGTCCCTACATACGAGAGGGTGTTTCTTAAGGTAATATAACGACTTTCGTCCCGACATCTGCCACCTTAAAGATCTCTTCAATTTCCTCATTCGTAACTGCGATGCAGCCCAAAGTCCAATCTTTCATGGAATGGAATTTGCCCCTGCCTGCCAAATGTGGAGCCAAGCCGTGGATCATGATATCACCACCAGGATTGATACCACTTTTCTTTGCATGCTTTTGCTGCTCTGCAGAAGGATAAGAAAGTTTAAGTGAGAGATGAAATTGGCTTTGTGGATTCTTACCAACGATGAAATAGGTACCTTCAGGCGTTTTACCATCCCCAGCACGTCTTTTATGACCATTAGGAGAAAAGCCCAGAGCAATTCGATATGTCTTGATAGCTTTATCTTGATGGAAAACTGTCATAACACGTTTATGTTTTTCAACTAAAATAGTATCGATTTGAATTTGTTTGGCAGTTTTAGTGCTACCAGCAGGATGTGGGTTTTGATAACAAAGCGCTAAAGATGAATTAATTAAGAGCCCAATAAGCAAGGAGAACTTAAAAAACTTCATATGCCTTCCTTAAGCTTGAAATTCCCTTTCGTTTTTTAAGTATAGAAAAGCATTGGCAGTCTTTGCAATGGTTAAATGATAAGTGTATATGCCCTTTAAGTTTCTGATATTAGGGGAGATTCTGAATCATCTTCAGGTAGTGAATTTCTATTTTTGATGCGATGCAGAATATAAATAGGCAATCCCGAGAGAACAAATAAGCTGGCAATGGCCAGGGTCTTCAGGGGTGTTGAGCATACTATCCAAAGACAAAATACGAGAGAGACTATCCCACAAAGCCACTTCCATAATGGTTCTTTACGCTTAGGGGTCATCAGGAGCTTTAAATAGGCTAAGCAACAAATGATATAGACATAGAGAAAGGCTGTGACAGAAAGATCGATAATGGTATTCACTTTTTCAGCCAAGTTCTCATGATGTGTCATCATCAAGAGTGGTATGGTGCCAATGCCGCTTAAAAGCAGCGCAAAAACAGGAGCGCCATACTTATTAGGCTTTGCAAAAATCTTGGGTAACAAGCGATCTTGGGCAAGCCCTAGCGCCATCTGGCCACTAGCTAAGGTCCAGGCATTAACAGCCGTAACACAGACAATACACGCAATTGCGGAAATGAGCAGATGCCATTTTCCGCCAAATATTACTTTGGCCGTATCGGTATAGGGAGCAGTTGAATTCATCAATTCGTGGCCCGGTATAACGCCCATAATGCCAAGACTACTAATAAAATAGACAACAGCAACGAAGAGCGTACCTAAAATAAGCGCTTTAGGAATGGTTCTTCTTAAGTCTTTAACATCACCAGCAGCTGCCGTAGCAGACTCAAATCCAATAAAGCCCCAAAAGGTCAGCAACATAACACTATTAAGTAGGCTTGGAACATCTTCCGATTCAACATCGATAGGGGTGAAATTCGTCTTATCAAAGAAGAATAGGGCAACAAGGGGCACTAGCAATATTGGGATCATTTTAAAGGCAACCCATACAAATTTGACGTTGCCGGCAGAATATACGCCTCTTAAATTGATAGCTGTAATGACGACAACAATCAGTATCTCAAGCGCCAGGCTAAAATAATGAGAATGTTCACCTAATAGAGGCATCAAATAACCAACTGCAGAGATAACAATTGCACTGGTGCTGACCCAAGAGATAACCCAATATGTCCAGCCAGTAAAATAGGAAAGTGATAATCCAAAAGCTTCTTGTACATAGGCATGAGGGCCTCCTGTACGTGGAAAACGTGTGCAAAGCAGGGTAAACATAACAGCAAGTAAAACAGCGCCAACGCTAGACATTATCCAAGCTGTAAGACTGAGGTGTCCATAGGGCGCAAGACTTGCGGGCAACATAAGCCCAGAACCTATTTGGCTGATAGTAACTAGTTCGAACACAGACCAGAAACCAATTTTACCGGACATTTACTGTTCCTTTCAAAGTTATATTAGCTAGCTTCTTACCCAAGAATGGCCAACCTTATAACATAAAATAATAACCCCCCGCAATGAAAAAAAAGATGAAGTAGCGCTATAAGCGTTTATATGGCTATTATAGCTGGGAATTTCTCATACACTTTATATAACATAATATTTGATGTGAAAAGATAGGCTTTTTTTATGACGTGATGTGAGGCGAACTTCGCTTATCTTTGTAAAGAAAAGTCCGCCTAGAGATGGGTTTGCTAATAACCTATCATTTTTGCAATAAAGCGAAATACCTTAAATTTATGCTCGGAATAGTGGGACCAAACAGGGAGGAGATCCATAAGCATAAATCTTCTTCTTTCAACCCGCGCTTTAGCATGAGAGAAGGTTTTGAAGCCATGCTTACCTACGTAGGAACCAAATCCACTTTGACCCACCCCTCCAAAGGGAAGATGCTTGTTCGTGATGTGCATAATGCAGTCATTAACACAGCCGCCCCCGAATGATAGGGTATTGTTGACCTTTTGAATGTAGGCTTTGTTTTTAGAGAAGTGATACAAAGCTAAGGGTTTAGGTAATTTTCTTAAACCGCTCATGAGTATATCTAAGTCTTTGTAAACAATGATGGGGAGAATGGGACCAAAGATTTCATCTTGCATTATCTTTTCATTCAATGAGTCAATTTCAACCAAAGTAGGCTCAATCTTTAATTTTTCTGCATCATAATTGCCGCCAAAAAATATTTTAGCGTCATTCAAAATGTTGGCCAATCTTTCGAATTGTTTTAAATTGATGATTTTAGCGTAGTGTTCATTATTAAGAGGTTCACTACCATATAATTTTATAATTTGCTCTTCTAAGGCCTTGATGAGTTCATTCTTGCGTGAAATATGAACAAAAACATAATCAGGGGCAACGCAAGTTTGACCTGCGTTCATAAACTTACCCCATGCAATTCTCTTAGCCGCAAGCGAGATATTTGCAGATTCATCAACAATTACAGGATTTTTGCCGCCTAGCTCAAGCACGACGGGCGTTAAGCTTTCTGCTGCTGACTTCATAATATTCTTGCCTACTTCAGCATTGCCAGTATAAAAAATGAAATCAAAGCCAGCCTTGGTTAATTCTGCTGTTTTGGCAGCATCACAGTCAAGCACGTATAGATATTCTTGTGGGAAGTTTTGATTTATCATCTCGATAATAACATCATTTATGTAAGGAGATGATGGGGAACATTTCAATACAACACAGTTTCCTGCACTAATAGCATTGATAAGCGGTCTCATTGAAAGTAAAAATGGGAAATTCCATGGCGAAATAATTAAGCAACTACCATAGGGTTCGTGATAAATTTTTGAAGTTGCAGGTGTTATGAAAAAGCTGCCGTCTTCATAGGTGGGTTTAACCCAAGATTTTAATTTTTTGATGCTGTAATTAATCTCATTGATAATCAACATCGTTTCTAATATATAACTCTCCATTGGAGAGCGTCCTAGTTCCTTGCTTAAGGCATCTAGAATTGCATCCTCATATTGACGAATAATTTTTTTCAATCTTTTTAATTGATGAATTCTAAATTCAATGTTTTTAGTAACATCGCTATTGAAGTATTCCTTCTGCGTGCTGACAATAAGCGCTAGCTCGTTGTCGCTGTGTTCATCTTTATGTTTAACAACTTGATTTTTTGCAGCCAGGACGATTTGAGTCGACATTGAATTCTCCCTACGTTCAAGAAATACAGCAAAGCCCGCATTCTTGTGAAGCAGACAAACTTGTTATCGACAGTATTTATTAAAAGTTGAAGAACTCCTTTCCCTTATATAAGAGAAAGGAGTTATAGAGGCTGTTCGAATAGGAGAATTACTTTCCTGACTTTTCTTCTGCAGGATGTTCAGGCATTTTTGATGGACGACATGCAACATCACCGTGGGGTGTTTTTATACAGCTACCTTCAACGGCATTGTTTTGCATTCCTGTAAATGAACAAGTATCACCTTCTTTTTTGCCAGAGCAAGCATCCAAAGCAACTTTTGGTGCTTTAGGAACACAAGCCAATTCTCCGCTTTGCATTTGAAAGCAATTGCCCTCATGTGACATTCCTCTTGGGCCTGTGAATGAGCAAGCATCCATCTTGGCTTTACCACTGCAAGCATCAAGCGATTCCTTGGGGGGCATGGGGTGTTGTCCTGGGTTAGCATTTGCAAAAGCACTGATATAAAATACACTCAAAACAATTGCTGACAGCGTTTTAATCTTCATAGAATACTCACTTATTGGAAAATGATGTTAGGCCACAGTAATACAAGCGTAGACGTATTTTCCTTATTTCGTGGCTTAAAACAGAAAAAGTGAGTGTAATTACTACATAGGGTTATGAATATGCTAAAAAGTACTTCTAAGACACCACTTTTCATATTAATGATATGTACCATGCTTGGGCCAATAGGGATAACCGCAGCAGCCATGAACACAACAACGCAGGATAACCAAACTAAAGCAAAACTTCGAGAACTGGCTAATGAATACGAAAAATCCCTTTTTGAACGCTCCCCAGAGACGGCACTCTATTGGGGCAGAAAGGATGCTGCTTTAGATAGGTTCACCGATAGATCACAAGCAGCGCTTAATGCTTGGCATCAAAAGCAAGACAAGCTATTAGCTGAACTCAACGCTTTATCAGAGAATGAATTAAAAGGTGCAACAGAATATCAAAGCTATCAACTTCTTAAACAAACGATAGAAAATGAAGTAGCTGAAAGAATATGCCATGAAGAACTTTGGAATGTAAATCCGATGCTTGGGTGGCAGAATATTTCAGCTATGGTAGCAGAAAAACAGCCCGTGGGGACAAAGGAAAATAGAAATGCTGCCCTAAAACGATGGCATACATTTTCCAAAGTAACCGAAGATGAAATTAACAATCTCAAAATGGGCATCAAAGAAGGTTACACAGCTCCCAAGCCAGTAGTGCAGCGTGTTTTAAAACAAATTGCAATTATGATTAATACGCCAATTGAACAGTCACCCTATTTTGAATTTGCCAAAAGAGATGGCGACGCTACCTTTAAAAATGAAGTTGCGAACTTAATTGAAAAAGAAATAAACCCTTCCTTAAAGCACTACGCTACCTTTCTAGAGCAAGAATACTTAAGCCATGCTCGAGATAAAGTTGGGGTATCTGCATTACCCCATGGCGAGCAATGCTATAAAGCCAAAATATTAAAAAATACAACTTTAAATATAGATTCCAAGCATATTTTCGACTATGGTCAAAACCATATGCAACAAATACAGAGGGAAGTTGCAGCAATAGGTCAGCGCGAATTTTCTATTCAAAACATTTCCGACGTGTTTCGCATGGCAAAAGATAAATCGCGCCATTCCTTTCAAAATGAACAAGAAATTTTGGATTACAATATGGCCGCCCTTGAAAGGGTTAAATCTAAAATATTAGCGTGGTTTGAAAAGATGCCAAAAATAGAAGGCGTTGTTAAACCTTATCCTTTGCATCGCGCCCAAACAGGCGCGTCTGGTGAGTATCATCCACCCAGCGATGATGGCAAACGTCCAGGCATTTTCTATATCAACACATATCAACCCGAACAAAAAAGCCGTCTTGATCAAGAAGCGACATTATTCCATGAGCTTATTCCTGGCCATCATTTTCAAATTACCCTGGTGATGGAAGATAAAGCTCAATTAAGCCTCAATAAATATTTATGGAATTCAGGATATGGTGAGGGGTGGGCGCTTTACACAGAAAGGCTTGCTGATGAAATGGGCTTATATAGCGATGATATTTCTCGTTTGGGTATGCTTTCGAATGAAGCACTCAGAACAGCACGTTTAGTTGTTGATCCAGGTTTGCATATGATGAACTGGTCCAGACAACAAGCCATTGATTATCTAAAACAACATACAGCAATGGAAGATAATATTATAGAAGCTGAAGTTGATAGGTATATCATTATGCCTGGGCAGGCAACCTCTTATATGTTAGGAAAGCGTGAAATTGAAAATTTACGGCATACTGCAAGCGCGAAATTAGGGGATAAATTCGATATTCGACAATTTCATTATCAGGTGCTCAAGAACGGTACGGTAACCTTACCTATGCTTCGTTCACAAGTTGAAGAGTGGATTAGCATGCAACAAGATGCTTCTTGAACATCAGTTCAAGAGCATCTAAGCAAACTTTTCAGTGATGACACTGATGAGCACTTAAAAAGGTTTATTTTTTGTTGAAGTAGCTGTTGGGCTAGGCGTTAATGCGTCGCATGCTTCTTCAATTTCTGCATAGTTGAAGGAGCTTATATCATTTTCTTTGCATTTAGCTAAAGCATTTTTTATGTTCTCAAAGGTTTCAGGAGAGGGCAATTTTTTAAATTCAGTAACGGCGCTGTGTAAGCCTTGGACCTGCGTATTTTCAAAAGTTATTACGCCTTTTTTGATGCTACAGCGATGCACAGAAAAGCCTTGATTTATTAGCTTTAGGGCCTGTGTAATTAAATCATGAGAAGGAGTAGGAGAGTTTTTCATCGTAAAGCACCATAACTCATTTAATATGTTTAAGCATAATAGCACAAAAAGTGAAAGATTCTATTTGATTATACACCTTATTGTCCCAGCCTTTTTGTTTTCTTGTCTGTATTGTTTTCCTCAGCCCCTTTTGAGATATCTGCTTTAACTAATTTTGCTTTATCTGTTTTATCTACTTTATCTGCTGAATTGTTATATCCATATGTTAAGCCAGAATCATAGTCAGATTGTTTGGCGTTTTCATTTTGACTCTGTGGTTTTGCTTTGCTATTTTGAAGCTCAGTTAGCTTTATGCTAAAATTTACGGATACTTCTAGCCATTTGCTGTTATGTTCCATTAGCGCTGGTAAAGTTAGGTTATTGATCAATTCATTTACTTTGGCTTTTTCATTTTGACGAGGTAAATAATTAGGATCACCGTGCGCTTGCATTTTTATATGTATTAAAGATTTTTCTAATAATTGTGTTGCACCGACAAGATCCTTATTTTGTGAACATTCTGCTAATTTCCTTAAAAAGGGGCTTTGCAAATCTTGTTCATCCATCTTAACGTTTGCAGTAGTTTCTGTTATTTGGGGTGAAATAACAGGTGTCGTTTTTGCTTGTTCTGAAACAGTTTCCGTTTTTTTATCATTCTGTTGAACTTCTGCTGATCTTACAAGGGAATCAATTTCCGCAAATATCTTGTCAGCTTCATTTAATTGCGTCTCACTTTCTGCTTTAGGGCTGGTGCTCTTATTTTGGGCAGGCACGGGGGGCTCTGTGTTAGCGTGGGCAGCTAGACTTGCAAATACTTCATCAAGAGCTTGCTCAGATGGTGAAGGCTGTGGTTGCTTGTTCAGCACGACTTGTGGAGAGCTTGGTTTTTCCATTGTGGATGAGACAGTTGCTGATTGTTCAATATTCATGGCCTTTTTATAATCTACAATCATTGCTTGAAGGCGCATTTTAATATCGGCAGCTTCTGGCCTATTATTTACGTTCAAATCATTCATTTCATTTAATAGTTGCATCATTTGATTAATTGTTCGTACGTGTGGATTATTATCATCATTTTTAAATCTAAAGTTTTCAAGGTATGTTTGTGTTAATACATCTCTTAGCATCTCGCCAACTTGTGGTGTTGGAACATCTTCGCGGTAAGCATCACTATTATGTTTCACCAGCTCATGATGCATTAGCAACCCACAGGTTCTTCCTAAAGCATATATATCCTGTTTTGTTGAAACTTTTTCTTTGTAATCATCATGAAAATGTTCAGGTGAGAAGTTATGAGGGCTGCCTTCGCACATTTCTGATGGGGAGCCTAAAGTAGGATCATCCATACGTTTTGCAAGTCCAAAATCAATGATTCTCAATTCACCTTTATGAGCATCATACAAGAAGTTTTCAGCTTTAATATCTCTGTGTAAAATGCCTTTACTATGTACATTTTCAACAGCCACGGTCATTTTTTCAAATAGCTCTAAATACCGCAAGACATCAAATTGCTCAAGATCTGTACTTGTGGAAACTTCAGTTGGTGGTTTTTGCTGCTCTGCTAATTTATCTAATGATGAAGGTAACTTAGCTTCATCGTTTTCTTTGGTGCCATGGACGGAGTCTTCATAGGCTGTGTAGTCAACTTTAAAATCATAATTTGCAAAGAAATTGGGCGGTTGATGCTTTTGATTGTCTGTGTTGATGGCAATGGAGCCCACATTATCACTAAAGGCAGTAGAACTTACATTGTCTTTGATGGCTGTGGAGCTTAGGTTGTCATTTAATTTTGTGGAGCTTAGGTTATCATTTAATTTTGTGGAGCTTAGGTTATCATTTAATTTTGTAGAGCTTAGGTCATCATTTAATTTTGTGGAGCTTAGGTTATCATTTAATTTTGTAGAGCTTAGGTTATCATTTATTTTTGCAGAGCTTAGATTATCATTTATTTTCGTAGAGCTTAGGTCGTCATTTATTTTAATAGAGCTTAAATTGTCTATATTTGTGCTGTTGTTTGAGACCTTATCATTATTTGTTGCTTCAACATTTTCATTTAACACTTTATTCTTTGGTGCATCACTTGCCAAAGCATATTTAGGAGGCTCAGTAAGAACTTTGTGATCTATCAGCATATCACCAAAATGCAGTCCAAATTGTTCGTTAAAACGCATTTCATCTCGGATATCATCCAGTTTTGATACTTCTTCCTGGAACACATTCTGTATTTTAACAGCATAAAATCCTTTCTCAGCTACTGGACCATCTTTATTTGGAACTTCAATTGCTTGAATGACTTTAACAGTACCATATCCACCTTGTCCCAAAACGGTTGGATTAATGACAAAAATATTGCCATTATTATCTTTAAAAGCATCAAAACCTATCTTTTGTCCTTCTTGTGGGTGCCCTGTAGGAAAAGTAGAATCGGCCGTAATTTCCTGTAAACTATTATCTTGCTTAAATAATTGAATAATATGTTCTCTTGTTTCTTGGCTTGCCAGATAACCTGCATTAGGGATCACATCTTCAGGATCGACCGAACGTGGTATTCCAAGTTCCTTTTGTTTGTCTGTTAATGTTGATTTAGCTGGGGAGAACATGGCATAACTCGTAATTTGTTCGCCTAATTCATCTCCTAAAATAGGCATAACAGAGTAAAACTGTGTTTTTCTTTCATACTTGGCTTCCTGAATAAGAACGAGCTCTTCTTTTTTAACTTCTTGATTATTGTCTGCTTGTTCTTTTAACTTTTCAGGAGAGGGTACGCCTATGCCGTTGGCAGCTAATACACCTTTTTGAAGCGCTTGCACACGCTCTGCAGATACTTGACAAAGATCATTATAATTTTGAAGAGCTGCTTCTCTTGAAGTTTTATCTTTGATTTTAGATATTTGATTCAAAACCATTTTTTCTGTTTTTTGATCTAAGACAACAGGTCCTTTATTTTGATCAAGCGCTTGCTTAAAATTTGCGAGGGCGTCTTTCAAATTGTCGCCCTTGATTTCAATCGTTTTGTCTTTTAGTTCTTGCTTAATTTTTGCTTCAATTGATAAGCCTTTGCTAAAATCTGCTTTGTTAAGATCAACATTTGACTCCAAAGTTGATTCTTTGTTACTTGTAGCAGAAATATTTTTTAAAGTTGAGGTCACCGCTGAGGTGGCTGTTGTGACACCCATTTGTATACCGGCAGGAATAGCGAGTACCGCAAGGGCAGGCGCAGCGACGACAGCAGCCCCAATTTTAAACGCAGTAGAAGGTCTTGAGTTCGCATAGCCAACAAAAGAGGTTAGTTCTTTAAAAGTTTTCTCAGGATTTGATAGTTTTTTTATGGAGGTAACTAATCCACCTGCAATTGCAATCGGGACTATAGCGGCTCCTGCTGCAATTATTTTAGGAGCAGAAGCCTCTTTATCAAGTGCAAGCGTATTAACGCACCAGCCTCCGGCAGTTTTAATGGGGTTAAATCTACCAATTTTTTTCAAAATCGTATCATTCGGATCTTTAACAGCTGCTTGGTACTTTAAAGCATTATTCATCACCATTTGGGGATTACCAATAGCGCCAAGTGCTTTGTTTTGAAACTGTGATTTTAAATGTGGCCCCTGCGCGCCTGCTTCTAATATGCGTCCAACGGTTACTGAGCAATTATTTGTATCTAGATCAAAGTTTTTTCCTTCAGTGGTTATTTTGTGCATTTCACTTAACATCGCTTCAACGTTCATTCCCTGGTCTAATCCTTGCTCAAAACCACCATCCTTTGAGAGCCTCATCTGCACTAAATTATCAGGAGGTGTACCATAAGTTGAAAAATTTCCATGGTCGCCAGCTAAAAAGGTAGACACCCCTGGTTCGATTTCCATCGCTTTATCTTTTGCAGCAACTATTTGTTTTTGAGCAAACTCTCTTAATTCAAGCGCTTCTTCTTTAGATATCTTTGTAAACTGATCGTTTCTTTTTTTGACGTGATTATTGTGCCAATGGGTTTCGTGGGTAATTTGCTTTATCTTGTGTTTTGATAGGCCATCATCTACCAAGCGAGAAAATGCTGAATCCAAATCGTTGATCACTTTTTTATCTAAATCTACGGTGTCATCTTTATTTTTAAAATTATCTTTATTTGTTTCTAAAATCTTATCAAGATGTTTAACGACATCTTCCCAATCTGAAATGACATAGGAGTTTAAATATTCATATTTGTAATTATCTGAACTTTTTATTTCATTAGATTTTTGTTCTATCTCTTTCATTTCCTTTTGAATCAACAATGCTTGTCTGTGTAAATCTTCTGATAATGGTTTTCCTTTGAGTTGATGCTTTATTTTTTTTAGTTCTTCATTTTTGCTAGCATGCTGTATCTGAAGCTCTTTAACTTTAGCGCGAGCTGTTGTTTCGCCAATTGCATTTTTGAGGGCTTTTTGCTGCTCAAAGATATTTCCTCTTTCTGCATTAATATCAGCTTCCTTTTGTTTAACTATTTTAAATAAATTATCAATCGTCCCAGTATTAAGTTGCTGGCCTTCTTGATAGTGTGTTTGCTCCCTCCAGTTTGGTATTTGTCTATCTAAAATGATAATTTCCGTTTTAGATAAACCTTTGCTAAAAATGCTATCTTGATCAAATTTTGCTTTTGAATCTTGTTGTATGTTGTTTAATGTTGATTTTTCAATTTTAATTGCTTTAACAATGTCAATTTCAGAAAGGTTTTGTATGTTTTCTGGAAAGATTTTTTTGAGATATTCTTGTTGCTTTGCGGGGTATTTGTTTAGGTTGAATGTATTTTCATTTATTTCGCTTTGTATTTTATTAAGGAGGGAAATATTATCTTGATGTTCCTTAATAAGATCTTTTTTATTCAGAATTTGCGCTTTTCTGATTTCACCATTCTGATTAAATTCCATTCTTTTTTTCATTTTGTCTTCAACGACAGATAAGCTATCCAGCGCTTCTGATAACATGACAGATTGAGTATTTAGCGCTACATATTCTTTTTGAACGTTATTCAAATTGCGTTCATGATCAATAACTGTCGCACCATAGGTCATTTCTCTTTGACCTAGCTTACCTCTGTGAATTCTTTGTTCGGGATTAATATAATCTTTAAATCTGGGGTCCCAGTCTACATTGACGCCAAATCGCTCGAGTCTGTTGTCACGATTGAGAGAAGAGGATAATGAAAAAGATGTTCCCTCGCCAGGAAACCAACTAAAATGAACAACATATACTTCTTCTTCTCTTACTTTTTCATTGCTATTTACATATTGTCCTTGTTCATTCAGTACAGCTTTATTGGTTTCAATTTTTTGCTTTTCATAAGGAATGGGTGGATCTTTCATGCAATATTGGCGGATCCATTCTCTTGTTTGTTCATTCGCTGGAAATGTAATACTTAAAGAAGCGTGACCTACGCTGCCACCAAATAATTTTGTGTCTGCATAATGCAACATGCCATTGCCAGCGCCTTCTTGCGTTCCCCATGTTGCCAGACTTACACCACATACCGTGCTTTTGACCATTTACCCCACCACAGACACGTGAGTATCAACGTAACCCGCGTTTTCTACTGCGCCGCAACCCTTTTATATAAAGACAAAAAGGCTGTGGGCATAGTTCAATAAAGGGTTAGAACAATCAGTGATGCCCTTAAGTCGGTATTTTACTTAAGGAGGTGTAAATACAATTCAAAACTTAAACTCAGATGTCTAGTTTTATGAAATATAAGGCTAAAAAGTAGCAAGCAAGAGTTCAGCTTTTTAGATGCCTTTTAATCATGAGGTCAAGCGAATCCAAGCCTTTTTGAATTGCTTCAAAACTGGGCCCAAAACTTATTCTGCAATATTGTCCATATCTGGCTATTGAGCGTCTTTTTTCAGGATTAACATCAAAAAAGATCCCTGGAACTGTTATCACTTTTTCTTTAAGTCCAGCCTCAAAAAATGCCATTCCATCATTTAAAGGCTCTGGCAAGTTAGATAAATTTGCCCAAACATAAAAGGCCCCTTGGGGCTGAGATTCTACAATAATACCCATCTCATTAAGGCGTTTTAACATATAATCTCTTTTATCCTTAAAGCATTTTTGTAAAGCGCTAGCTTCTTGTTGTACACGTTCAGGGTCAAGCAGTGTTGCTGCTTGCTGTTGAAATGGATGGTTGGCGCCACCATCTAAGAAGGAGCCCGCGCTGGCAATTGCTTTGATTACTTCTTTAGGTCCTAATGTCCAAGAAACGCGCCATCCTGGATAACGCCAATTTTTTGTTAAGCCGTCGATGATAATGATAGGATCGATTTCTACATCATCAACAAATTCTGCAGCAGAAACAGTCTTACCAGAGTCCATGTCATCATTACTATAAATATAATGAGAATAGAATTCGTCAATAATAAAGGAACAACTTAATTTTCTGGCAAGTGCTACCCATGCTTGTAAATTTTGCTTTTGTAATAACTGTCCTGTTGGATTGCAGGGGTTGCTCAATAATAGAGCTTTTAAACCACGCCCCAGGATTTCTTCTTCAATTTTATCAATGGAAATTTGATATTGCGTATTTGGCGAAAGTAAAATAGGGATAGGTATAAAAGCTTTAAAAATGCTTAGTAATTCTTCATAGGCCGTATAGTCTGGCAGGAAATGGCCCATATTAATATTACCTAGTGCCGCGACAATTCTTGTGAGCGCAACTCTGCCGCCACCACAGATGCTAACGTTCTCATAAGTATATTGTGAACTTTTATTTTTTCGATAACGTGCGTTATATAAATCAGCAACTTTTTTACGCAACTCGACTTGCCCGGCAACCGGGCTATACTCATGATGGTTTGGATCAATGCTTAAGTTACTAATTCTAGCTGGCGCACCTGGCAAATCATCTGTTTGAGGCGCTCCCTGACCAAGATTGACCCATGTTGGATCATCTTGCGTATACCCCATTTGGGCAGCACGGTGCATAACATAAATTACCCCTGTGCGAGGCACATCTCTAAAGCCAGGAATTGATAGAAAGGACATAGTGGGGCCCTACAATAAAATGGATAATTCGTAGTGTGCATGGCGTTAAATATAAAGTCTATCCCCTGATTTAGACTAATCCTTTACCATTTATCGAGCCCCTCCATCCGATTATCCTATCATAGCCCTTAAAGGATTGATGTGAGTGTTCACTTACGTTACTATGCCTTTTAAGAATTAAACTAAACACTAAGAATACAAACCTTTAAAATAAAAATAAGAGGGAAAAGGGAAGGGCGATAATAAGTTTAAATTCTTAATAAAAATATAATACTAATAATAAATAATAATAATAAAAGCAAGGATGCTAATAACATAAAAATTAAAGGAACTCTCAAGCAGGGTTCCTTTAATTTTTCACTTCTTAAGCATATAAATTCAATCTATAATAAGCTAATTATCCAAAGCAGATTCACGACAAGGAGTTATGATGCCAAAGATTGATGTAGGCCATAAAGTACCTGACTTTACTTTCGAGTGTACCGACTCGAACATTCATTCCTTCAAAGATTTATCTGGCAAAAGAATTGTTCTCTATTTTTATCCTAAAGATAATACCCCTGGTTGCACACTAGAAGGTCTGGACTTTACAAAATTAAAGCCGGCCTTTGATGAGCTAAATACCATTATCATTGGTGTTTCTAGGGATAGCTTGGTCTCACATCAGAAATTTTGCGATAAATTTTCACTTTCATTCCCCCTTATATCTGATGCTAATGAGCAATTATGCGAATATTTTGATGTAAAACTTAAAAAAAATTGGTTGCTCAAAAAACTAGTTGGCATTGAAAGGACTAGCTTTTTGATAGATGAGAATGGCACTATTAAAAACATCTGGAAACAGGTTAGCGCAAAAGGTCATGCACAGTCTGTATTGGACTTCATAAGAAGCAATCCACACTAGCTTTATCAAAGCTTCATTTATTTATCAAACTGGGATAAAATATGCAGCTGATAAATTGGTTATGATGCTGAATACATGCTGACATATTTACAAGATTTGATTAATCCTTGTATCACAAAAATAAATGAAGTCGCGAGCTTTGTTAATAAAAGTTACGCGCCCTATGCAACTAATGTAAATATAGCAAGTTGCTTTACCTCAATAGGGCTTACTTTGTATGGCCTATACCCACTTTGGGCGCAGAACAATGATTTGGAACTATCTTCATTATCTAGACCCGCATTAACTTTTGTCTACGCGCTACATATTGGTGCGGTTAGTTTTGCTTTGGCTGATACCTTAGGGCAACAAGCCTATTCACCAGCGCTAACCAGTGCACTTATCGGTGCAACAGCGATGTTTAAGAGTGTTGCGGATTATGCCTATGAATCCTCATGTGCAAAGGAATTGATTCGAAAACACATGAATTTTCAAGCTAAACTTAACAAAGAGAATAAAGAATTTAATAGATATTTAATATTAGTTGATGAGCTTTCTCGTTCAGAATATGAGTTTAAATTATTAGAAGAGGAGTGTGTTGAATACCAGGAACATTTAAAAGCTCTAACATTCGCTAATAATGGAAAGGCTCATTTTAAAGCGATATTTGAGATTTTGCATAAAAAGGCCATGCAAAAAAAATTAAAACATGATTGTCAAGCAGAGTTTTCACAGCATGCTGAATTAGCAGATGAATATAATGCTATCAATTTTAAAATATCCAATTTAGTGCATGATAAGGATTTGCTGGAGACGAGTTTAAAATCAACTGACATAAGCACGCATGATTATCAGCTTTTAAGAGCTAAAATTGATGCGCTTCAAACAGAAATTGATGCCTTAGGTTTTAAACAACAATGTTGGATAAAATATAAAGAAGCTCAACTTTTGATTCAAAACCTCCAAAAGCTTGTATTGGAAGTTGATGAGAGTAATCAAGAAGAAAAATTTCATTTACAATCGCTCATTCAAAATTTAAGTTCTAAACAAAGCCCCCCACCAAAAGAAGATGGCATTCATACTTATAGTTATAAGAAAATTGCCAAGGCACCTATTCCTTGGTTGAAAAAGTATTTAGAAAATGAGCTTGAATTTAATAAAAAAATCATAATAGGGCTCAAAGAACTTCAGGCCAAAAAAGAAGAAGCTTTTAAACTTATATGTAAATATGACCCAAGTCTCGAATTAAATAAAAAAACCAAAGCGCTTGTGCACTTACAAAAGCAAGCCGCATTGGCAGCAAGAACTGAGCGAAGCAAGGAAAAGAGTGCTAATTTTAGCGTTATATCGTCTGGGCTTGCATTGCTGATCTGGGTTGCGACAGATGTTCAATTTACAAAAAAAATGAGTCAAATAAAAAATGGAGTGGGTTTTGCTTCTCTTGTGATAGGCAATATTGATATGATTAGAAAATATGTACTAAATATGAGATTAACAGCCAAAGAAACTAAAATATTAAAGCAACTATTACAAGATGCTAGCTTTAATCAAATTGCCAAAGTTAAAGATGACAGTATACGTCAAGAGTTATTTAATAGAATACATAATTTAAACGCAAACGCTGAGATATCAAAGCCTCAAAGTGGGGGCCAGAGTTCAGAAAAGATATATACTGCAGTTGCGCCGATGTTTAGCAAAAATAAATCAAGAAACAAAGATAAATTAATTTTAACTCAGAACAAACAAAAAGCAGTATTAGTTTCTGCAAAATGGTAATGTTGTCTAGCAAACGAAGTTTATAGATTTATGGATATTAGTTGACTTTCATAAATTGATTTTTGATAATAACAAAAGCATTTGGCTGTTTTATGGCTGATTAATAGGGCTTTGCCTTAGCTAGAACATACATAAATACAACAGTGAGCATATAAAAGTGACTTATTCACAAAATCATATTTGTTTTACTAGTACAAACGCTGTCGCTGATATTTCTCGACCATTATTTGAATCTTCACATCTCAATTTCTTTAGTTATGGCAGAGTCTTCAATACAAACGATTGCTTTGTATTTCACTCAGATCACAAGTTTATTGAAAATTGGTTTAAGTTTGAGGCGCCAGCGCCATCCTGTTGGCCTGATGGCGTTTATTTTTGGGACGATATTTTAACAGAAGAGTTAATCGGCATCCGTCATGAGTTAAATGTCGGTAACGGTATTATTGTTGTCAAACATCACCAGAACTACACTGAAATATTTGCTTTTAATTCAGCCAATAATACATCACGATCTATGTCAGCCTACATTAATGAAATGAATTCATTAAATAGATTTAACCTCTATTTTAAAGATCAAGCCTCTAAGTTAATTCAACAAGGCATGGAAAATCCAATCAAATTGTCAGACCCCATGATTAAAAGAAAAGAAGAAGATCCCCAAAAGAGTAAGCTTGAGTCCTTGATGGAATCTTTGAAAATTAATTATTATTATTTTAATGAAAGATATGATGGTATCAAATTAACCAAAAGAGAAGTTGAATGTCTTTCTTTATATCTTAAAGGAAAAACATCTCACGATATAGCAACGAAGCTTTTGCTCAATAAGAAAACCATTGATACATTTTTATCCCTCATTAAGAAAAAGTTTGATTGTAGAACCCGCTCTGAACTCTTTGAAATCATTTGGGAGCTTGGGATCTTAAAGTCAAATGGTTGGATCCAAGTCTAATTTATTATTACAAATTAACCTATAGATAATATCGTTCAAGCACTAACCCCAGTTATACACCAACGTGTGTGTAGCCCTGGGGCGCTTTGTTTTGTCGCGCTTTCCAATTCAATAATTAATTATTGACAAACAATAATTAATTATTGATAATCTTCCCATCATCAACCTCACATGGGAAATATTATGAATAATATCAAGCGTTTAAGTGAAAGGATGCAAGTGCTTTTTGAAACTTTATTGATTTTGGCACCGCTGGCCGTTATTGCCTATTGGACCTTTTTTGAATTTTTTGACCTTATTGGCTTCAGTTATTTCTTCCAGCAACAACCTTTGACCATTAATTTTAAAAGCAAAGTGCTTGCCATTGTGGTTATGTCTATACCAACCAGTATTGTCATGTATGGTCTTTTCAAATTAAAGAAACTATTTTCTAACTATGCGGCGAATCAAATTTTCACCCAAGAAAATGTACTCATTTATCGAAAGCTAGGGATCTCTTTGTTTGCCCTTGTGGTTGCTGATATTTTAATGGAGCCTTTGCTTTCTCTTGCTTTAAGCTTTCAAAATCCAGTAGGTAGTCGCTTTATTACTTTTGGTTTTGGTTTAACTGAAATAATAACACTCATTATTGGATTTATTGTTATGATGATTTCTTTCGTAATGCATAAAGCATATGAATTAGAACTTGAAGTGAAACACACCATATAGAGGAAGAGATGGGTATTGTTGTTAACTTGGATGTCATGTTAGCTAAAAGAAAGATGCGCTCAAATGAGCTTGCTAAATTGATTGGAATTACAGAGCAAAACCTTTCTATTCTTAAAAATGCCAAAGCCAAAGCTATTCGCTTTTCGACCTTAGAAGCAATTTGCCATCATCTTCAATGTCAGCCAGGAGATATTTTGGTTTACGAAGAAGAACTGGTTACATCTGCTTAGGGTTTCTAAGCTATTGCGCTCATGTTAGCAATAGCTTAGATTTTCAATCCGCCTGATTTGTTTTTTTGTGCTGCATCACTTTCTGCTTTGGCTAAACTCTTATTTGTCCAAAGGAAACTCAGCATGGAAGCTTTTGATGTGTTAACTGATGCTGAGCTTGAAAATTGAGCTGCAAATTCCTCAGCGCTAATTTCAGTGCTACTATTCATTGTTTTATCGAGCATTAGTGTTTTTTCCCCAACACTATAGAGATAGTTATAAATGCCTTTACTCCACTGGCCAAAGGGGATTTTTGCAAGCGTATTATCTAGATTAAATATATTTAATGCTGTCTTATCTCGCATATCATGTCCATGCACAAACTTAATATGACTGGGTCTTGATAATCCCTCCGTCCTTCTGTTCCAAATGAGATGTACAAAAGGAAATTTAACAGGATCAATGGGGTGTAAATCATTAATGGCATCGATATCGACACTTTCTAAATTAATCAACGCTGATAATGTGTTATTTTGAATATGTTTATTCACTTCGAGATTGATGGCATCAATTGTATTTGCTAATAGATGTGGTTCTTCTCCAAGGAATGGTAGTTTTAAGGCTGCAGCAATATATTTAATATTTTCAAGACCTATAACACCGTGGCTATAGATGGTTATTTGATTACTTTCATCTAAGGTATAGCTTAATGCTTTTAAATTAGGTTTATAGCAACTTTCAGCTAATGCCTTTATTTCGTCTCTTGTAATTAATTTATCTTTAACAAGCTGATGAAGGCCTCTTGCAGAATTCGCAGAATCCCCAAGTGTACTCAGATTAAAATCTTTATTTTTTTCTAGAAGGTTAATGAATTCAGCATCATGATTGCTGATTAATATTTCGACAGGGACATTATTATCCCGCAGCATCTTTAAGATTCTAAGCGTATAGTAATCATTCTTGCCGCGATCAGCTAAAATATCACCGATTAATCGCAATAAGGATGTCTTTGCAACATCATTTATTTTGATAGCGCTTAAAATCTCTTCAAATAAGTTTAAATCATTTTTTACTAATTTAGTTTTGTAGTAAAGCTTAGCAAAACGTTCATAATTTTCTTCAGATATCGTGATGAATCCATGAAAGCTTAAGATATAGAGCAACTTAATTGCGCTACCATGTAGATCGCCAACTGTTATATGTGCATTTTCATTAATGAAATTTTCAGGATCAATCACAGGAAATTGATCGATATTAACGTCTTTAGCAATATAGCTGTGCGCCATAATAAGGTTCTTTCAATAAATTGGTTGTTATTTGATAGTTTAACCTTTTGTGTTAGCTTGGTAAATAAATTGTGGGGGATTCAGAGATAGAAGGCTATGGTCTCGGATAAAAGGTGGGAGTATGCACAAAGGTGCATACTCCGCTGATAGGATTATAAATAGCTATATCCCAACATTAGTCCAAGAAGACCATAAAAACTGGTAATCTTCAGTTTGCGGTATCCTTTGGTGAAAATACTTAAAAAGGTTAGCAAAATTAAGCTTGGGTAAGAAACATCTAATATTGGTGATAAAAAGGCAGCTATACCTTTAAAATCAGATAAGGAAATTATAAAGGAAACGCCCGTGGTTGCTATTAACACCCATACAAACTTGTTTTCAGCTAATTTGAATAAGGAGCATAAATAGCGAGCATAAATGTTATTTAAGGCTACAGCTGTAGTTAGGCATGAAAAAATCATGAGAATGCCAATCATAAAAGAAGCCTTATCGCCCATCAAATGATTAGCTATGGTTGGCAAAATTAATTCAGGTGAAACACCTTTAGTTATAGCACCATAGTGTGCACCTAAATAGGCAAAACCAAAATAAATTAACCCCAGCAAGCTTGCCCCAATAATGCTTGGTTTAAGTGCTGCTTTCATCATTTGGGCGTTATCAAGATTATCACCCATTTTTTCCTGTATTTGCTTAAACATCAGCGATGAAAAGAAAAAGGCAGCAAATAAGTCCATGGTTTGATAGCCACGATAAAAACCTTGAAAAAAGGCCTCAGAGGTTTGCATGGACGTTGTTGCATTCAGTTCGGGAGCATAGTAATAGCCAAGAGCAAATAGCACAGCTAAACAGCCTAGCAAAAGCGGCCCTATCCACTTACCTAAAAATGCAATAATCCAACGATCTCTAAGACAGATGACAAAACAAACTGCGCAAAAGGCTAAGCTGAAGACAGGAAGTGAGAGATGGGGTAACAAAGTTGTTACACCTCCATGTGCTACCGTGATACACCGAGGCACAACGCCAAACGCGCCTAATAAGGAGAGCGTGAATAAAGGTAAAGCAATTCTGGCGACTTTGCCTGCTTGGCCAAAGAACTCTTCATAGTTACCGCGGTGCAATTTGATAACAAATAAACCAAGGAAGGGCAGGGCGATACCTGTGCAAAATAATCCCAGGAAACCAAACATCCATTGCGAGCTGGCATTTTGCCCTAGCTCCAAAGGAAAAATCAGATTTCCCGAACCAAAAAACATTTTAAAAATGGCAAAACCGTAAATAAGCATTAATAATGAGCGTTGCATACTCTGAACCTTATTATTCTTCCAATTTTAAATTTATTGAATGAACTTTATATTGTCTAAATTGAAGATACTCTGATTTTATTAATATGTTGATTAGGCCCGGCTGGGCACAATAACGACGACAGAGTTGGAAATAAGGCGAAGTGGCTTTTGAAAAGCAAAAGGTGAGATAAAAAGCTGTAATGTATTACTAATCATTATGAATTTACCTATATAAGCCAGCTTGTAAGTTATCACGGAAGATAAGGTAGATCAATTTTTCATGATGAGGTGATTAACTTAATTGATGAACTTCACAAAGGGGGTATATACGCAGCTTAATTGTTTCAGGTGGAATATTTATGCTATTATATTTCATATGAAATACAGGAGGTCTTATGCAACCCAAAGTATTAAGTGTAGATGCAACCAATGTTGTTAATAAAGCCATACACAATGCCGCGCTGTACCTCTCCTTGTCCCAAAAGGAACTCAGTCAAATTGTTGGGGCAAGCCCCCCGCAAATCAATCGTTTATTTAAAAATGGCAGCAATTGCATTGCACCATCCTCCAAGGAGTGGGAATGCGCCTTGCTCTTTTTAAGGGCACTCAGAAGCTTGGAGGGCATCCTTGGCGAAGATCCCATCCAGGCCAGAGAATGGCTTTATAGCCATAATCATCATTTGGCAGCAAAACCCATAGAGCTTATTAAAAGCATTCAAGGGTTAAATGAAGTCGTTATCTATTTGGATGCCATGAGAGGGCAGGCTTAAAATGGAAATTTGGCAAAAAGCCAAAAACAGGGATGCTATTAATTCAATTACAATATCAACCTGGCGTATCGTAGAAGATCAAACCAAATCAACAACGCGCAAATTTGTTACAACCTCATTTGAGCATGATATTCTTGAAGCACTGCTCGATTCAAACAAACCCAAAATGAAATTTTACGGGGATGAAGCTTATTTTCAGGGCTTGCATTATCTGCTATCAACGCCTTTTCGTTACCCCCCATTGAGATGGGGATCACGTTTTGGCAACAAAACAGAACGTAGCCTACTTTATACAGCCCTTAATATAGAAACCGCCATGGCAGAGAAAGCTTATTACAAATTAGCTTTCTATCAAGCAAGTGAGGCTAATTTAGGTGGAAAAACAATCCCACATACAGCCTTTAAAGTGAATATAACATCAACATTGTATGTTGATCTCTGTGCTGAGCCATTTAAGCAAGCGATCAATGAAATATCATCGAAAACTTCGTATCAGGTCTCGCAATCTTTAGGGGCACATTTACGAAATGATAATATTGAGTGTTTTCAATATCAATCCGCGCGTTGTCCTAAAGTTGGAAAAAATATGGCTGTAATTAGCCCAAAGGCATTGCAGAATAATAAGCAGCTGGAATCAACTTTTATTTATCTTAACTGTTACTCAACTAAAGATATTGTAGAATATAGCTATAAGCATGGTTTGAATAAAAACACTTATCAATTTCCGAAGATGATGTTTTTAGTTAAAGGTGACCTTCCTTTTCCACCGGAATAAAGAGATGTTTTAAGATAGATAGCTTAGGGGAGAGCCCCTAAGCTATTAGCAGATTAATAGAACCAATGCGCAGTTCTACCATTTGCCCAGCAAGAACCTTTCTCGCACATGGATGGGAAACTGCTTTCACAGGCTTCTTTTAACTCTTTAGAAGTGTGAATAGATTTGTCTTCATGCCCTGTGGGAACGCAAATGCCATTATGGTAGCGGCCTTTAACACGGATTTGTCCCATTACAAAGGTTTTCTCTTCAACAGGATAAGCACCATATTTGGCTGCATTTTGCTGATGATTTGAATAGCACGCAATGTAGCAGCCAGGGGAGTCTTTATAATCGTTATTGACTGGTAATACATCAGCTTTTGCACCTTTGAAATGTTTGTGCGTTAAACCAACTTTAGTACTGTAATATACTTTAATATCGTCTGGTAAACGCATGTCATCGGGTCTCATGGAGCCAGCTTGTGACAAAGGTGATAGTGCAATGATTGTTGCAGCAAGCAGTAGTTGTTTTTTCATAGAGCATTTCCTTAACTCAAATCCAAATGGCAAAATTAAAGCATTCTTGCGCTGTGTATTGGTACCTAAGATTTTTCGGTCGAATTAGAAAAAAGTTTAATTATTGCTTTTAAATAGACTAAAATCTTAGAATTGCTGTATGAAAAGCAGGTGCTATTTGGCCCATCTGTTTGTTGATTTGAAAACCAAGTAAGAAGATTAAATGAAAAGTTATAGAGAAGAATTATTTTTTAATACTAAAACACGTATGGCATTTATCAATATCACGGAGCAAGTTCAAGCTGCGCTGGAGAAAAGTGGTATTCAAGAAGGGTTTTGTTTAGTGAATGCGATGCATATTAGTGCAAGTGTTTATATAAATGATGATGAGCCTGGTTTACTCCATGATTATGGACAATGGCTAGAAAAGCTTGCCCCTCATGCGCCAATCGATCAGTATCGCCATAATGATACGGGTGAAGATAACGCCGATGCGCATATTAAACGCCAAATCATGGGCAGAGAGGTAGTGGTTGCTATCACCAAAGGCCAATTGGATTTTGGCCCCTGGGAGCAAATTTTCTATGGTGAATTTGATGGTAAAAGAAAGAAAAGGGTGTTAATCAAAATTATCGGAGAATAATTTTAGCCAAGCTTCATACATTTGTACTGAAGCTTGGGGCAAACATCCGTTCTTAAGCCGCAATGACTTGAGCTTGCTCTAAGATATGACTTAAATCGCAATGCTGATTAAAACAAATAGCCGTTTCTCTTGGCGCATTATTTAAAACACATTGTTTTGTTGGTAAATCATCTGCGAATAGGGGATGAACGTTGCTGATGACATCGCATAAATTGATTGTTTGTGCGCTCTTTAAGTCAGCATTTCTCAATGCAAGATTTTCTTTAGTTTTATCAAAAAATGAATTTAAGATATTTGCATTATTATCATCAAGTAAGTATTCAGGATGAAATTGCACTAAAAACACGGGTTCAGTTTTACCCTGGGCTGCTTTGGTAATACCATTGTATTCTGCAACTTTAGTTAAAGGCTCTGCTACAATATCCATTGCTTGATGGTGGGCTGATAATCCCCAAACGGTATCACCTTTGACAGCGCTCGCTAAAGGCCCTTCATGATTAATAAAGTTGACGGGCTGCACAACACCATTATGACCAGGCACATCCTGCAACAAAGTACCACCATAATACACATTTATTAGCTGCGCGCCATGGCAAACACCTAATACTGGTTTTCCTTGCGCTAACATCTGATCCAATAAAGCAAACTCAAACATATCATCATAAAAGCTAAAGCTTTCGCCTTGCGGTATTTCCTTGCCATAGAATGCAGGATGAATATCGGGGCCACCAGGGATCCACAGGGCATCCAGTTTTTCAGCGTATGATTTTGCGAGCGAATTTAATTGTTCAATGGCTGGCGTGGGTGCATGCAAAACATGTTGCACGATGCTTTCGTTGCTTGGCTTTGTTGAAAGATCTTGTAATTGCGTAGCGACTTCATTATCCAGATCACTTACACTTAATTTTGCGAAAATTTCATATTGAGAGATAAGATGCGGTGAAGCGCCAGCTTGTTTGATACGCATATAGGGTTCTGCAGCCATAAAGCCAGGTTTTGTGAGAATACTCAATTGTGTAATTTCACCAAAAATACCAATAACGGGTGCTGTATGCGTTGCAATCTCACCCATTGTTTGTCCATTTACCTGGTTAAAGGAAGATTGGACAAAATTAACATCCACGGCGGTTGAATTGTCTAAAGTCACATTCCACAGTTGGGCGCCATAAAAATTATTATGTGAAAATGCCACATTATCGAAGCTTGTATTTTTAAAGGCAGTATAAAAGAAATTGTTATTATCAAATTTAACGTTATCAAAGTGCGCATTTTTGAAAATAGCATCTTCAAAAATTGAATTTTTGATAGTTGTGCCAGGCAAAAACGAGAAGAAATCACCCTCAAATTTTTGGAATGTGCAATTATCAAAATGAGCTTTGAGGTTGGTATTAATGTTCCTTCCATAAAATTGGCAATCTTTAAAGGACATCTCATTCAGATCGACATATGAGAATTCCGCTTTTAATTTAGATACATTGCATTCTTTTAACAGGGGGCTGTATCCGTTTTTTTCTAACAATTCTTTGAGATTGAGCGCTGATTTGTTTTCACTGTTACTCAACATTTCGCGCAAAGTTTGGGTGCTAATAACCGGTCGCTGGTCACTAACATCATCATGTTCAGAATTCACTAAAGGCGTATTCATCAGTAAAGATATCAAGCTTGGATTTGCTTTTTGAATCGCCATATCGAGTGCTGTTAAATTGTTTGGCAAAAGAATATGTTTATCTGCACCACTGTTTAACAACAATTCAAGCATTAAAGGCTCTTGATTCATGACAGCAAGGTGCAATGCTGTATACCCAAAAAAATCTTTTTGGTTTAACAGTGCTTTAGCTTCACCTTCAAGGAGCACTTTAAGCTGCGCTTGATCATGGGTTTCAACGGCTTGGTGTAGAGCAGTGTACTGATATTTTTCTTGGGCATTATCAATAAATTTATATAATTTATTAACTAATTCTCGATTATAGTTTCTAAGTGCTGTCTGTAGTATACCATGTTCATTTTCTATGTATTGTTGTTGTTCAGGGTATAATGTGAGCAGCTTCTCAACAACTGGTGTTTTCCCAATCAATGAGGCCAATAGCACTGGCGAAATAAACTCGTTTGAATCGTTAGAGATAACAGCACCATGCTGATGTAGGGTCTCAATTGCCTTGTCATTTACAATAATGGCGATTGTTAAAAGGCTTAGACCGCCTTCTATTTTCGTATTCACATCAACCCCGGAAGATGTTAGCAGGCTACCCAACTCCGTTAATTTGTTTTGTTCTAATAATGCTACGAGCTCTTCAAATACAGTGTTTGTAGTGGATTCTGTCATATATTCAACCTATTGGATTTGAAATAGTTTGGCTTTTTAACTAAGAAGATTGTATACCTTAGTCAGCCTTTCTTAGCAAGAAAAGATTCAAACCTTATTCTTCTAACAAACCTTCAATAGTGTATAAACGCTATACAAACATACAGCAATAATCGAATTGAACCATAAGCCCAGTACCTTGGTCATTAATAAATAAAGAAAGAACCCAAAAAGTGAAACTACAGCGAAAATATGGGGTGCGTTATGACACTGAATATAGTGAACAGTGAAGCAATATTAAAATCATTATGCCCAGAAGTGCGTAAGGTATGTAACCCTATATTTAATTACCTTTCAGTCAGTTTTTTTCGCTATGTTCGTTCTTATCCAAATAACGAAAAACTTATTATAGCGAGCGATGAGAATTGGCTAGAAGAATATTTTAAAGATAAGTTGTACGATGTTGAATATGCTAATTTTCACAAAGTGCCCAAATTAAGCAGTGGTATTAGCATTCATAGTAAATGTTCTGTGGATGATCCTGTTTGTAATTTTTGGAATAAGATGAGCGATCCCACTGATTACAACCTTATTATGGCTCTTTATGAAAAAAATGAAACCTATCTCGAATTTTATAATTTTGGCTTAACGCAAGATACCCACGCTGCAAATAATATTTTTCTGAATAATCATAGTTTGTTCCATCATTTTATAGAATTCTTTAGAGATCAAGGGCAAGGAATTATACAAAAAGCAGAGCTAGCAAAGTTTGTCTGTAAGGCCCAAGAAGATTATACAGAGGAAACGAGAAATAATTGGATGTTAGGTTTGGATAGTTCTCTTGTATCTATGGTTGTTGAGCAAATGCCGATTGAAAAATTTTATCTTAATGGTAATCTTGATAAAGTCTTTCTAACAAAACAAGAAGCAATATTAGTAAAATGTATGTTAAATGGTGAACCCCTAGCAAATATTGCTAAAAAATTATCCATCGCCGACAAGGATGTGCAAGACATACAAAAAGCAATAATGACTAAATTGAAAGCCAATAATGAACAAGAAATGAAGAAGATTTTAAGTGCTAATAGAATTGCCAAAAAATTAAGTTATTTATAAATTAGAAGTCTTTGTTGAATAACTCTAATAAGTTAAATACCTGCTAATCTTATATAGATATTCACTTTTTGTTTCAAAGAAGCATAAATGTCTGATTTAAAAGAACTATTTTCAAATAGAGTTAATCAAATTATCATCTATGTGGTGGTTCTTGTTTTATTGATCAGCCTTTTTATACTCTCCCTTCGCGCAACGGTTACACCTATAGATTATTCACTGTTGGTGCCATTTCCCAGTAACGGCTGCGAAATATCGAAAACAGCCGTAGGAGATCTAAACAGTTCTTATATAAAATCCATTAATAGAAGTAAAATGAGCGCGAGCATATATGAGCTTAATCCTGGAGAAACTATAAAGGAAATTACGCAAGCACTTTACATTCATCCTAATACCAGTGAAATTGTAAAAAATTCAATATCTCAAAAAAATCATCGCTATTTTGTGTTTTCATATCCAAGTGATGGGCTCAATGTTAAGGGATATCTGAGTTTGCCGGGGAATCTTCAAAGACCTATTCCACTTATCATTTTATTACGTGGCGGAGCTGGTTTATTTGGTTTGCCCCATCCTGGCATATTTAGCGCACAAGAAGGGTATGCGGTCGTGAGCACAACTTATCGTGGCGGCGTAAGCGAAGGGAGAGATGAATATGGTGGCGATGATGTAAATGATGTTGTCAATTTATTTAATTATTTGCCAGTCTTAGAGCAAATATTTCAAATTTCATTTCATCCAAACAATAAATATATGGTGGGATATAGTCGAGGCGGAATGGAGTTATTCTTGACATTAGGGCGTTACCCTGAAATCCAACAAAGAATAAAAAAGGTAGCTTCCATTACAGGGCAGCTCAATCTTACAAATACAATCCAGGCCAGACCTTATTTGAGAAAGTATTACGAAGATAATTTTGGCCTTGTTGAAAATGATAAAGAATGGTTTGTTAAACGACAACCCATAACCTATGCATCACGGATCTCAAAATTTCTTCCCATCATGATTGCGCAAGGTTCTGAAGATAAAAGAATTTGTTTAAGTGAAGGATATGATCTGTTGCAAACCTTCCACGATCTTGGACACCTTATCACCTATGTAGAAGTGGAGGGGGGAGATCATGTATTAAATAATTCTTCAGATTTTATCCCTGTTTTAATGGATTGGTTAGGGCAAGAATAAGGCACCCTAGATTGGTCAAGGATGCCTGCTCGTTTACTCAGAGCCTGCTACCGTGCCACCTTTCTTTTGGCAGTCCTTTTCTGATTTAGTCATGATATAGCCTTGGCCTTTGCAATTATTTTGGCCCTTGCATGAAGAGCTGGATGTGCTGCAAGCACTTTGTCCCTTACAAGCATTCCCGCCCATACATTTAACAGCTGCATGATGAGAGGAGGGAGAAGCCGCTAAGCTAACGGCAGAGAATAAGGTAGCAACAGCGGTGGCTAATACTATTCCAGTTTGTTTTCTATCCATGTTAATTCCCTTAATACGTGCTAAAAAATTCAAGTTTAGAGGATAATGCAGATTAAACAAAGTGACAGGCAATCTAAGCTATTGAATATTATAACAAAAAGTGTGTTGCCAAACATATTTTTGTTGTTGAGAGAGAACAGGCTTTGTAGTTGCCACATTGACATAAATAGTTAACCTTATTACTATCCGCATTCTGTGATCGATCTTCTCGATTGGAGTAACCTATTTAATAGGTACTCGAGAACTGGTTTATGAGCCTAGTTTTAATGACTAAACGGGTCTATCACTTGAACAAGCGGTTCAGGTGAGTCAATATCTTGGAAATAATGTTTTGATTTCACCTGTGTGCCTTATATAAATTCTTGGTAGGTGAAAAATGACATTAATTCTTGATGAAAACAAACGTAAACTTAATATTAAAAAGTTTTTTGAAGACAAAATAAAACCCTCTATTTTGCGTAATAGCAAAGCGCATAACAAGGCTTTATCAGCAGAACAAAAAGAGCGGTATGCACGTTCTTTAGCAACAGTTCAAGCATATTCAGCTGCGTATTTTGAGGCATTAAAGAATGTAGCTGTACAACCCCAAAAGCATGCTTTAAACCCACGAACAAATATATCAACAGTGCAAAACGTAGTAAAAGCAGCACCGCAATACTTAATAGCTCGCCCCAGCAATGGTGCAACTGTAGATCTATATTGCCATGAAAAAATTGATTTTGACATTTTAGATTATGAGGTAAGGATCCCCAAGCTTGGAAAAAAGCAGAAATAACAACGATTTTGTTTATCTTTTATGAAAGAGCGTATTCATATGCGCTCTAAAACCTAAATTAGCTAGGTTTTAAGTAATTCCTTTTTTCTTCTTGTATATAGGGCAACTGCTCTTCAATATTTATGCCTAAGTTGGTATACCTGTATAAAAGCTGTCTATCTTCTAGTTCCACAGTGCTCCTTATTTCATCTGGTGAAATATTTTGAGCATGCAAAGATGCTATTGGTTCTTTTAGTTTGATAATTCTATCGACAATTTCAATCTTACCTTTTCGAACGAGTTGATTTAACAACTTAGAAACTTCGTAATGGGGTATAGATAAAAACCGGGCTATTTGTTGAGCGGAAGGAGGGAGATCGTAATTAGTAATGTAATTATATATGTATTCAAAGGCATGATCTAATGGCTTTAGGATAGGTTCTGGACGCCTCAAAGTAACGTCTGGCACATTAAAGGCGCAGATAGATACAGCCAGTGGCACTCCGGGTAAGTTTCCTAGGAAAACCGTATCGTCAAAATTAAAGATTTGTACATATTGGCCATCAGCCAATTGATATAGAAAATACACATTAATTCCATTTAAAAGCTGTCTATGTTGAATTGAATCTTATAGCGAATTAAAGAAGCGATCAATACATTATCCTCTTTTATTGAGTAATCCATGTGCTTTTCATTGATTTAAGTTTTTCCAAATCACCATTGGTATTTTCTACAGTTTCCCTGAACTTATCTGAAATAGTAAGGGTCTTTTAATTAAGATCCTAACCTGCATATCCTCGGGTTTATGGTTCATTATGCGTATGTAATCCTAATTTAGGAAAGTGGATTTGGGATAGAAAATTAATTAAGGCGAGCATAATATAAAGTTATAGTTTGATAGCGATTTGAGTGTAATACAACGATTATTATCTTTCTAGGTGGTAAAATGAGCACAGGTGAACAGTTCTATAATGATGTCATTAAATATTTAGAAAAAGAGAAAAGAAAAGTAGATTATGAGGATAGGAAGTTAAACAATTCCAATGATGTTGTGGTACAACAAATAGACAAAGTTGAAGGTATCATGAAACAATTCAAGGAAGACGGTATTGTCATGGATTTGATGAATAGAATCTACGAGCTACAAGAAAACTCACCTATTCGCCAAGAATTAGATAATATGTTTTTTAATTTTATGGCATCTAATACAGCACCATTACCACAAAAAGCAACAACACATCCTCCCCAAACACCTAGTCAAGCGGCTCCAATCTCTACTCCATTGCCAACGCCACAAGCAATACCACCCAAGCAATTAAGTGCTGACGAATTGAAATTTTATAACGATGTCGTGGATGCAATAAACAAAGAGAAAAAAAATATAGACTATGATGAAAGAAAAATACATACACCAAATTATATCGGCATAAAGGAAATTGATGAAGCGCAAGCTGTGATGGATCAGTTTAAACAACATGGAGATATCAATATTCTGATAAGAGATATCCATAACATGAATGGTTTTCTTATGCGAGGTAATTTAGAAAACATGTTGTTTGAATTTCAAAGTCCGAAATTGGATACGAAGGATAAGCCAGAGCCTAGCAAGCAAGACAATACGGTTCAGCAAACAAATGTTTTCCCAAGTAATGTGGAAAAAGTTATTGATGAGTTAGTAACGACAGAAAAAGACCATGTAGAAAAATTAGAGAGTATACCATTAGATAAATTCAAGGAAAAAGTAAATAGCATTTATAGTAATCCTTTCAGAATGTCAAACTCTAAAATGGATAAAAAAGAAGTCATAGCCTTTTTAGAAGCTTTTGGTGAAGTACGAGAAGCACAAAGAAAACTCACTGCAGCTGTAAATGGAGATAGAAGGGATCCTCAATATTTTGATAAAATTGCACAAGCTCAAGCTAGCATGTTTACTGCTAATTTATTATATATTGCCAGATATGATAAGACCTGTAATAAACTTCCCTCAGATGTTAAAGACATGTTACTCAAAGAAATGCCAAAAAATGCCAAGGATGGTGCGCTTAGTATTTTTTCAAAGCCCATGACGCGCGGAATGAGATATGACATATTGATGGGTGAAATTATAAATCAATCTAAGAAATCAGGTATTGATACGACCTCATTACAAGAAGTGCAGGATAAAATAAAAGAAAACATTAAAAATGTTAACAGCCATATGCAATATAGCGAAGGCTTAGCAAGTGATAGCAAAAAAACAAGAGAACAAACTATAGAAAAAATTGCACAGGGAATGAAACAAGAATACGTTAAGCTATTAAGCAGTATGGATTTGAAGATATTTGATAAAAGAGATAATAAAGACTATTCGCCAAACGAAATAAGAGAGATTACGGCATCGTTTAATATTAGTGAATTTTCAAAACGATTTAATCAAGTCACGACAGATATTGCAAACGCTGCAGAATCAGGGAATACAAATGAAATAAGATTTTACACTGCCTTGTTGCAAGCATCCATTAAAGAGAATAATTTTGCGCTTGCTGCAGCACTCTTTACTGGGCTGAATAATAACGTTGGTATTATAAAGGATAAAGATTGCCAAAAAGTTATAAAACAATTAAATAAAGATAATCTATTTAGCCCGCTACAGAACTTCAAAGTGCTGCGAGAAGCGATGAAGAACGCCAATGGACCGGTTATCCCTCATTCTGCAATAATGTCAAAAGATATGGATGGCGTCGTCGCAATTCTAAAAGATCAAGCAAACATTATTGAAGATAAAAATGAGACTAAAGAAAATAAAGAAGAAGCAAGAGATGTACTTAAGAGTATGGCTGCCATATGGAATAGAGAAGCTAAAAATTTATCGGCAGCACAACAAAGAACAGGTAAAAATAAAGATGTTAATAATGAAGCAATGGTTAAAATGGCTGCAGAAATAGCTAATGCCAAGCCAAAAACGCCTCAACCGACGGCTGTGCAAGCCACAGCTAAATTTGCTGTTCCTAAACTTGACCTGAGTAATTTGACAAAGGCGCCTAAAAATAAGGATAAAGTACAATCAGCTGCACCTGCCCAAGCACCTCAAGCACCTAGGGTGACCACAACTAAACCCACTGTGCCTAAGCTAAATCTCTCCAATGTAACAAAAGCACCCAGAAACACAGATAAAGTACAACCTGCACCTGTTTTACAAGGTGCCGCTAAACAGCAAGGCCCTGCCGGCATGCCCTTAGAAGCAAAAGCACAAAAGATAGAGCCTTCAGCCGCAGTCCGTAAGGCACCAGCCGCACGGATACAAGAGTTAATGGGTAAGTTTGAAGGGAATGGAAAAGTTGCCTCATCTGGGCCAAATAAAGAGAACCAAGCCCCAAAGCAAGCGCAAAACCCACTTGATTTAAGCCGTCCAGCTGTACCATTTACACCACAGGCACAAAGAACAATGCATAATAGAGAGCCTTATTTAAAATCTGCTAACCCACTTTCAATCGATAATCCAGCACAAACAACGGAGCACAAAAAGGGACTGAGGTAACTAACATAACAATATACATTAATGTAGTTATTATATTGACATACTAAGTTAGATTTGGTACTTTTGCGCCTGCTGTGATGGGTCTTCTCGAGAAGGATGAATAAACGAGAACTGGCAATTCAATTTTCTTTCTAGCAAGAAAGAAGTCCTAGTTTAAAGTAGTAAACAGATCTATCACTTGAACACATTGTTCAGGTGTAGCCTATAGAACAATACTTTATTGTTTTGCACCTGACATTAAACATATTTTTTTGTTGGGTAAGATTAAATGATTGAAGCTAATACCACTCCTATTTATTTTGATTCACGCATCAAAAATTCCAATACAGAAATTGAAGACATTATAAAATCTTTAGTAAAGGGTGAAGCAACACCAGGCACTCGATTAGAAAAATTAAAAAATCACAAGGTATTTAGCCTTCGTATTAACGATAAAGGACGTATCATATTTACATATACTGAAGTAAATAATATAAAATCTCTTGTGGTTTTAGAAATACTTGAAAACCATGAGTATGATAAATCAAAATTCCTAAAGAAAAACGTTCTTAAAAGATATCTAGAAAAAAATCAAGCTGAAATAGGTAGATTGGTACAAAATGATGACTTTGAAGAATCTACTATTCCTGATGAGTTAATAGAGCCTCAAGCAAATGTATATTTCGAGATCGCAAATGAGAACAAAAACAGTTATGTTATTTTTGATGAAGCGCAGCAAAATGCTTTTAATGCAAAAACACCTTTGTTGATAGAGGGGCCGCCTGGATCTGGAAAAACCTTAATAGCACAAGGGTTCATTAAACAAGCGCTTGAAAATAATGCCCAAAAAGTTCTATATGTTAGCCCCTCTGCCAACCTTGCAAGAACGGTATTACGTGAATTAAGCACATCTCCCGAGTATGACCCAGGCAAGGTAGATGTATTAACATATGAACAACTCGTGCAAGGGGGGGTGGAAGCTGATGGACCTGGCATTCTAAAAACATGGTGGAAAACGCTAAAGGTTAGAAGTACCGAAAAGAGCAAACTTGCGAATTGGTCCAAAAATCTAAATGCTGTCTACGAAGAATTTAAAATTATATCTGGCGTTAGCAAAGAAGAATACCTTTCAGAAAATGGAATCGGGAAAAAACAATCATTATTAGGTCGCGATCAAAGCGATAGACAACTGTTGTGCACCCTTAATGAGCGATGGCTAAAACATCTTGAAGAAAATGCCATAAAAATAAGAGATTTCTATCGGTTTAGCGTAGATGAAATTCATGTTTATGATTTGATTGTAGTTGATGAAACGCAGTATTTATCAAATATAGCTATTCATAATCTATTAATCATGGCAAATAACAATATAGTACTTTGTAGTGATCGAAGACAAAACCCACATGATGAATTACAAAGAAATACACAGATAAAATCAATGATATTCCAAAGTGCTGGACGACAACCAGATGAGCATCAATTATCTGCACATTATCGTTGCCCGAAAAATATCATGACATTTGCCAAAGTGTTTAATGATATCCGAACAGATATGTCTAAAAACTTAAAGAGTGAACTCAAGGTGGTTGACTCAAAAATATCCGGCGGAAATGTTCTATGGGTAGAACCATCTAATAAAAATGATCTTTTAGATTTATTAGTAAAGCTACATAATGATCCTAATGCTTGTGTTGTAACATCAGAAAAGTATAGAGAAGAAGCTAAAGTCCTTGGTCTAAAAGGATTAACAGAACATGATGCACAAAGCCTTTGTTTAACCAATGTATTAACGCAAGAAGAAATCGTTGGTTTAGAATTTAATACCGTTATTTTGTATAAGCCATTATCGACACCTCAAATGAAAAGGGTTAATCAATGGCTTGAAAAATCAAGGCAACAGACTGAGGATCTGCATGCGGCAGCAGAGCTATCTGCAAATTTTATTGCATCAACACGCGCTACGCAATGCATGGTCATGGTTCAAGATTCAAGTGAGCATAATTTAGCAAATCTTATCCATGCCCTTAAAGAATCCCAGAAAATCACTGAAACTAAAGAAATTGCAGTAATTCCAACACACGCAATCGAAACGCTCAGTGATGAGTGGGAAAGTAGAGCAAAAGAAGCAGCTGAAAATGGTCACATTGCTCGCGCCAAAGCAATTCTTAGTGAGCATCTCAGTATGTATGAGGAAGCACAACAAAATGAAAAAATACAACAATGGTTAAGTGATGGCGCGGTGATTCCTGATGTTTCTCTGGCAAAGGAAAAGCAAAATATTCCTGCAAAAACGAAACGCAAAAAAAATAGACAACCAATTAAGCATAGTGATAACAACAATTCGAGTCAAAAAACTGAAAAGGCTGATCCAGGTTATGTACTTTTTGAAACTCTTATGAAAAAAGCCTTAAGCACAGGAAATGTAAAACCGCTGAAAAAAGAGTTGTTTAAGAAAGAGACTAAACTTAAACCTGAATATTTCACTCAGACACAAGGTTTACTTTTTTTAGCTTTGTTAAATATGCATACAGACTGTTCAGATGTGCTAGTTGCTTTGTTGAAAGTAAAATCACATAAATATAAAACTGAAGATTTTACAGTACCTAAAGATGACGGTAAGGTTAGTATTTTAGAAGCTTTTGCAATAGCTGCGACGAATGGCCGACCAATCTGCTTTAGTACTCTATTAAAAGAACACGCCTCACTGTTTAGTTCAGATAATTTCTTATTTAAAGTGAAATCAGGCAAGTATGCAAATATCTCTATCCTAGAACTTATCGTCGACGCCAAAATTAAATATCAATCACCGTGTTTAGAAGAGTTGCTAATACAATTTCCCGCACTTAAACAAGAATATTTAAGACTAACCGTTTCAGGCGCTGATCTTTTTGAGATGCTCAATTTAGCGCTGAGGGGCAATGCTACCCCTTTACGTGAAGCTTACTATAAGCAAAATAGCACATTAAAAGCAGAGCATTTTGCACTTCGTTCAAAGGGATCCTTAGCTGAATCATCTGGTTTATTTAAATTGGCAATGCTCTCTGACGAATTTGATGATATTTTTAAAGATTTAATTTCAAACAGCGCAGATGTGTACAAACCATCTGATTTTTCCGAAATAGCAAGTGGGCAAACACATGAACATTTAAAAGGAAAAAGTACTTTATGGTTTCTAGCAAAACTTTGCCCTCATGTTTTTTTACTTGTTTTAGATAAATACCGCTTTGATACAAGTGTATTTACAAGCCGACCTCAAAGTGGTCCTGATAAAGGGCAAAGTATTTTATGGATATTGGCTCAAACTTTATATTGCTATCAGGCTCAAGAATTCATAAAAGTATTATCGCTCTACAGCAAAGCATTTAATGTGGATGATTTTACGGCACAGGCTCAGGCGGTAAATTTTGAAGGATGTAGCGTTTTATCCTTTTTAGCTAATTCGATATCTCATTCTCATTTAATGAAAGAGATTCTAGTTCAATACCCAAATGCATTTAATGAAGAAATCTTTAGAGCACCAGCTAAGGAGGGACCATTCAAAGGTACTTCTATATTATACCAACTTTACCGCCACTCAGAGCGAGGACATCCAGAAGCATTAGATGAATTGCTAAGACAGTATCCTGCATTGCAAGAAGCAATTTTGATGATAAGGTTAAGTGATAATCTGAGACTGCTTATGATAGATGATGAGCAAGAGTCCAATTCAGATAAAACTGACTCACAATTGTTATCCTTTCAGCTTGTCACAAATACTAATAATCAATTAGAGACCTTGACACTTGAGGATATAAATTTACCTAAAAAAATGCTTTTACCAAAAACAGGCTAGCAAAAGCTTCTTACTGGGAATAAATCAGATTATATATTATTAGAATAATTGAGGTTGTTAATGAAAAACGGTGTAATTCAAAGCGCGGCTCAACAAAATGTGTCAATATTAACTTATATTGAGATATTTAATGAAATTACAATTGATGCAGACAATTATGATAACTGGGATATTTCTCCTCTTTTAGAAGCGCCTTTAGATATTAGAGCTTTAACAAAAAAGCAAATATCCATATTTATTAAATATCTTACTGATATTAGCACCAAAATCCTTTTGCATGATAAAAACTTAAGTGAAAGTCCTGACATTAATTATCCTAAATACGCAAAAGAAACTGAAAGTTATGTCGCTTATGCTAAAAAAAGAGCTAAAGAAGAGTCTCCAACAATTAATAAATTTGAAGAAGAAAAAGCTGATTGTGACGATAAATTGGTCATTGGTGAGCAACGGGTTCTTGCATTATTATTTTTTATAAAAAAAATAATACCGCAATTTTCAAAGTTATACGAAAACGAAAAAAATGATCTAAGAAATAAGGCTTTATCACTTATATTTAACCATCTCCCAAATTGTATCATCTTGAGAGGTACTAGATTAATATCTGCAGGAATATTAAATGATGAAATCAATCTGGAAATAACAAATACGATATTCAAAGAGTATTTGCAACCCTATTTAGAGTATGAAAGTGATGAACGCGTATTAATAATGTCACCCGCCTTGCTTGGTGCGCTCAATGTTGCTTATAAATTTGAAGTTTTACTTGGAAACAACACAAGCGCGCACGAATATAGTGAAATGTTCAATAAAACCTTGCTTAAAGTACATGCCATATATCAAAAGGAAAAATTGAGCCAAGAAAAAACTAAGAAAAAACAAAGGCAAGCTATACCTCTTAAAGAAATCAAAACTAATCTAAAATATGCAGAACAAGCAATGGATTGGACAGTAAAGCATTTTTTCGGCAATCCCTGGATTCCACTTTTTGTTAATAAATCTAAAGATTTTAAAGATGAGACACAAGCTGAGCCAGGTGAGCTGATAGATTTAGATGGGTTATTAGCAGAACTTCTAACCATGATAAGCTCAAAAAGTGGGTTTGACGCAAAGATTTTTGTTGAACGTTTAGTTCTGGCTATCAAGCAAGTAGAAAACATGTCTTCAGCTCAAGTCAACATACAAACTGTTGCGAGTTACACTTATTTCTTAAGTATTTTAGCTGTAGAGCACAGAAGAAAATCGCTTACAGGTGATTTACATTTAGATCTATTTACATCCGCCTTGCTTTTTGATGTGAAAGAACAGTTTGTTGCTAATATGATTAAGAAGGAATTTCAAGATTGTGCTAATTATTTGAATAGTGAAAGATCTGAAAATATACCACTATCACCAATCGATTTTATGCAGTCATGTCAACATTTAAAAAATGATTATATGTTGTATTCTAAAACACAAGCCGACAAGCGAGATGGTTTAACCCATATTGAGTATATCAAAAGATTAAAAATGTTGATTATGTCATTCAAGGGCTCTCCTTATGCCGATCTTAGCAAAGAGGTAACTGATGCATTTCAGGGCCTAGCACTTACAATCATGACGCTTAAAATTGATACATCTTATCAAGATATTTCAAGATTGATTGTTGAAGAGCTTAAAAAAATAAGGGCTCTTTCTCCTAATCCTGTTAAAACACCCGTGCCTACACGCCTAACAACGCCTGAGATCCAAGCAGGTGTGGGTGATTCATCGACAGATGCCACACCTATGCTTACACGATCACCAACGCCTGAGATCCAAGCAGGTGAGGGTGATTCATCAACAGATGCCACACCTGTGCTTACACGCTCACCTACGCCTGAAAATACAGAAAAGCAAAGCGAATTTCTTACTGATGGCGGTGATAGAAGCACGGTTATTGCGGATAACTTTGCTCCTGTTTCGTTGCCAGTTATACCCAATTCACCAAGACCCCAGCTTAATGAAGAAAATGCCGCGGATAGCTATGATCAATTAGCAAAACAATTGGAAAATATAAAGATTGCCGACAATCCCAACCCCGCGCCAATAAGAGATAGCGAAATTGATGAGCAGGTTAAAACACTGGCATCACAATTTGCGCTCACCCGTCTAAATCAAAAAAGGGCTTTAGATCTAAATTCGCAAGATGAAGTTCAGGCTCTTAGTAGTTCGTTAGCAAAGAAAGAAAGTGGGCTGAAACAACAACATGAACGAAAGCTTAAAGCAATGGAAGATAAAAGCAAAGCAGAATTAGATAAAACAAAAAAAGCTATGCAAGCACAAAGTGATGAGCAAATTCATAAAATGCAAGCAATGCACGATAAATCGATTAGGAAAAAGGTGAAACGACATGATAAAGCGAAAAAGGCATTAGAAGATGAATTAAAATTTGCTCAAGAGCAAGCAAAAAAGAAAAAATATCAAGATCAGCAGTTAGAACTTGCTGCATTACAAGAAACCTTCAATAAAGAACTGGAGGAGCTGCGTAAGCAAGCCTCATCAACTTTTGATGAAGAATCCCAAAATAAAGCGCATGAAGAAGCACTCCTAGCTCAAAGAGCTGCATTTGAAGAGCAAAAAATGCAAATCGGTGCAGTATTGCAAGCACAACATGAGTCCAGATTGAAAAGTGCGCTTGAACAACAAATGATGAAATTTAAAGAAGAATTTAATGAGCATTGTAAAAATGTGGTAGACGAAGAGTTATCAAAGCACATGGCTTCAAGAAAAGAACGGGCACATGAACTACAAAAAGCCAAGTTAGCCTTTAGTGAAGGTGCAAGAGCTAATTTCGCTGCGCTCCTAAATAAAGTTGACATACCTCTGATCTTGGTACCTTTGATAAATCAAATAATTGCAACCCCACAACAGCAGTTGGCCTTAGATGATTACATTGGTCGTGTCAGTAAATTGTTTTATTCGCCATTGTACAATGAAAATTTTAATGTAATTTTCAACTTATGCTTTATAAGAAATATAGTGCCAACTGTTCCCAAAAACTATACTCAGATTATCACTGTTAATCATCCTGATTTACTGAATTTTATCAGATTGCAGTTTAAAGGGATTAATTCTCAAGAACCGCAACATATAAGCCATACTTTGGCAGTGCTATTACTGATTCCTATCGCAACTAGAATGCAGAATGATAATATAGATGAACATATTGATCAGTGCATTGATGAGTTTTTAGCCTGCTTTAGTGCGCCTGAGGCTAAGATACTTGTCTTAAAGAAGGCTCTATCCAGCGTATTGAAAGATATTGAAAGACCTATGGACGATAGCAGAATATTGAAGACACCTGGTCTATATAGCAAATATTGTCAATATGCTAATAATTGCATCAGCTCGCAGGAATTGGCAACATCCTTTGCTAGAGGCTTTAACCCACAATATGAAGGCCTTTTAAATTCTCCAATGCCTAAGCTTGAAGCGCAACAAGCCAAACTTAAAAAGGTAAGCCGACCATCTTAAAGTAGAGGGTATTAGTTATGAAAGGAGGTGCCCTAGATATTATATCTAGGGCTGGGAGGCATTATAAATCTGGTTTGTAATCCGATGCCAACACGGAAAAAGACACTATATATAGTATTAAGAATAATGCATTAATTAGTTTCATTTTTTCACCATTTAAATAAAGCATTACTTTAAAATAGATCAGACTAATAGTTTGTATATAGATATTTTATGTAAACTCATATTACAATTGTTTGCAAGGTTATTTTAATTATGGGGTAATGTAACCTATTTTTAAAAAGCGCAAGCAATTGAATTTTATATATTTATAGATATTGCTAAAAATTAAGCAAGATTTAGTTTTGCGGAGGTTATACACTATTTTGAGAATTGAATGATATTCGGTTTTTAATCCATTAGATCACTTCTATTACATTGTAAAATGCTAGCCTGGCTAAAAAGCGGCTCCTTGCCATTCGCCTTTAAGTGTTTTAACCATTTAAATGTAATATGCGGGTGTTGTTTCTTTATGTGATTTACTGCAGTCGGGCCCACCTCGATGATGAGCGTGCCATTAGGATTTAGGTAATCTTTAGCCTGAGCAATGATCCTATTAATGATATCTAAACCATCTTCACCAGCTTCTAAAGCGATTTTTGGCTCTTTTTTAAATTCCTCAGCACAATTTTTGTATTCTTCACTAGAAACATAAGGTGGGTTGCTGATAATTAAATCATATTTACTATCTACATATTCAAATAAATTACTTTGTATACACTTCACTCTATCGTTTAATGCATGCTTATTTATATTTATTTGCGCAACGGCGAGAGCATCAGCCGAGATATCAAGCAGATCAACTTGTAGCATTGGCATCAATAAAGCAAGTGTTATCCCTATACAGCCTGAGCCCGTGCACAAATCTAAGACACGGTAATTTTCCCAATGCGTATTGTTTAAAAAATCCTTAAATCTTGAAGCCATGATTGAGCGGGGTACTAAAACATGTTCATTAACATAGAATTGATAGCCACAGAACAAAGTTTCTTGAGTGATATAAGCAACCGGCAATCGCTTGGCTATTCTCAATTCGAATAGTCTGATTATGTTAATAGCTTCTTCTTGGGTTAATTTATCATCCCATTTTTTCAAGGGTTTTTTTAAGGCATAGTATGCTAAATATTCAGCCGTGCTCAGTAGGGATTGATCTTTAAAATAATGATGAAAAAGCTTTTCCTTCTTCATCAGTTTGTAGCCAAGACGAATAATATCCTCAACAGTTGCCTTACCTAGGCGACAAGCAGCTATGAAAGCATTATAGCTTTTATTTCTGCTTTCATTTTCAGATAAAGTAAGTATTAAATCTTTATCCATCTTGGCCGTCATGACTATGGCTCATTCCACAGCGGTACAACTTCAATATGAAATTGGGTTTCATCCGGATTATAGTAGGTTATGGTTCTCTTAGACATATCAACTACATAATGGGACGCGCCAAAACCTGCAATATCACGAAGAAAAGCTATATAGCTGGTTTTTTCGGTCATGTGCTTAATAATGGAATCCTTTACGCCTTGCGCTGAAAAGGTTTTGGCAATGTCAATATTATAATACTCTTGTGGTGCAGGTTCTTCGTATGTGCCAAAGCTTCCTTGAAAAAGCGATTGAAAGCCTTCTCCAAAATGCACAGTGTACGAGCTTACGCCGGCTTTAATCAGCGCTTCAAATGTTTTAGGGTAGGGCCATTTATTTAATTTTGATTCTAATAATAATTGTTTTAGGTTTTGCATAATTTACTTCTCCTCATTTTTATCGAGTAACCAACCATCCAAGCTCATATCAGGTATATTTGCGATGATTGATTTCATTATATGGCGTAGTTGATTAATTTCTGTGCTGGATAAATGCCCAAAAAAAGTCAGCTCATTTTGTTTTGCTTCTTCAATCAATTTGGGCACTAATTTTTCAGCTTTTGAGCTTAATTCTATGATACCAGAGCGTCTGTCCTTACCCGGCTTATGATTAAGTAAATTCTCAGCAACCAGCTTTTCTACTACCCGCGAGATACTTGCCTTATCTACTTCAATGTAGTTTGCCAATTCGCTGATTGAGCTCGCCTTTTGATCATAGATAGCGACCATAATACACCAAGCAGGAACGCTGACATTATATGATGCCAGACGATCTTCAAAAGCCTGATGCACTTTAGCTCGCAACCTGCTTAACCAGTAACCTATATGTATTTTTAAAGTATTATTACTGTTCATGTTGTTCTAATATAAAAGTATCTACCCAATTTGCAATTTTTGATGATATTTCCATTGGATAATCTTCAGGGTGAGAATATTTTCCTGTTCCCAAATATACACCTGTAACATTATTTGCTTCTCTAATAAATTCTTCAGCTTTAGAGCGTGTAAAGAAAGCAGCAGGATCGGTGTAGAAGAATAGCTGGGGCATTCGACTTTGTTTCATCCAATTATAGTTTTTATCCACAATATCACAAAAGTCTTTGGGTGTGTTTTCTATAGGTAAATTTCTCGGCCCTCCATCCCATAGTACTTTTCTGCGTTCAGGTTCTTTGAAAGGCATGGCGTAAGCCTCGATTTCTTCCATTGTGAAGTCACGCAAAGCGCTTTTACTAAATGCATGATTTATCAAAGCATTTTGATTAATAATCAAATCATGGTTGAGAGCAGGGTCTCGAAATTTTTTGAAAAAATCACGTGCTTGAGCATTGGAAGGGTTAAAGTCGTCCCATTGTTTGAAGGCACCAAGCATCGGTTCTAAGTATGCAATGGCTTTGGTATTGTTCTCATGCGTTCTAGCATACCAGACTCCTAAATTAGCACCGTAGCTATGACCTACTATAATAAGATTTTTTAAATCCCTCAATTTGATAAATTCGCATAGGTATGTAAATTGCGTGCTTTGATCATAATTAATGGCAGGAAAATCAGATTTGCCGTGTCCAATCATATCGACAGCAATACACCGAGCAGCGCCTTGTAGCGTTTTAATAACATTGCGCCACAGAAAAGACCACGATGGCGTTCCATGCAAGAACAATATAGATGGGCCTGTTCCAACATCGATATAATGCATTTTGGCGCCAAAAATGTCTATAAACTGAGATTCAAAGGGGTATTGGTACAATTTTGTCATCAGGCACTCTTTAATTTATATGCTCGCCATTTTAGTTGTCATGACAACACTTGTCAAGACAACGTTGATGGCTATAAAAAGAGTATATACAAGAAAGACTTCTACAACTGTCTTTGCTACGAGAGGTGAGATAAAGAAGCCTAAGGTTTTGACGATAAATTACTGTCAAATCCGAATTGGTGCAGAGAAAGTAACATGAAATATGAAAAGGCGGCCTCGCGAATTTTCTTTGGTTTACATGAGTAGACCAAAGAACTAACGTAAAGAGAAATAGCGCTGAAATGCAGAGGTAGAAATGGCATCTTTATTCTTTTGGGTTCTGCTGATTGTATTTAATATCATTGCTATTATCTTTTTCTTTAAAGTTGGCTTTTTCTATGAAAAGAGGGAAAGGCTCAAGGGCGTAAAAAGGGATAATTTACAAATTGCAGAAGGCGCTATATTTGCTCTGCTTGGTTTGCTTGTTGCCTTTACATTTTCATCTGCAAATAAAAAATTTGATGACCGAAGGGTTTTGATTATTGAAGAGTCAAATGCCATAGGCACAGCTTATCTAAGATTATCTTTACTTAGCAAAGAAGAACGCAAAGATATTAGGCAGGAATTTATAAAATATCTTGATTTAAGAGAAGAATTTTATAAAAACATCAATGATTATGACCTTGCTAAAAGCTTGTTTGCAAAGTCACTAGAGCAACAAAATAAGATCTGGGATAAGTCAGTAGCTGCTTGCCAGCATAATAAAGAAACGGATAGCTGCAAATTGTTATTACCTGCACTAAATTCAATGTTTGATATTGGTTCAGAGCGTGTCTTTCACCTCTTGTTGCACCCACATATTATTATTTTTGTTTTGCTGTTTGGTATCATTTATCTCAGTGCGCTTTTAAGTGGCTATAGCGTTTCCTATAAAGACATGAAAAATTCATTCCATGTAGTATGCTACATCGTTGTCATCGTCATCGTCACTTACGTTATTGTCGATCTTGAATACCCACGCCTAGGATTTATCAAAATTTCAGAGATGGATAATGCCTTTTTAAATACTAAACAATCTATACAAGATGATAAGGAATAGTATCTTAAACAATATTTTCATCCTATATTGCTCATTTCTACCTCTTTCACCTAAAATGGCGCTAAATTAGGAAAAATCAATTTAGTTAGCATTCATTTGCAAATTGGGGAGTGAGTATGTTGTTAGATGGCCCAGGACATAGAAGGGAACGGGGTATAGAAGAAGATGATGATGATGAAATTGTAATTGAAACTGAGCATTCGCCAATAAAATATACCCTCGTTGTTCCAGCTATTGTATGTGATTCATGCGTCAAGACACTTAAATTCTTATTGAGTGATTTTGCCTTAAATAAGGCTACCAACTTTATTTTCGGCAGTGTTGAAACCAAAAAAATAACTATTACAACAAATCCAAATGTAGCTGTAGAAAAACTGTTAGATTGCATTATAGACGCTGGATATGATTCTCCTTTGCCATACGAATTTAAAGAGGATTCTAAAAAAAGGCAAAAGGGAGCTGAGCATGGATTCTTAACTGCAGATAATTTTAATCCTGGCAATATAGTAGCAAAAAACACGGGCGTGCCCATCGTTCATCATTTTCGTATTACAACCTCAAGAACGAATGCTTGTTTGGATGGTATTGTTGAGCAATTTAAAGGTTTAAATCTACAAAGCGCACATAATGGCGAAGGCGTTGTTGCTGTTGAAGTAGATTCAAGTGTCGCCGGTGAGCAGTTAGAACAAGCTATCTATAGCATGACTGGGCATAGCTCTACGCCCGTCTCTAGTGAAAAGAAATTTAAGTTTAACCAATAGTATGATTAAAGAGGGGCCCACGGCCCCTTTTCTTATAAACCTAACAAAAAGCAAGTTTAGCACCTAATTTAGACCGAACCATCCCTTTCATGCCCTAGGACTTTAAGATAACATATCCAAAAAATAGTGGATTATCACTCAAACCACACGGAGCCGTGATTTGAATAAAAGGATTTTATTGTTACTTGCCTTAGTAATATCAAACCAATCATTTGCTTATGAGTATACAAATGGCAGAACAAGCTTTATCGCTGATTTGTTGATTTGGAAATTAAGAGAGGGCTCAGCAGATAACTGGGGACAAATCATCGCACCAAGTGGCGAAAATCAGCCCATAGCACTCCTTGATGTGCCTTTCAATTGGCAAGCAGGCTTTAGAGTAGGATTAGGCCATCATTTTGAGCAATGCCCTTGGGATGTGTTCCTTGCCTTCACAAGATACCATACAGAAAAAACAAGCCATGTAGCTACAAATGAGGGTGGCATTTACTCAGCCTATTTAGCAAATTTTTACGTAAATAATGCTGATGGCGCAAACTTTGGCCCTAATTACCATAATGCTGGGATCCAATGGACATTTTCCTATAATACCCTCGATTTAGAATTAGGCCGCAATTTTACTTTCGACACCATTCTCAAGCTTCGTCCTAAAATGGGATTAAAGGCAGCCATTATCAATCAAGACATTGATACGCAATGGCAAAATCCTACGGTAGCTACAAATTTCAATGCTGCAACTGAGAATATTCAAAATCATTTTTGGGGGATTGGACCTTATCTTGGCTTAGACACCACGTGGTTTTTATTTGGTAGTGGTAATAAGGGCGTTCATCTCTTTGCTAATATTTTAGGCAGCCTCATGTCTGGCCACTGGCGTTTTAAAGACAATTTTGAAAACAATGCACCACTCACGATAGATATTAATAGCGATAATATCCATACCGTTGCAACCATGGCAGCAGGGCAGTTTGGCATCCAATGGATGTGCTGTTTTGTCGGTAATAAAACGCGAGTACGCTTAGGATATGAAGCGCAAGTTTGGTTCAATCAGCTTCAATATTACTCCTTTAATATGGGCAGATTAGATAACTTGATGTCATTGCAAGGCCTCCTTTTAGACATGAAAATTCATTTTTAATGAAGCAAGATAATGAAAAATAAATTAAAATCAGTTTTGTTGTTTTGTAGTTTATCAAGCTGTTGTGTTCATGCTGGCATGTTTACACCCAGCATAGATCTACTTTACTGGCATGCCTCTCAAGAAACCTCCTCTTTCTGGTCCAGTGTTATTACGGTGCCTACTGCTAATGAGATAGTTTATAGTCCTCCCAATAATCAATTTGGTTGGGACACGGGTGTTCGTCTTGGGTTATCTTATGAACCTGGAAAACATTATTGGGATACAAGTCTTGTTTGGACACATTTTTCTAGCGCAAAAGATAATTATCTAAAATTATCTGCTCAAATTGTTGCTCCTGAGTTTTTCAGTGGTTTTTTAAGCCGAGATCTCTTTTTTGGTGCTGATGTCGATTGGCAGCTCAGCATGCACACAGTTGATCTGAAAGCAAGTCATGCTGTGCCAATAACACAAAAATTTACCATCAAACCTAGCATAGGGCTTAAGGTAGCAAGTATTCATCAAGACATTGAAGCGGTATGGGACGCGCTTATCTATGCATCAAATGAGAAGCTAAAACATCATTTTCATGGCGTTGGACCTCGGTTTGGTTTGGAAACACAATGGAATATACATTCGCATTTGAGTTTTGTAGCTGATTTTGCTGCTGCTTTTATGTGGGGTAAATGGACAATAGAAGACACCTATTCAAGACCCCGCGCATTATTTGGTCTTATTGCACCCACTACAATAACTACAAGTATGAATGAACCTAAACTAGGAACCCTCATGCTAGAGTATTTTCTAGGTCTGCAATGGCAATCGCATACCCAACATAACATTACCCTACAATTAGGTTTTGAATCGCAATTTTGGGCTAATCAATTAAGAGTCACAACCTTTCAGATACTTCCTTTACATGGTGATTTGACATTACAAGGTGGAACATGTCGCTTTCAAATCGACTTATAATATTATCTAGCATACTATTTGTTCCCACTGTGAATGCCTTTGATATATCGGTTGACGCCCTATATTGGCGCGCAACTGAATCTTTTGATTGGGTCATGATTAACGATAGAAATGTACCTCATCAAAATGTTTCCTACAAAACGGCGAACTTCCAATTTGAGCCTGGCTTTAGAGTAGGGGTAGGAACACAAGGTGAGTGGGATACTTTGTTGAGCTATACCCGATATCATACTGATATGTCATCAACTGCGACGGGAAAATTAACCCCAACCCTATTGGCAAGCAAGATGGCGCAGCCTAATGGCGCTTATTTTTATCAATCAGGCAATATAAATTTTGCTATTCACTATAACGTTATAGATGCCGAGCTTGCTAAAACCTTTGAATGGGATAGACAAATAGAGATCCAGCCCTTCATTGGTTTAAGAGGCGCCTGGATTGATCAGTCTATTGATACTCGTTTGCAGGGGGATATTTCTGTAAGTGAAAATGTTGAAAATAATTTTAAAGGTGTAGGCCCCAAAGCTGGTATTAATACCGCTTTTACAGTATATCGATGCAATCAGTCCCAATTTCAATTGTTCGCTAATTTTGCAACAGCTTATTTATGGGGACACTGGTCAATCAATGATGCCCTTTCTGACAACAACAATAGAACTATTCTCATAGAAAACAAAAACAGAAACCAGGCTTCTGTTGGTTTTGAAACTGCGCTTGGTTTGAAATGGAACTATCAAAACTGGTCATTAAACTTTAGCTATGAAATGAGTGATTGGCTAAATCAGTTCCAAATTTTTGATGATGGCACTGGTGGCCATAGCAACGATCTGGTATTACAGGGCCTGAGAGCGGGCTTTACATATCAATTTCCAACATCACGGTAACAATTGGCTGGGGCTTTTATAAAATTGGCCACCATATTTAGTTGCACACCCAACTGTGTCAATCGCTTAGAATGACGTATTATCTACCACATTTACATTGCCTAAACCTAAGTTCATTTGCTAATATCCATTCCCTAAAAGATAGGTCTTCTCGGCATGGATGGGATTGAGAACTGGCAAATAGTCTTATTTGCCAAGTATTAAGAGAGTAAACGGGTTTATCGTTAAGGTAGCATTTTTGTTCATTATCGAGGATACCTGTGACTAAGCACAATTACCTTAGCTCATATCTAACTTATTCAATAAACGTTCTGCGAGCTTGCTTATCATGAAATTAGCTTCGCGATTCCTCATGATTCAGACAGTTTACCGTTTCTTAAACCAAGAATTACAAAACGATATAACAGATCTCTATTTTCAAACTTTGATAGAAAAGTTCAAACTCATTGATATTACTCATCCGCCACATGTTCAAAATGAAGAAGCATTAGCTATCATGAAGGGCATGCTGCTATCTGCACTTGAAGAGACAAATACTTATGGGGCATATTATCTTGTCTATAAAATTCAAATGTTTTGTGTAAATCTCTTCGAAATTCAATTTGACCTCGCACATCTTCACGCTAACATTGGGCCGCTTAAAATTAACTGTGATGAATTCGATCATAGGGTGAAAGCTTCCTTTTCAAAAGCAAAAGAATTCTTGAGCTACCTAAAATATCACGCAAGAGATATTAAATCTGAGTTTAATATCTTTAGAGGCAAAGCGAGCAATTCGAAAATACGTCTGCATGAAAAAGATTTATCTTTGATAGAGCTAAAGCTTCGCCTCATCTACATAAATCAGGATATCAATTTAATTGAGAGAGCAATTGAAGCAAAGAAAGTTTTTGATGCCTTTGGCGCAACTGATAGCAGTTGGTCAAACTTTAAGCGTTTTTGCAATAAAATGAGTCATGAAATTGAACAATATCAGATTTTATTTATTCAGGAGTACGGATTATGCAGTTCAATGCCAAAAGAATCATTAAGACCCTAATACATTCTTTTTTCAAATTTGCAGGGTTATTTTTTGTCATCACTAACGCCGCAAAAGCAAACGCTACTCAAGATCCCTTTTCAATGGAATGCTCAGAGAATGCAGATCTCTTTTTCAGAATGCGAGCAATGGGAACATTCTCACATCTTGCTGCACATGGCTGCAATAATATAGCAGAGAACTTGGCAGATGTTTCAAATAGAGGGCTATTATTTGGTGTACAAAAGTTACAAGAAATTAGAATGCAAAACAACCGTGTCATTAGCACTAATGTTGAGATATCCGATACAGGTATTGAATCCGAAATTTATGAAATCAAAGGACTAAAAGTAAAACACAGCGATGATCCAAAAATATCTCAAGTTTATGTCGGTGTTATGGGCAAAAATGGAGAAAATTGCAAGGATGAGTATACAATTAAGTGTAAGAACTGAGTTTCTTGCGTATAGGATTTAGTCATGTTAAGCGCATTCCAAATTCAAGCTGCAAGCAGACTGCAGAGTATATAAGAAAGAGGCAAATCCTTAGAAATATGCGCTGATATAATAGCTATCTTCCAAACATACTTCAGGTTTGCTTTTTAGGGTTAGAAATGCGAAATTTATTGATTACACAGTAAATTTCAATTAGTGGTGGCCCCTTCATGGTTTTAATATAATGCGCAAATTAGCTTCCATTCTTATTTGCCTATTATTTATCCCCTACGCAAATGCAGCTCTTTCAAGCGCGCAAACAAACTCTAAACTTGAAGAAGAGGAAGTGCTTGCCACTTCTTCTAAAGACGTAAATCAACTTGTGTCTTTAAGCGAACAACAAAGAAATAGTTTAATTCAAAATACGCCCTTTGATCCCTTTTTTACAAAAATCCATCAGACAATTAATAAATTAGATGAAACAACGGGGGTTAAAGTCGGCTTTGATTATGTACCATTATATCAACATGCACGTCATTCGCCTGTCAAGGAAAATGCCAGCGGGGGAGAGGCGCAGCTATTTGGTCGTTGGAAAATATGCAAAGAGGCAAAGCAATCACCCACTATAGGCTTTAAAGTTGAGCAAAGGCATCGTTTTACAGAACTTTACCCTAGTCAACTTGCAAGTCAGTTTAATTCTGAAATTAAAACAGTTTCAGGATACGAGCAACTTGAGGTATCAATAACTGAATTATGGCTACAAAGTGTCCTTATTGATAAATTTATGGCACTTAGAGCTGGCAAACTTGATATGACTTCTATTATGAACACCTATGCATTTGATAGTCGTCAATTTCATTTTTTAAGTGATGTCTTCAGCAGTGAGCCTGCTGTTAATAGACCATCCAAGGGTTTAGGCGCTATGCTTGCTTTAAAACTAGACTCTCATGTTTATATGGGGGCTGGGATTATCGATTTGAATGGAGAGCTCAGCACCAGCGGTTTTAACACCTTACATTTAGATCAATTTACCAAAGCGTTCGAAATCGGTTATAGAGAAAAAATACTCGATCCTAATTCTGATAATTATCACTTTTTTTTGTGGCATAGCGATGCCCAAGATCAGTTTGGACGCCCCAGTGATCATGGCTGGTCAATTGTTTTGCAGAAAAATTTTAATGAAAAATTTATTCCTTTTTTCAAAACCAACCTTAACACGGGGCGTGTAAAGAACATCAAAGAATTATATTTGCTTGGCTTTGGTTATCAATATCCTTTTGGACAGAAATATAGTTTGTTTGGCCTGGCAGCCGGGAAAGCTGTTTTATCTGATTTATCTGAAAAGGACAAAGGACATCAAGCCATCGTTGAATCGTTTTATCGAATCCAATTATTACCATTTACTCAATTAACCTCTGATGTGCAGTTGTTACGTAATCCTACAAACGATTGGACATCCGTTTTTAATCTACGCCTTAGATTTGCAATTGATTAACATCAATAAAATTCCTTTCTTAATTGATCAATAACGTTTTCCTCAATCGTTTGCCAGCTATTTTGCGGTTTGAAGGAGGAATATTCCTCAATGGTGTTTACAACAAACTCTGGTTTTTCTGTAACCACTTCCACATGAAAATCAGTACGTTTTGCTGCTTGAAAGGCATGATTAGAAAGCCAAAAGGGGTGCGCTATTTTATACGGGTTAGCCTGGTGAAATTTTACAGCACTTTCAAATTGATTTTTAATACTGCTTGAAAATTTCTGCATTTTATCTTCACTATCATTTCCTTTTAAATTAGCAGTTAGATTCTCTATTAATTTTTCCATGATGATTTCATTTCCGCCTCTGGTGAAGTCTTTTTCTGTGCACTTTCTAGCATCAAGTTCCATTCTTAAGCTACCTACCACATACCATTTAGCGGCCTCATCAATATTACTTGCAGCAAGGTAGTTTGAAAGCAAGATTAAAAATGGGGCAGGCAGGCGTTCTTGATTCCTCTCTATCCAGCTAATCTTCTCATTAAGACTTAACATAGGAGATTGCTCAATCTGACGGTAGGCTTCTGTTAAATTGCCTACATTTTTTTCATCTTGTATCAGAAACTCAAGATCTTCTATTAGTGCTGCTTTAGCATGATAAGATCTTTGCATCGGTCTAAAAATACCAACGATAAAATCCTTTTTAACTGTTATCGCTGCGCCTTCATTACTTTTTTCTGCTGAAGATGTGGCAAATGCTTGGGCTGAATAAAGTCCCACTGTAATAAAGAATAAGCTTAGAATGGATAATTGACGCATAATTACTTCTTAGTTTATTTTTACATTCGAATAAACATAGCATCTATTTATGCATAAAATTGTGGTGTTATATTAAAAATCTAACATGTAAGCGTCATGGCAAGCTGAGACTAAGATAGTTAATCACGCTGTATTTCTATCTACTTAATATCTATTCGTATTTGCCGATTATCATGTTAAAGGGCTAAGCGTTTTTGCATGTTCAAGGACATTTCTCATGAAAATCAGTAACTTTGTAAAGCATAGCGTTGTTATCATTTGTTCATTGTATATTACAGGCGTAAATGCTTATGAAGATAGCGAAATGGTAATCGCTTCAAATAAAGCGCGCGAACAAGAAATTGCGTATAAACAAGCGGATAAAAGACTTGTTCAAACTATCAAAGACACCTTTGCCAATGAAAAATTATACGGCAAAGATAAATTTAGCGATATGGGCATTCGTGTTACCGCCAGAAAAGGGTATGTAACAATCTCAGGACGGGTGGAAAGTAAACAGGACGTAGATGATGCGCTCAAATTAGCGAAATCTGTTGAGGGCGTTAAAGGTGTCTCTTCTAAAATGGTTCTTAGATTAATTAAGCAACCACCGCTTACTGATGAGCAACTGGCTGAAAACGTTAGAGATAAATTTGTAAGAGAGAAGTTATTTGGCAAGGATACCTTTGAAGAAATGGGTATAAATGTGAGCGCAAGCAATGGTGTTGTTACGCTAAGCGGTGGGGTTAGAAGCGAAGCCGATGCGCAAAAAGTCATATTCTTAGCCAAAGCAATTCATGGTGTAAGCAATGTAGATTCAAAATTAACTGTTCAAAAAAATTAATATGGCTTTATCTAGTCCTTTAGGCCAAATTTCAGCAAAATAAAATCAACATAGTCAGTTCCTGATTCTAATCAAGAACTGACTTTCTTTCACCTATATTTTGCCTTTTATCACCACTGGGACGAAGTTGTGCCTTCGGGAAAGAACGCTTTTTGCTTTCTTGCTGCATGAATAATAAAGATGGAGAACCCATGAGTTCATTCTCATCCTTGTCTGATTCACTTTGAGATGGTGATGTCTGTGAGTGAGTATCATCAAAAGCCGTTGGCATTAAGTCTGGTATCTGAATACTTTTTTTAGTAGAAAGTATAGACAAAAGTTTTGACTTCAAAGAGGCTAATTCGTCCTTTTGGTTGATCAGAGCAGAAAATTGATTATTCCAAACACTCATGATCTGTGTAATATCTAACTCAATTTCGCAACTAATCATCTGGTCTACAAGGATATTAAGCTTAGCTATTTGATGATTGCGCATAAAAATCGTCAAGACTTCTAATGCTGCTTGCGGATAGCGTTTTATAAAGTATGAATATGCCTCTTTTGAACCATTATTTATGCTCTCCACAATAGCATGTATCTGTAATAATGAATCCTCCATATACGGTTCGAAATCTTTAATAAACAGATGGATATTGCTGTACGAAAGCGCCTGAAATGTTAGATGTTTCAAGATTTCATGCCGCTTCTTTGTATTTTTAGCGCAAAAGCTGTCTAAAACGAAGTAAAACTTTTCTGAATCACCAACTTTAACGGCCGCGCGGACAGCAGATCTGATGGCATCCGAACTGTTTAAGGTGCTTTTGTGTTTTTCAATAAACTCATTTAATTGCAAAAATGTACCGTATTCTACAACATAGGGGAAAATCCCACTAAGAAGAGATGTCGTTGGGCTTTTCATAACAATAAAATTCATGATATGAAAGTGCCCATGTTTAAGCGCATGTTTACATAATTCGGTACGATTAGTTAAAAGCACCTGATCTATCAACAATTCAACTATATTTAATCTTCCCCCTAAAATCGCACCCCTTAAAATTTTTGCTTTAATTTTTTTAGGCGATAAATTATGATATATTTGAAGAAATCTCTTTATGACCTTCTCATCGCCAGTGAATCCCATTATGCCTAATGCAGTAGCCATATTGATTTTTGACTTAGTATTTCTAATCCTGGGAAGATATTCAAAATAGCCATGCGCAAATCTAATAGCATCGATGGTTGCTACTGCACCAGCTATAATGTTTGAAAAGGAAGGATTAGAACGCATTTCTGTTATTAATGAATGGGTATTTTTATTTTGAATGGCTTTAACAAACATAGCTGGAGTTAGCCTAACCAAATATTTTGCTTGTCTAAACCATTTGCTTTTTTGCAGTAAACTGAGTCCATCAAAATACCCTCTGACATGGCCCATATATAACGCTTTTGGAGCGTGTGCATATGCCTTTTCATCTCTTTTTTCCAGATAAGGGAAATCACGTTTGATTTTTCCTTGCCATAGTTCTTTATCTGAACTTATTCTTTGGAAATACTTTGAGACTTGCGCATACTTAAGCAAAGTCGAAAAATCAAAATAGGCAGAAATTTCTAACGCTAATTCATCAGGGACTTGTTCTAAATAATTCAAGGATGGGTTAATGGTCATAATTTATTATATATAATCTATTCTAGGGATATGCTTTATTTTAGTGTTCTAGATTACATTATAAAAGTCATAAAAAAATCATTAATTGCAAGAAAGAGGGTATTCATGAGCAATTTCAGGTCAAAGGCGCAGGCTATTTTCTTGACACACTCAGCCAATAATTGCCAAGCTGACCTCTGTTTTTGTATTAGTTTAGATTTATAAGGGTAGGGGACAAAGACCAAATTCATTATCACTGGGATTTTATCTCCATAGTTGCTCGGCAATGATAGCCAGTCCTTTACCTACGCTGCCATAGACATCGCCACTAACAAATTCTGCATGTGGAAAGATGCTTCTAATCATACGATGAACCGCAGGTATTTGGGTGGTTCCCCCTGTTAGGAATACAGATTGTATTTGATGTGCATTAACACCTGCTGTAGTCAGAGTGGTTTCTATCGTTATCTGCAAAGCATTAATTAAAGAATGGCAATAAGCTTCAAAGTTTTCTCGCGTAATAAAGGCCTGTAAATCAGGCTCAACTTCAGACATATCAATAGTATCTTCCAACGCGGTACTAAGCTTGATTTTGGAATTTTCAGCAGCCTGCAGTAAATAATGAGCCAATTGTTTTTGCAGCACCGTTATCGCTCTTTTTACTAAATGCTTTTGCTCTGAGATTAAATATAAATCTTTAACAGTATTGATGTTTTTAATAGAATATAAATTATTAAGCAAATGCCAGGAGGTTAATTCAAAATACATTGAAATAGGCATCTCACGCATTGTCCCGTTCATTCCTCGAACAATACTGCCTTTGCCCAACAAGGGCATAATTGCATGTAGACTCAAATCTTTATCAAAGTTTGTGCCGCCAATATGTATTCCGCAATTAGCAAGAATATCTTCCTTTCTATCTTTTGTTTTAGTTTTATTATTAAGCTTAATGATTGTAAAATCTGAAGTACCGCCACCCAAATCAATAATTAAAGCTAATTTCTCATTGCTAATAGTGCCTTCATAGTCTAAAGCTGCTGCAATCGGTTCATATTGAAATACAACCTCTTTAAACCCTTGCTCTTTCACGATAAGTTCCATCGTCTCTTGTGCTAGCTTATCCCTTGCGTCATTGGTATCGTGATATCGCACAGGTCGCCCCAGTACGACCTGGGTCAATTCTGTGTTTAATTGAGCTTCAGCACTATCCTTAATATATTTGATAACAAGGCCTATAATATCTCGGTATGTTATCCATTTACCGCATACTGCAATTTTTTCATTTAATAGGGTAGAGCCTAAAATGCTTTTCAAAGCCAGCATTAACCTACCTTTTCCACCGTCTAAATAACGATCTATCCCAATCTGCCCAATGATGTGCTGTTTGTGTTCTGAATCAAAAAAGATGGCGGATTTAAGAATAGGGGACCCATTGCTCAGCGCTACTAATGATGTTTTAGAATCACGAGCAATTGCCAGCGTTGAATTACTCGTACCAAAATCTAAACCACAACTTGACATTTTGAAACCTAAATTATTTACACATCTATAAAATGAAGTCTTTGGAGCAAACCGAGACAATATCCTGGTTTAAATCGATTGTACTGCAAAATGACTTATATAAAGAAGAAGCCAAAATAGCATTGCTATGAGATTTCATCGGTCATAACTTACCGTTCACCCAAACAGTTTAGCTTTATGACTTAATAAGTCGATTGGTATGACTGTATAGTTGATAAACTTTATCTCTACTCTGATTTACGGTAACAATATTTTTCCCCATTTGTTGTAGTATTATTTACGACTCCTCTCGCTAGGAATCATCCTTCTTCGCTCGCCGTTGCGAGCTACGCAGGACACGCGAGGACTGGTGTATAACATCTAGTTCTAAGGACGGTAACGGGGCATTTATTGGGTAGTTCAATTATATCGCAATAGTGCAGTACATTATGGATAAATAGAGTTCTCAAGATACCACATTACAAATTATATATTTTGGAGGCAGTCAATGAGCAATGGTAATGGTTGGTTATCCCTCTATAGTCCGCAATTTTTAAATCAATGCAATACCTCAGGCTATGTATTTTTGCCACAACCTACTATTCCAATGTCTGCAATGACGACTTTTGAGTCCAATATCGAACATCTAAAAGGCAGTTTTAGACAATATTTCGATGAATTAACAGCATGTGATTTAGATCTAAGAAGCACTATGGTGCAATTTATAAGAAATCTAAAACAAAGCTTAATCCACTCTCAAACCAATTATCAATTCCATAACATCGAAATCTTAGAGGCTGCCATTAGTTTTGGTGATAATGCTTTACTAGAAGAAGTTGTAAATGTAATAGGCTCAATTTCAAGCGCAGAGCTGATTATGATGCTTTCTCAGAGATGGGCTTGGGAGTGCGACACCTCAATTTTTTTGAGAATATTGAGTGAAAACCGCGTAAGCTATATTTATTTAAACACCTACATGGAGATGATAATTCAACATGCATTTGAGTATAAACAAACGCATGTGCTTGTTGAATTACTAAAGCGAATTGATTGGCTAACAGCTAACAATTTATTGACGTGTGTTAGGCAAAATTCAGTACTCTCATCAAAAGATAAAGCTACCCATGTTATTGATGATTTATTTGTAGCTAAATTTCAAGGTTGGAGCCAAGTAGCCATTTTAAATTACATTGAAGCGATGTCTCATTATGAAATATTCTGGCACAATTCTATTTTTTCGGAATGGGGGCTTGATAATAGCGTCAAACTTCATGAAAATCATCGTGTGGCACATGCATTAAGTCCATGGTTACAAAGTGGCGGTGATAATGCAGTGCATGTTAATCAGACAAGAGTGGCCATCACTAAAACGGGTATTGAACATTGCAAAAAGATAATTGCAGATTGTACTTCTTTATTTGATATCCTTTCTACTAAGAAAAATTATATCTACGTTTTTAACGTAATCGGGTGGCCAGTAGATGCTCCTGTGTTTAGAGATATGATTGATTTTCTCCTAACGACACAAAGCATTTATGAATCTCCTAGAGAATTACCAGATATTTTCTCAGATATTCTTGATAATCTTCCCGTCCAAGAATGGGATGAGCTTAATCGGTTATATATCACTTATAAGGCTGTGGAATTTAAAGATGAGGCCTTAGTGCAAAAAGCTGTTGCAAAAATGAACATAACCTCTGATGAGTTAGCCTCCATTGAAAGTGAATATTTTTATGCAAAAAATAAAGTATGGGGTATCACGGGTGGTGTACTTACCATGCTGGCAACGACTGGATATGGTGTTAAATTGGTGAGAGATAGCGAAAGAGAGGCTAAAAGAGCAAATGAAAGATTACCTTTTGAAATTGCACTGTTAAGTCAACTAGCAGGGAAACATGCAATCGAAAATGGCATACCTCGCTTCATACCTGCGCCTGAATCCTCAACAGCGTTTCCTCGCAGATTCCCATATGAAAAGCCTTTTGCAGTGAGTAGATTTCGCCAGCAAGAAATGGCATATGCGATGGGCATTTTGGCGCATCTGCCCAATTCTTTGCAAGAAGAAGTGCTAAGCTTTCTCCCAGGTATGCAAGCATTTTTGCAAGTGCAAGGCAAAACACGCGGTAACTATTATTTAGATAAAGCAAAAGAACTAGAAGCGAATCGAGGTCGAGATAAACCGTTCACTTCCACGTGTACCATTTTATAAGAATCTGACTATAGCAGATAAAAGAGAGTTAAAGTCGGTAGTTTACAGAAAGCTCAGCAACCGAAAAGTTAAAGCGCTTTTCATTGTATTGGGTGGCCAAACCGCATATACAGCTAAAGAGCTTATCTCCCAAGTCGGTAAGATTTCTATAAGTTCATTTTGTTTGAGAGCGGCATCAACCAAAAAAGCAGGCGGTGTTGCCAATCCTAAGCCAGTAACGGCTAATTGACTAACGGCCTCGACACTATCAGCGATAATTCTAGGTTTAAATTCAAGTTCACATTGCTCACCCGATTGATGGATAAGGGTGCGTCGATATGAACGCATTTTAAGGCCAATCCAATCCCAATCTGCTAAATCCTGGGGCTTTTGTGGTTTTTCATGCGTTTTCATATAGGCAGGGGAAGCCACTAATTTACGTGGCATATCAAATAATTTTTTGGCTTTTAGGGCGCTATCAGACAGTTCGCCGATGCGAAAGGCAAGATCAATGCCTTCCTGTATCAGATCTTGCTTAATATCTGTGAAGTAAAGGGATAGCGCTATTTTAGGGTAAGTTTTAGCAAAATCAGCTATAGATTGTATGAGTTTACTTTTTGTAAAGAAGGAAGGTAGGGTAATGCTTAATCGACCAGTTGGCTCTGGCGATTGCAGAGCAATCGAGTTTAATCCTTGCTCTGCTGCCATTAACATGTCTTTGGCATGTCCAAAGAGGGTTTTACCCTCTTGTGTCAATGAAAGCTGGCGGGTAGAGCGGTATAAGAGGGTAACGCCTAGGCGCTCTTCCAACTGAGCAATGTGATGGCTCACAACGGAAGGGGATAGCTTCAATTCCTTTGCTGCTTGCCGAAAAGAGCCCGCTTCTACAGTTTTAGCAAATATTGCAACTGCACGTAAATCATCAATCATTGTTCTATCTTATCGAACAGTAAAAACTAATTATACTATCTAATCAAATTATAGAACAAGGCTTATGCTAGTTTTATGTGTTTTATCAAATACAAGGACTATCCCATGGAAACATCAGCATTAGCTGCCATGCTTGCTTTCTCACTAGCAATGTCGATTACGCCAGGCCCTGTGAATATGGTGATTTTATCTTCTGGCCTTAATTATGGGCTGCGCAAAACCATTGGGTTTGTGTCGGGGGCAACAATCGGCTTTACCTTATTGTTGCTCTGTGTGGGTTTAGGTTTTTATAAATTTATACAGGTTTATCCAGGATTTTTATCTTATCTCGCAATCGGAGGTTCTATATACATTGCCTATATAGGCTATAAAATTGCATCCTCTAAACCAGATATTGCGATTACAGAACAGAAAATACCCCAATTTATGCAAGGCTTTATTTTACAATGGCTCAATCCTAAGGCTTGGATAGCATGTGTTTCAGGTGTTTCTCTGTTTTCACAAGTTGATAGCTATAGCCCCTTAATGACGTTTACAGGAATTTACTTTTTGGTTTGCTATGGTTCACTTAGTCTTTGGGCAATTTTAGGGCAACAGTTATCAGTTGTTGTGAAAAATAATCAGAATTTAAGAATGCTGAATGTTGTCATGGGGAGTATTTTGATAATAACGAGTGTTTATTTGGGATATTCGAATATTTATCCCTTATAAATGGGCTTACCTAAACCCCTGTATCCGTCCGAAATAACCCACCTTCATAAGCACTGCTGACCCTGTCAGACTAGTGGCTCCATTGATTCAGGAGCTTACTAGATGAATGATACAGATAATAAAGTAAATCATAAATACTGGGATCAAGCAGTGCAAATGTACCAGGCTACAGAGCTCTCATTGCCTGATTTTTGTAAGAAGCACAGCATAGACCAAGTTCAATTTGAACGCTGGCTAAGGTTGTTTGCATACACCAGCAAAGATAGCGAGGATAAGCGTGCCTTTAAAGAAACCAATTGGATGTTTCAACCTCTTAAAGTAAAGCACGATGTTTCTTCACCAACGGGTTTAGCCTTTAACGGTAAAGATACTATATGTGAGTTGATCTTCAAAAATGGAAAACGTTTATTTTTTGATTCCAGCATCA
>CAZBZP010000021.1:0-56098 GCA_964496435.1 Uncultured Candidatus Berkiella sp.
TTCAGCCTGATGGCACCAACCCTGATACCAATGAAGCGGTATCCATGACTATCGCGAATTTAATCCAATTAACGCGTTCTGAAACCGCAACCGATGGTGATGGCGATAGTCAATCCGCTGCAGCCACCGTTAACATCGCCGATCATTTGGTATTTTTAGATGCCGGCCCTACTGTCACAGTAAGCACGCAGGGCTCAGCACCTTCCTTAACCGTGGATGAACATGCCATAGGCGTTTCTGCATCAGCAAGTTTTTCTGCTAATTTTGCAGACTCGATTACTTATGGTCCAGATGGCCCTGCTGCTGGCTCATCATTGATCACGACATATTCGCTTAGCATTTCATCTGCTGGCGTTGATAGTGGATTGATTGATACTGCAACTAAACAGCATATTTTGCTCACTTTAGTGGGTGGTGTTATTCAAGGACGCACCAGTGGGTCAAATGATCTTGTATTTACAGTTACAATTAATAGCACAACTGGCGTTGTTACTTTAAATCAACTTCGCGCTATCGTGCAATCAGTTCAATCAAACCCAGATACTAATGAGGCTATTACGCTATCCTCTGCTGGCTTGATTGGCGTCACGCGTACTGAAACAGCAACTGATGGAGATGGTGACAGTTCTACTAACGCTGCCACACTCAATATTGGCCAATCCTTGATTTTTAAAGATGTTGGGCCAGCTTTTAGCAACGTTAACGATCCAGGTCATAACGGTAGTGTTGATATTGTCGCGCAAAATCCAGCCTCTACAACGACAAACAGCGTACAACTCGTTGACTGGCAATACAATGCAGATGGCGTTGGCAGCAACCCATTTTTGCAAAATGTCACCGGTAATGTCCAATTGGTGAGCAGCTCACCAACACAAATAACTTTAAATCTTTTAGATGCTTCTTCAAATATTGTTGCAACCATTATATTAAATGCTAATGGTACCGATAGCATACAATATTTCCATAGAAATTCGACAATTACTGAAGTATCCTTAGGCACAGGAGATGCTAACCCTGGCGGTCCCGAAGTACTGAAATATATCGATAATGCCGCCACCAATCTTCATGTTGAAGTGACTGCTGATAATGGCCAACTTGTCAATCCAAGCACACAAGGCTGGGCTGTTAAAAATAATCTTATTGATTCCACTGAGGGAATTATATTCACTTTTACGAAATTAAATGATGTAAATCATCCCTCGCTTCCTGTCTACGATTTTCAATTTGCGGCAGATGGCTTTACTGGTGGCAAGAAAAGCAATATTTTACACGTTGTTGTGACCTATGATAACAATACGACACAATCATTTGATGTCACTGTTACCTCAGGGCAAGTGGTTGATGTCAGAAATCTTCCTGGTTTTCAAAGTGCCCATCTTATCAGCTCGGTAGATGTTGAAAATCTCGCAGCAAGTAATGGCAGCTTTCGCTTAAATGGTGTTGAAGTATTTGCTACCAGTACTGCGCCACCACCTGATCTTAACTATAACTTTACACTAAGCATTACAGATGGTGATGGTGATTCATCATCCCAAGCCTTTAGCATACAACTTCAAGGTGCAGCCGCTACCAGTTCACCTGGCTACACAGTTGATGGACCCATTGCAGGCGCAACCATATTCCAAGATTTTAATAACAATAGTATTTATGATGCAGGTGAATCGTCAACTATCTCAAGCTCAACAGGCGCTTATAACATATTACTAGTAGACACAAATGCAGATGGCACACTTAACCATTCAGATGGTCGCTTAGTCTCCGTAGGGGGAACCGATACAGAAACAGGATTAAGCTACAATATTCCCTTATTTGCACCGCTGAATAGTCAAGTGATTACCCCCTTGACCAGTATTCTAGAAATCCAAATTGAACAAAATAATAATATTTCACCGCAAACCCTAATGGCCAACTTAGTAGCAGCACTTGGTTTACCTCAAGGCGCTAATTTGCTGACGGTAATGCCTACGGAAGCAAATAGTAATCTGGCCTTAGAACAAGGTGCAGGAGTGATGACACTCAGTATTCAATTAAGTAATGCCTGTGCACAAATTCTTGGACTTTCGGCAACAGAAGCAGCGACGAAGGTTTATCAAGCCATTGGTGATGAACTCATTAATTTATCGGCTGGCACTCAAGCGGATTTTGCTAATCCGGAATTTATGCATGCTATTCTTGGGGATTTATCTCAACTCTTAGGAATTGATGCAGCCGTATTTAATCCCATTTTTAATACACTCATCACAAGCCAAGTTGCGCTTGAAGCAAGTATCCATAACTTGCCTGCAGATGCAAGCGCAGCTGATGCCGTTGATGCTATCAGTGCGGTACAACATCTCACACAAGGTGCTATAACCGATGCTATTAGCAGTTATTATCAAGGCACTATGTCGGCGCAACAACTTGACAATCTCACTGAAACCTTAATTCATCATGCAAATTCAGAAGTGATTTCAGGCAATGTATTAGCTGAGCAAAGTCCCTCAAGCAACATTACAGAACATCAAGATCAAGCAGAAACCATTAGCACATTCAAATATTATAATGAGCATAATCAACTTGTTAGTGCACAAGCAAATCAAGTTGTGGTAACTCACCAAGGCGGATTGCTTAGCATTCATTCAGATGGCAGCTTCTCATATGTGCCTGCTAAGCAAGGGGGTTCATTTAATGAAATGATAGAATATACTGCTAAAGATGCACATGGAAAGCAAGAAGTCTCTACTATTAGCATTCATACTGCAGACATAAACCCAGATGCCCATCTATTTCAAGAACATGCTCAACATGAGCCAAATGATAATTATATTGTTGATGTCAGCGACATGTCTTGGGCTCTTAAACTTTCAATGAGAGATATCGGCATTCAAGGTTCGCTCTCTCATGATTCTTCTGAAGCGAAAGGAAGAGAATTAGCAGATTCTGCCATGCACTCCATGGCGCCAGATGGGTCTTCTCAACTTCATTCTTCACCCAATACAGCTGAGCACTACAGTGCTCCTCCTGCGCCAATCGAAAATCGTGAAATAGAGCATCAAATTCAACATGTAGAGCAACAAAACCAAGCGCCAAAATAAGTTAAGAATAAATAGAAATTTATTCTTAACTACGCTGCGCTTTCATGGTCTTATCAAAACTGCTCATTAATTCACGTACATATTGCTGCATATCAGGATCAGCTACATGTTGGGGTAAGGATACATTCCAAGTCTTAATGGTTTGTGCATCAAAACTTAAGATACCTTTATCAAACATACTTAATTGCGCCAAGATAAAACTAGGATAAGTGCTAAAGTAAACAGATAATCCTGTATGCCATTGCGTCAATGCTTCATTTGAAATACCAAGAATTTTTTCCTCATCTGGAATCGTGCTTAGGTAATTTCTAAAGTCTGTCCAATCTTGCTTCTGGTGTATTATCTCATCCTCAATTAACTTTAAAAAGGTTCCACGTAATGCTGGGGAAATATCAGTTAATTTCTTATAGGGTGCATGTTCGTGCACATATTTTTCGCGGTGCTCATCAACATAACTATGGAAATATATACCACGCATAAAAGGCTTTTTTTCTTCAAGCACTTTTTTTAGGGTCATATTTTTATAATGACTTTGATCCCGCTTGATAACGCCAAGATAACGAATATCTGGAAAGACAGTACCCAATAGAAATAACTTTTTCTCTTGCTCAGTATATTGTGGTGCATACAATGCCAACCATTCTTTGCCTAGCGCTACATGCATGGCCGGGCCAGCGGCTTTTGCTACAGAAGAAAGAAACCCAACTGTAATGATTAGTGTGATAATGAATTTACGCATTTTTTTATCTTGATAAGTAAAATAAGTTGTGTTTTTAATCATAATCTAGTATTAAGCAGGATTCAAACTTTGCCCTAAAGAGTTGTAAGATGCGCAAATCCCTCAGTTTATTTTTGTTTATCCTTTCTTTTAGTTTTCAAGCTTTCGCAGCTGAAAATATAGTTATCATTTATTCAACGTCGTGGTGTGGTCATTGTAAACAAGCTAAAAATTATCTCGATAGTAAAAACATTGAATACACAAATTACGACATAGGCACATCAGATATTGCCAGAAATAAATTCAATGCCTTAAATGGAAGAGGCGTTCCTTTAATTTATGTGGGAAATGAACGAATTGAGGGATTCCATAAAGATGCGCTTGAAAATGCCTTAAAGGCGCATGGCTTAGTAATGGATTAACGAAGGATCTCTAGATCCTTCCTTGCAATATGCAATGTTTAAATTTACATGGAAAAATCATTTTTTTATTTTGCATTCTCTATTGCAAAATACTTTGCGCTGCTCTTCCCACAAAGCCCCTGACTTCTACAAAAGAACTCAAAACGGCACTTGAGAGTATATATCAAGACAACCGTTATACTTTTGTTTGTCAAGAGCCCTTTAATGAGAAGGCTCAAATCAATATTAAAATATGTCCTCATTGCAAGAAGATAGCGCATAAAATTCATTGGATGCCCATCGTATCATTGAAGCATATCGCTAAAAATTCACGCTGTTATAATGAAAAAAGTTGCATTAACAAAGAGGGAAGGCTTTATAAAGGCCTACGCTGCTGTCTTGAGCAAGATCACAACTTCAAGTTAGCTTCTCGCGATTTACACAATTTTGTAGCAGAGCAAAAGACGATAATCAGCTTGCGTAGACACTTTGCTTTTAGTTCATTATCTGATGAGCCTGAAACTACAAATATGTGCCAATTGTTAACAGATGATAAAAAACACTTAATACATACCCCCCATCATATCCGTGGCATGGTCGCAAGAGCCTATCTTTACATGAGAAGCACTTACTTCCTCCCCTTAAATGATGAAGAGCTTGCACGCTATCAAAGCTGGCATCAACAATATCCGCCTACAGCTTGGGAAAAAGAGCGCAATGAAAAAATTGGAAAAATACAAGGTAATATAAACCCTTATATCAATTAAGCCAGCATGAACTGTTAAATGAGGCCCTATCTATCATTCAGCCCTATTCTGTCGCATATTTTAAGTAACAATTAATCTCTAGGGCTGGTGAATTGAATGTAAGAGATATTTACTATATCTTACAGAAACTTATTAGGGACAATAGGGTGCAGAGCTATGAAAAAATATGTGCTAATTTTACTAATCACTTTCCTTTCGATTAATTCAGCTTTTGCACACCCCAATAACCCTTCACAACACCCCGGCATCGCCTCACAAGCCGCCGTAGTTAGCGATCAGGATGTTATCATCTGGGCCAACAAACATCTCATTGAGGCTTTTACTTTTTATTTTGAAGACATTGACGAATGGCGAAAAAACATAAAATCATACTTTACTAAAGAGGGCTATGCAGCGTTTATAGACTCTCTTGAGCAATCAAAAACCTTAGCTCTCGTTTTGCAAAATAGGTTAATCGTGCAACCTCAACTTGAGGGCAATGCTCTCATTGTTTCTAAAGGCCTTAGAAGGCAGTTATACGAGCAGACTCATAAGTGGTATGTGCTCATCCCCATCCAAATTACCTACCTGGGGCCCCAAGACAAAAAATCAGAGGAATTGTTCGCTGCCTTAGAAATAGAACAGCAAAAGAAAGCAGATGGGCATGAATTCCTCATCATTCATTCTTTGAAGCTTTATCCTAATGATAAAACCAAAGCCTCATTAGAACTTATGCTTAAAAAAATGAATGAAGAGGCTAAAATACAAAATTAAATTTCATCATACTAAACTATATTATCAAATTGCTTCTTTTACACTCAGAAAACGATATTGCCATCTATCATAAGCAGTATCGATATCATCTTTTAGTTTAAAATTGGCGCGCGCATTAAACATTCTTTCAACCAGCACTTCAAATGCAGGTTTGGCAGCGTCATTTTCTTTGGCTTTAGGCGTCAATTCCTTTAAGCGTTTCAAGGCTGTAATATCACCATGACATGCTCTATCGGTTAAGTAATTAAAGTGACGCTCCAGTTTTTGATAAATTTGTTCAGCAAAAGCGGCGTATTCCTCTTCAAAAAAGGGCTCCAAATTCGCTTGTGATTGTGGCCCATTCATTTGCAATACAATATCTTGTGCTTGCCTTAAGATCATACTTTTAGCTTTTGATTTAGCCGCCGTTTTGAGTTTACTATTTAAATCTTTAGCAAGTTGCGCATTCTTTCGGGCAGCCATGGCATTTGCTTTGGTTACAGAGTGAATAGCAAACAAGGTTAAGCCTTTTGCCACTAATCCTAAAATCGCACCTGCGCCAAGCACCAATAAATAAGTAACAAATTTCATTTCAATGTTGAAATGAATAAAGTGATTCAGCATAGAGAAGCCTATCAAGGCAATAAGTGCCCCACCGACTGTTTGAGCGCTTAATCGATAAAATATTTTTCCAATTTGACCTTGATAGACAGGTGTATCTTTGAATAAGCCACCAATAACAAGGCCAATACCAAAACCTACTGGCTTGAAAACATAATAAGCAATATCACCCGCCAAGCCTTGGCCGATGGTTATGCCTGAACATAATTTAATAACCTGCTCAACCCAACGGTGTGCAAAAAATTTCCCAACTAGGGGTAGTGCTTTAAAGACAAAGTCATAGATAAGATTTAAGCCATTAGGAATAAAACCAAGTACCGCTTTGGCTATATCTTGTGTCGCCAAGGAGCACACTTTAGCCACACTAATAATATGTAGCGCTTTTGTTTCTTGTTTAGCAGCCTGATTAGTCATTTATCTTACCTCGATTAGCAATTATCTCGCATCGACTTTTATTATCCGCTATAGTTTTGTTTAAGATCCAACCTGATAAGCTCGTTCCACTTATGATTGAAGTTCAAGATCTCTGCTTCGACTATCCCGGGAAACGCGCAGTCGATCACGTTTCCATTACCATATCACCGAATACCATTACGGCTCTAGTGGGTCCTAATGGTGCAGGCAAAACAAGCTTACTGCGTTGCCTTTGCGCGCTTGAGCTTCCTTTGCATGGCACGGTTAAAATTAATGGCTACCAAACTGATCGCTTTCCAAGAAAAGTACATCAGGTTTGCAGTTACCTTTCAGACTTCTATGGCCTTTATGAACAACTTACTGTCAGACAGAATTTATCTTATGCTGCCTGGAGTCACCATTGCACAGATAATATTAATGCGCTGGTTGAAAAAACGGCTAAGCGCTTGGCGCTATGGGATTATATAGATAAACAAGCTGCCAAACTCTCACGCGGCCTAAGACAACGCCTCGCAATTGGGCAAACCATCATCCACCAGCCTAAAGTATTATTATTAGACGAACCCGCAGCAGGGCTTGATCCTGAAGCACGTTTTAATTTATCTCAGCTACTCCTACAACTCCAAAGCGAAGGTATGACCATCATTGTTTCCTCACACATACTTTCTGAGCTAGAAGACTACTCAAGTCATATGATTGTTCTGCAAGAAGGTCAATTAGTAAAGCAATGCACGCTTGGGGATACACCTACCTCCGATCTGAATAAAAGAATCCTCAAATTGGTGCTTACTAAAGACGCCAGCTTATATGTGGATTTACTAAAATCGATGCCAAATCTACAAGTGCTTTCCTTCCAAGCCAACACAGTGATGTTGGCATTTGAAGGCGATGAGCAATCGCAACAACAACTGCTCAAAACGTTGATTGAAAAAGATATACCTGTGCTTAGCATTCAAGAACAAAAGCAAAACATGCAGGATATTTATATGTCTGTATCACGAGAGCTTAAAGCCCAGAGTGAAGCAAAAGATAAAAGTAAGAAGGAATAATACTGTGATAAACCCAGAACTCAAACGTAATATTTGGCTGGATTTCACTTTTCATCGCGTTATCATCCTTCCTATTGTCACAGTGCTTATTGTTTATTTGTTTTATCTGATAGGCGGGTTCAAGAGCAGTTCTTCATTTGCATTTTTCCTTGCCTGTTTATTAATTTTTTTACCCGGCACTAAAAATGCATCTGAGGCCGTTACTGACGAAGTAAGTAAGAACACCTGGGATTTTCAACGTCAATCATCCCTTTCCCCTTGGCAAATGACTTGGGGAAAATTGATCGGATCAACACTATATAACTGGTATGGTGCGATGATTTGTTTGGCTTTTTATGCTTTAGGTTATTCCAACGAACCGACACTTCCTTTTGAGCCAGGCTCTGCCCCACCCTCTCATATTGCAAAAGATATTCTTTTTTTAATAGCTGGCGGCCTTTTTAGTCAAGCCCTTGCACTTTTATTAAGTTTACAAAGTATTCCTCAAATGCGACGTGAAAAATTTAATCGTTCCTTTCGCTATTTTATCGCAGGACTGTTTATTGGCGTGATGATGACAAGCTATTGTTTTAGCACAAGCAAAAATCCTGAGGCTACCATACTATGGTATACTCATAGCTTCCAGCTAAGCGCATTTGCTTTTACTTCTTTGCTCCTCTTTTTAGGATGGTCTCTTGTAGGATTACAACGTTCTTTCAGCAAAGAATTACAATATCAGCACATTCCATGGATTTGGTTGTTATTTAATGTATTTTGTATAGTTTATTTTTCTGGCTTAAGTCCAAGTGAAAATACATTTCCTGTGCAACTGAGTGATTTGAACTTCAGTATACTCAAAGATGTAAAGCAACAGTTAACCCATGCACCGCTTTATGTCGGCTTTTTAATTGCCCAAACACTGACTTATTTTGCTCTATTTACCGATACCCTTTCCTTTATCCGTTACAAATATTTCATAACAAGACTGCAGGAAAGAAACATCATTGAAACCCTACAACAATTACCCTGGTGGCCCATTTCCTTTGTTTTAATGCTTGTAATTGGCATCGTGGTAATCATTGCTCAACAACAGCCAGGCTCACTGATGGAGAACTTCTCCCCTGCTGTGTTTGTTATCACTGTGCTGTTATTTTTAGTGAGAGATATTGCCCTAATACATTTCTTTAATTTTGCCCAAAACCCACGTAATGCAACAGGATCGGCTGTCCTTTATTTATTTATACTCTATTTATTACTGCCCCTACTCCTTAAAGCTTTGAATATGGAAAGTTTGCTTCCTCTGTTGGTACCAAGCTGGGGGGAAAATACCGTATTAGCTATCATTTCAAGCTGTGCGCAAATAGGCTTTATCGGTTATTTAGCACTAATGCGCTATAAGAAACTAAATGACATGGCCAATGCAAGCTCGTCTAACGCTGGTACATAAAGCACAGCGCAGTATCCCAGCTACACTCCACCTGAAATACCTTTTTTAAGGGAAGCTGCAAGCTGGGAAGCGGTCTTAAGGAAAACACGCTTTGTATGCTGGGAGTTATGTTTATCTTATCACCAATAGCAATCAACAGTTCTTGGGTGAAACAGGTTGAACACGTATAAACGACTGTTGCTTCGTTCCAAGGTAAATGTAAAAAATTAGCCTCTATAAACTGGCAATCTCGATTTTCTTCCCAGTAAAAAGGAAGCGCTTGTTTGATATTTTGTGCAACAGCGAGTGCTTGATGATGCAAACGAGTGTTCGCCTCAATACCAAATGCTTTTTTCACGGGTGTTTGCATAAAAACTTGTAGGACACACTTACCGTTGCCCGAGCCGAGATCTAAAAATGTATCAGCATCGTTTAAATTCATATAAGTGATAAGCTTCTTCACACTGGGATATAAAAGTTCACCGTAGGTTACACAAACACCCTCTTTGGCAAATTGCAATTTCTCCTCAAGAGAGTAATTCGTCATCCCTTTAGTATGTTGGTAGACTTTTGTTAAATATCCCTGGTATAGTTCATCATCTGTTTTTATGGGCATTATGCAAGTGTCATCTGTTAAACGTTTAGACAAATTTCGTGAAGCCGTACAAGCTAATCATCTTATATCAGCAACAGTCCCTGACTTCCAAGCCTACTACAATAGACTCTACATAACTAGACGAGTAGCTGAATTCATACTGAGTGCATTAATCATTTTTGGTGGACACCAACTGATCATCATTAATAGCTTTTTCTCCCCAGTATGGCCCGCAGCGGGTGTTGCCTTGTCAGCACTTTTTCTACGAGGTAATACCCTATTAGCAGGCATTTTTGCCGGAACATTAACAAGTTATCTTTACAACCACTTTTCTTTTGTAATGGGACTTCGTCAGTCGCTGGCCTTTACATTATGCATCTTGCTGGTTCGTTCACTCTCGCTCAAATGGAGTGGCCCCATTAGTCCTTTATATAGCAAAAAGGTGCTATGGCAGTTTAGCTTAATAGCCATACTTTGCTGTGCAGTCCATGTTTCAGTGATGGGGCTTATGTTTACTCAAGCGAATGACACGAGTATTACTTGGTATGGATGGAGTGTGGCTTTTTTAGGAGAACTCAATGGTATTCTCTGTTTAGCGCCATTGAGCTTAGTTTTTGATCCTTTTGTTGTCCTACATTACTTTAATAAGAAAAATAGAACATGGCAGTTAGTAGCTGCCTTCATTGTTCTAGCACATATATTTAGTTTCATCATCCAGGGTATTCCCAGCATTTTGCTGACCTTGAGCTTTTTTATTCTTCTTTGCACTTTTGCTTATTATTTTGGGCTTATACCGCTGTGTATTACCTTATTTGGCGTATCCATCGTTTACATTGCCGGTGCTTTACCACATGCGCACCTTTTTCACTATAATTCTAGTCACCTTGAGACTTTTAGTATTATGCTTATTTTTACGATGACTATCCTGATAAGTCTTAGCATTGCCATCGACAAACAAAGAAATTTATACGAACAGCATAAAATTAGAAACCCTCACTAAAACGCGATTTCCCTTTCACCTTTGTTGCATTTACGCCTAAAAACTTAGCATCACATCCTAACTATACAGTAATTGATATGCTAGTTTATTAAATCATTCTACTATATATTTGAAGTAGGCAACTCGTTTTTTGTCTAGTAGGTGCATCATGCAAAATACCCAAATACACCGCCATACTGAAATTAAATATGAGCAAGGAATAGGCGGTGCTACACATGACAGGGGTTTAAGTTTTCTTGAGGCAGCCGAACTCATTTTAAATAATTTATCCCCAAAACAAATTCAAAAAATAAAGAGCGCTGAGCCCTATCCCCTAAGAGAAGGTTTTTCGGCCCTTGAAAACAAAGATAATTTTCAATTACTCAATGATCATATTGCAAGGCTTAAAGAACACTGGGGTTCTTTAGAAGATAAAAAAGAAACACTGAATCGAGAAGACTTGGCCGCTTTAGAAAAGGTTCTCATTGAAACACTTCGTAACAATGTCTATGTTGGCAAACCTCCAAAATTTAAAAAAGTAAAAGATGAACTTGATAATGCTGAAAATCACGTTAATTGGAAAAAAAGAGAAGCAAAAGAAGCCAACATCGATGATCAAAACTTAATGATGTCACGCTCAGAAACGCCGCTTAGCAAATTCACGCCTGAACTTACTAAGGAATGGTTAAAAATTGTCAATAACAAACATGAAAACAAACCAGCATGGTTCAAAGCATTACCCAAATGGGAACAAAATTATTTTATAAAACGCGTAGAAGAATGGCAGCATCAGGTATTATCTGGCAAATCAGGCTATGTCAATTTAGGAGACTATTTAGGCCCAGTGCCCACAACCATTCGTCGCTACCCTGGCGCGCCCAATGCTTACTTAACCAAAGTAGAATTGAATGTTAATGGCCAATCACATAGCTTTACAAAAGTTCGTTCCGGCGTAATTGCCCCTGTAAAAGTTAAAAATTTAAATGAAAAAATAGACATTTCCAAGAAAAATTTAGAACAACTCGTGGTTGCGGCTATTCAAGCTAAAATACAAGATGCAAAAGATAAGCCAAACAAAACAATTGATTTGCCTATTTTATTTCAAACCTTGTATTCTCCACCTGTTCAACCACCAGGTGATAACAACAAAGCCGTCATGGCTGCTTATGATTTGTTGAAAAAGGAATTAGCAAACCCAGATGCTTTTATCAAAAAGCATAAAATCGACACGCAGGGCATAAAAATAAATAAAATTGACCTTTTATATTCAAATCGTGCCGTTAATAAGGCACGAGGTCTGTCCTTTGTATATAACTTATTCAGTAAACAAGGCCGAGAAAATCGCAATACTGTTAAAGCATTAACTCGTTATGTAGAAAGTTTAAAAGGCACTGAAGATTATAAAATGGCTAAAGCAGCTCTAGATAGCTATAAACAAATGCCTTATATATGGAATACACTCAGAGCACCTAAAAATGCGAATAATAACGCCCAAGCAGAAAAAGCAGGGCTTGAACAAGTTATCATGAATTTAGTTGGTATTCGCGTGGGTAGCTGTGTAAGCGGCAAAGACAGAGAAGAAATGATCACTCAAATTGCTATTGCTCAACAAGCTTTCTTCTTAGAACATGGGAAGTTTCCACCACCATATAATGCGACAAGCAAGGAAAACAAAGCACTTCGAGATGACTTTGAAGAAAAAGTAGCGAGACAATATCTTACTGGGCATGGCCATCTCTTAGCAGCAGAAAATTCAAGGGGCTGCGATGGTCTTAAAAACATTGTTGATGTTTTGGGTATTGATATTTGCAAGAAAATAAAACAAATTGCCCCTGAATATGGCATCGATCCTAAAGTTTTCGATCCGGTTAAAGATGTTCAAAAAGTAGCTGGTTTAAATAAGCTTAGCGAAGATAAACTAAATAATAAGAAAGTAGATGCCAAAGTCATTGAGCTTAACAATACCGTTAAAACCATGTCGATACCACAACCACCTGCTTTATCTTCTCATGTTACAGTATCTAACAAAAATGAGCTAAAACAGGCTGAAAGAAAAAGTTTTGTTAGTGCTTATGAACTGGCAACCACACAGAATATGCCGCCAATTGATCCGGCAGTAAAAGAAGCGATTGAAAAGTGCATTCGCGACTTAAAAGATCTTAAGGTTGATGCGAATGTTGTAAAATATGTCGAAAAGGAACTTACTCAAGCCAAAGATCTGAACACTTCCGCAAAACGTTTAGAAACTGAAGCGGGCTTTAAAAATAAGCCGGAAAATCCTCTAGCATCATTGCGCACCAAACTCTCTGAGATAGGTTCGCAAAAACTTGAAGATAACCAACAACTATTAGTGATGACACCCAAAAAACTTAATTAACCACCCCAAGCCCTCTGTTTATATTACATTGCGGCTTTTTTTGCGGTGGTAATTTTTGGGATAACTGTCACCAACTCCACTTCATCGGGCCCAATTGTATAACCCAAGAATGTCTGGGCAACTCTTGCAAAACGCTCAATGCCATCTGTTGCCATGAATTGTATGCTTTGCTTGGATGTAGATGTGCGTAGAAGTTGTTGACTTTGGAGAATAGAAATAACTTGTTTTGCCAAGGTATGTGCCGGATCAATCACCGGCAATGTCCCCAATGCTTTTTGAATTGCGCCTTTTAAGACAGGAAAATGTGTACAACCTAATAACACACAGGCTGGCTCAGTTTCCCCTAAATACGAAAATAGTGGTGCTAATAATTTTTTAATGATCTCTTCGACTAAGTGGCCTTCACACCACCCTTCTTCAGCCAAAGCAACAAGAAGCTGGCAGGGCCATTCCACAACCACACGAGAAGGTGCCATTTCGTTAATCACCTCTCGATAAGCATGCCATCGGCATGTACCCTCTGTTGCCAATACCACAATAGGATTGGTTGAGGGTGCTTCTAAGCTGGCAATCGCACCAGGGGTGATAACCCCTATAACAGGCAGGGGAAAAAATTTTTCTTGTAAGGCTTCTAAGGCAACAGCTGTAGCTGTGTTACAGGCCACCACTAAGGCTTTTACGCCTGTGGCTACTAATATCTCATTGGCATTTAAGGCATAATCTCTGACGGTTTGTGGGCTCTTGGTGCCATAGGGAAGCCTTGCAGTATCACCTAAATAGAGGAAATGTTCATGCGGCATCGCTTCTTGCAAAGCACGCAATACTGTTAAGCCCCCAACCCCAGAGTCAAAGACCCCAATAGGTAACTCTTTATTAGCATTCAAACTCATTGTTTTGCCACCATGCCTGTCTTTGTGCGTTATGCTACGTGAGCTTCCCCCAAATAGCTATATTCTTCTTTTTCTTGTCTACTTTGCTACTGCTTCGGCGTGCTAAATGTTTAGTTTATATGTGCACCTACACTGCCTTATTGACACCCACTACTGTTCGAAAACGGCTATGCTTTCAAAAGAATTCATCCAATAAAGGTTTCTTGATTGGGCTTATGAAAAGATCAGTATTGCTACTGTTTTGTGCCAGCGCTTTGGTCTTCGCTCCTTGTCTTATGGCTATTTCGAACGAAGGTGGCGCATATGGTAGTGCAATCGAAAATGAACAAGATGAAAATTGGTGCAAACGTAATCCTGAAGAATGCCAATATCGTAAAGAGCGCGAACAGGAACAAGAAATTCAACATCAACAAAGGCAAGAGCGCGAAGCTTATTGCGAGCGCTATCCAGAACGCTGTGGAAATATCATTGATCAAAGAGAACGATCTAAATATTGCCAGCGTTACCCATGGAAATGTAACGATTAATGCAAATTTTTTAGAACCCTCTTATAATTTATTTAACAACCTAAATAATCTGCTAATACTTATAAAGGATTATTTTTGTTCTAAGGTTTTACTAAAGGAAATATCACATGAAAAAGACACTTCTAGCCCTTGTTTGCGCAACTGCTGTATTAGTGAGCGGCTCACTGTTTGCCGATATGTCAACCACTGAGGGCACAACACCCTATAAAGAACAGCAACAAAAATTAAAGTCTTTATCCAAAGAAGATAAAAAAGCAATTTTTAAAGATGCTAAAGATAAGTGGGAAAAACTTTCCGCATCAGACAAACAAGCATTTAAAGAAAAAGTGAAAGACTTTGCTGAAAAAAGAAAGACCCGTCTTGAGAAAAAATGTGAAAAATTAAAAGAAAATACAGGCACACAAACCGAAATGAAAGCACGTTTAGAGAAAAAATGTGCAAAATTTGAACAAACCCAAGGTGAGAACATATACGTTAAATTATACGCATTAGATCTCATGAAGGAAGGCAAAGCAGCTAAATAATAAAGGGCTCAGCATGGAATGGCAGTCATCGTCTGAAAATATAAATAGTAAAAGTTGGTTTCACAAAGTGTTGCTTGAGCGCGAAATTGAAGAATCCGCGTTCAAGCAACCATACATAAACCATCATAAACCCAAGTCTCTAAAACTTGCTCTACAAGCGCTCTCACCTAAGGAAAAAGCTGCCTATATTTTGCTTTTTCAACAACGCTATCCTGGAAAACAAGTTGCTGAAATCTTAGGGCTATCTCATGAAGGTTTCACTGGCCTTTTTAAGAGTATTAAAGGTAAATTACGCCAACATTTGGATATGTTTAAGCATATTTAACTATAGAGATACCCTTAAATTTGAGCGCGATCTGGTATTGGTACTTGGCCCCTCTGATTGTATTTGCATGCTCTTATGACGCGCCGGCGTAAAGGTTTTGGCTTTATCTAAGTGCATGAACTCTTCTTCTTCCTTTGGTCTTGGAGAATCACTCAACACCATCACTTCTTCAGGTGATTTTTTTGGGATAACTTTACCAACACAAGCTCGAATAACATCTGGCACTTTGTATAAAAATGGTGCCGCAAGAACGGGGCTTGCATATTCGGCATAATTAAATAGCCAATTCTCAAAGTGACCACGGTTGGGAGTATAATAAAAGGCTCGTTCCAAAAAACGCCAACTTAACCATTCAGGTGTACCCCAAATTTTATCATATGCAAATTCATAGGCATTACGACCTATTTCTGCAGCATAAGGCCCAGATAAATACCAAATCAACCATCCACCAGCCGCCATGACAGCAATATTCAATAATTGTTCTTTTCTTCTATCGCTGACATTATTAGATTTTGTCATCTCATACCTCACTACATTGTTGATAGGTCTCAATTAGGAGAAATAGTACAACGGCATAGCAAAAACTACTGTTAGCAAGCACAAGCAACAACAAAGTGCAGTGAAAAAGACTGTTTATTTTTTTTGATGAGCGAGCGCTCACAATCGATTAAATGACTTGAATATAATGATTTTAAAGAGATTTTATAAATTGCTGCATAAATTGCGAAGAAAGGATCAAAATGCAGCATCCGTCTGTCTAAAAGACATAAACTATTTAAACAATCGATGCATTAAGGATTTGGTTTTGGAAAAACAGGCCTTGGCCGTTAAGATCTGCTCATAATGTTCATAACCGCGCAAAGGTTTTGAGTGCATGGCAATGGGAACGACAAACTCTTCTATAATGTCTTTCCAGAATGGCTCCCATAATATGGGATCAAGCTTATTTTCTTCAAAGGTTGGTGCATCAGGTGCCTGATTTATCTCAAGCAGCCATAGCTTCCCCTTATCATCTAACATAAAATCAAAACCAAATATCTCAAATTTTTTTACTTTACTTGGTTTAAGATAATCTGGGTGCTCAGATATAAGAGCTGAAAATACCTTATTCACAATCGCTGTCATTTGCTGATAAATTTCATCAAAGTGCGGGACGTCTTTAGTAGAGCGTTGTTCGATATTAGCAAACTCATTGTCTAATACATAATTGGTTATATGAACTTTTTTGTTATGAAATCCATCCTGAAGATTAAACAATTCAGCACTAATGTTTATATAACCTTGTTTGTAAAGAAAAATACCTGCATAATTTGTAACAACAGCAGAAACCCTGAATGTAAATTTACGACCACCCATTAATGCCGGATTGGGTATATATCGTTGCACAACATGAAATCCACCAAGACGATTTACTGAAGCATAATGCGATTTCAAATCCTCAATATTATTAAATAAAAAGATATTATCCCCATTATTTAACATGGAGGGTTTCAATATCCATTTTAAATCCGCTATGTTACTTTCATATCGATTATTTACCATGTAATTTTGGTAAATGATTTTGGCAATAATTTCTTGGTAGTTATCATCATTGATGCTGTAAGTAAGTGGCATTATCTCTTTACAATGCTTTTCTACAAGCTTCGCAAGTAAATGCTTATATTCGAAATGAATTGAAACCTCATCATTTAATTGCAAATTTTCATCATTGAACAAGGAATCATTTATAGATGTGTTCTCTTGCCATCCTAAGTTCAAAAGACGTCGTGCAATGTGAAATTTAGTTGCCATTCTCGATGAAAAGAAATAGAACGCGGGTTTAGTCATACCCTACCACCTAATGGGCAGAGCTGTTTGAGAACAGTTGAATGGTGATAACACCCAATACAATAAAGCCAATACCGATGATTGCTGCGATATCGAGGGCTTGTTTATAAATAACATAGCCAACGACTGTGACAATACAGATCCCAAGCCCCGACCAAATAGCATAAGCGATACCTAAAGGTATATCTCTCAAGGTTAGCATTAAGAAGTAAAATGCAACAAAATAGCCAAAAACGACGAGAAGCGAAGGGAATAATCTTGTAAATTCCTCAGAGGCTTTAAGTGCACTTGTGGCAAGTACTTCAGCCAAAATTGCAATTAACAAATAAATATATTGCATATTAGAATTTACTTCTCAGCGCTATTCCCAATGAAATGACATGGGTGGGATTTTGTTAACATCAATACAGGAATATATCATAGAATGTGTTACGTTCTTGCCTGTTGCATCAAATCGATGATTACGTAGCATGCCTTCCAATTCAAAATTAAGTCTCTGTGCAACCTTTGCACTTCTTAGGTTAGCTTCTTCACAATTGATTTCAACGCGTTTGGCTTTTAGCACTTGAAATAAGTACCTTGTCAAAACATTCATGGCTTCGGTAATTAACCCTTGGCCGGCATACTGCTTATTTACCCAATATCCAATTTCAAAACTAGGGATAGACAAATTTGCAGGCTTAATGCCCGTTGCGCCAAGGTAGTGTCGGTTAGTGGGATCCATTATTTGCAGTGGCTGCTCAACCCCTTCATGCGCAGGGGAACTCCAAATTCTTTCACCATGAATTAAATAAACCTCTGTATCTCGAACCGATGCCAATGATTGGGCCCAAGGCATCCAAGCTTTTAAATCATCAAAACTATCCTTCATTGCATCATGCATTAGAACTGCGTCTGTTGAGCGCACAGGACGGATTAAAAGCCGCTGCGTCTTTATTACTTTGAGTGGAATGGGTCCTTTTAGCATGGTACCTCTTGGCAATATTCTAATGTTATTAACTTAACATAGATGTTTCAGATCAATTTTATCGTCCCAATAATAAACTACCTTGATGGTCTTGTGTAAGACCTTTCAATACAGTCTACTCTTTCTTGGACATAAGGATGCGTATTTAACCAGGTCAGGGCCCTATTTTTCAACTCTGTGAGGTTAAAAGCAGTTTTATTGCTAACAGGAGGCTTGGCGATAGCTTGAAGCTCATCAAAAACATCCGAAGCATTGAGTTCAGATAATTGAGCATGCTTGGCTTTTAAATCATTAACCAGTGATGATGAGATCTGGGTAGTTTCCATCCTCCCAGCCCATTCATTTTGGGTAACCAGTTTCCCAAAATATAAAAATTGCAGATAGAGATCGTAAATAAATTGTTTTGTTGCCTTAGGATTTCCCGTTAGGTCGACACTGACTAAATCTGCTTGCTTTTCAATGGCACGATTAAAAAAACCAACAAGAAGCTCTACGCTCAAAGTTATAACACACATAAATGCAACGACACCCATCATGACAAGTGGCATCGTGCCTAAGAAATAGATTGCCATAGCAAAACTCAAACAAAGTGTTTGCATGACTGCTAATCGCAGGCTGGTGTTTATTAAACTGAACAAAGCGTCGTGATGTTTAAGATGGCCCAATTCATGAGCGATAAGCCCAGAAAATGAGGCTTTAGACATACCATGATTAAGCACTTCAAGCCAATCTTGCGTCATCACCAATTGCTGTTCAAAAGGAAATCCAATAGATTCCATCTCCAGCTTGATATCATGATCGGCACAAATGTGAATACTGATGCGTGGAGGGGTTATACCTAATTTGCGAGAGTAAGTTTCAACACAATGATAAATGTGAGCTTCAAGTTCATTATCCAAATTGAGTGAACGTTGATTCCTGTTAGGAAAAGAAATGTAATATAAAATAGCAGCGTTAACGAGGAACAGGCTCATAAGGCCGCCGCTTAGCCATAAGGCAGATAATCCCAGGCAAGAGCCCATCACCAAAATAAGGGCATTACAACCAAGCATCGATATGAAGCTCAGCCATTTTTGCAAAAAAACTGTAGTGCGGACCGAAAAAGAAAACATATTTAGGCGCTATAATCTCAGGTTAAATATATCAAATCATCCGCATTATAGATGGCATTTGCATCAATAGCGACCCCAAAAGACTTCTCTTAGAACAAAGTTAAAATGAATAGCAACATTTACTATCCGTGTAAGTGCGCACTTGTTTGATTCTTCAAAGAAACTTTAGTGAACATAAATATGTCTAAGAGGTGTAGTTAAGCTATATCACAAAAAAATAGACTAAGTTAAAAGAGGCTTACCATGTTAGGAAAGTTTTTAGAAAAACTTGATGGTAATCTATTTAGCGCCTGGCAAAAAGAAGCCGGGACTCTAGTAGAGCTAACCCACCTAGCCATTGAAAAAATCAATATTGCCCCCCCTACTCCCAAAGAAATACTTGAAATAAAAAATGCCATTGAGCTTATCCGCGCAGGTAACATTTCACGTGAACAATATGTTCAAAATATGAAAAAGCTTGAAGAGCAGTTTACCTTACTATCATTGAATAAAGAATTTAATAGTTCTGTCGTTAATGATTTCACCTGGCATGCTTCACGTTGCTATCACGTTTTAAATGGCGCCCTTAAAACAGAATACAACAAATATGCAGAAGCCATATTAAATCCTGCAGCAAAAAAACAAAATGAAATCGAAGACGTTGGTATGGTGGTAAATCAAATAATAGCAAAAGGCGCCGAAAATATCACCGGTTATCTACTTAAAACATATCAAGAAGAAGCTGCGCCCTTTTTCAAATTGCAAGTTGATAAAATGAATGGGCCTACCTCTTACAATGTAGGCTCCCCAATTGATATATCTGCACAAAAGGGTGCGCCTTCTTTGCTTGAAAAAAAAATGGGTAGAGAAAATTACCAGGCAACCCAATCTACCATACAAATTAAAATCCCTGAAGATGCAGGGCTTTATCTTGCAGAACAATTGCATGGCAAATCTTTCGAAGCTTTTTATAGTCACGTTGCCACATTATATGGCATAAAATCAACAATCAAAAAACTCGCCGCCCTTGGAAAAACACCCAAAGAAATTGAAAATGAGAAACAACGATTATATAGAGAAGCAGGGCTTGGCGATTTACAATCTAAAGACACAAAAAAACATTTAGACATACTTGCCAGCGCCTTAGGATTTAAAAATGCCAAGGAGCTTCACCATAATTTTCAACAACTGGACACGCCCGAAGGTTATTCACTTTACAAACAGATTAAAGCAGATTTCACTAGTTTTGCTAACAAAGATGTTCCTGCAGCTGAAGATCCGCTTGAAATGATTCTAGTAGAAACCAGCATTGAAAATGAGCGCATCAAAAACAAAATTAAAAATCCGGATTTTGCTAAATCAAATGCTAATTATGCGGGCTATATTAGCACTATTGCCAATGAGATATCTAAAGGGATAGTCAATGCACAACGAGGCAGAAATCTTGTGCATCTCATTGCGCAAGATTACTTGGCGGACTACCAGCAAAACGCAGGCCTATTTGGCCATCTCGCGCTATTTGCAGCGGACAAATTTATCAACAAATTAAACTTCAGGGAGTATCTTGACACATACTTGTTGGGAAAGATAAACATTACAAATAATCAGTTACTAACAAGAATTGCTGATAACACCTCCCAGATAAATCAACGATGGCTTGCCGAAGCACAAGCAAGATTTGCTCACAAGAAGGAACAAAGGAATAAATTATTTTCAGATGCAATGACTAATGGAATCGACGGCAGCGATATTATCGAAAAATATGTTGATGCCATGTTGGCATATAAAAGCGACTTTAAGAGATATAACAAAGCTAGTTCTGAACTTGATCATCACGGCGGAAGCTATCTTGCCATCAAAAATGACTTCAAGAAAAGCGAAACCGATTATATTAATTTTAGGGAAGCTTTTACCTTAGCAGCAACTCAAACCGTATATCAGTTTACACAAGATAACATTGACAACCATATTGCGGAGCGCGAAGCTAAGCTTAGAGCACTTCAAACAGAAATGGAGGACAAGGTTAAAACGATAGATACCTTGCAAAAGCAAACCCAAGCTCAAAACGAAGCAAGAAGCAAAACCTTTAGAGGGAGAATGGGTAAGTTTACGGATAATGTGGCCTCTTTCTTTGGATTCAAAACAAAACGTGTTAAAAAACAAGAAGAAGATAATGCACGTTTGGATGCATTATATGCTGATATAGAACCCGTTGGTTTAACCTTGCATATTCAAAGAGAACTTTTGCAAAGAGCTAAAGAACAAAAAGCACTTATAACTTCAACACAATCACAAAATAGCGTTTCACTTAGCAAGAGCATACGTGCTTTAAGCGTAAATTATCATGCAAGCTTTGAAAACTTGATGTCTGATTTTTCAAAACCTTCTGACACAATTGATTCACAATCCGTATTTTTAAAGCAACAAGCATTTTACGGCTTAGGGAATCAGCTCCTGATATCTTTGAAGGCTTTGAGTGAAAAGCTCAATGACAATACACAATTAAATGAATTAAAAACTTTACCCATCAGCGAGCTGGAAGACATTGAGCAACAATGTTTACAAATGCAATTCAATTTGCAAACTTACAAACAACAACTATCAGGTGACATCATGACACCTGAATTATCTGATAATTTTTCTACAGTAATTTCTTATCTACGATACATCATCACGGAAAAGAAACAAATTGCACAAGACAAGCAACTTGCGAGTGCAACTCAAATTGTTACGATGCATTTTGGACAGTTCTCTATAGAAAAGCTCATCGATCCATTTTCTTATGTTGAAAATCTTGAAGCATGCAATGTAAAAGAACTATCAGCAACCAGCCTTATAGCATTGAGGCAACATACGCAGGCACAAGCAATTCAATCTCTTAAAAACGCACAAGCTTTACCTCTGAAAAATGTTGAACAATTATATTCTCATTATCAATCACTGATATTCCAACTCAGCAATAAAGATGTAATGTTCCCTTCAGATAAAAAACTAATCGATTACTATCGTGACTTATCTGATGTGGCAATGCAAAGAATGAATACTGAACACCGCAAAACAAATACATTACCCATCAGTACATTAAAGGATAAATTGCCAGATTTAGGTTCAGATTTGCTCTACTATAAAAATCAAGTTGAGACAGCCCAAAAGAATGTCGATTCTGTAAAAAGAACAATGGAATCTTGGATTTGGAATCTTTTTGGCCTTACAACAATAGACACATATCGCGCAGCATTAGGAGACGCACATGCTGCAAAATTGGTTTTAGATAACTTTGTGCAAGAATATACTCTCACCCTTGAAACCTATCTCAAAAATGTTGCCCCTTTGTTTGATGCAATGGAATATAATGACTTATCTCAATTAATTGAAAGCCTAGATAAAAATAAAAAATTACTAGCCCAACACGGTGTTAGCTTTGAAAAAGCAGACCAATTAATGCAATCCATCATAACCAAAGCTTTAGATGCCAAAAAGGATCATATATACAATAATGACAAAGAGATTGAACGTGATTTAGATACAAATGAAGCAAGATTAAGAGAAATACGAACATTGGCGCTCGTAATAGAAAAGGACATGGCAGAACATGATGCCATACCACTTGAAAAAATTGAAACTTATCAAAAATTGACCTCCCAGATGGAATTGCGCATCCAGGAGTTAAAAAAATCGCTTGTTAATTTAGACAAAAAGCGTGAAGTTGTTAGAGCAAAATATGGAGCACTTGGTGAAAAGCATTTTAACGATGATGATTTGCGAAAGCAATTAACAGCAAGACTAGAAGAACATGTGGTTGAGCTTGAAAAAATAAAGCAAAAAAATAATGCCACAAACAGTTTTTATGAAACTATCATGAAAGGAAACCTTCCAGAAATCCCTCCATCACTTGATAATAAAGCGTTAGGTAAGGGTTTAATTTTAGCGCTACAAGCACACAATCATAAAGCAGCAAAAGCTATTTTGGATTTTAAAAACCCTTCGAGAAGAGTTGATACATTCGAACTAAGCGCTGCGCTTCCTTTAGCCGCCAAGATGGGTTCATTAGATATTGTCAAACATATTTTAAGCTATCATGATATGGCTTTTAGCAAAGAGCATTTAAATCAAGCTTTTAGAGAAGCGCTCAACAGCAGTCAAGATGATATTGTGGACTATTTGATTTTTCATACGGATTTCAAGCCTGATAACGCTACTGTTAGAGCGATAGTAGATAACGTAAACGAAGATGACCCTGCAATTAGTGGCATTCGTCGAGGTTGGATGCAAATGGTTGCTGATAATGATGGCGCAACATTAGAAGAAATACGCCCATGGTACATCTATCTGAAGAAAAAGTGTGATTCCCTTGCACTTGAAGCAAATATATTAAAAGCTAAAGCAGGACGTGAGATTGCACAAAACGGCGTGGTTTCTGATAACTTTAAGAGCGAACTCAATAGCTTCATGCAAAGGATAAATAAAGTTTTAGAATTAAGAGATGATTCTTCTATCTTGTTTGAAAACACATTTTTTGAATCTCCACAACGCAAAAAAGAGCATCTTAAAGCATGGGGAGAAGATATCGATAAAGTGCTTGCCCCTTATCATATAATGATAACTGAAATACTCAATCCTCCTCAGCCAGTCGTTATAGATATAGTATCACAACCTATGGTAGAGGAATTAAAGCCGCTCGAAGAACTCGAGCTTGAACGGGAAGTAAATCAAATAAGAGTTCAACTCAGCACCAAGCAAGCCTTAGCACAGGAAGGTGTTATAATACCCCAAGATGATAATCTACAACCTAACAATACAGGCACAACACCTGAGCATCAGCTGTCTTTATTGCAAGAGCCAAGCATTGCGCCAACGCCTGCATCAATTGCCTACACAACCCCTGCTATAGGATTAAATTCTCCCCAGAATATCGCACCATCAGAAACAAATGCTGAACAGCCTGGCTTTGAAAGAAAAGATCAATCCTTGCTCATTAGAGAACGGCTTGAGCAATTACTTTCAAACCACCATATCGACTCACCGCGTCAACTAGCAGATTTAGAAAATCTTCTAACGCAATACAAACATCTCACCGCAGATGAAAATTCTGATATATTTGGCAATTTTGTTCAAAAAGCCATTTATAAAATGGCAACAGAAAACAAAGTTCAAGCACTTGACGAACTACTCAGTTTTGTCAGCAAAGATACACTTCAAGAAATTAGCGCCACAGCATTAATTCAAGCTTTACAGGCTGGGAAAACTGACTGTGTGCGCTATTTACTAAAAAATAATGCGGCCCTTGGGCACGAAGCTGAACTCATAAAAGAGATTTCTACTATGTTTGACGCCCTAGAACCAGATGATTCCAGGAAACGAAATGTATTGGCAATGGCATTTGAAGTGCTTACCCATACTAAATTTAAACTAATCGACCCTAATACCAAGAAATTAGATGAACGACTTCAAAAATTAATGATGGCTATGCAAGCAGCTAACACTTCCACCAAGATTAAGGAAGTCTCTGGTGGCGGTTACTGGAGCATGTTACGTGATAATGACAAGCCCAAATTAGATAAGTTAAGAGAATCATATGTTTTCGCTGAATTTGCATTTCGTGAAGTTGTTAACACTGTCTACTTCGACTTTATGGATGCACTTATACTTGCCGATCCTTATGAACTTAGCGAAAGACAAGTTAATATTTACGAGCAAAAACTAAAAGAAGTAGAATCAACTTATGAAAGGCAACTGCAGGCAATTGCCAAGTTAAAACATACAGCTAAAACACTTTACCCATCCGAAAATTTTGATAACAAAGAAAGAAAGGATCAAAATGTACATGCATGGGATGAACAAACCCACCAGATGCAACAAAGCACCAAACAAGAAATGGAAAGACATATTAAAAATTGCAAAGAAGCGATTAGCGAAGCACGTTCTGTTTTAGCACAAAAGGTCGTCAAAGCATCTAAAATGCAGGCCGAAAACTCAGGCAAAAGACAGTCCGTCATTCTTTCTAAGCAAAAACGTCATAGTACCGCCGCCAGTAAAGATGATGGACATCAACCAAGCGTTGAAAAGAAAGAGGGAAACAAACCCAACTTAATCTAATTAAGCGAGATACTCAACGCCACTTTGCTTATCATGAGCCAATAAATTATGATAATCGCACTAAAAGCAATTACACCAAGGCCAAACCACCATCGCATGAATACGTGATAAACGTGCGGTAAATCCTTTGTCTCTTTAGATAAAGATTTTACGATAGAATGAAGACGGTATTGAATAAATACAACCACAATCCAACAAGCACCAGCCAACATATACAAGCCCATCGTTAAAATAAACCAAAGAGAAGTCAAAGAGTAATGCAAGATATGCATTAACCAAATGCCTGTGATTGGTTGAATAATAACGGTGGGTGTTGTAAAAAACCAATCCGCCAGAATTACATGTCTTGTTGTATTAACGAGGGTTCGCACATCCTTGCTTAAGTAAGCCATCCACAAATAGAAAGCACTTCCCAAACCTGTGCCAAAAAGAAGCGTAGCACTCAAAATGTGAATATATTTTAGGATAATGTATTCCATTTTTAGATCTCTTTTTCTTCAACCGTGCTGTAAATACTCCACGAGGAGATAGCTTTTTCAAATTCTTCTAAACTAAACATGCCATAGCACGGTCTTGCACCTGGCTCAACTTCGCCATCAATCAGTTTTTTGACCAATATGAGACAAGGTACAATAGGCAAATAAGGACCATGCCCCTTTTCCGCAACAACCGTCCAATTGATTTCGAGTGGCTGATATCGCAAACTTGAGCCTCTTAAACGAACATGCATACCACCTGATTCTGTTCCGAAATTTTTAAACCAACGACTCATTGCTAGTATGGATTTATGAAAGAAAGACCAATTTCTGATGATTTTTGCTCTACTGAGCCAAGACATATGCCACATGGCTAAATGTAAGAAAGGCACTTCAAGCCCTGCATAAAATGCAACCGTATTCAAAGTTGGATACTTTTTGGGGTATAAATCCAGATCGGGCACATCTAAATTAGCATGCCAACGTAATCCAAGGTTGTCTCCGTAATAATGACGATGTGCATCTTGCCAACCATAAACTGTTATCCATCGCCCCTTGTCCAAGCGCAAAAACGGTTTACCGGTGTATCCTAAAATGGATTTCATTAAAGCCTCTCCCCTGTCCATTTTATTAGCAGGGGCGATGCCGATATCTATTTCTCTTAAAATGCCAAATTTAGGTGCAAACTGCTCAACCACACATGAAGAAATGCCGGGCACTGAACTTGCACCACTGATAATGGCAACTTGCTGTTTTTTTGCTTTTTCATCTAATTCAACTATGTTATTTACAAATTCGCGCCCATCAGATAAATCCAGATAATGAATGGATTGCTCTATACAGGCATTGGCTACTTGATATTGTTGCCCTTGAAAAGGACCTGCTGTATGTATCAGTATTTTTGCATTCGTGGCTTTAAGCAATTGCGAGAAATCTGCTTGTTGCCAATCTAATGCTTGCGCGCTTAGGGTCGCACTGGGATTATTAATTTTAAGCAATTTTAGGAGATCTTGGGCTTTTTTTTCTGAACGGCCAGCAATTATCACATGTAAATTTGCGTCTTGAGCAAGCAGTCGACTGATACGTCTACCAAAATTTCCATAGCCACCTAATACAACAACGGTTGTTTTTGGCTGGGGATCCATTCGCTTGCGCCTCGCCTCAATTCATACTGTTTGGAGTATTTTTAGGTGAAAGACGGTATGGAAGCATACCGTCTCAAAAGTGTAGCAGAATTTATATAAGTATAGCTATTAACTTATATCTTGGATGGATGTTGTTTAGGCACTGGTGTTGTTGCTTGCAAGGGCTGGGGTTGTGGCGCTTGTGGACCTGTATTGGCTGGTATGGCAAGCGGTGTTGGCGTGGTCGCTTGTTGGGGTTGTGCTTGTTGCTGATGAAAAAGAAAAGAGGGCACAAATGAGGCAGGCCACCATGAAGAGGCGGATGCTGTTGGCGCAGCTGCTATCGTTGAATTTATCACCGGATCTATATTTGAGGTTTCTAAATCTCCCTCGCTATAGATCTTCTCCGTTAATATGAATCCAAATACGGTACTAAATAACGCACACGAACTTATTTGTGCCAAGAATAAGGCGCTATTGGGCAAAATCGCCTCCGCAAAGGGAGCAAGCAGTGGCCATGCAATGCCATGAGATATTGTTGCTAAGATAGCGGTCAAAGCAATAAACATTAAAGAATAACCGACCCAATCTTGTTCTTCTGCTTGTGCTGCTCGTGGCGCAATAGGATGCAAAACTTGTTCTACTGCATTCCTCCTTGCTTGCCCTGCATTCACAGGTTGCGCATGGCTAGCTAAACTTAAGTACTCTGTTTGGGTGATGTTATAAAGGCTACAATATTCGGCAATACTGAGTTCAGGTAGCTCTTTTGTTCTGTGATTATCGCAACTGCCATATTGCATAATTTTAAGTGTCAGTTCCTCGCGAGCCATTTCTTGCGTTATCTTCTGTACATATTCCGCACGCTGTGGCGCATAAACATCAATAATTTTTCTGGCGTTTTCATTGTCTGGCAACAACGCATTCCAATGATTAGACAGCCATTCCATGTCAAACACAATCGCATTTTCAGGATATATTCTTGCATTCTCATTATCATTATCATCAGAAGATATTAATCCGTTGACTACACGCGGCAAATTATGAGGATATCGTAGGGATTTTATAGTGATGACATGATTAAAAGCATGAGATAAGACTTTTTGTTCCAATTCACCTGCATTAATACCATTAGTGGCAATGCCACCTTGGTCGCTTAAATATAAATTAAATCCTTTGGCATCATTCTCAAAGAACCAGTTTTTTAAAACTTGCTTTTGTTGCTCGACTGTAGGTAGGGTTGAACGAATAACAGCTTTAATTTCTTTTTCTATTTCTGGCATATTCTGAAAATGTGCGCTAAGGGTCATCGTATCCTCAGCCATATCGTTCTTGATAACCGCTTGCAAATGATTTCGCAGCGCTAACAACACTTCATCACGCAGCGTATGCACAACCCTTCTTTTAGAGTGTCCTAAAGTTTCTCTGACAAGGCGCTTTAGTTCATCTTTGACATTATTTGTAATTTGTTCTCTTTTCTCTGTTGATTCACTCATCTTGGCATCAATGAATTCAACCAATTCATTTTCAATTGATTGCTTCATGCTTTCAATCGATCGAAGATTTCTTCGGGGTGCAGGCGCTCTATAACTTTGACTGTCAAAATGAATCGTAAATTCTAAACGTACAGCGCGAATACCTTCTTGCAGGGTGGACATTTCATATGTGGTTTGAGCAATATTATCAATATAAGTTGCTAAATTTTCTTTAATTGCCGCATTGGTGGTGGGATCGGTTTTAATTCTATCCACAACAAATGCGCGCAGCGCTGTAGCGAAGGTTTTTTGCACTTTTATCCAATCTATATCCAAACCATTTTGCGCGGTTGTATGCGCTATAAAAGTATCAAAAGCCGTTTGTAATGCTTGAACTGTGTTAAGCTCTGCAAGTGTTTTGGGTAATCCAAATGAGGGGTTTTGCTCACCAAGTCTAATGAATAATTTTGCATAATTATTTCTTGTTTGCTCATTTTCAAATAACGCAGTCAATGCTTGTTGCTGGTAAGCATATATTAACCAAACAGCTTGTGTATTATAAAGGCAATTTCCATCGCCCAAGGATTGAAACTGTAAGTGTGGCATTTGGTATCCCCAAAAATAACAATCGCATAATTAGTTTACCGTCTAACTAATTCGCTAAATAACTTGTGCTAGCTATCTTACGCGTAGATAAATGAAAATCAATAATTAGTTAGAAAATGCATATTTTTTGTGACAAACGGTTAAAGAATTCAATTTTTTTGAAAAAAATGGTCATAAATTCATACTAATTAATGATGAACGGCAAGCAATGCAATTTCTAATGAAGGATATATAAAGCTAAAACTATGTTTGTTAGCTTTGTCAGGAATGACGTTTTGCCCTCCTAGCAATAATTCCTGGGCCATTTGCCCATATATAAGCCGCAAAATCCAAGCGGGGGTTCTCAATAGGGCCGGACGATGAAGAATTTTTGCATAGGTTTTTACAAAGTTATTATTCGTAACAGGCAATGGCGCTGTTGCATTAATGGGACCGTCTATATCCTCATTTTCAATACAAAAATGAACAAGTCTTACCATATCAACCATATGGATCCAGGACATCCATTGCTTACCATCTCCAAAGGGGCCACCTAAGCCTAACATGAAGGGGCCTCGCATTTGGGCAAGCGCCCCACCACCTGCGCCTAGCACGATGCCTGTTCGCAATAAACATACCCTTATGTTCAACGCTTTTGCTTTGAGTGCTTCATTTTCCCATGATTCACAGAGTGTATGGCTAAAGCTTTCTTTGAAGGGGCTCTGTTCTGATAAAGGATTATCCTCTTGAGGCCCATAATAACCAATTGCTGATCCACTAATTAGCACACTGGGGATTTGTTGCAAACGAGATAAGGTTGCGATTATTTCTTTGGTTGTTGTTATGCGACTATTGATTATCTTTTGTTTATAAGATGTCGACCATCTTTTAGCGATAGGCGCGCCAGCAAGATTAATAACAACATCAAAATAATCACTTGGCTTGAGTTCTGCAAGATGATTAATAAAGCGGATCCCTTTCCAAGGTAGAAGTCGTTTAGCTTTGTTGGTATTTCTCGTTAAGACGCAAAGCTCATAACCTTTGGCCTGAAAGCTGGAGCATAACATCCTGCCAATAAAGCCGGTTCCACCTGTGATCAATATTTGCATTTGTTACTCTACTTTATTACTAAATTAAGAAAACCCGTTATTAACACGCAGTTCTCGACATCAGATTATTGATTCATCATAATTGCTAAAAATTTTAAAATAAAGGTGAAATGTCATGCGTTGCCATTTTATTCAACATGCTGAATTTGAAACACCAGGCAGCCTGAGCACATGGGCGCAGAGCCATCTGTTCGAAGTATTAAGCTATCATCCTTATGAAGGCCAAGCATTACCTACCGTACTCAAAAACGAGCCCGTTATCTTTTTAGGTGGCCCTCAAAGTGCAGTTGAGTATCAACAATATCCCTATCTTGAAAACGAAGTTGCTTTTATTCGCGAACTGATAAAACAAAAACAACCTATAGTCGGGATCTGCTTAGGGGCACAATTAATTGGTGAAAGTCTAGGCGCTAAAACGATGCGCAGCCCAGAAAAGGAAGTGGGTGTATTTTCCATCACCCTAAGTGAACAGGCGAAATTTCACCCCTATTTTTATGGATTATCTCCTTCTCTTGATGTAATGCATTGGCATAATGATATGCCTGGACTAACATCTGATGCCATTGTAATGGCAACCAGTGAAGGTTGTCCCAGACAAATCGTTGCCTATGCACCTCATATCCTTGGCTTTCAATGTCATTTTGAAGCCAATGCGCAATGGCTCGATTTATTACTGACTCATGCCAGCAATGATTTAGCGCCTAGCCGCTTTACCCAGGCGCAAACTGAGATGATTAAAACAGATTTTAAGGAAATGAACAGCTTTTTGCATACTGTACTTGATCGTTGGTATAGCGCCTGTTTGACATAGAAGCAAACATCCCTTTATCTTTTTGGGAACCTCTCATTTATACCCTAAGTCTATTTGGCATAGATCTCCCAAATACGACCCTCAAGGAGTATATATGCCTAAGAACAAACCTGAAGATAAAAACCAAGATTGGCTCGAAAAGATTCTAGTAGATGTCGATGATTTTGCTGCGTTTTGCTACAAGCGTTTAGGATTAAAAAAAGTTAAGCAACAAGTAAAAAAATCATCCGGTAAAATGGAAGGCGCTGCGCAAGATCTTATATTTGCAGCAAATAATTTGAGTGATGATTTAAAATATTGGGTTAAAGATCTACACAGCAAACCTACCATAGAAGAACAACTTTTACGTGAATTCAAAAGAAAAGGCGATGCACTTGAACATAAACTAAATCATGTTTTAAAACATGCAAGTCAATTAGCCAAGAATGTTAAAGTTGCTTTACTTGAATTGCGCGATACCATCACCAGTGCCTTCAGTGCGCTTGCTAATCACTTTAAGCATATATTCTCAGGTTATTTGCAATCCAATGCACCTAGTTTTGCCCCACATCATCATAAGGATACTAATAAGCATTTACATAATGAGCAATCCTTTAAAGCCAAAAGTGCAATGAATCAACAACCAGGGATCCATCGTAAAATACTGACCTCACCACAAGGCGGCAAACGCGGCGGCTGATTTTGATGCCAACCTTTGCGCCTATGCTAAGCGCTTGCAAAGTCAAGCGCTTCTTTATTTAAAAAAATGTTCATTTATTAGTTGCTTTATACCAAACCATGTCGTAAATTTACCGACTTTGCGCTTTTCAGCAGCAAAAGCAAAACTGACTACTCTTTTATAGCATTTGATTTGAGACCATATGAAGCTAAGTAATACCCAAATATCTGCCTATTTTGACAAAATAAAATTATCAAAAGAATCACAAGCACTACCGCCTTGTTACCAGCAGCTCAAAGATATCACAGTGGCTCACTTAATCGCCTTTGGGTTCGAAAATTTAGACATGCATAATGAATTAAATAATCCTAATGAAATACCACAAAATTTGAGCATAGCGCATCTATTTAATAAATTTGTTGAGCAAGGTCGCGGTGGTTTATGTTTTGAACATTGTGAAGTATTAAGGCATGTTTTGCTCAATTTAGGTTATGAACTAAAAAGTTACCTTGCAAAAGTGATGTGGATGAGAGATGACAAATCTCAGCCTTATCATCAATTACTTGTTGTTAAAATAGATAATATTGACTATCTGATTGAGCCGGGATTTGGTGCACCTGGGCCCATTGAACCACTCATACTGCGCGTTGATGATAAAGTCTATTTGAAAGAGCAGCAATTTGATCATCATGGCACAAATCGCTTTAGAATAGTCCTTGATAGTGATAATGAAATGCAACTTCAAAGTGTTACCAATACTCAATGGCATCCCGATGATGAGTTCAAGCCTCTTTATGCATTTACAACCAAAAATACATTAACAGCTAAAGCACATCAACAAAGCAATTATGATGTCACTGTTTCAAAGGATTCGCCCTTTGCAAAACGAATTTTTATAACCCAACCTTATTTTGATAATGAAAAGATTGCGAGAAAAAGTTTAACTGATAAATTCTTCAAAATAACAGATAGCAAAGGTGAAATATCATTTTCAATATCCTCAGAAAGTGAGTTTCTCAAAATTCTCTCTTCTGAATTTAAGGTCACTTTAGCACCTCAAACTAAATTGAGCGCTAAAAGCGTCACATTTTCTCATTTGTCCCAAAATCCTGCGCCGCAAAAGCAAGAAAGTAACAATGCGGATGCCTTAACCGTACTTTTCTTTTCAGAAAATGCAAAAAAAGTGTCTCAAAGCGAAGAAACGTCACTCAAAGTTATGCCTAGCGCAGCTAAAGTGTCAAAGTCAAAATGTGATCGCGAATTAAAAGCTTTAGAAAAAGATACAATGAGCTTTTTCTCTAAAGAAGACACTAAAAGAACTAAAGCTGCATTGAAATAGTTCATAATTGGATAACACTACTTATATTTATGTTTTCCAAAAACATCTCATCATGCGAGGCCACAATTAACACTCCTTGGTATTGCCTTAAAACACTTTCCAAATGGGCAATACTCTCTAAATCCAAATGATTGCTAGGCTCATCAAGTAATAATATCTGCGGTGGCTCTTGAGCAAACAAGGCGCATGCCAATTGGCAACGAATGCTCTCCCCACCACTTAAGGTTGAAACGCATTGATGGACTTTTTCATTTTTAAAGAGAAAATGAGCAAGATGATGATAAGCTTCTTTTTCAGTCCCCAAAGGATTAGCAGCTAAATAGTTTTCTATTACCGATTGTTCATGGTTTAGCATATGCGCCTGCTGATCAACCATATTTATTTTAGTGGTGCCAATATATATTTGCCCCTGCAAGGGCTTAAGTTGTCCTTTTATGAGTTTAAGGATTGTTGATTTACCTTTCGCATTATCGCCAATGATAGCGAGCCTTTGGGGCCCTTGCACTGTAAAGCTGAGCCCTTCAATGAAGGGATAAGATCCCGGATAACCAAAGGAAACTTGATCAAATTGGAGCATCACTTTGCCTTGTGGCACTTTTACCTGCATCAAGGGAAGTGACAAAACATCGTTTTGCATCAACTTGGTTTTCGCTAATTGCATTTTATCGAGATGATATTGCAGTTTTCGCTGAGATTGCATGACTATTCTTTTATGGGTTGCCTCGCTTTTTCCTTGAGCTGATTTGAACGTTATTTTGTCATAACAGCCTTTGGCTTTGATTTGGGCATGTTTCTCTTTCTTTCCTTTTGCTTGGTTTTTCTCATGACGTTCTTTTCTTTGCTGCGTTTTTTCCTTGCTATTTTTTAATAATTTTTTTGTCGCTTCATAATAATTTCTAGCTGATTCTTGTTCAAGCTTCGATTGTTTTTGATAAAATTGATAATTCCCTCCATAAACGCTTGCCCCTAAACTTGAAAGCGCTACAATTTCATCCATTGCATTCAGTAGTTTTCTATCGTGACTTATGACTATCATCCCCCCTTCCCAGCGCGCGAGACGATCATATAGTTGTAAGCGCGCGGTTTTGTCTAGATGATTGGTTGGTTCATCGAGCAACAAAAAGCGCTGCTTATCATTAAGCGCTGCATTGAGATTCAATAATGTCTGTTGGCCACCACTTAAAAGCACAATATCTGTTTCACAGTGATTTAACTGTGGCACATAGGCGAGGTCGCAATTGACGATTATTTCACCTCGGCTTTGCCTAAGTTCACCTAAAATCAGTTTAAAGATTGTGGACTTGCCAATACCATTAGGCCCTATCAGGCCTGTTTTATGCTTGTGAAAGCTAAGGCTAAGTTGCTGTAAAATGGTTTTTTCAGGCAGGATATAATCAACATCCCGCAATTGGATAAGGCTGCGTATACACATAGTGTAATTCCCATATCAAGTATAAAAAATGATGTACTTGTGTTTAAGGGAATTTACTTGTTCACGACGCGTATGGCCTTCATTAGGAGTGATAGTCAAAGCTTACGAAAAGATTGCGAAAAGCGCAAGAAATTTCTATGTCATGAAATAAAAGGTCATAACCTTATAAATGGACTAAAAACCAAGACAAGCGGTCAATCTGCCTCTGGGACTAGTAAAAATACTGTAATATACTTATTGTCATTGATGAGTCTTCTCAAATATGGAAAATTATTGAGAACTGGTTTACATCCTAGTTTAAACGACTAAACGGGTTCATCACAGAGTTAGCTCTTGTGATGAATGTACCTGCCCTTGTCCACTCATTCACAATATCTAATTCGAACCACCCAGAGTTAGTGCTTGTGATGAATGTACCTGCCCTTGTCCACTCATTCACAACACATAATTCGAACCGAGAGTTAGTGCTTGTGATGTATGTACCTGCCCTTGTCCACACTTCACAAGTATTAACTCGATTTTTCAGCTTTCACCACCAATAGCGCATCATGTACTAAACGTTCATGAAATACATGAAAAATATCATCCATGTCACCTGCTGGTGAATTTTTTATTGTTTGTTCAAAAACCAAAGTAGAGGATCCGCCCCCATCAAGATTGATTGCTTGTTGGCAACCCAAATTTTGCAATACTTGTGTTAACTCAGCAATAGTTAAACCTTCTACAATTTCCTGGGTATAAGAACGATAAGGCTGCTTTGTATGTGAGGCTACCAGCAATAACCAATGATTATCGTCTTTAATGCAGATGGCTGTTCTTGCATGCCTGTCATTCAAAAAGGATAAAGATGTCTTTTCAGGACTGTGATTTTCAATGACTTTGCTATTCTTAATTAACAAGGGGATACCACCAACAATATAATCAAATTGCTGCCAGGCCTTTACAGATGCGGGTGATTTATCTATTTGAGGCATGACCTCAATCAGTTGTTTGTCACCACGTTTTTTTTGAATAGTGATTATTCTATCAACCAAAACCTTATTATTATTTTTATTCCAGCCTATTGCTGCTCGAGGTAAGTGTGCATAGCCTATCCATTTGTTATCAATCTTTAAGGCGCCTGCCGCTTTGGCTTTGCCTTCTTTATCCAAATGAAAAAAACCTGCATTAATCCCCGCAATAGCATCATCTTGCTTTACAAAGGAAGAAACTTCTTGTTTTTGTAAGGGCTCTTTATCTGCCATCACGCTGATAACGTTATTATAACGCCTGTCTACTTCCAGCAAATGGATCTGATGCTGGTCTTTATCGATGACCTGATAATGCAAGGGTTCTGTTTGAGCCGCAAAACTATTAAAGCAGCCTAACATCACAGCGCAATATAAAACTTCTTTGAATAATAACTTCAAACAGATTCCCTTATTACATTCATGATAGCAAGCAGCAAAAGTCTTCCCCTCGCATCAAATGTGATCAAAGTTTGTGAGCTTAGTATCCGATAGCACCCTTTATAGCCAACACTAATTCTGGTGCATCATCCATCATAGTACGTGTTATGCGCCCATAAACACGACTCAATGCTGCCTGCAACACAATACCCAGGACAACAGAGGCACAAAAATTGGCATCTTTTTTGGGTATTTCCTTCTTTTTAATCGCTTCATTGAAAAGTGCGACTAAATACTCATGTGCATTTATATCTTTTTCATGGGAAATTTTGAGTTGTGTATGCTGAACAAGCAGTAGATAGTTAAACAAAACAGGATCTTCGTCATATTTGTTACAAAAGTAATGAACCATCACATCAATTTGTTTAGTGATAGTAGGCTGTTCATATGCTAATTGTTTTAGCTTGAGAGCGACTTCTTCATAAGCACTGGTAAATAGATGTTGTGCCAATTCTTCTTTACTTTCATAATGTCGATACAAGGTGCCTTCGGCAACTTGCGCTTTATTCGCTATGTCTTTAATAGTTGTAGCACTAACACCTTTTTTAACAAAAAGGCTTAGGGCACAACGTTCTAGTTTTTTTCTTGTTAGACTGCCATCGCGCATAGAAACCATCATCTTAATTAGATTACAATAAGCGCCCATTGTGAATAGGCGCTCACTTATTGTCAACTGGTTCTATGCGAATATTATTTGTTAATTGGCTTGCAATTAATGCAGGTGTTATTCCCAATAGAATAAGCCATACCTACGAGGGAACCAATAGCGCCGCCAGCGCCTGTGCAGGCAGCCAACCAAATAGGGAAAAGGGTAATCGTAGGCACAGCCATGCTAAAGGCAACCACACTGCCTAACCCACCGCCAATGACCGTGCCCGTCAGGGCGGAGATAGCAGCATGCGTGGACATATTGTTCACGCCCCCAGAAATCATGTTCAACTCTTCTTCGCTTAGCAAATGCATAGACCAGCTTACTCCTTAAACCTAGTCAGAAAACCAGCGGGTGAGCGTATGCTCACTCATGAAGTTTAACCTTATAATTTTTACATTTCAAATTTCAGTTAAATCAGGCCGATAAAACGATAGAGATCTGTTTTTAATACTGAATAAATATCTACGGAAACTTGGATGAGCGAAAGAACCCAGAATATTATTCCACACTTAATAACGGCACAAGCTGGGCCCTTTTATGAATTAGAAAGGCATATCTTGGATAACCGAATTAAGATTGAAGCATGGTTTAGAGAAGCTTGGTATGACAATACCCCTATTCTGACGAGCTCAGTTGATTTAAGAAACGCCGGCTTTAAAATTGCGGCCATTGATACCAACTTATTTCCAGCCGGGTTTAACAATTTAAACCCCGATTTTTATCCTTTATGTATACAAGCAGCACAAAGCACGCTTTATGAATTATATCCACACTGCAAGAAAATATTGATTATTCCAGAAAATCACACTCGTAATCCACATTATTATCAAAGCGTCGCTAATTTAAGTGATATCATTCAAAAAGCCGGTTATGAAGTCAAAATTGGCTCCATGTTAGCGCAAACAAAACCGCTCGAAGTCGTGCTTAATTCAGGGCAAAAGCTCAACTTATACCCTATCGAAAGAAAGGGAGATAAACTTGTTTCACAAGATTTCACGCCCTGCTTAGTGCTGTTAAACAATGATCTCTCAGAAGGGATCCCTGAGATACTGCAAAACATAGAACAGCCGATTGAACCACCTGCAAAATTGGGCTGGTCATATCGAAGCAAAGCACATCATTTTAGATTTTATAAAGATATTTGCGTTGAGTTCGCAGATTTGATTAACATCGATATGTGGCAGATTTTTCCTTTATTTTTTGATTGTGGTGAAATTGACTTCATTCAAAAAGACGGTATTGAATGCCTCATCAATAAAACAGAAGAACTGCTTCATCAAATCCAACTGAAGTACAACCAATATAATATCGAACATAAACCGTTTGTAATAATCAAGGCCGATGCTGGCACTTATGGCATGGCAGTTATGACCGTAACAGACCCTCAACAACTAAATAACCTCAATCGCAAACAACGAACCAGCATGTCGATGCGCAAAGGTGGCATGAGCGTAAACCGTGTCATCCTCCAAGAAGGTGTTTACACATTTGAAACACTAGGCGAAAATCAAGCTACCGCTGAGCCCGTAGTTTATATGATTGGTCAACATGTTGTTGGTGGGTTCTATCGCGTGCATCAATCGCGCAATATCGATGAAAATCTGAATGTGCCTGGCATGCATTTTGAACAGCTCGCCTTTTCCGAGTGTTGCAATAATCCAGATAGCCGACAGGATCATTTAGCACAGAATCACTTTTATGTTTATAGTGTGATTGCAAGATTAGCCTTACTTGCTTCTTGCAAAGAAAAGCAACATTTTATGCAATCTCTCTAAGGAAGCGCTGATGAAATTGCTTGCCATCATGGATCCTATCGAAGCGATTCAACTCAAAAAAGATTCAAGCTTAGCTTTATTGCTAGAAGCGCAACAACGAAATTGGGAAATATCCTATATTCAACCCAAAGATCTTTTCGCCAATGGCTCCCATATTTATGCGCTTAGCCAGCAAATATCTGTTCAAAAAATCCAGCCCTGGGCGCTCTTTAAAGGTGAGACTCAAATACGCGCATTAACAGATTTTGATATTATTTTATTACGTAAAGATCCTCCCTTTGATCGCCATTATCTTTTTGCGACTTACCTATTAGAAATAGCTGCGCAACAAGGATGTTACATAGTAAACAATCCAAAATCTGTTCGCGATGCTAACGAAAAACTGTTTTGCTTATGGTTTGAACAATGCTGCCCACAACTTCTCGTCAGTGCAAAAATAAATCAAATAAAAGACTTTCTTGCTCAGCATAAAAAAATTGTGGTTAAGCCCTTACACGCAATGGCGGGTGATAGCATTTTTGTTTTGCAAGAAAACGACATTAACATTAACGTAACTCTTGAAATGTTAACGCAGCATGAAACCATGTTAATCATGGTCCAACGTTTTATACCTGAAATTTCAAAGGGCGATAAACGCATATTAATGATCAAGGGCAAGCCTTATCCTTATGCTATTTCGCGCATACCAGCTCCAGGAGATTTTCGAGGCAATCTGGCCAAAGGTGCAAAAGGACAAGGCACAACACTTAGCGAACGCGATATTTTTTTATGTAGTCAAATAGGGCCTGTTTTAAATGAAAAAGGCCTGTATTTTGTCGGTCTTGATGTGATTGGCGACTATGTTACAGAAATAAATGTGACAAGCCCAACAGGCATTCGTGAGATTGAAAATGCATTTAATCTTAACGTTGCTAGCGATATTCTCGATACACTCACCCATCACCTTAGCCCAAAGGCCTAATTTAACTTTTCTATTGAAATTCATATAAAAATAGTTTAAATTTCGCTAGCTTAATAGTAGTAAGAATTAAGGTAGTCAATGCGAAGTTTGTCATCTCAGGAATGCATGTACGTTCAAGGTAGTGGTTATGAACGAAATTTATATGACAGCATTTTAGTAGGTGGCGTTTTTGCATCTGTATTCAGCGTTGCCGGCGCCGCAGCCAGTATAGCCTGTTACCTTGGCTCGGCAAGCAGTGGCGTTGCCTCATTCAGCACGGTCTTTTATTCAGTTAACGGTTATGCTGTTGTTACCTTTCCTCTTGCCATATTTGCTGGAATTGGCATGGGTGGCACCTTAGGCGCCCTAGCTGGCATGAGTCTTTATTATGCAGGCTTAGTTTCAAAACCTGAGAAATTTTAAGCACGCAAAGCATTAACATGTTCAACAACTGACTCTGATAATGCGCTTAAATTGTATCCCCCTTCCAATGTAGAAATCACCCTACCTTTCGAATATGTATTGGCTACCTGACATACAGCCTGGGTAATATAACCATAATCCTGCGTCGTCAAATTGAGGTTTGCCAAAGGATCCAAGTGATGGGCATCAAAGCCAGCAGAAATAAAAATACATTCTGGTTTGAATGCACTGAGCAAGGGAATCAAGTCATCATCTACTTTTTGACGAAACGCAAGGCTCGATGTGCCTGCCTTTAATGGACACAAATGAATAGAAGAGGAATGCGAAGGGATCTGTGCGCCAGGGTAAAAGGGATGTTGAAAACTAGACCAAAAACAAACTTTGGTTTCATGGCTAAACATCGATTCGGTGCCATTACCATGATGAACATCAAAATCTACTATAGCGACACGTTGGCAATCATACGCTGCAATTGCATGACGCACCCCCACAGCAATATTATTGAAAAAACAAAAGCCCATTGCCTTAGCTGGCTCAGCATGATGTCCTGGCGGCCTCACCGCACAAAACACTCTTTTGGCTTTTCCTTCAAAAACAGCATCAACCGAGGCAGTCAATGCGCCAGCAGCATGTAAGGCTGCGCTAAGAGAATAAGCATTCATCATCGTATCAGGGTCTAGCGGCAAATAACCCTTCTTGGGAGCAACATTAAAGAGCTCATCCACATAATCTGCATCATGAACGCGTTTTAATTGTTCTTTGGTAGCCTGCGGCGACTCTTGCCACTCTATATGGGAAGCCCAAGGCTGTTGTTTTAAGGCGCTATAAATCGCTTTCAGGCGCTCTGGACTCTCTGGGTGATAAGCCCCCATTTCATGCTTTACGCAATCTGGATGTGAATAAATTATAATAGACATATAGTTATTCAACTTTTAAATATTATCTTTAGCAATATTTATCTTAATCCTGTGCACAGCTAAACTCAAAGGCATAAAAACAGAATAATAGGAAAAACATATGCTAGATTGTCAGCCTTCATTATTTGCCTGGGGAAATGCCAGTATCGCCTGGATTGCAGAGCATATCCGCGCTGCTTGGCTTACTCCCATCATGATTTTTTTCACGGAACTAGGTCAAGTAGGTGCCGTTCTTTTTACGACGGCGCTTAGTTATTGGCTATGGCAAAAGCGCTATGCCCGCGCCTTGTGCTATGGATTATTTGCAAACCTCTTTTTGAATTTATTCGTGAAGAATCTTGTGAGAGAGTGTCGCCCTCCAGAGCAATATTGGCTCGAAAATGTTTCAGACAGTTATTCATTTCCCAGTGGCCATGCCCAAGTAGGCGTATTTCTGTGGTTTGGCTTTGCATTTTATTGCAAAAAAACGTGGCAACGTGTTATTTGCCTTCTCATCGGATTATTGATTGCGCTATCACGCCCCTATTTGGGTGTGCACTATCCTCAGGATATTGCAATGGGCGCTATACTTGGTATCACGGTTGCGGCATTGAGCATCCTGTGCCAAAGAAAAAACATTGCTTTCTTAGCATCTTGCCCATTGTTAATACGTGGTATCGTCTTATTGCTAGTGATGGTATGTATGCAATTTATCATCCAAGATCCACGTCATGCAGAAGTCTCTGTTATTGGTGCAACCTTAGGTTATTGGTTTGGTTGCCAGTTGGAATATAAATATCTTGATTTCAAACCAGCAAGAACAGCAGGGTTGATGATAATGCAATTGATCATAGGTGCGATTGGTATCTTCGTTTTTTGGAAAGGCGGAGACTGGCTCAGAAAACACCTTAACGATGCCCTCTCATTGAATATGAAATACCTTCAGTATTTCTTGTTGGGATTATGGATCTCTTTCTTGGCACCCATGTTGGTTTTAAAACAAAGAAAGACAACCTAATGCACCCCGCTCTTTCAATTTGATCCACAACTGCTGGGGAAAGATTTGTTAAAAGCTTGTGCATAACAAAACTTTCCCTGTCAAAATCAGCAAAAATAAAACTGTACAAAATATGAACAGGCCTTGTTTTCCTTTTCCACAATAGGTGGGGGTAGTTTTGTTAAGAGCTTGTGTATAACCACGTATTTGCTGAAATATTCAGCAAAAAAGAAAGTGTTCAAAAATTGAACAATGTCTTAGATCACAAGCTAAAATTCTCACATTAAATTGATCATCATTTCTGTTAAAATGCCTGCCTCAAGCAATTTCAAGCTTAGTTTCAAAGATAATAAGAAAAATATAAGATGTCCTACCAAAACTTTATCGCAAGACTCCAAAAGCTTCACGACACTAAGCAGTATCCCCCAGCTTTATTAGCGCGCATTAAAAAAGAAGACATAGAAACCATACTCTTGGCAATCATCAATGATGCAAAGCTTGAAGCCTTGATTGAGCAAGCCACACCTGTTTCAGCACTTCGTTTATCTAAAGACGTCACTGGGCTTGCTCGCGATATATGCTTATTACGTACACCGACGGGTGAATATCAGTGTGTTTTAGAAACTGAAAATAGAGATGCTGATAATAATATTTGCGCTGTTGAAGAATTTGATGGATTAATTAAAAAAGGTACAACTGCTTGGCGTTTAGATTGCACAGAGGGGCCAACACAGTATGCAAGCTTGCAAATTAAATTCTCTAATAATAAGGAACTAAAATTACATACCAAAAGTTTTAAACAAGCACTCGCCTTAAGGCAAAAAGAAATCGATTTTACTTGGTCACTGCCTGAAAATGATTATTTGTTACGTTCTGTCATGGGCGCTCCTTTTAGCAATAAAAACGGAAGCTTCATCAGTATTTATGCCCCCTATGGGATCCGATTGGATGATTTAGACACGAAAATGCCGCTTACTCAAGAATTACAAAATCAAGTTGTCAGTGCAATTTTAGAAACTTTAACCTTTCTAGAGAAAAACAACCTTATTCACCAAGATATTAAATCAGCAAATTTATTGGTCTTTATTGATACAAACAAAAAAGTAACAGTAAAATTAATTGATTTTGATGCTATCTATGATCCTAAAAATAAGGAATTCCAGCATGCGCTTTATGCAACGGTTGGTTATGAATCACCTGAGATAGCGCTTGTTATGGCTGATCCTAGCATGAGTGCACATCAGGAATATGAGGCTGTATATAAAGAAGATGGTAAAACGCTTGCCAAAAAGTGGGCAGACAACTTAACACTAACAAGCCCATCCCAAGTGTGTATGCTAAAAAAACAATCTTATTTAAAGCCCGATCATAAAAATGATGTCTGGGCTTGTGCCATTGCAATACATGAATTTTTACATAATGGTATAGCACCACTTGCACAGCCAGAGTCCCCCCTCTTAAAGGGCATGCTAGAGCCAGAAAGAGAACAACGCTTTACAGCCACAAAAGCGCAAGAGATCTGGCAAGCGCATCTACAAAATCAACAAGCAACGAATATAGGGAAAGCTATCGACCTTAGCAGTCCGGCTAAGACATATGTACCCCAATTCAAGGCACTGCAAGAAATAGGTCTTTCAAGCAACTTAGAAAAACTTGCTAATATAATAGGTTTCTCAAGCTATTTGGATAAACTTGTTGAAGCAGCGAGTGATGTCGCGGATAGAGCAAAAAGATGGATAAGAAGATCTAATAGCGGATTTTAACCTGCATGCCAACTTCACGGTTATCGGTATCGGCATAAGGGGCAATCCACACATTAGGATAGCTCACAGTGAATAGAGCACCTGCTGTATAACCAATTGCAGCACCGACGATAACATCGGACCAATAGTGATCTTTTACATTAACGCGCTCATAACCAATCACAGAGGCAAGGATATACATGGGGATCCCCCATTGTAATCCATAGCGATGGTGAATATAGCTTGCGCCAACAAAAGCAGAAGAAGTATGGCCTGAAGGGAAGGAAAGATCATTCTCACCGTTAGGTCTGGTACGTAATACTGAATGTTTTAAAAAGGTTGTTAGTTGGGCAGTTACTATACAGCTTAGGCCCCACTGTTTTAACCCTTCATAGTCACCATTGGTAAAAGAATAAACGCCACCAATAGCAGGTATCGAAAGCGCGACTAACATCGATTTAGTAGAAACGTTTTGGTGAGCACAAAGTTGAGCACTAAAGAGAGAGCAAGCGCCCAGCGTGCAAATTGTTTTAGCTATGTTGAGAAAGATGCTTTTCACGCGTCCATGCCCTTAGCAACTTACCAAAGTCCTTTATATGCACTATAGGAAAATCATGGCTAACTTACAACCTTTCAACGCAGTTTAAAAAAATTACTGTTAGTTCGATAACAAATTTATATTGTTTTAACTCTGCAAACTGGGGTAGATGTTATGGTTTTATTGGATGCCATTGTCGGTTCATAATTATATTGAATAGCCCCCTTTTTCATACCCGGCAAAGAGTGAGAACATGGCTCATTCTCAAATCTATTTTCTAAAGTGAGCTCTGGTTGATGACTTGCAATAAAACTCAAGGCAAATAATAAAGGTGCCGGATGTCTTTGGCTTGAATCAAGCGCAGTCTCTATTGCTTGCAATGGGCAGCGAAGGTGATGTTTAAGATAAAAATGTTGCTCGTTTTTTAAAATTATTAAATCAAAGCAATCTTCATGATGAACAAGATGCAAACCATCTACATTGAGTGTAAAGCGATGATCACGTTTAGCATAAGCTCTTAATGCATCCACTGTGTTTTGCGAGGATTTCTGCCCACCAATTGCGTAGATGGTCAGACGTTCTTGCTTTTTTGGCGAATCAAAATCCGATAGCAAACCTGAGAATAAGTTATCTATAAAATCAATCGATGCTTGCCTATCTTCCTTTGAGCCAGGCGTAGAAACATGCGACATAAACATTAATTCATCTTTATAGTAACCAATCAAGACAATACAACTAGACACGCCATATGTAATAAAGCCACTAGCATCTGCGCTTAAAAAGGTTATACCTGTATCCATATCCACTTCATGCAAATGAGGGATCTTGCTTAGCGATGTAATAAAACTGAACTTCATCTGATATTCTTTAGCAATATTTGGCAGTTCACAGACTAACAAAAATGCGAGAAATATTCTAGTAACAGCTGCTAAATCATCGACGAAATAATTTCATAAAGAGTATACTCATTTCTTATATTGAAAGGATGACATACAGGGAGATATAGGGATGTACACGCTTTCTAAGGAAGAACTAAACAATGTTGTGGGTGGGGGTTGCCCCTTGTGCCTTGCGACTGCCGCGGGCGCTGCTTTAGGTGCATCAGGAATGGCGATTGCGCTAACCACAAAGCAACTGGCACTTTTACTGGCGGGTAGCTTTATCTTTTCAGGCTCAATACTTTATGCCTGCTTTCACAGTAATGAAAATGTGCTCAATTTATTCTAATGGGTTAAGCAGCAATGCTTCCACATTTTTGGCTAAAAGCGGTGAGCTAAAACAATAACCTTGCGCATAATCACAACCAACTTGTTTTAAAAAGTTATATTGCGATTGTGTTTCTACCCCTTCTGCTATTGTTTTGATGTTCAAACTTGAGGCATAAGCAAAAATACCCTTCATCATTTTCTCTGTATTTTTATTTTTATCAATTGCTTTGACAGTCTTTGCATCAATTTTGAGGGCATCCACTTCAAGTTGATGAATTTCCCCTAACAAAACAGGCTCCTTTGTAAAATCATCTAAAAATATATTTATTCCTAAACTACGAAGCTGGGCTAAGCTTTCTTTAATCATGTCATGATAGTGTATAAAATCTTGCTCTTTGACTTCAAAACAAATTGTAGGTGTATCTGCGCTTTGCTTAATATCTTTTGTCATTTCTTTGAGCTGCTCGATAAACGTGGGCTCAAGTAATTGTTTAATCGATATATTAAAGCATATAAATAAATCTTTAAAACCTTTGTTTTGCCACTCAACAAATTGCTTACAGGCTGTTTTTAAGGCCCAATTTCCTAAAGGGATAACCAAACCTGTTTCATCTGCAACAGCAAAAAACTGACTAGGAGAAACCTCACCTAACTTTTGATTAGGCCATCTTGTTAACACTTCAAGCCCTACTATATTTTTGGTCTGCGTATCAACAATCGGCTGATAATATAAAACAAACTCTTCTCGCTCTAAAGCTAGCGTTATTTCCTTTTTTATACGCTGTATATTTCTTAATTCAATTGTCATTTCATTTGAATAAAATTTACAATTGCTATCTGGTGAATTCTTTATATCATTAAGAGCATCAAATGCTTGTTTTATCAAATGACTGCTGTTACTGGCATCTTGAGGATATAAGGCGACCCCTGCATGCAGGGTTATCTGCATTTCTTTCATTTGATATTGTACTTGAAAAGCACTTAGCAATTTATCCATAATGGCAGGAACATCTGCTTGCGTGGCAATATCATTTAACAAGACGCCTATTTCATTTTTTCCCACAAATCCGACAGTATCGCCATCACGCACTAATTTTTTTATATGTTCCGCTGTTTCTTTTAAAATTTTCTCGCGAACTCCAGGTTCTATTTGTAAATATTTTGTTTCCATAACTGGTTGCACTACCGCAATGGCTATATGACGATCATCATGATTTGATCTTGCAATAGTTTGCTGCAACCTATCGACAAAAAGTGCTTCGTTAGGTAAGTTTGTTGTGACATCAAAATTTGCCAGATAAAACAAATTTTCCTTTTGTTCAATTTCAGATAGCCCCAGATTCAGATCGGTGGCTAATGTTTTGAGCAATGTTACTTCCTCTTGTGAAAACATATCTGCTTGGTTTGCATAGATGGCAAAGACACCATGAAGCCCGGCATTCGTATGAAGCGCAAAGGCAGCTATAGAATGATAATGATAAGACAATGCTCTTTTTTGCCAAGATTGTTGATCTTTAGAAAAGCGGACTACATCATTAATGATAACTGCTTGTTTTTTTCTTAAGACAGCCATTGCAGGTTCTTGACGTTCCATCGCACCAGCTACGCTATAACTTTCTAACAAGGATTGAACATATTGTTTATCGTCACCATGACTGCTCATTAATTTTGGTAAAGTTGAATCCTTATCACATAAGCCTGCCCATACCATGGCATAATTTGATGATTGTTGCAAAATAAGACAGGTTTCTTGTAGCAATTTTTCTTGAGAGCGCTCTCTTAAAATAATACGGTTAACATCATTTATCGCTTTTAATAGCGTGTTAATGCGTGTGATACTTCTTTCATGCTGCTCAACATTTTCATAATTGGACGTTAATTTCTGGGTTAAATATCTGCTGTAATAAAAAATGCCAGGGGCCAAGAGGATAAAAATAATCTCAATTTTATGCCATACGAGAAATTGCATCACATTTTTACTAACGGGTAATAGCAAAAGCGCACGCTCAGACAAAACGAGGTTTAAAACTAACCCCAAAAAGGCATAAAGCAAAAGGATTTTTAAAGAAATAGATAAAGAAAATGGGATGTTTTTTTGGGCGGGAGGATTTGGGGCTTGCCAACTTAATTCTTCCTCAGAAAAGTCTTCAGCTTCAATTTTCACAAGCCCGGGGCTTTCTTGGAGATCTAAATTCTCCTTCGCAACCCTTTGCTTTTTACGCTTTCCCATAGCCAATCCCAATGAATACTATTTAATTAGTATGGCTGCTTTTTTACATATACACTATATATGATTGTTAATACATACAGACTAAGAATGTAAAGGTATGGCAATAGTCATACCTTGGTGAAGCTGTATATTCATTCTATTGATCATTTTTACATTGCAACATTCAAAAGTCTCTTTATCTCAAATACTATTGGAGTATGAAACATCTCAATATGATTCCGTTGCACCAACAAGATGGGTAGCTTATCGGATTCCCACTACCATTTATAGGAAAATGTCATATTTTTCATGACAAATCTGATTTAGCAATGATAATCTAATTACCAACGTGACGGGTCTTCTCGAAAGGAATATTTTATCGAGAACTGGTTTGTAATGCCTACCTAGTTTTAATCATTAAACGGGTCTGTCGCTTGAGCATATTGTTCAGGTGATAGATTTATCTTTTATACCGCATTTATGCTTCTTTGATTCAAAATATATCATTTGTGGGAGTATTCAATAATGCCTAAAAAAACATCTATATTAAATATTATTAAGAATAAATTAACCAAGAAAGAAGACAATATTCCTGCCGTAAATGAAGAGCAAAATATTCAAATAGAATTGCACGCTAATTCTTTCATTGTCATAGGTAACATGGTCGAAGCACTTGAAGGTAAAATGATTGTTGATCCTGCTAATGCTGTAACCATGGATGGAAAAGGTGGCGTATCAGGCGCTATCAAAGCGTATTTCAAGAAAATTGGTAAGCTCGATTTGTATGAAAAAGATATCCATAAAATAGAACCCAAAAATGGTTTTGTCTGTCCAAATGGTGAAGTGCGATTCACCAGTACCGATGGCATTGAGATTGTTCATACATCAGTTGCTGATCTAAGAAATAAAGATAATCTAGAAAACAACAAAGCAACAGATGAAGCTAAACAGAAGATGTTTGATGCATATTATCGCGCATTTGAATTTGCCCATCTTCATCAAGCCGAGCAGACCAAATCTTTAGACTGCCCGCTGTTAGGCGCAGGCATTTTTAAGTGGTCCCCGCAAGAATCCGCTACAATAGCAGGCCGTGCACTGCAGGCATTCAGAACAGCTTATGATGACAAACTGCAAATTAATATCTGCATACGACCATCTGATTTTAATGAAGAGTTTACAAAAGAAAATTTAGTGACCGCTATTCTAAATGGAGTAGAACAGCAAGTCATTGATCCTGTGAAACCATCAAGCATAGCTAACTTAAATTTTAATCAAAGCCACGAAATGCGATTCCATTTTGGGGATATATCTATCGAATCATTACAACAACATTATAACGAACATGTCGCATCTGGAAGAAAAAGGACAGAGAAGGACGCAATGCTTATCGATTTTCTAAAGATGGGCTTTTCTAAAATTTCAGCAAGGGATAAAGTAATGAACCCACGAGTTGACCCTTGGTTAGCTTTTGCGTTGTTAATCACGCTTAAAAAAGAATGTAATAAAACTAATGAACAAGGTACAACACCTGCCTTTGGGAAATTATGTGACGATTATTTAGATAAAGTTGCTCAACTTATTGATTCTGATTTATTGATAAAATACGCAAGAGATGATAACTATATTGCTCATCGATACAATACGCTTGAAATGCCAGAATTTCCTTCGTTTAATCCGTCAGCACCTCTCTTAACGCAGTCATATGAGAATTTACAATATCAACCGGTTATGCCTTCAGCGCCAATGTTGACACTAACAAGAACAAATAATCAACAAGAGCCGTACGACGCACTAGCTGGAAAAGAATTGATTCGCCGATTGAGTAATTTACAATATTCACAGCTCTTTCCTCAACAAGGATTTATTCCTGATAATCCTGAAACTAATCAAATCAATTATCCCGATTTAGCACTTTATTATTCAGCCTTTAAACATGTTTTATCCCAGCCCCAACACGAAGTTAAAGCAGGAATGGTGGATGAAAAATATGGTGCCCCAAAACATAGATAAAATCATAAAACTGTAACGCAGGGGCGATGTGTTTAAAACACTTCGCCCGACGTGTTGCTGATTTAAAACTAACTTTGCAACATAACCATTAGTAATGGTTGAATATATTTAGCTGCAACTCAAGCCATTAATCTCCAAAAATTCTCTATCTGGCCTAGTAAATTGTAGTTTACAGCATGTTTTAGATTGTTCATTTGTTACTTGCCATTGTGTGATTAGCTTTTTTACTTCTTCAACGTAGTTATCAAGACATGCTCTTTTGAAGGTCACATTTGGCCCCTCAACCTTTCAGCTACAAAATCATGTTCATGCATAACAGGCCTCATGACATGGATCGCATTTGGCACCCTAGGCATTGCATAATGAAAAAACAGATTGCGTGGCGATTTCCCCATTTGGACTGGCGGCATAGGAACAACAGCTTCGGCTGTTGCCTGTGCTGCTGCCAAGGCGCCTTGTAATTTAAAATGTAGTTCTTCTATAGTTTGCTGCTGATTTCTATATAACGCTTCTAAATAGGCAACTCTACTTTCAAGCCGTCGCGTATACAGGATAGTTTCAAGTTTCTTTAATCGACTAAAAGCACGAAGTTTACGGGATGAATAAGTGTTACAATCCCTTCGAAATTGACTATATTGCTTGTTTGTTAATTGATAGTTTTCAGATCTAATATCATCATACCTTTTGTGTAATTTTTTGGTCTCTCTATCTATTTCGCGAATAATATCTTTTAACGTTTGAATATCTGTTGCAATTTGTTCATCTGTTAACGTATAAGGATTGCGCATTCTTTGTTTGCTCATAGCAGGAGAAGGCACTATAAATGATTCATCTTCATCAGAGGAGATAACTTCAACTTGGGCATGATGATGCACTTCTTGCTCAATGGGTTTTTCAATTCGAAGCCTTTTACCAGGATTTTTCGCGCAGGCTTGCACTGTTTGCGTTACGACAGGCGCTTTTGCTGCGACTGGTGCTTTTACTGCGACGGGTGTTTGTGTCGCCACTGGATTTTGATTGGTGGCGCTTAATGAAAAATCAGGCGCTATCGAAGTTTGGGTTGCAGTAGGGACTGTCATAAGTTCAGCATAATTTAATCCACAGTAATCTTCTGCTACCCCCCAAGGATCAAGGAATAAAGGGCTATGAATATCTGAGCCATCTAAACTCATTTTAACTCCTAGGGGGAAGTGATTCCCCAATTATGTATTTTGTTTATAGGAAATTAAAACTCTAGCACATTAAAATAAAGGTAGTAGGTCACTCTGATAATAAAAATAGTTTAGGATAATAATACAGCAGCTTGTTTGAGGTCATTCATTAATTGAAATCATATTTTTCTATCTAGAAAAACATTATTTCTTTTTTCCTTTTGGACTTTGAGGCGGAGTTTCATCACTGTCTTTTTGAGATTTTACCAAGAGCGCTTGAAATTGGGCATTACTCTTTTCTAATTCGGCAAGCCTTTTTTCCAATTCTTTAAAATGAGCAGTAGTTTCAATATAGTGTTGACGATATATATCTGTGTGCGAAAATGATTTATCTTGTTTCTTATTAACCATCTCCCAAGTCTGTGGAAAACTATTAGCTAATTTATTGCTGTATTTAAACAAATTCCTTGCCCATAGTTTATTTTTCTGAGCATGTGCATAAACTTCTCTAATTCTTCCTTGAGTGCCATGTTCTGCAAGCTCAGACATCCGTGCGTAGCTTTCAGCATCTTTATGTACACCTATTGAAAGCAACGCAGATTCTTTGGTGCCTGCTTTAAAAAAAGGGTTTACACTATTTGAAAGTTCAAACAAAACACAAAATAAAAAATAGGGAATATCTTTGGATTTGCTAATTGAAATACCAAGATTAATTGTTCTGGAATCACCATACCACTTTGCAGGCCAATCTAAGGTGCCAGCAGGATTTATCTGTATTTTAATAGGACCGTCTTTGAGAGCATCTCGGAGCAATTCAACCGCTTTTGGGTTTTTTTTAATGAGATGAATAATTTCATCTATTTGTTTGCTGTATTTTATAACTTCATTTGACTCAGAACAAAATGTTAGCCCCTTAAAATCACTAATACTTTTTTCTTGATTAAGCATAGTTAGGCAGCCTCATTCAGCATTTTAACTACATTATAGCATAGTGCTTAACAGGATAATCTGTTTAGTCACCATTCACTTGTAGCATGGTACATAGGTCATTCAAAATTTAAATAAATATGACCGGCATATACACTGTCGTTTTAAGAAATTGATGGCGATTTGCTTTAATGAGACTGCAAATAATGTGGCATACAGTTTCAGGTACGATTATGCCTGCCTATAACTTTTGGGGTTTTAGCTTCTTCACTTTGGCCTAATTGTACTTGTAGGATTTTCAATTGCGCCTCTTTATCTTTGAGTTCATTGTTAAGTAGCGCAATACGTGAATCTTTTAGCGTCACAGTTTGCTCTAGTACGGTAATGCGTTTTTGTGCTTCAACCAGGAGCCTTGAAATCTCATCATGTATTTTTTGGTTGCAGGTCATATGTGATGTTTGGGCAGCAGGCTCAGGCGCTGATTTTATCTCTTCAGGCGCAATAGGAATATTCAATAATGGCGCTAAAATTGTTGGGCCAGGAGCAGCCCCACCCAATTGTTGCTCGCGAGGAGGCAATCCTAAGTAAGAGGGCGCTACGCCTTTCTCCTCAAAAAGTCGAATAAGCCTTGGCAAAGGCTCATTAAACCACGAAGGAATGAATTGATTAGGCATCACGCTAGACATTGGCAAGGAGGGTACAGCACTTGCGAATGACGTTGTTGGTATTTGCACGGCTGCTGTCTTTGCTCGTTCCAATTCGACTTCTGTGATTACTGACTCTTTTGACCACAATTTTGTACCGTGCCACTCCCATTTACGCTTTTTAGATTTCATGGTTTGCACATCTTCTTTCTTGGGACCATGTAAGGACATTGTGTATATCTCTTGTAACAAGTTACCTATCAAAATTGTACCAAATAATGACTCTTTGTCTGTCATAAATAGCTATTAATGTCTTATTTTCTATTTGTTACTTTTTCTTGTTGGGTGAGAATTGTGCATTTTCCTTAGGCTGCTTATCAGCAATCACGACATCTTCAGACTTGGTGGTGGGTATTTCTCCCGAAGATGTTCTAGAGATAGTGAAATGCTTTCTTTGCTGGGCTACTTCTGAAGATTGACTGCGCTTCATTTTTTCAGCGAAAGGCTCAATAGCTTCAGGCAATGCAAAAGGCTTGTTCTTGTCTAAACCTAATTCATGGAGCCTGGCTAATTTGCTATTTCGCTCATGTTGTGTGATATCAGGAACAAGATCATTAATAATGGCTATCATTTCCCGCGATTTCTCATTAAGATTTTGACTATATTTTTGCTCCACGGCTTCAAGCGTGCGTTCAAATATATATTTAGTTACATCCCTGTTTTCATTAAAGAATTTTTTAGCTTTATTTTCCAAGATAAATTGCGCTAAATTATAAATAACGTCTTCAAATGAAATCGTCTCTCCATCAGTGCAGTAGTAAACGCGCTCCGACAAAGAAAGCATTTCATACATTTTTGCTAAATTTTCACTTTCATTTTGCGAAATGCTAATATCGCTAACAACTTTATCCATACCCAGTTTTTTAGCTGTGGCATTCAATATACGAAGACAAGAAGGCATATAAAAGACCGGCACCCAGTTTTCAAAGGAGGCTTGCACAGCTGCAGGATTAGTTTTTACCTCATCAAGCACTTCAAGCGTTTTATCCCTTGATAGTTCTTTGAGTACGGCCCCCACTTTATATTGCCAATCACCATTTTTATCTTTATAGAAAAGTACGTTATCAGGACCAATGAGATCAAAAAGTGCACCCGTTTCAACGTAATATTTTTTAAATTTTCCGAGAAATTCACGCATCACTTCTTTTAATGCAGGGTCCTTATCCAAATGCTTAAACAAGGTTTGAAATGACTTATGAAAAATTAAGAAATCCTCTTCATTAAATGCAACCTCATTTTCTGTTCCCAAAAGAGCCTGGTTCATTGCATGATACTGTGCTGTTTTATCTCTTAGCAGCATCTCATTAGCTTCTATTGATTCTGCAACAAATCCAAAACGATGCTCACTTTGAAAACAATTATCAAAATTGACCAAAGAGACAATGGCTTCGAGTGATTCTGGACTATTTGGATCTTTAATTTTGCGTATAAATCTTGATTCTACCAAACATCTTTCTTGCCCAAAGCTTTGATATAGTTTTGCATAATCATTTTTCAAAGTTGCATATTTTTTCTTTCTAAGCTCATCATCATAGTATAAGGACTCTATGACAACCTTTAATAAAATATTATCATTTCCTGGCACTTTATAAATTTGATGTGTTGAACCAACTGGCAGCAAAATTAATTTACTCAGATCAATAGCCCCATTTTCCATAGGAAATTGTTCTAACAAGGTTTCCAAAAGCTGTGCAGATTCTAGCCCCATTGTTAACTCTTTTGATTAAGCAAATGAATATCAAATTTGACTTTGGATATATAATATTAGTTCAAGACAGTGATTTATGTGTATTAACACGATGATATTTAGGTGACGCTTCCTGTATGCAAGGGTATATCTGAGCGCTTGCTTAGCAAAGCCACTAAACGCATGGGGGCTTCTGTGCCATTTTTTACTTTGATGGGTAAACAAAGACTATAGGCGCCAGTTGGTGGCAAAGCACCTGCATTAGCAATATTTTCAACAATAAATTTATTATTGCCCAAAATGGCCTTATGCACAGGGTAACCATTTTTTGGGTTATCAGGGGATAAGGTATCAATACCCAGGCCAGAAATGTTACGTTCATTCAATAAAAATGTTGCTGCATCAATGCCTACGCTTGGGAAGCGCAAATTATTTCGATATTGCTGGGGATGCTGCCAAAATTTATCCCAGCCGGTGTAAAAGATAACGAAGCTGCGGCTAAGAATTAAACCATGGGACTCTTCAAATTTTTTAACATCTTCAAGAGAGGCAACATAATTCTCATCAGCTTTGGCAGAAACATCTATCACTGCACAAGGTGCAAGTAATTCATTCACCTCTAGCTCTGCAATCGTTCTTCCCCCTGCCCTACAATGCGCTGGCGCATCGATGTGCGTACCCATTCCCTCATGCATGTGAATTTTATGGGTTCGAAACTGATATTCAGCCCCTGCCTCATAGTCTTTATGTAGCTGATGTTCAAAGCCACAATCTCCGTCCCAGCTTGGGCTCTCAGAACTGAGTGTGTGTGTTAAGTCTATTAACTTGAATGGAAATTGATTTATGCTAAAAGACACGATAGTAGCCTTAGGAAATTTTAAATAGAGATAGTGAAGATAGTGGGACACCCCTCAAAGCATAGTCAATAACAGCAAGCAAAAACTAATGGGACACCCCTCAAAACAATCGAACTAATGGGATGAACTAATGGGACACCCCTCGAAGGAATGGGAGTAATTCCCTACATCAAACCGGTTCTTTCAACCAGATAACAAGCTTGCCATGTTATTTAATAATTCATCAAGCTCACCAAAGCCCTGTCATATTTAACTTTACATCTTACCTATCAATTCTTAAACTAGCGACCTTTCTTACATAATTGTGTGTTTAGACAACAATCCCAATGCTGATAACCAGATTTTAATTGTATAACGAACTTTAAATTACAAAATCACAGGAAAGATATTAATAATATCTAAGGATAATTCACTTGCGTGATACCCCCAGAAAACCAATTCAAGAGCATACACCCCGCCCTGAAGCAAAAATGGCTGAGCACAAGCATAAAAATAAGCCCACAAACTCAGTTGTTGATCTTAAAGAGCAAACTAAAGTAATTGCTACACAAAAAATAGATGAGAGAAGTGCATTAAAAAAATATTTTAAAAATGAAAACAATTTTGTCAAAGCAATATATAGTTTGACACAAAGAGGTGCTCAGCTGAAATTTTCTAAAGAAGCAGATTTATTTTTAAGAGATTTAGTTCATTCGCAATTTATTAGAGCTGATCACAAGATTTTTGAAACCTTGACTTATATATTAGTATTATACAACCGCCATTTAGATTTTCTTATCGCAAATAATGATTCCCAAGAACCAATTGATGAGAAAATACTTCTTGATACCTTGGTAGCATCAATGATAATAGCTTCAAAAACAAGCATATCTGATCCTATCTCAAAATTTCGCTATCATTTCATAAATGCATACATATCAAGAATTAATGTCTTAGATAATTTATTAAACGATAAAAAAGATGTTAAGGAACTTGCCCCTTTAAGAGAATTAATAAAATTGATTAAGCAAAGAAAAATAGCTCCAGAGCTTATTTCTCTTCACTTTCGCAAAATATTAATTAATTCAAGCTGCTTTATGAAAGAGGAAGAAGTAACACATATTAACGTACTTTTATTAATAGCGATGGGCGGCTATCTGGAAAGCAAAACCTTAGTTGAAATTGAGAAACAATTTTTAATCAACTTGCAATGGGGTGTCGCCGTTTTATCTAATGAACAGGAATTTTATGATTTTATCTCTCAATTTAGAGAATATACCGCCGCCTCGTCTAATCAAGATGGCAATGCATTGCATTCTACTGTTGATATAATGCTAAAGTTTGAAAAAACATTGAAAAATTTTGGTAGGGAAAGCGCGGACTCATCTAAAGATTCACAAAGTTCTGAAACCCATGAAATGCAACATAATCCAAAAAGAATAACCTTATCTTATGAGTTTAAGAAAATGCCTTTGGAAACGACGTTGAATAACGCATGCAAGGAGGAAGATATTATCACCCTATGCTCTAACTTAAGTACAATGAAGCTGGGCACAACTTAAGGGGAAGG
>CAZBZP010000022.1:0-40219 GCA_964496435.1 Uncultured Candidatus Berkiella sp.
CCGCGCCCTAGGTTAATCAAGAATAAGCAGTTACACAATCTTTTTTACAGTCTCGAGAATTAAAGCATCATGCTCCCTAATGACACCTTCTTTTTGCGAATGTAAATCTTTTGTATTTCTTCTTCTAATAAACGTTGCGTTACATTAGGCTTTATAAATTCACTATCATTGCTTAAAAATGATAGTGAAGTCTCTATGGTTTCTATCATGTTTTTGTATTGATGATCTTCAGGATAAGTGTCTAAAATATCTAAAAGCGTATTTAAATCATTCTCGCTCTGATTTTGAAGGACTAACTGATAAAACATCGGATCACTTTGCTTATGTTTTGATAATTGATCTAAAAACAAATAGCTAAAGGAGCTAGCGTCAGGGCCAGTTATGGCACTTAAATCCGAAAATCTTCTTAACAAAATATCTGCTTCATGCGCTAATTCAGCTCTTAAACGCTTATCATGATTCGCATAGTCTCTTAATGTTGCAATAGATATTTTGCATTTCTTTTTGGAAACTTCTTTTGAGTCAAAAGGCGTTGTAAAGGAAACGACAGCAGGATCTGTGTTGACCCTTTCAATTTTGACGACAACACCAGGTGCAAGATAATCCTTTAAACCTAATCTTTCTACTGTGTCCGCTTGAGTCATCATATAATGTTGAGCCTTTTGTACTTCAAATTCACCCATAAGATTTGGCATTTTACCTAAACGATGCTTTTCCAAAGCAATTAATTGGAGCTTTCTTCTTTGAATAGGGTTTAAGGCAGCCTCCTTGCCTTGTATATGCTGTTGCATGGCTATTTTGTCTCTTATGGATGCTAAAGATGGTGGTAAGCTGATGTGTGCCTTATCTATTGCTGCTGGGTCTAGTAATAATCTGCGAATGCTTTCTTTTATCTCCACCGAAATCGGTTTTATATTTTGTGTAACCAATTCAGCATTAAATTTCCAGAGGAGATCTTCCACGAGTGCTGCAGGTGCATTTGTCGCAATTTCCTTGGTAGAGGCCAGTTTGTTTTTGAGGATGAATTTATCAAATTCTTTTAGTAGTAGTTCAATTCTTGAATTTTTCAAAAACTTTGAAATATGCAAAGCTTCATGCTCGCACTTTGATTCCACATCTTCGAATTTTAATCTGATTTTTAAATACCAAAAAGGGTAAAACTCAACCTTTCCTCTTTTTTTATCACTCAATATGTCTATATGAGCGCCTCTGTTTCTTTCATAAATATCTTCAAATTTTTTCAAAGAGGCACTTAATTTACCGTTTGCAGAATCTCTAATAACTTTGGCTGTTGCTTCTTGTTTTTTTAATAATGTAACAAAGTTATCTTTCATCACTTCCCATTTTTCTTCCATTGAAGATAATTCTTTAAAGTCTGTAGGTTTGTCTTTTTTAAAAGCTGCCAAATCTTCTCTAACAGCATCAAAGTGCCCAAATAAATCTCTAAACTGAACCATAGATTCAAGAACTTCATGTTCATTGGCAAGTTCATCTTCAATTGAAACCTTCACTGCTTCAACCAGATTGTCATTGGCAATTTCTTCTAAACGATGTAATAAGGATTGCTCAATTTGAATGTTAGATTGTAGTATCTCTTTTAAATAAGTGAGTACAGCCATTTTAAGGTGATCTTCATCTAAGAGGCCGAATTCGAACTCTAGTTCTTTGATAAACCTTTGCAGGCTTTCTTCAGTTAAAATGCTTTTAATAAAATTATCTAAAGTCCGGTTATCTTCATCCTTTTCAAACATATAGATTTGATAATAGATACCATTAATAATGTTAAATTGATCTGAAGCGGTGAGCTCTTGAAACTCATTAATGAAGAAGGCTTGTGTTTTTCTTTTAAAGTGTTCAGATGGCGAGATAAGATCATCTGTTCCAGAAGCCGGATTATGAAGATGCATATTACCAATTCTGCCAATGACGCCTGGGAAACAAGATGGTTCATCTACAGTATCATCAGCGCTTCGCATGTCACCAATAGCATTGTGTGCACGGCGTATATCAGCAATATTTGAAGTCAGGTTCAATATTTCTTCAACTACACATTGTGCACGATTGTCTTCAAGTTCAGGCGTTAAGGCCATGTTGTCGTCCATGGCAGCCAGTATAAAAAAGGATAAAATATCTCTTGCAGATAATTGATTGCCTAAAGCATAAATAGGTTGGGCATCGGGATGTAAACAGCTGCCAAATCGAGAGCCAGGTGCATCATCTAATAAAGCTCTTAAAGCAGATTTATAGACACGAATATCTTCAGGATCTTTATCATTATATTGTCTTTTTACTTTGTCGGATTTGCTTAAAGGTTCTTGGGTGGCTGTTACCAAGTAATCGATATATTCTTCTATAATCTTTTCTGTGCCACCTTTGGTTTTGAATTTTTCTTCATAAACCCGTTTTAATTTATTGTAAATTTGAATGGTCTTGGCAATTTCATTCCAATCCATTGCACTTTCTCTGTTCTGACCAAGTTGAGTATAAAGTTTATCTTGCTCAGCTCTTTTAATGGCAATTTGTGCTTGAATGTCTTGAGAGACTTCCTTCATGTGAGCTTGAATATCAGCTATTAGGCTTTTGGAAACTTCATTTTGGCTATATTGTTTTAGCAGTTGTACAGCTACGGAAACTTCACTTTTTAACATTTCAAACCTCAGGGTTTTAAATAGATAAAGGTGATTTTACACGTTATTCTAAAATTTCAATTCTCGATTTAGATTAGGCGGGGGGAGGGTGTGTAAAAGTTCAATATTTCAGCCAAAAAACCCCCAAATATAGGCCAATCTGGGGGTATTTATAGCTTGTTTAAGATTACTCAGCTGTAACAGGAATGAAGGTTGTTACAGGCTCTGTTTTGGTGCTAGGAAACAAATAATTGTAGGTTTGGACTGTTTTATAGACGCCATAGGCAAAAACTGTTTGGGTAGCGCTCCAAGTAACCTGTGAAATACCTAGGCAAACGCCGCCATGCAGTGCATCAACGGTGAATCCACCAACAGCAGCACCAGCAATAAAGGGAACGACAATACCACCACTAACAGCCAATGTTTCATTTGAATTTAATACTTTCACTGAGCGCTCCAACTTGTTTTTTGATATATGTTAGGCAGATTACAGTTCGCGACTTTAAAAGTCAATAAAATATGTTACTGTTATAACTTCAAACTGCTGCTTTTTTATGCGGATTATGTGTTGGTTTTTGGCAAAATCGATGCGGATCTTGTAGAGATCCGCATGATGAGAAGCATTATTTTTTTGGTTTGGCAAAGCTGGGTTGTGTTTTGCTGATATCTGAAATGGAGAAGGTAGGTTTATCAGAGGCGGATGCTAAAGTAATTGTCGCAATTTTATGATTTACAGCATTAAGCACCATTTGATGAACAATATTACTTACATTTTCTCTTAAAGCGCTTGCTAGGTAAAACTCACAATCAAGCAACTGTGCTAATTCTTGAATTTCAGAGGTCTTTACGGCTTGTTGAGCGCTATCTGATTTGTTTGCAACAAGAGCGACGTGGGCATTTTCTTTGAGATCTCTTTGTAATTCTTGATACCATCTTTGGGCATTTTCAAAGCTATCTCGACTACAGAGATCAACCATAATAATAGCAATATCACAATTCTTTTGTGCTTTATTGGCAACACCATGAAAGGGGTTGGTTCTATCTTTCTTGATGCTAAAAGTGAGATTAATATCCTTATTTGCTAGCTTTAAATCAGTATGCTTGTAATAGGCCTCATTATCTACTTCAAAAGAATCTGCTTTGAGTATATAAGCGCCTTCTTTGGGTAATTCTTCCATATAATTTAAAACAAAGCTTGCTCGGCCTGTTCCTTCATCGCCAGTGACATGAATATGTATTTGGGTGGGGATCATTTGCTCAGGCGTTAGAGGCTGCGCATCAAGCGTTATGGGCTGTTTCTTTTTATGATGTTCAAAGAAGGATTGAATTTTCTTGCCAACAGACATGGAGCCCCCAATTAAATAAGTAAGATACTGCACATAAAGAAAATTAACGTGAGTGTGAGCGTTTTAAGGCCACATAGGATTTTGTGCTTAAGCCGTATTATAAATAAATCGATGATTTTATTACACTTCTGGAGTCCTGATCTCAGTCCAAAGGTATCAGGCTTAAGACAAAATGGGTGTAGGCTCAGCGATTAATGTAATCGCTGAGTAATCCTACAAAAGGAATTAGAAAATAGTGCAAGACCCTTCTTTTTTACTTTTTCTCATAGCATTTGCTTTACCGTCTTTTCCAACGTTAAGTGCAAAGGTGCGTGGGGGTTGTTTAGGTTCTTGTTGAGCTTGCTTTGCTGGTGTATAGGTTGGGGAAGGTGAGTTGATAGATTCTAAATGGCTAGGGCTAGAAGAAGATGCGTGCATTCCTTCTACATAAACGGCATTGAAAGCATCAGGCATTTCATCGTATTGCGCCATGTATTCTGCAGTCAAATCTCGTATATTAGCGTCATGTTGCACAATTTTAGCTTCATGAAATTTAATTACAGCGTTATTTTCTTGTATATACTGACTAATAGCGTAAAGATCTTGAGCAAACATGAGATATCTATTGATGAAATCAGGAATATTTGCATCTGTTATTTGTCGCTTAATTAGAGCTTCTTTATCTGCATCTTCATCTTCTTTAGCATGCGAAAGAGCCATATAGAGATGGCGTTCTGTTTTAGTATATTTACTAAGTAAAACTGGTACATCTTCAGGGCCGGTTATTGCCATGTGTATTTACTCCTAAATGAAAGTAGAGTCTAGTAATGTAGTCAACTGATGATTATACAAGATATCCACTTAAGATCAATACAAATGGTCGCGCTGAGGTAGCAGTACATAGAAAATCGGCGTGATTAAAAAGAGATAAAAATTACCAGGATAAACTCTTATTTGTGATTTGTTTTATAGGCATGCCACAATCTTTCTCTGAAAATAATTCTGTTCGATTATTTTTAAGATCTCTAAACTCTATAGTTTCACGGCTTTCATGTTTACCCATTTTTTCCACAACAACTTTTTCATGCGTTTCTTGTTTTGCTTGTTTTAATTCTGCGCCTAACTCCACATTAACAAAACCGCCTTTGGCTTTGAATTCATCTGCTTTTTCCTTGCCGGCAACTTGCTCCATAGCTTGGTATTGGGTTTTAGCTTTGTGTTCATCAGATTTTAAAGTTCTTTGTTCATTATCATATTTGCTATGATTGTCGTTGTTTTTCTTAAAGGTTTGTTCGAGCTTTTGGTATTCAGGATTTTGTTTAAGTTCTCTTTCTGCTAACCGTTTAATTTCATGTTGATTAGGAAAGGTGCTGAATTTTCCATTTCCAGAAGATTTTAATTGTGCGGCTATTTTTGCTTCAGTTTCTGAGCGCATTTTATCCATCTGAGACTTAACTTCCTTATTATCTTGCGTGCATTTTCCTTTCAATGCTTCCAAGTGTGCAATTTCAGTTGAGGTGTGCAATTCTTCTCTTTCAACATTTTTAACGAAATCTAGGCGTTGTTGATCAGTTAATGCTTTCCAAAGATCATTAGCAGGTGATTTTGCAAAGGCATCATCGTAGGCTTTTAAATATTCTTCTTTATGCTCTTCAACGAAATTCACATAATCATCTTTAAGTGATTCAATTTTTTCTTCATGCTGTTTTATTTTTGCTTCATGATGATGAATAATTTCTTGATGATTCAGGGCCAAATCCATTATCTCTGCCTCATAAATCATCTTCATCTTTTCTTCCATTTCTAATCTTTCTTTTTCTGTGGCCTCAATCATTCGGCGATAGTTTTCTTCAGAAATTGCCTTGATATATTGCCTATAGGCTTGCATCGCTTCTTTTAAATGTTCTCTTCGCACAAACATCGACATGGCTTCATCGCCCAAGGCTTTGTTAATGGCGCGAGCGATAAGGAAATTCAATTTATTTTGAGTGAAGCGTTCTTTTTCGTTGGTGATTTTTTCATTTTCTACTTGGCCTAAAAGAGAGATCTCTAAAAGGAGCTGAGAAATACTGATGGAGGTGGTGGGGTGTTGTAGATATTGTTCTTTGGTAACGCCAAGTTTTTTTAGTTCTGTTTCATCGATGTTGTAGTCGATTTTACTGAATATATGTTTAAGCGCATCAGGTGACCAGGGACCAAAGTAATCTGCAATATTATATTTGCCAGTACCCGGATTTTGAAGTGCTTTTGTCGTCATAAACCACCCACAATCTAAACAAATACTTTGCTTTTGATTAGTAGGACAATCTATAGGGAAGATTAGTTCGATAGGGCTGGGGATGGCTTCAAAAAACGTGTAGAACCACGAACAGGTGTTCGTGGTTCGTTATTGCTTTCTTAACAATTACACTGCGGTTTTTGCTTTTTTCTTTTCCTCTTTATGGCAATGCTTTGCTTCCAAATCATTTAATCGCTTACATTCACTGCGCAGCGAAGTATTTCGGCTCCACTGATGAAACAAAGGCGTATAAGATTGTTTTTTCTGTTTATGATCGCTTAAAGAAACAATATTTTCGCCTAAATTTTCAGCTGCATTTGAAGAAGAAACTTTGCTTGGTTTGGCTTGTGCACTTAAGAAATCTTCAGGTAATGCATGCTTTTGCATCAACTCTGTAAAGCAAATGGGGAATCTCGCTTCTTTTAATATATCTAAGGTTTCCTTATCATATTTTGAGGCAACCAATTGTGGGTCGAGTTTATAGAAAAAGCGGATAACACTATATTCACCAGAGGCTTGCAGTGCTTCTTTTTGCTCTTGGCTTAAATTAAAATCTAAGGTGCCAACATTTAATGTGTCAACATAGATGGCATTTTCCTCATAAGCCGTGTCCTTAAATAAAGCGTCTTGTGCGTCTAATGCACCTTCAAATTGGGCTAAGTGAATTTGTAAAGCAGTTGTTTTGGGTTTGGGTTGTAAGGGAATGCCTTTATCAATATATTTAATTCTTTCGAAGGAGCCTAGCTTAACACTCAACACTTGAGGATTAAATTCACCAGGTTTCTTTTGAAAGACATCATAAGGACAATTCTTTTGAATGCCGCCATCAGAATAATAAAGTGGCGCTGATTTTTTTGTCCCGTTTTCTTTATAAGTAAATGTGCCTATTGGCCAAGGCGTAAACACAACGGGGAAAGCCATGGAAGCGCGAAGCGCATCAGCTATTGGTACATCTGCATGTATTGTATCCCAGGCAAAGGTTTCATTCATGCCGGTATTGTTGTTAAATGCTTGTACGGAGATGTCTTTTAATTCTGGTTTTTGGCTTATTAGATCATGCCATTCTCTAAAGGAGCAGTTTTCATTGCCACTTACTTCTTTAATGACTTTCTTGAATAAGTTGTAAAACTCTGTTGCATGAAACAAGCCAAAATAATAGTGTTCAGTGTAAGGAACTTTAACTTTATCCCAGGCCCCGCCGGTTGCTAGGTTGCCAAAATCTAAATCTTTGGTAAAGGCTTCAATTTTTTCCATGCTCCAGCCGGTTGCCCAGATCAAGGAATTTATAGCGCCAGCTGATGCACCAGAGATTGCTTCAAAATGATCATATAAACCAAGTCGCTTTAATCCGCGTAGAACACCGATATGCCCTTCACCTTTAGCGCCGCCACCTTGAAGAGCCGCGTATTTGAAATCATAGCCTTTCAACATAATTGCCTCCTGCAAACTCATTTCATTTTATTTATTCTATGAATCGTTGCCTAAATGCAAACTGGAATGAGTATACATAAGTGCACAGTTTTTAACTCCTGTACATTTTTCTAGAGTCAATTAACCCTACGGGGCATCAACAAATTCTGTTAACTGCGGATCTTGTAGACGATAGGTGATAAATTCATCAAGCGCGCGTGCGCCTAAGTTGTTATAAAATACGTGAGCGGGCTTATTATCTTTTTCAACCCACCATTCTAAACGATTACAGTTATTTTGTGTTGCAATATCTGCTATGTATTTAAAGAGATCTTTACCAATGCCTTGGCCTCTTGCTTGCTCTAATACATAAAGTTCATCAATATACATCGCATAACCGTTGTGATAGAGACGGTTATTTTTGATAAGCGTATACATAGCAAATCCAAGAATTTCTTTGTTCTGTTCAACTACTATCGTGTAGGTAGTTTTAGGGGTTTCATTTAACATCTGCATTAGAGAAGCTGGTGTAACACAAAAGCGGTGGAGCAAATCCTGCATGTGGGCTAAGGCTTTGGCCATTTCGAATACATGGGGGACATCATCATTGGTTGCTTCCCTGATAATATAATTTTTCTGCATAGCACACCGATTAAAGCAAGTTAACATAATTTATATAGAACAGATAAAAAATTGTAGCATTTAAACCCAGCAGTAGCAGCCTAGCAGGTGATGATAACTATCGATATGCAGATAGTGGCTGATGGGGTGAGTAGCTGAATGATGATTACATGCCTGATGACTAACAATAATTTTATTCCCGCCATAAGTGCCATAGAGCTTAATAGGGGACCAATCAGGGCTTACCTCAGGTAGAGCAGGATTGAGATGGGAAAACTCATCGCTGCCATGGACCACTTCACCTCCCACCACGGTGAGCACAGCATATAGATCTTTTATTTCCTCATCTGGAACACTAAAGTAGTTTTTAGAAAGCACAGCAAAATCCGCTAATTGATTTTCAATAAAGGAGCCCTTTTTATCCATTTCATTTGAAAACCAGGCACTGCCGCGGGTATAAAGTTCTAACGCTTTTTCCCGGGATAATATATTGCTTTCATCATAAAGTTGGGTATGCCCAATGGAGCGCCCGGTTGTAAGCCAATATAAACACAACCAAGGATTGTAACTAGACACCCTCGTTGCATCCGTACCCATGCCTACTGGGATCCCAGCTTCAAGAATTTTGTTAAGGGGTGGCGAACGCAAAGTCTTTTCTTTGCCATAGCGTTCTAAAAAGTATTCACCTTGAAATGCCATGCGATTTTGAATAGCAATTCCGCCGCCCAATTTTCGGACTCTTTCTATAGATGCATCTGATATGGTTTCAGCATGATCAAAGAACCAATGCAGCTTATCTATAGGGGTTTGCTGATGTATTTTTTCATAAACCGTTAAGGCGCGCTTAATTGATTCATCATAGGTAGCATGCAAACGAAAGGGCCATTTGCTTTGTGCTAACAATTGCACCACCGGCTCTAATTGGCTTTCCATTTTTTCTGGTAAATCGGGTCGCGGTTGCAGAAAATCTTCAAAGTCAGCAGCAGAAAACACCAGCATTTCACCAGCACCATTATGGCGATAATAATCATTGCCTTGCGCGTATTGGGAAGTCTTAGTCCAATGCTCAAAATCTGCTAATTCTTCGTTCGGCTTTTGGGTGAATAAATGATAGGCAATGCGAATGGTGAGTTTATTTTCCTGATTTAATTTTTCGATTATTTGATAATCATCTGGGTAACGCTGAAAACCACCACCGGCATCGCAAACACTGGTAATGCCGAGTCTATTTAACTCGCGCATAAAATGTAAAGTCGAATTGATTTGATCTTGCTCGCTTAACTTGGGCCCCATGGCCAAAGCAGAGTATAGAATAATGGCATTGGGATGGGCAATCAACATGCCCGTGGGATTGCCCTCGCTATCTCGCTCAATTTTTGTGCCTGGCATCTCGGGCGTGTTTTTATCATAACCAATAGCATGTAATGCGGCCTTATTCAGCAAGGCTCTATCATATAAATGTAAAATGAAGACCGGTGTTTCATTTGAAACAGCATTAATTTCTGCCAAAGTTGGCATGCGTTTTTCTTTAAATTGAAACTCTGTCCATCCGCCCACAACCCGCACCCATTGTGGAGGAGGCGTTCTGCGTGCTTGCTCTTTTAACAAGCCAAGGGCATCACTTAATGAGCTTAAGCCATCCCAACGCAATTCCATGTTAAAACTTAAACCACCGCGGATAAGATGAATGTGGGAATCATTCAAGCCCGGAATAACCAACTTTCCTTTTAAATCGATTAAGATGGTTTTATCGTTAGCTAATTGTCTAATTTCATTATCAGAACCAAAACGAATAAACCTCTTATGTTCAATAGCAACAGCCGTTATCTTCTTGCCAAAGGTGCCAAAACCTTCAAATTGGCCATTGTAGTATATAACCGCTGCTGCCATACAAACTCCTTAAGGCTTTTTATCTTTTACAATAGTGTCTTGGTAAAAGGTCCACCATAACATTCTGCTTGCTTGCCCAATGGCACTTCGTGCCGCTGGTGTTTTGGCTAGGGCATTTAGCATTACAAAATCATGCAAGGTGCCAAGGTAACGTGTTGCAGTAACAGGCACACCTGCTTGCATTAATTTATTTGCATAGGCTTCACCTTCATCACGCAACACATCGTTTTGATCGGTAATAACCAAGGCGGGTGGTAAACCTTCTAATTCCTTAATGGAAGCTTGTAAGGGCGAAGCCGTTATTTTTTTAGCGGCAGCCTCATTGGGGAGGTATTGATCCCAAAACCATTGCATAGCCTTTTTGGTTAGCCAGGGGCCATTTTCAAATAGTTTGTAACTCTCATTGTCAAATTTGGCATCCGTAACAGGATAGAACAACACTTGAAAATCAATTTTGGGTGTTTTATGTTCCTTTGCTAATAAAGTAACGGCAATGGCCATGTTGCCACCAACGCTATCACCTGCAACGGCCATTTTACTTGTGTTGAGATTTAAGGATTGTCCATTTTGTGCAATCCATTGTGTGGCCGCATAAGCTTGATTAATTTGGGTAGGGTATTTTGCTTCAGGGGCAGGGGTATAATCAACAAACACAATGGCCGCATTAGCGCCATTAGCGAGTTCATGCAAAAGACGCTGATGTGTTTTAAAATCCCCTAATACCCAACCGCCGCCATGGAAATACATCACAACAGGCAAGGGGCCTGTCGCGTTTTTAGGGCGAACAATATGGAGTGGCACTTTGCCCGCATCTGTATCAATGGTTTTTTCTTCAATCTGAGCAGGCTCCAAATCTCCAGGGGATGCTTGTGCATCGCTTAACACTTTTCTTGCATCAACAGGTGTCATACTAAAAATGGGTTTGCCTGCTTTTTTATTTAAAGCATCTACAAACTGTTGCGTGTCCCATTCTAAAACAGGCTTTGCGGCATACAGGCAGGGTGAACATAAAAGCAATGTGCTAACAAGGCATACGGATAATTTTCTCATTTTATTTTCCTTCATGTGCACCAAACATTGTTTTTGCATAGATAAGCCCTAAACCATAACTGCCACCAAATTTAATGGCATTGCTAACGGTTTGATCATAGGTTTGGCTGCGCGCCCAGTCACGCTGTAGCTCAAGGAGATACTGTAAAGCAGTCATGGGGCGCGCACCTTGTTGCACCATTCTTTCTACAGCTCTTTCGTGCGCCTCTTCACTGACATCGCCGCAGGCATCTGTAATCACATAAACCTCAAAACCTTGCTCAAGTGCAGAGAGCGCAGGGCCAACGATACATACGCTGGTCCATAATCCACACAGAACAATTTTATTTTTATCCATGGCATTCACAGCTTCAATTACATGCGCATCTTCCCACGAATTCATAGTGCTGCGATCAATCATTTTGACACCAGCAAAGGCCTGGGTAATTTCGCTAAACATAGGGCCTGAGAACGTTTTTTCAGCGACAGTCGTTAAAATAGTGGAAGCTTTAAATTCTTTTGCCGCATTGGCAACTAAGGCTGCATTATTGCGTAATACAATGCCATCAATTGATTTCGTGGCAAATGCCATTTGCGATTGAAAATCAATCATAATCAATAAATGATCGTTAGGGTTTAACAGTGTTTTGGCAGGTGTTACTGTGGCTTTAGGCATAGGTCTTCCTTAAGTCTTTCTATGAATTACTCAGAAAATAGACGCCTTTAATAGCCCTTTCAACAACTATTATATGAGTATTAAAATAATGTGTAGTTACTGATTAGAATATCCGCAGTTTTATTGTGTTTTTATTCAATTATAACTTGTCATTCTATGCAGCTTTTTTGATATAATTTCATTTTCATGCCGAAAATTGAAGGACTTACACATGATTGAATTATCTTTGAATGAGCAGATGAATGTTTCTGGTGGCGCGCAAAGAGTACAATTACCTTTATTGGCTTATACAGGCCTAGTTTTTATGGGTAGCATTTTTGGGGCTTGTTTCGGTTATCCCATTGCTGGCGCTGTTGCTGGTTTAACTTTTTGCTTAGGTTATGAAAATGGTGCAGATGATGCGATATACCAAGTAAAGAAAGGCTATTTTGTTATTGAAAGCCAAGCATAGAAAAAAGCCATCGTTAAGATGGCTTTTTTTTTTAGAAAGTATACAGTTTAGTATTTATCGTCATTGGCTCTGCAGTTGTCGTTGCTCTTTCTTGAGCTGCTTCAGTATTTAAGAGCCATTTCTGATAACGACCTTTTTGCTCATCGCTTAATTCATTATATTTTTTTTGTTTGCTGTAGTAGTCACGAGCTGCTTTAACACTTAAAAATAAGGCTTGTTCTTCTGCTGTATATTCTCTGCTTTGTGTTTGGGAGAGTTCGAATTGATTTAACATGCGTCTTCCTATTAGTGAGTCGTCAAAATAGCGACATAAAATAAGTTCGCATGCTATCAGAAAGCGATTCAGTTGATAATACTAAATGAAAAATTTTTTCAGGAATTTTAACTTTCGGTCGCTTCATCTAATTCGTGAATAAGCTCTTGTGTATCCGCATTCATTTTATCGCTAAAATCAACGGTCCTGAACGCATCAGGTTGTGTGATTTCATTGGTTTGCAGCGCTTGGAATATTCTTAAAAACTCATTGGTGACTTTATGATTTCTCGCAAAGTGAATCATAGGTAAAGTCACATCATGTGACTCTTTAATTTTAATGGAAGAGGTGAGAAAGGTAGAAATAATAGGTAACCCTTCATTGGATAATTCTTCAACCAAGCGTTTAGGTAAAGCAGCACTGGGTTGAAATTGGTTCACAATCACGCCTTCGACACGTAAGTTTGCATTATATTTTTCACGGATCTCTGTGACCCCTCGAAAAAGGTGATATATCGCATTACGAGAGAAGAGATCACAATCGAAAGGTATCAAGCAAGTGTCGGTGGCAATCAAGGCAGACTGCGTAAAATAATTCATGGCCGGTGGGGTATCAATAAAGATATTATCAAAGTCATCTAACTTGTCAAACAGGCTTCTCAGCTTGTAAATTTTATTGCGGTTCTCAAGTTTATTGAGCAGTGGCTCTAAACTAGGTGAGGCAGGCAAGATGAATAAATTTTTAAATGAGGTTGCATGTACATACTGATTTGCTTTGCTGGCGCTAAAGCGGAAATTAAGCACATCCTCGAAGTAGTCAGCAACAGTAGGTAAGAAATTGGAGGCATTTCTGCCTAGCAGGTATTGCGTTGAGTTGGATTGGGGATCAAGATCGACCACCAAAGTTTTAAAACCCTTATCGGCACTGATAGCAGCAAGGTTACAGGTAATGGTTGATTTACCAACACCGCCTTTTTGATTAAATATGACCCTGCGCATGATGCCTCCCTGCAAAAGTTGAGTAACTCACAAAAGACAATTGACGTATATTCACAATAAGATATCATGCCTCACGAGACATTTCCCCTTCTAGTTCATGATATAATCGATGGCTAATTAGCGTGTAGGCACATTCAGATGTCAGATATTGATAGTTTTACAACACAAATCCCTATTACCGTGAAGCGGATCCCCCTTGAAACCGTTGTTATCCATTTTGCGGGTGACTCAGGAGATGGGATGCAGCTTGCTGGTATGCAGTTCACCCAATCCTGCGCCACCTTAGGCAATGATGTTCGAACCTACCCCGACTTTCCCGCTGAGATAAGGGCACCCCAAGGGACCTTACCAGGGGTTTCGGGTTTTCAGCTGAGTTTCTCTGAGCGTGATATTCACACGCCAGGGGACAACTACGATGTACTTGTTGCCATGAACCCGGCTGCGCTCAAAGTTACCCAGAACACCTTGAAGAGAGGTGGGATCTTAATTGTCGATGAAGACAAATTTAACGATAAAGAATTTAAGAAAGCAGGCATAAGCGAAAATCCTTTAACATCGCAGGCCTTAGAAGCCTTTCGTGTTATCCGCTTGCCGATGACATCCTTAACTCTCAAAGCTTTAGAAGAAGTTGAGATCTCACGCTCTGGCGCACGTAAATGTAAAAACATGTTTGCTTTAGGTGTGGTTTATTGGTTGTATCATCGTGATTTAGAAGATACCAAAGCGTGGATCAACGAGCGCTTTAAAGAAAGCCCTGAAGTCGCTAATGCTAATATCATCGCCTTGCGTGCGGGATATCATTATGCCATCACCGCAGAATTATTTGCTGAGCATTACACAGTTAAAGCGGCCAAGTTACCCAAAGGTGAGTATCGTCAAATCACCGGTAATCATGCCTTAGCATGGGGTTGTGTTGCTGCAGCCTACCAAGCCAAAAAATCTTTAGTGGTATCAGGATACCCGATTACACCTGCTTCAGATATTTTGCATTTCTTAGCCAAGTTTTCTCACTTTGGCGTTAAAACTTTTCAAGCTGAAGATGAAATTGCGGCAATGGGTGCTAGCATTGGTGCAGCTTATGGTGGTTCATTAGCCATCACAACCACCAGTGGTCCAGGCATGGATTTAAAAAGCGAAGCTTTAGGTTTAGCAGTAATGACTGAATTACCGGTCGTGGTTGTTGACGTGCAACGTGCTGGCCCTTCAACAGGGATGCCAACCAAAGTAGAACAATCAGATTTGCTCACGGCTATGTTTGGCCGCCATGGAGAATGTCCCCTTCCCGTGCTTGCACCAAGCACCCCAGGTGATTGCTTTTACATGGTCTTAGAAGCGTTTCGAATTGCAACCAAATACATGACGCCGGTAATTTTGCTGAGTGATGCTTATCTTGCTAACAGTGCTGAGCCATGGAAAATTCCATCGCTTTCACAATTACCCACATTCAACATCGCTCATCATGAAGAAAAAGAAGGCTTTTTACCTTATGCCAGAGATGATGAAACACTTTCAAGACCTTGGGCCATTCCAGGCACAGCAGGTTTAGAGCATCGTATCGGTGGCTTGGAAAAGCAACATGAGACAGGCAACATCAGCTATGATCCACAAAATCATCAAAAGATGGTGGATATACGTGCTGCCAAGATTGCAGGCATTGCTAAAGACTTACCTGCTCTTGAAGTCTTAGGTGAGAAAAAAGGTAAAGTGCTGGTAATAGGCTGGGGTGGCACTTATGGTGCAATTCGCTCTGCCGTTGAAGCACTTCGCGAAAAAGGACATGCCATTAGCGCTGTTCACCTGCGTTATTTATATCCTTTGCAAGCAGAAGTCGCTGAGCTGCTCAAAGCCTTTGATCATGTGGTGGTGGTTGAGCTCAATAAGGGACAACTATGCCATTTACTGCGCGCGCAGTTCTTAGTAGATGCCAAGGGCATTAACAAAGTAGAAGGCAAACCATTTGGTGTTGCTGAATTAATGGCGCGCCTTTCGCCTTATTTGGAGAATTAAGCCACATGTCTATTGCTGTCGACTTGCAAGAAAATAATGAACCTTTAAGCCGCGATGACTTTGTTAGCGATCAAGAAGTGCGTTGGTGTCCTGGCTGTGGTGATTATGCGATATTAGCCAGTGTACAAAAAGTATTGCCTGAACTGGGTATTAAAAGAGAAAACACGGTTTTTGTTTCCGGCATCGGTTGCTCAAGCCGTTTCCCTTATTATATGAATACCTTTGGTTTTCACACTATTCATGGCCGTGCGCCAACAATTGCGACGGGTTTGAAGATAGCACGCCCTGAATTATCCGTTTGGGTAATAACAGGCGATGGTGATGGTTTAAGTATTGGTACCAATCATTTATTGCATCTAATGCGTCGTAATGTCGATGTCACTGTATTGTTATTTAATAACCGCATTTATGGTTTAACCAAAGGCCAATATTCGCCTACCTCTGAAAAAGGTAAAAAGACGAAGACCACTCCAATGGGCTCACTTGATCATCCTTTTGATCCTGTGCATTTAGCCCTCGCTGCAGGTTGTAGTTTTGTTGCCAGAAGTATTGATGTTGATAGCAAGCATTTGCAATGGGTGCTCAAAGAAGCAGCTTTACATAAAGGCACATCCTTCGTTGAAATTTATCAAAACTGTAACGTATTCAATGATGGTGCTTTTACTTCTATCAGTGATAGAAGTGTGCGCGCGAACAATACCGTCACCATCGAGCCAGGCAGTCCCTTAGTCTTTGGTGCTAATAGCGAGAAAGGCTTAAGCTTTAATGGCAATGACTTTGAAGTGATTTCCATGGATGAAAATGATGCCCAATCACGTGTTTACGTGCATCAAAATGAGCCTTCAGTTGCCATGGCCATGAAGCTCAATGAGTTAACCCATCCTGACTTTCCTGTGCCGGTTGGCATATTCAGAGCCATTGAACGCCCTACCTATGAACAAGAGGTAGCAGAGCAAGTGGCGCAATCGCAAGAAAATCATCCCAATGCCTCCCTAGAAGCGTTACTGCATTCAGGCAAGACTTGGAAGATTTAATAGCTGATTTTTAATCAAAAGAAAGTATGTGTTACGCCGCGAAAGCGGCGCAACCTCTCTAACATTAAACTCTGACAATTGCTTTCTTATAATCACTTGGTGTTTTGCCATCTTTATCTTTGGCTTTACTATCAACGCCTTTGCTTATTAATAATTGAGCACGCGCCCCTTTATTACCTTTATAAGCATAGTGCAAAGCATTTTGTTGAGACTGCGTCCCTTTCTTATGAATATCTTCTGTAGGTAAATGTGTGAGCAAATAGTCGAATTCACGTTTAGGACCGCCGAGAGCTCTTTTTCGCAAGGCGAGATCGGAAGATGATGAATTTGTCTTTTGGCAAATGTACTCTATGGATAAACCCGCAAAAGGATCATTCTGGGTTTTTAGTCGCAGGGCTTCACGTCGATAAGTAATATATGATTTTTGTTCCTCTTTGCCAGGGAGTTGGTAGTCTGTTTTAACCATGTTGATTAAGCTTTTTATTTCTTGGGGTTTTTGAGGAAGGAGTACTTTTAAATTAGCTTCCATTTCAGTAAAGGATTGGCCCATTAAAACTACTTTTGTACCAAGTGCGGTTACGGGGCGCCAGAGGATTTTCAAATTTTCTAATTCGCTAAGGCCATCTTTATTATAAAATTTAGGTTGAGGTATATCTTTTAATGATTTAAGTTCAGCAAAAGAAGTTTTGCTTACCTCTGCACTAAGGGCAAGCGCATAGGTAGCACAGCTACTCGAATTTTTTTGCAGTCCAGTTGATATGCCAATGATTTCATATTTGAGCATTACCATTTCTTTATAGATGAGGTCGCCGAGATTATAAAGCAAGCCTGTCAAAAAATTCTCTAGAAAATAATGTTGAATGATGGTGTTGGTTGATTCAACACATATCATATCAAATTGATTTTTATTTTTATTCCATGAAACATCAAGAACCAGCGCATGGAAAATGCCATCTACATAAACAAGAAATTGCGTTCTGGGTTGAAGACCTTTTCTAATAAGATGCATTTTTGAGATAAGTTGTTCAATACAATATTTGTCTACTTCGGAAAAGCTATAAGATGTTGGATTATTAATAACCTCAGCATGGTAAGATGTTTGATTAAGTTTTGCAGCTTTGTTTTTGCGCTCAACATGGAAATTTAATTCATTTAAGCCCATCCAATTATCATCAAATACGCATGAAGCACGCATAATTTGATGCAAACATTGCTGCATTATTTTTCGCTGGACGCTATCTTCACCCTCTTTGACGAAAAAAACTATATCGATATTTGTAAATTCTGCTTTGGTATTCATGAGCAGATCATAGTATTTATCTTTATCCTTGACTGAGCTAATGCCATTTTTTTTGTAATCTTCAATCATTAAGTTATAACGAATGATAGTAGTAAGTAATGTTAAATTTCTGCTGAAATTACCTAATGCAGGGTAATTTCCAGTTGCGCTTAAATCATAATTTTTTATCATCCATAACAAGGGAGAGACCTTGGACTTAAGGGATGCAATCTGGCTGATATCATTTAGATCATATTTTGTAAGATCAATATAATAATCTCTAAGGGCAAATTGTATGGCAGTTGGTTTTTCACCAGCTTCTTTTGCAGCATTTTGATAGTTCTTTTCAAACAGTTCTGCAAATGCATTTTTATCGCTTGCTTCTAAAATAAAATAATCAATGTCGTTGTCTTCTTTATAGCTCACTTGAAGTGACACATTAGCCATCTGAGTTTCTAAACCAGTTAAAGGACCTTGTTCCATTTTTCTATACCCAATCATTTATATGTAGGGCAAGAATTATAAAGTTTGCATTTGTAATGGTAAGACGCAATAGTGTTGTCGCATTAATGGCGTCTACTAGGCTCAAGGTAGGGAAAATTAACAGCTAATAAGTATTCAGCACTGCTTTGAGGGCAGATTTGGCTGTTGCTATGCTTGAACAATGACCACACAAAATAATTCAAAAACACTTCCTTTATCCTTAGCTGCCCTGGGTATTGTCTATGGCGATTTGGGCTCAAGCCCTTTGTATGCCTTTCGAGAGTCGATCACAGGCCTCAGCTTAGGGCAAAGCAATATCTATGGTGTACTTTCTCTTATCTTTTGGTCGTTGATTTTAATCGTTTCTCTAAAGTATTTGATTTTCATTTTAAGAGTGGACAATGAAGGGGAGGGCGGTGTGCTTGCCCTGCTTGCTTTATTAAAGAAGCAAGATTTCAAAGCTTATAAATTCTTTTTTGTTATCGCGATTGTAGGAACAGCCTTATTAATAGGTGATGGCATGCTAACGCCTGCTATTTCAGTTATCAGTGCTGTTGAAGGGCTCAATGTCATCAAACCTGAGCTTTCGCATCTGACCATTCCAATTACCATAGTAATTTTACTTATTCTCTTTGCTTGTCAACACTATGGCACAGCAAGAATTGGCGGCCTATTTGGGCCAATTTTATTAACTTGGTTTATCGTAATTGCCACTTTAGGTGCAATTCAAATTTCAGAAAATCCTGTTATCTTGAATGCTATCAATCCCTTGTATGCCTTTGAGTTCTTTATTAACAATGGTTTTAAAGGCTATTTGTTATTGGGCAGTATCTTTTTAGTGGTAACCGGTGGCGAAGCGCTCTATGCTGATTTGGGCCATTTTGGACGCCTGCCAATAAGGCTAAGCTGGTTTACAGTCGCTTTACCTTGCTTATTACTAAACTATTTTGGTCAAGGGGCTTATTTAATAAAGCACCCTGCTGCCATCGAAAATCCCTTTTATGCTTTAGCGCCCAGCTGGTTTTCTTATCCCTTACTCATCTTAGCGACGCTTGCCACGATTATTGCTTCACAAGCTGTGATATCAGCTACTTTTTCTTTGTTAAAACAGGCTGTCATGTTGGATTTATATCCGCGTATTCGGATTGTGCAAACATCAGAAGATGAAATTGGTCAGGTTTATGTGCCTCATATCAATTTTTTCCTTGGTTTAGGCTCTTTGTTACTTGTGGTGATATTTCAAAGTTCGAGTGCATTGACACACGCTTATGGCATTGCCGTAAACATGGTTATGTTATCAGTTACGTTTTTAATCACTTATTATTGCTATGCGCACTTAAACTGGTCAAAACTAAGCATTATTGTTTATGCCGGCGTATTCATCACCATTGATTTGGCATTTTTTGGTGCCAATATTTTTAAAATACACAGCGGTGGTTGGTTTCCTTTGGTTATTGCTTTCGCCTTTGCAACAGTGATGATAACTTGGCATAGAGGAATAGAATTTTTACGAAAGCAATTTTATAAACCCAAGGGCGATTTCAAAGAAACAGTTGAAAATTTACGCTCCTGTAATGCCACCATCATGCCAGACAGTTTATCCATTTTTGTGAGTGATCCTTTTGATGAAAGTGGTGGGGCATTAATTCAATATTTAAAAATTAATAGGATGATCCCTGAGCGCGTTGTGATCCTATCCATTACGACTGAGAACAAACCCTATATTAAACTAGAAAAACGTTTTGAATTAACTAAGATTGATCAAAACATTTGCCGGCTCATAATCCACAATGGGTTTATGCAATTAACAGATTTACCCGATGTGCTTGATCATGCTAATAAAGCGGGTGTTTTCCAAGAAGCCTTAAAATTAAATAGTGCTACTTATCTTATAGAAGAAACCAATGTCGTTGCCACACGTCGCAAACCGACTTTATCATTTTTTTGGCAGGAAAAGCTTTTTGCATTTTTAATGAGAAACAGTGAATTTGAAATAGAGTTCTATCATATTCCAATTAGTCGCTCTTTTGTTATCGGAAGTTATTTTGAGATTTAGTATCTAAGTAGGTTAAGCAGGATACTTCATTACCTTTTTCTGAAAACTCAAGTTTATCAAAACAAATCTCTTGAGCCATTATCAAACCCCGACCATGACGTTTGGTATTCTGGGGGTTGCTTGTATCATATTCTCGCCAATTAAAGCCATCACCTTGGTCGCTGATCCGCAGCATAATGTATTCAGGGTTGATTTCCATGCACACATGCACAGATTTATATTGGTTGTGAGGTTCTTTAAGTCTTTTGGCAATTTCAGTTTCCCAGGCATTTAATTCTTTTAACCTGGTTTTCAAATCATAATCAATGCCTAAATTACCATGTTCAATGGCATTTAAGAAAAGTTCGTTTATTCCCAAGGCAATAAGATTTTGATAGGCCAGTGGATAAAAGCTGGTTATATGCTCAGCAAGAGATGATGCTTCTTCTAGGCTCTGAAAGCTAAAGCTAAAAATCTGGAACAGATGATGTATATCAAGCGAAGGAAGCAGCTCTTTCCTTGGCACGGGCTTTAGAGGCTGTAGGGTACGGATCCAAGGTTGCTTTTGCACAAGATCCCCAACTGTTATTAGTATGAGTAGTTGTATTTGAAGCAGATGCTCAATTTTGTAAATTATAGTCGAATTTTATGTCCTTTTGGCTGGAATGGGTTTCATCATTAACGCAAATGCTGGCGGGTGGCCAAGGCGATGGCGATAAATGCCGGTAAAGGTAAGTACATTCTTAACGTATTCGCGTGTTTCTTTATAGGGAATAGTTTCAATCCAAATGTCGGCTTCAAGGGGTTCTGACCAAAGCCATTTCAAGGTGCGTGTTGGCCCCGCGTTATAGGAGGCGGTCGCTAATATTGTGCTGTTGTGCATTTGCTTTTTGAGCTGTTCTAAATAAGCCGTTCCTAATTGAATATTAATCTCAGGTTCATGTAAGGAATACTCAGATTCATAATCAATATCATGTTTTTTAGCCAATGGCTTGGCGGTTGAAGGTAGTAATTGTAGCAAACCTCTTGCGCCTGCATGAGATACAGCCTCATTAAAGAAGGCGCTTTCTTGACGCGCGATACCGAAGATCCAGGCGGGATCAAGGTTATGCTTATCAGCATTATCAACAATTTCGTGGCGATGTGCTAAGGGAAAACGTAAAGGAACATCATCTCTAAAATCAGCTCTTGCCATCGTGAAAATAGCGATATCATGATAGTTAAGTTGTTGTGCCAGCTTTGCCGCGGCAATAATTTCATCCTCATTCATTTTGTCTAAAGCACGGAACCATTCAACGCGTGCCACAGCTTCTCTTCCTAAAAGATTCAGCTCTTCAAAGCGTTTGACAGCATTAAGCTGGGTAACACGGTACATGATGTTTGGATCAATAGGGGCATCACGGTGTTGTAAGGAAAGCGATTGCTTTAAGCGCAAGCTAGAAAGGAAACCGTAGTAGTTTCGTGATTGCGCTAATTTTTGGTAGATTGCTGTGGCTGCTTGATGGTTAGCATTAGCTTCAAAAGCACGCGCTTGCCAATAGCGCCAACATTTATCTTCTTTGAGATTATCTGGTAAGGCATCAATTAAAGTGATGACTTTAGTCCAATTTTGTTCGGCTAATGCAAGACGAATACGCCACTCTTTTGCAACACTGTCTATAGAAGCATCATCCAAGGAGGCGAGCCATGCATTGGCTTTGCTGCTACGTTGATGACAAAGATAGACGCCAATATCACGCGAAATAGCTGCTTTTTGGAATTTACTAAACTTAAATTTGGATTGATTACTTTGCCACCATTTTAGTGTCGTTTCAGGGCTGGTTCTTGCCAGACGCTGCAAGCCATAAGTCATGATTTGGGCTTTAATTCTATCGGGGGCTTGAAGTGAACTTTGAAATTTATCTGTTAGGGCAAGGGCTGGGTTTTTAAATAACTTCAACCATTGTTGGGCTGCTAATTTTTCGCTTGGCCCCATCTGTTTGATGAGATGTTTGCTTAAGGATTCATTTTTAGCTTCTATAGCCAATTTAAAACGTTTCCAAATTAATTTTTGGGAGAGACCGCCAGCCTTGCCCCAGGCGGCAAAGAGACGATCGCAAGCGGCGCTTTGAGAATAACCTACCAACCAGAGATCTTTCGCTTTCTCTAAGTGAGCTTTATCTTTGGTTGTTTCATATTGGGCAAAATGATAATTGCAAGCAAGCTCATCATTGCTGTTAGGTTGATAATATTCTATATATTTTGCCCATTGTTTGCTTTTGGCAAGCTTGGATAACCACAGGGTATTAAGGGCATTGTGGTAGGGAAAATCAGGATAATTTTTTCGAAATTGCAATATTTTGTCATTGTTGGCCAATACCAAGTGATTGGTATTAATTTTTCTTTTTAAATCTTCATAAACCAGATAGGGATATAGGGGATAGTTGGGGATTTTCTGCGATAGTTTTTCAAAATTTACATAGTCATGCTTTTTAAAGGCATGTTCTGCTCGAACATATATGTTTCTTTGCGATTCGAGATCATCGATAGGCAGGTGAGCTGCTAATAAAGATGTAGAACCAAAAAGGCTCAAACTAGCAGCAATGGTTATAAAAATCCTTTTTAGTAGAGTCATATTATCAATTTATTGTTGTGACCTATTTATAATTTAAAGGAATTGAACAGTTGATACAATCTTTGTTAACATGATTGAATTTTGTAAGTACAAAAGCTAACCAAGTTTTTTGCTCACACTGGGAAGAGTATATGATTTTAGTAATTGATAACTACGACTCCTTTGTCTTTAACCTGTCTCGCTATGTGGTAGAGCTTGGGTTTGAAGCGGCTGTTTATCGAAATGATGCCTTAGGGATAGAGGAGATCAAATCAATGGCGCCTAGTCATATTATTATCTCCCCCGGCCCTTGTTCCCCTAATGAAGCAGGGATCTCACTAGCAGTCATCGAACACTTTATGAAAACCACCCCGATTCTTGGGGTCTGTTTAGGTCACCAAGCCATAGGCCAAGTTTGTGGTGGCAAAGTCGTCAGAGCCAAAAATCCCCAGCATGGTAAATCAGATAAGGTCTATCATGATGGCCAAGGTATTTTTAGTAATCTACCCAATCCATTAACAGTTGCCCGCTATCACTCTCTTATAGTTGAGAATGAAAGTGTGCCTGACTGTTTGCACGTTAGCGCAAAAACCGAGCAAGGCGAAATCATGGCGCTTCAACACAAAGAATACCCTTTGGTGGGTGTACAATTTCATCCCGAATCAGTTTTAACGGAACATGGGCATGATATGTTGAAACAATTTCTAAATCTAAAAATGTAAAACCTCAACCGTGGTCTTGTCACGCCTTTGCGGCGAGGTTAAACATCAACCCGTAGGTGGTTTAGGTTTATCTTTAAGCTTTGATTTATTTTTGTGTTCAGGCGTTTCGATTTCAATAGCTGCTTCTTTTTTATTGATGCGAGCCGTCTTTTGGGTATCACGTAATTGAGCAAGTGGTTCTGCGCGATTTTCTAAGTTTTGTTCATTCTTCGTAACTAATTTTTCTTTATTAAATACTCTTACTATTCTTCCTTCCACGCATTCCTTATGTTCTTTTTCCAAGAGAAGCGTGAACAATTTTTTCAAGCCATTCATATCATCTTTATTTAGGACAAAAGTACGTTGTAGGGTAGGATCTAATAGCCATATGCCATTTTCACCTTTGAGAATAGCGATAGCTAAGGGTTCAACCTTATTTTTAGCTGAATTTAGTTCAACAATCATCATGGGTGAAGATTCTGTTTTTGTGTCTGCTAATTGTAATTGTGAAATGACATTATCAGTGAATGCTTCATTTATTTTTCTTTTAGGTTGTGCAATTTGATCTTTGGTGTCAGCAAGAATGCCTTGTGGTATTTTTTCAATATCTGCCAAGCGCATGGTTCTGATTTTTTCTATGAGTTCATTACGGTTGTTATGGGTGATATCAGGATCTTGAGCATCCAACATCAAGAGGTTTCTTAACCACTTTAATTCATTTCCTGGTGGGAAATGACTTTCACTCATATCGCAATTAATATTTTCTTTGCCGATCTTTTGTTTTAGGGCAAAGTCTTCATGTTGTTTATGTTGAGCATTGGTTGGCGCGATATTTTGTTGGCGAAGTTTCGCTGCTAAATCGTGATCGCGAAGGTCTTGTATATCTCGTAGTGTTTTGTCACGAAGGTTATTTAAATCGTTGGGCCGTAGTAATGCTTCCAATACTGTAGGCGGTTTAGAAAAAGGTCTTTTAGGAGGTGTAGGTACTCCTTTCTTAGACATAAAAAGCACCTCCCCTTGCCAAGGCTTTATTTATTTTAGTATAAACCCTAACTTACTGATTATTCAATCATGATGCTAACAATCCTTATGTGCCCGACCGCGTGTAGGAAATCCGCCCGCGAGCGGAAGGATTTTTGCTAAAGAACCTTTGCGATTACATCCTAAATAGAATAAGATGCGAAAAAGTGGGTCTAGTGACAAGATTTACAAATGAAGCGAGGAATATCGTGCAGCAAGTAGAACAAGGAATAGCGCAGCGCATCAAGGTTCAACAAAAGCTTTACCAAGTCTATGCTTACGCAGCTGAAGCTTATGTTAAGAAACCAACCATTTCTAATTGGGAAAAGAAAGAACAAGCTTTTGAAGACTATAATTCTTTAATTAGTTACAAAACAAAAAAATTAGAAACAGCATAATTATATAAAAACAAATTTAATTAGACAGCCACGGTAGTGGCGTCATTTAATAGCCCAGCCACGAGCGTTAGCGAGATGGTGGGGAAGAGAACAAAAAAAAGGCGCTTAAAGCGCCTTTTTTTATGAGAGTTGAAAAGCATTAGAGGCTTGTTGTTCTAATAACACCCACACCCACACCTTCGATCACCAAAGGTTGCATATTGGCATTTAAGTAGATAGGAGAATGATCAGAATTTTCTGCTCTTAGCTCGATTTGCTCACCATGACGGAAATATCTTCTAACAATTACTTTGTTATTCACACGAGCGACAATAATTTTGCCATTGTCAGCGTGATCACAACAGTGCACTGCAAGAAGATCGCCATCTTTAATGCCGGCACCCATTAAACTTGTGCCTTGAATTTGCAGTAAATAATCTGGTTTTGGTGCGAAGAATTCGTTTTGGATCCGCATTCTACCGTCGAAATTTTTCTCAGTATAAACGGGGCTATCCGCACTATGCGTTTTTACAATAGGTAAACCAATACCATGTTCTCTTGCTAATTGGATCCCTCTTGAAGTGCCAGGCGCAAGCGTAATCGCTCCTTTGCGCGCTAAGGCTTTCAAATGATCCTCCGCGGCATTAACTGAACGAAAACCTAAGGTTTTCGCAATTTCTGCACGTGTAGGAGGTGCACCAGTTTTCTCAATATGATTGCGAATAACTTGGAGGACTTCCGATTGTCGACGAGTAAGATTCATTGATTGAGGAGAGGAACTTGTAGGCATCACTTTGCATCCCTGTTCAAAGGTACAGAACCAGTATAGCTATCGGATCTAGAGTTCGCCAACTACGCTCACTACATTACTGAATATAACGAATTTCTAGCTTAATTAATATTTTTATTTCCTATAACAATATTAAAATGAGATCGCCATTTACGCAAAGTTTAGTGCGATGCACGATAAAAATTGCGATGATCTTTTAACATATATAGACGCTCCTTGGGTATCAGTGTCAAGTGTTATCCGATAAATGCACTGCAAAATTAAGGGCATCTTACAATAAATGTTTATTTTTACTAGATTTTTATTTTGGTAGATCGATAGGTTCAAGTTCAGCAAGTGGGCCAGACCAATCTTCAGGATGGATTGTTTCATCAGAATAACCCATTTCATCTTGAGAGGCTTCAAAGGGGCCAGAGGAATCTTCGGGTGCAGGAATGCGTTTTAAATCAAGCTCGTACCATGTTTCCAAGTCAAACTCTTCTATCTCACCTGCGAAATATTGCACTTCCACATAGTCTTCGCGCTCATCGGAAGCCACGACTTCGAAGATATTGTTGTATTCCTGGTTTTTATACCAATCCCCAACGTAGGGGTGTTCATGGTGACGCATTAAAGTTTCTCCTTAATCAATACTCTATTGCTACCGATAAAGCGTCATCAGCATATCGATTTAGGCTACTTCTATTAACATACCACTAGATCGACTGTAATGTCATCTAGCTATCATATATGGTGTAGCTGTACGAAATAATTTTCTTTAAAAATCAGAGCATTAAAATAACAGGGGCTAATTTGTTGTTTGACCGAATACACCCAGTAAAAGTAGCTTAAGCGTTTAAACGAATAAATAAGCAAATAGGGATAAGGGGCGATACGTATGAGCGGAATTTCCCAAGTGCTGTTTGGGTTTATATTAATTTGGGGCTTTGCTTATTTTCGTGTACCCCGATGGCTATGGGCCATTATCGTTGCAGCCTCTCTTTATGCACTCTACCACTACCAACTCATCAGGCTCTCAGCTTGGTTTTTGTGGCCATTATTTCTACTCATAGCCATTCCACTGAATACACCTCAACTGCGCAGAAAATTAACTGCCAAGATATTTAATTGGTTCCGCGGTGTTTTGCCACCGATGAGTGAAACCGAAAAGCAAGCCATTGAAGCAGGCGATGTATGGTGGGAAAAAGAACTCTTCCAAGGTAATCCCCATTGGCGGCGCTTACTTAAAATGCCAAAAGCCCAGCTTTCAAATGAAGAGCAAGCTTTTATGGATAACCAAGTAGAGACCCTTTGTCATCAATTGGACGATTGGAAAATTGTTCATGAAATGTCCGATCTGAGCCCTGAAACTTGGGAATACCTCAAATCAAATAAGTTTTTTGGCATGATTGTTTCTAAAGAGTACGGTGGTTTAGGTTTTTCTCCGCTTGCGCAATCCACTGTCATCACAAGAATTGCCACACGCAGTGTCAGTGCTGCAGTGACAGTGATGGTGCCCAATTCATTGGGGCCAGCAGAACTTTTATTACATTACGGCATCCCAGAACAAAAGAAACACTATTTACCTAGGCTGGCAGATGGACGCGAAGTGCCTTGTTTTGCCCTAACAAGTCCAGAGGCAGGTAGCGATGCTGGTGCCATTGAAGATGTGGGTATCATTTGTAGAGCTCAATTTGAAGGCAAGGAAGTGACAGGTATTCGTTTAACTTTTGATAAACGATATATCACTTTAGCTCCCGTTGCGACTGTGTTTGGCTTAGCCTTTAAATTGTTTGATCCTGATAAAATCCTGTTTGATAGAACCGATATTGGGATCACAGTTTGCTTGATTCCAACTAATCATCCTGGCGTAGAAATTGGGCATCGACATTTTCCTTTAAACATGGCTTTCATGAATGGTCCTATTCGTGGAAAAGATATTTTTATCCCGATTGATTGGATCATTGGCGGTCAAGAGATGGCAGGCCAAGGTTGGCGCATGTTGATGGAATGCCTTGCTGCAGGTCGTGGGATCTCTTTACCAGCCCTAAGTACGGCAACAGGTATTTTAACTTTTCGTATGACCGGTGCTTATGCTGCTATTAGACAACAATTTAATGTACCAATAGGCAGCTTTGAAGGTGTTGAGCAATCATTAGGCCGTATCGCAGGACTTACCTATACCCTACAAGCTGTGCGAGTTCTCACAGCGCAAGCGATTGGCCAAGGCATCAAACCATCCGTTGCTACCGCTATTGCAAAATACCATATGACTGAAATGTCACGAAAAGTAATCAATGATGCCATGGACATTCATGGTGGTCGCGGCATTATGCTTGGGCCTTCTAACTATCTTGCAAGAGGGTATCAAGCAGTACCTGTCAGTATTACCGTAGAAGGCGCAAATATCTTAACCCGAAGCTTAATGATTTTTGGCCAAGGCGCTATTCGTTGTCATCCTTATGCCAAAGAAGAAATGATGGCTGCGGCTCTATATATAGAAGACAGGGAAGCTGCGCTTAAAATGTTTGATAAGAACTTTATCAAACATGTCGGTTACTTTATGAGCAATACCGTAAGATGTTATACGCGTTCACTGACAAGAGGGCTGTTAACATGGGTAAGTGTTTCTAATAAAACAAAACCTTATGTTAAGAAGTTAAATTGGCTCAGTAGTGCGCTTGCCTTTAGCGCAGACATCGCTTTATTAACTTTAGGTGGCGATCTGAAGCGTCGAGAAAATCTATCAGCGCGTTTAGGTGACATATTAAGTCAGCTCTACATAGCAAGTGCCATCCTAAAATTTTATAAAGACAACAATAGCACTAAAGATGAATGGCCTATGGTAGAATGGTCTTTGCAAATGTGCTTATATCAAACGCAGGAAGCCTTTTATGGTTTGTTTGAAAACTTTTCAAAGTATTCAGTTGGCACGCTTTTAAAATGGTTTATTTTTCCTTTCGGCAAAGCCTTTGCTTTACCAAAAGATAAATTATCTCAAGACTGTGCCAAAGTCATGTTGACTAATACCCAGACCAGAGAGCGTTTAACAAAACTTTGCTATATAGGCAAGGAAGAAAATGATCCCACAGGGATCATTGAAAATGCTTTTAATAAATTAATGAGCATTCAACCTATATTAGCCAAATTGCATCAAGCTGAAAAAGCAAAAGAAATTAATAAGAAGGCAACATTTGCACAGAAGTGTCAAGCAGCCTTAGCAAAGGGAATCATCATACAAGCTGAAATCCAACAATTAGCAGATTTTGAAATTTTGCGTAAAAAAGCAATTGCTGTTGATGAATTTGAACAAGATTATGCTTTAGGAAGTCAATCACAATGCAACAAAAATCCAATAAACAAACAGGCAGAGTAGTTTACCTCATTGATGGTGCTCGCACGCCTTTTCTCAAAATGAGAGGGGAGCCAGGTGCCTTTTCTGCTTCAGATTTAGCGGTGCTCGCAGGTAAATCCTTATTGGCCAGACAGCCCTTTACCCCAGATAAGTTTGACCAAGTGGTGATTGGTTGCGCAGGCCCCAGTGAAGAGGAAGCGAATATTGCGCGTATCATTGCACTACGCTTAGGCTGTCCTATTGAGGTGCCGGCCTTCACCGTGCAACGCAATTGTGCCTCTGGTTTGCAAGCAATCGACAGTGCTGCTGACTATATTCGCGAAGGCAGGGCAGAGCTTGTTTTGGCGGGTGGCTGTGAAGCCATGAGTCGTGCGCCACTTTTACTAAATAAACGCATGGTGCGCTGGATGGCCAGAATGCGCCAAGCCAAAAACATTGGGGCGAAGTTGGCGCAAATCGCGCAGTTTAGACCCTCATTTTTGTCACCTGTTATTGCTTTGTTAAAAGGTCTTACTGATCCTGTTGTGAACATGAACATGGGGCAAACAGCAGAAGAGCTAGCATTTCGTTTTAACATCTCACGGCAGGAAATGGATAGTTTTGCCATGCAAAGCCATCAACGCGCCAAGCAAGCACAAGACAGCCATTTATTTGATGAGATTGAAACGCTGTTTGCTAATGATGCTTCGCTAATAGAATCAGATGATGGCATCAGAGCAGATTCCAGCATAGAAAAATTAGCAAAATTAAAGCCCGTTTTTGAAAAATTCGGCTCTATCACCGCTGGTAACAGTTCACAAATTAGTGATGGTGCCGCTTTGGTTATTTTAGCCAGCGAAGATGCCGTGAAAAAATATCAATTACCTGTACTAGCCAAGATTGTTGGCGTTCAATGGGCTGCTTTAGATCCTGCTGTTATGGGGTTGGGGCCAGTGCATGCCATGACACCTTTGCTTAAAGAAAATCAATTATCATTGCAAGATATCGATCATATCGAAATTAATGAAGCCTTTGCGGCCCAGGTCATTGCCTGCCTAAAAGCTTGGAATGATACCGATTATTGTAAAAAGTATCTGCATTTGAATGAAAAATTGGGTGAGGTAGACATGGAACGCCTTAATCCACAAGGCGGTGCTATCGCCCTTGGGCATCCAGTGGGTGCAAGTGGGGCGCGCTTAGTTTTACATTGTGCACGCATGATGGAAAAGAATAAAACAAAACTGGCTATTGCTAGCTTATGTATAGGTGGCGGGCAAGGTGGCGCAATTTTATTAGAAAGAATTTCTGGAGTTTAAGCATGATAAGCGTGACAGGAAAATATGAACATTGGACACTATCAACGGATGAAGACAATATCATTTGGCTTAGCTTCGATAAAAAAGATAGTAGCGTAAACACACTAAATGAAAGCACATTGCGCGAATTTGACCAGATCTTAAATGTCTTAGGTCAAGGTCAACAGCCAAAAGCTTTAATTATTCGCTCTGCTAAAAAAACCGGATTCATTGTAGGGGCCGATATAACCCAACTCAAAGCGATTGAAACCAGTGAACAAGCCTGCATACTCAGCAAAGCAGGCCAAGATATATTTTTAAAACTCGAACGTCTTGGTTTTCCAACCATAGCCCTAATTGATGGCTTTTGCCTTGGGGGCGGTTTGGAGCTTGCATTGGCATGTCGCTATCGTATTGCTGAAGAATCGCCCAAAACTCGTTTAGGTTTGCCTGAAGTGAAATTAGGCGTTCATCCGGGTTGGGGCGGCACAGTACGTTTACCGCGCTTGGTTGGGGCTCCCAAAGCAATGGATGCCATTCTAACAGGCCGGAACTTAACCGCTAAATCTGCTAAGAAAATGGGGCTGGTTAATGAAGCGGTGCCAAGAAGACTTCTTGAAAAAGCAGCTAAAAGCTATGCTTTAAATCCACCTGAAATTAAAAATACATTCAGTTTAGCTGATGCAACAAACCACAACTTAGCCAGACCTTTGTTGGGCCGTTTGTTCAACATGCAGTTACATAAAAAGGCTTCTCCAAAGCATTATCCAGCTCCTTTTGCTGTCGTCGACAATTGGGTGGAATATGGCGTTGGACCAGACGCTTATGAGCATGAAGCGCAAACCTTTGGTGAAATGATAGTTAGCGATACATCACGTAACTTAGTGCGTATTTTCTTCCTGCAAGAACAGCTTAAGTCATTAGGTAAAAGCATTGAATATAAACCAACACATATTCATGTAATAGGTGCCGGGGTAATGGGTGGCGATATCGCTGCCGTGTGTGCACTCAGTGGCTTTAAAGTAACCTTACAAGATCAAGCGCCCAAATTAATTGCCAGCGCAGTTGAGCGTTGCTACAAGCTTGCAGAAAAAAAGTTGAAAGAAAAATATCTGATTCAACAAGTGATGGATAGATTGATCCCCGACACGAAAGGGATTGGCATTAAAACAGCAGATATCATCATTGAAGCCATTACGGAAAAATTATCTGCTAAAAAGGAACTCTTTGCCAAAATTGAAAAATTAGCAAAAAATGATGCCATTCTTGCCACCAACACTTCCACTATTCCTTTAGAAGAAATTGGCATGGCTTTAGCGGAACCCTCGCGCCTTGTCGGAATCCACTTTTTCAACCCTGTGCCCAAAATGCCCCTGGTTGAAATTGTTAAAGGTATGCAAACCGACAACCAGATTGTTGAAAAAGCGATGGTGTTTGTACGTAAAATTGATAAATTACCTTTACCCGTTAAAAGCTCGCCAGGCTTTTTGATTAACCGCATCCTATTGCCTTATATGTTAGAAGCTGTTGCTTTATTAGAAGAAGGTATAGCAGGTCCTGTTATAGATAAAGCTGCTACGCAATTTGGTATGCCTATGGGCCCCATCGAACTGGCTGATACGGTTGGCTTAGATATCTGTTTGGCAGCCTTAGAGAAATTAGCAGCTTCTAGCAACATTAAAGTGCCAGAGCGTTTAAGAGAATATGTACTGAGAGGTGATTTAGGTCGCAAAACAGGCCAAGGGTTTTATCGCTATAAAAATGGTAAAGCTATTAAGCCAAAAGTTGAGCCCAATGATGCGCCACCAAGTGATCTCACAGATAGATTAATGTTGAGAATGCTCAATGAAGCGGTTGCTTGTTTGCGTGAAGGCATTGTCGACACAGCCGATCACTTAGATACAGGTTGCATTTTTGGATTTGGTTTTCCTCCCTTTAGAGGTGGCCCCATCAACTACGCCAAAACTGCTGGCTGGGAAACCTTATTGAAACAACTTGAAGATCTTGAATCACGATATGGTACGCGCTTTGCGCCAGATCAAGGTTGGGATCAGGAACGCCCCTTAAAACAGGCGTGAGTCTGCCCCTGATGTTATGATATGCGCGAACATTGTTCGCGCATACATTTTTATTCCCCATCGCAATAAAATACTTCGATTGGAAAATGTGAATATGAGCAAAAATATTACGATAAAAAAAGCAGCTGTTTTAGGCGCTGGCGTGATGGGTGCGCAGATTGCTGCTCACTTAACTAATGCTGGTATACAGACATTTTTATTTGATTTACCTTCAGACAAGGGTGGACTTAACGCTATTGTTGAATCCTCTTTAAAATCGCTGTTGAAATTAAAACCCACACCTTTAGGTGTAGATGGTATTGAAACAAAAATCATTCCTGCAAATTATCAAACTGATTTGGCCTTACTCAAGAATTGCGATTTAGTTATTGAGGCAATTTCAGAGAGATTGGATTGGAAAGAAAGTCTCTATGCTAAGGTGAGCCCACATCTTAATGAAAATGTAATTTTCGGTAGCAATACATCCGGTTTAAGCATTCAAAAACTAGCCCAAACATTGCCAGCAACTTTACGTCCACGTTTTTGTGGCATTCACTTTTTCAATCCACCGCGTTATATGAAATTAGTGGAAGTGATTGCACACAGTGAAACAGATAAATCCATGATGGAAAGCCTTGAAACCTTTTTAGTATCTCGTCTTGGTAAAGGTGTTGTTATCGCTAAAGATACGCCTAATTTTATTGGTAATCGCATCGGTGTTTTCTCGCTTTTATCGGCATTGCATCATAGCCAAGAATTAGGATTAACGCCTGACACAGTTGATGCTATCACAGGGCCATTATTAGGGCGTCCTAAAAGTGCGACCTTTAGAACCATGGATGTGGTGGGCCTTGATACCATGGCGCATGTAGTGAACACCATGAGACAAGATTTGACTAATGATCCTTGGCTCTCATATTTTGAGTTGCCAGCTTGGATAAAGCAACTCATCGATAAAGGCGCATTAGGCCAAAAGAGAGGTGCTGGTGTTTATAAGAAAGTAAACGATGAAATCCAAGTATGGGATCAACACGATAATAACTATCGCCCCTCTAAAAGTGTTGTTAGCAATGCTCTTCAAAACTGCATGAAGCTGCCGCTTGAGCAACGATTTAAAGAACTAGCTGCATCTCCTGATCCCCAAGCACAATTTTTATGGCGTCATTTTAGAGATCTTTTTCATTATTGTGCCTTTCATTTAAAAGAAATTGCACAAACAGTACAAGATGTCGATTTAGCCATGCGTTGGGGCTATGGCTGGGTGGAAGGCCCCTTTGAAACATGGCAGAGTGCAACTTGGCTTGAAATTGCCAAAATGATTGAACAAGATATTGCAAATAATAAAACGATGAGCAATAGCGTTTTACCGGCATGGGTGAACGAGCTTAGCAAAGGGCCTTATCAAGAAGGTAAAGCTTTTGATCCAACGAACAAGCAGTTTGAAGCAGGTTTTACACTGCCTGTTTATAAAAAACAATATTTTCCAGATGCAATGCTTGGGGCTCACACAGATGAAGGCAAAACAGTTTTTGAAACTGAAGCGGTTCGGATGTGGACCCTTGATGACAACATACCTATCTTGAGCTTTAAATCTAAGAAAAATACTATCAGCATTGAAGTTTTAGAAGGTATACAAGAAGCGATTGCGCGTGCTGAAAAGGATTTTGATGCATTGGTGCTTTGGCAACGCCATGATTTCAATTTTAGCCTTGGCGCAAATTTAAAACAAATACTCGATGGTCTTAAAGACAATCGTTACGATAATATAGAAAAAACAGTTGATCTCTTTCAACAAACCGCACTTAAATTACGTTATGCACAAGTGCCCACCGTAGCAGCCATTCGTGGCATGACCTTAGGTGGTGGTTGTGAGTTAAGTATGCATACCAGTCGCATTGTTGCTGCTTTTGAAACTTACATCGGTTTAGTGGAAGTGGGTGTTGGTATATTGCCAGCAGGCGCGGGTTCAAAAGAACTAGCCTTAAGAGCTGCACTTCGTGCTTATGATAAAAATATATTTAATTCATTAAAGCCATATTTTGAACAAATAACCATGGCACAAGTTTCATCTAGTGCACTTGATGCAAAACGATTAGGTTATTTACAACCTGCCGATGTGATTGTATTCAATACAGATGAATTGCTGTATGTGGCTAAAAAACAAGCTGCGCTTTTAGCTGTCAATTATATGCCACCTTTGCCACCACAAATCACGGTTGCGGGCAAGCCTGGCATTGCTAATTTTAAAACAGCGATGGTGAACATGCTTGAAGGTGGTTTTATTAGTGCGCATGAGTACAACATGGGTTGCAAAATTGCGACGGTTTTATGCGGCGGCGAAGTGGAAGCAAATAGCATTGTCGATGAGCAATGGTTATGTCGTTTGGAATTAGAAGCTGTGCTTGAACTGGTGAAGACACCGCAAACTTTGGAGCGTGTTAAGCATATGTTGGAAAAAGGTAAAGCTTTAAGAAATTAGTCCGCGTGATTTAATAAACAGAATAGGTAAGTGAGAATGAAATGAGCCAATTACAAGATGTTTATATTGTTAGCGCGATGCGTACTGCTGTTGGCAAGGCCAAAGGGGTTTTTAAAAACACGCGTCCAGATGATTTGTTAAGTGCGGCCCTTCAAAGCGCTATGGCCAAAGTACCTCAAATTCCAAAAGAAAAAGTGGAAGATGTCATTATCGGGTGCGCTATGCCTGAAGGTGAACAAGGGATGAATGTGGCACGCATCGCAACTTTGTTGGCAGGTTTTCCTAATAGTGTGCCAGCTATTACCATTAACCGATTTTGTTCTTCTGGATTGCAAGCTATCAGTATGGCCGCAGATCAAATTGCACAGGGCTTTAGCGATGTGATTATTGCTGGAGGTACCGAAAGCATGAGCATGGTGCCTTTGGGTGGACATAATTTTTCAGCGAATCCGCATTTTTTTGATAACCCTGAAAATGTGGGCATCGCTTTTGGTATGGGTATCACAGCAGAAAAAGTAGCAAAGCAATGGGAAATAACCCGCGAACAACAAGACGCCTTTGCTTTATCTAGCCACCAAAAGGCATTACATGCAATTGAAAATCGTGACTTTATTGATGAGATAGTGCCCATCACAGTTAATAGTGCTACGCCCGATCTAAAAAGCCTGCACATTAACAACAACACGCAAATCGTCAAACAAGATCAAGGCCCAAGAAGCGATACCAGCTTGGAAGCCTTAGCAAAATTAAGACCTGCCTTTTCAGTAAGAGGGACTGTCACCGCCGGTAATAGTTCTCAAACAAGTGATGGCGCAGGTGCTTTGGTTTTGGTTAGTGAAAAAGCCCTTGGTGAATATAATTTAACACCTTTGGCCAAGTTTCGTGGTTTTAGCGTTGCAGGCGTGGCACCAGAGATAATGGGGATAGGTCCTATTGCTGCCATTCCTAAGGTTTTAAAACGCGTTGGCTTAAGTTTGCAAGATATAGGTTGGATTGAGCTTAATGAAGCATTCGCAGCGCAGAGCTTAGCTGTCATTAAGGAATTATCTTTAGATGTCAGCAAAATAAACCCCCAAGGCGGTGCTATCGCGCTAGGCCATCCTTTGGGCGCAACGGGCGCTATTCTGGCAACCAAATTAATACATGGCGCTAGACGTAAGAAATTAAAATATGGCATGGTTACTATGTGTATTGGGACTGGCATGGGCGCAGCTGGGATTTTTGAAATGCTCTAGGCGCCGCCTAGAGCTGAGATCATAGATAAAATGAGGACAGGGATTTGTTCAAATATTTGATAATCATAGTTAGTTTGTTTCTTCATTTTCCCGCCTTTGCAGAAAATTATTCTTTCTACAAACAAGAAATCCCTAAGACTGTTGTTTTAGAAGAAACCGGGGATGTGTTAACGCTGCGTGGCGTTGCATTGCACAAACATTATTTCAAAGATAGCTACATTGCAGCATTTTATTCCTTAAATAAAATTGATGGGCCGCAACAAGCGATTACAGATGCTGGTCCTAAAAGAATGTGGTTGTATTTCTTGCGCAGTGTAGATAATCTCAGGGAGTACTGGGAGGATGCAATTGATAGCAATAATCCTCCTCAAATTGTGGAAAGAGAACAGATAAGTATTAGTCAGTTCTTTAAAATGGTAAATTTGCCATTACGCGAAGGTGATACTTTGGTTTTAGATTTTGTTCCTAATGTTGGAACAAGAGTAATCATCAAAGGAAACCTTAAAGGCCTTATCAAAGGAAATGAGTTTTACGACTTGGTATTAAAAACTTGGATGGGACGTTCTCCACCGAGTGAAAAGTTTAGAAAAGATTTATTTAATTTGTCTTAGGGCATTCACATATGGCAAGTATATCGGTAAAGTATGATTCCAGAGTCAATGCGCATGAGTTGATTGTCAAAACAATTATGCAATACCTTATGCCACTATGATTACATAGTACTTTTCTTTTAGTTAAGGGAGTAAATAAACGTGGCCAGGAACTGGGACACTTCAATAAAGTCAAAAATTGCGATCTTAGGTACAAGCTTGGTCATGAGCTGTCTTTCAAGCCAAGTCTTTGCGTCTGGTTTTGCAATACTAGAACAAAACGTAACAAACTTAGGATTAGCGTATAGTGGTACAGCTGCACTTGCTGCTGATGCCAGTACCGGATATTTCAATCCTGCCGGTTTGACCAGACTAGGGGAAAGTGAAGTAGTATTAAGTGGTGTAGCGATTAATGGTAATTTTGATTTTACTGCTCGTTCAGCAACTTCATCATTTCATCCATTATTTCCGCTGGTAAGAAACCAAGGTTTTCCTCTCAACGGTGGCAATGAAGATAATCCAGGTACCTTAAACTTGGTACCAACATTCCATTTATCCAAACGTCTAGACGATCGATGGATATTTGGTTTTAACGTCACCGCTCCATTTGGATTGGATTCAGAATATCAAGAAGACGGCATTGCCCGTTATCTTGCTACCAATTCCAGTGTGAAATCATTAGATTTCAGCCCAAGCATTGCTTATGAATTAGCACCCTGCTTAGCTTTTGGTATCGGTGCTGATGCGCTGTGGGCCAAAGCAAGATTAGAAACCCATACCGGCGCTGTTTCAGCAAATGGTCTTGGTTTCACCGACGGCTTCCAAAAGAACGTTGCTGAAGGTTGGGGCTATGGTTGGCATGTTGGTCTTTTATGGACACCAATGCTTTCAACACGTGTTGGTTTAACATACCGTTCGCATATCAATTTACATGCTGAAGGTAATAGCGAAAACCTCGTGCCAATTTTAAATGGTGGCGTTGCAGGTTTCGGTGTTGCTGAAGGTCGTTATGCACTCAGCCGTGTTCGTTCAGACATTACTATGCCTGAAACATGGACACTCAGCTTGTATCATGAATTCAATGATCAATTTGCTGTGACAGCTGATGCTGCTTGGACCAATTGGAGCCGCTTCCATACCTTAAGATTGCGCTTTAACCCTAATTCAGGATTACCTGTATTTGGCGGTGGTGTAATCGTTGGTAGCTCACCAGGTGTAGATACCGATACATGGGAACACTTCAAAGATTCACGTCGCGTCGCACTTGGCATGCTCTATAAATTTGATACGCAATGGTTATTTAAAGCTGGTGTAGCTTATGATCAATCACCCGTTCGTGATGAATTCAGAACTGCTCGCTTACCAGATAGCGATAGAACATGGCTTGCTGTAGGTGCTGCTTACCAAGTCACTGACGCTGTACGTTTAGACTTTGGTTATGCTCATCTCTTCTTTGAAAAATCTTCAATAAATGAGCATGCACCTTATGTTGCTGGCACGGCATTGCCAATCACTGCTGCTACGTTGGCTGGTGATTACAAAGGACATGCTGATCTCGTGGGTGTTCAAATTCGTTATGATTTTGTATAATCTACTGAGTTAGAAAAGGGGTTATGATTAACATGTTCAATCCATTTTGAACATGTTAGTCATAAGTAGTAAAGGTAGTGGATGAACATCATTTGCACTTTGTGAAAGAAGTTTATCCCAATAGGTAAATGGACTATGAATTTTATGCCACGGAAAACAGACAAACGTATTAGACTAATCGAAGCAGCTAAAACACTAATCCATCAACAAGGCTTCAATTTAACAACTCTGGCTGACATTGCCCAAGAAGCAGATGTGCCCTTAGGTAACGTTTACTACTATTTCAAAACAAAAGAAGCAATTGGCATTGCTGTTATTGAAAAGAGAGCCTCTGAATGGTCTGAAAGATTAGCTTCATGGTCAGAAATTTCTGATCCATTGGCACGGTTAATGACTTTAGTAAAATACAGCTTAGAAAATTTAGATGTTACTGCTCGTTTTGGTTGCCCCATTGGCGGTTTATGCCAAGAATTAGGTAAACAAGGCGGCGCATTATCAGATCTAGCTGCTAAATTACTTCATGACATTCTTGTTTGGTCTGAAGAACAATTTAGATCATTAGGTTTTGATCAAAAAGCACCCGGATTAGCTTTAAATCTAATCTCAAGTGTACAAGGTATGTTCTTGTTAACACATACTTTCAAAGATCCAAAACTTGCACAACGTCAAACCGAAGAATTACGTGCATGGCTTGAAAGCTTAGCGAATCGTAAGGTTCAAATGCCAGCTACAGCACATTCTTCAGTAGAAGAAGCAGAATTAGCATAAATTAGTGCTTATAAATTAAAAGGCCGGTTATACCGGCCTTTTTTTTTGCCCCCCCTTTGTATAAAGGGGGGAGTAGAGGGGATTCTAACCCTTCTTAACGATACTGATTTCAGTGATAGGGGATGCTTCCCAACCCTGTACTTCGTATTTGGCTGCATATTCGCCGTAGAATACAGGTGCCTTGGTCAGCGTAGCTGTGTCAGAGTTAATATAAACGCTGGCTACTTTTGCGCCGGTTGCGCTATCTTTAAATTCGATAGGGCATTCTTGGGTCACTCTATAAAAGCCACAAGCGAGCGTAACAATGCTGTAAGAGACCGGTTTAACAGCGTTAGCTGAAATACCTCGGCCTGGTAATCCTGCAATAGAAGTGGATAATTCAAGGTTGGTCATGTTACTAAAAATTATTTGCGCAGGTGGTGCTGCATGTACAACAGTTGCTGCAAATAATTGACTCGCTAAAATAGAGATCCCAAGGGTTACTTTTTTATTAAACGACATTTTTGTACTCCTTAATACTTTTGAGAGCTGTTGACTATAGAATGATGAAAGCAGTTGAACAACCGACTACAGATAAGTCCAACGATAAACCTTATCTTTTAATTGATGTGCCAAGTCAGCAGCTTTTTTGTATGCATCATGAAAAAGTCATTAAAACCTATGATATTTCTTCCGCCAAAAATGGAATAGGCCAGAAAAAAGGAAGCGAACAAACACCGCTTGGTTGGCATCTTATTAGGGCAAAAATCGGTCAAAACCAGCCCATAAACACCATTTTTGTTGGCAGAAGGCCGCTTGAGCATCCTTATAGCCAGGAGTTAGAAGCGAGTAACCCAGGCAGAGATTGGATCTTGACCCGCATTATGTGGTTAAGTGGGTTAGAGCTTGGAAAAAACCGCCTGAGTGATTGCGATACCATGCAACGATACATTTATATCCATGGCTGTCCTGATACCAAGCCCATGGGCGTGCCTTTATCGCATGGCTGCATCAGAATGCGTAATACAGATATAAT
>CAZBZP010000023.1:0-37051 GCA_964496435.1 Uncultured Candidatus Berkiella sp.
CTCAAGGCCGCAACTTCCTCTTTGAGCTGCTTAAACTGCTTTAACCCCGTTGCACTGTCTACCTGCCTTGCCGAGCACTCAGCAACTAAGGGGTGCTTATCGGGATTATAGTGTGGGGATGCATATTTTATTTTAGCTGAACTGGGATCATGTTCTTGATAGCTGTAGAAGTATGAAGTAAGAATAGCATTTCTTAGCGTTAAAACGGCGGGGCTGTCGGATGCAACCTTGCTCACATAGTCAAAGGCTTGCTCTAAGCGCTGTTCTCTTTGGGCAAGTGATTCTTGAGTTAATTCTATATCTAATGCTTCACCCTGCGTATCTAACTTTCCGCAGAAAAGCAAATCTGCCATCCTCATATTGAGCTCATCTTCTCTTTTTTGCACATCTTCATCTTGGATTAACAGATGCTGATATGCAACAGCAGCATTAGCAAAATCACCGATTTCCTCGAGTACTTTGCCAAGCAGTATATAACCCTCTGGGTGGCCATATTTCTTAGCATTCTGCGCATGATTAAAGGCCGCTTTAATTTTCGCGTTAAGTTTTATTAATAGGGACTCATGAAAATCTTGATGTGTCAGAGGCTCTGCTTTCTTAGCATTCTGCGCATGATTAAAGGCCGCTTTAATTTGCGGGTTAAGTTTTATTAATAGGGGCTCATGAAAATCTTGATGTGCCAGAGGCTCTGCCAGAATAGTCAGTAGCTTACGCCTGCGTGTTGTTGTTTGTCCATACTGAGGAATGTCCCTAGGCAACTTTGAGATTTCTTTTAGGATTGTATTGTGATCAATATCTAAATAGCTGTGTATAAACTTTATTTCATATAAGAGTGAGCCTAAACAAAGATAACTATCTAAGTTTAAAAAACTGAGCGTTTTATCTATTGTACCTTTATGCCACATTTCAATTGCAACTTTGTAATCATACAGTTGTTCTATCGTTAAATGCTTTACAAATAATTCATAAATAGTTCTATAGTTACTCGGAAAAGAAATATTTTTTCTTGCAGCCATATTGTCGAATATTTTCGTATAAGGATTTAAAGCTCCTGTGAGAGCCAGCATATGATTAGCATGCCTATTATCTATCTGCCGAGGAATTTTAAGGAAATAATTTCCTACTTTTTCCCACTGCTGTGGACTGAGTTTTTCGTAGAAAATACGGAGCACATCGTACCCATAATGACCTCCAAAAATGCCATACACAGGAGGCGTATAACACTGATCAAGCATCATAATAATAGAAGGTGATTCATATGGTTGAGTGGTTAGATCTAAGTGTTGCCATTGGGACGACGCTAGGTTATTTATGACTAAGATTAAGCAATCATTGATTTCGCATTTTGTATTGTTTGATCTTTGAAAACGATTAATAAGCCACCATATTACGGATTTGCCATCTTCACCCTTCTCTTGAAAATCTAGCCTTTGCCATTGTTCTGGTCTTAAATTTCGACATATTCTTAGAATTGCAGCAGGTTCAAATGTTTGATCAACGATGAGTCTATATAAGCCGCTAAAACCCTTATATGGCCCTGATGTTTCCTTTTCATGTAGCGCCAATTTATCAATATGTTTGATATAGGGTAGTTCAAGGTATTCATCTAAGGAAATAACAGGCTTTGTATAATACATACAACCATCTGGATTATAGAGAAATTTCCGCTTCGTCCTTGCACATAAATCGCTCAATACTTTCTGAATCGACTCTGGCTTTTCCATATGAATGCGAAAATTTTCTTTAAATTTTAAAAATACTTGGTGGTTGATTGGATTTAATACTTGTTGAGTTTCTCTGATCCTATCATCTGCATAGCTTTCTTTATATTTCTTGTATGCTTCCTTATATATTTCCCCAAGCACTTTAGGATCAGCCAATGCAACAGGCTCAGATTCTGTTATCAAAGATTCTAAAACCGGCGTCATGATAGCATTAATTTCTTTCTGGATTTCAGCTTTCAAGTAGGCAGTAAACGATGTGCCCTGCATATATATTCTCTCTATAGAATGGTTAGTTATAAATATAAGCTGAATTATATTGCTTAAGTTGTATAGCTTCAATTGAAAAACGAATGGAAGGACCTTGAAACTTAAGAAAAAGCTGAATAAATCAAATAATTATAAGGCTTTGATAGCTGCAGATTTCTTTGAAGTATAATTTATGACGTTATAATCACATTATATCGCCTACTACACAAAATACATTTGCTTAAAACTTAGGATGAATTGAAAACGCAAAAATTAATACTTTAAGAGAATTCGCCAAGGCTTAAACGTTAACCAAATATCTGATTTAACAAAAACAGGCCTTTGCTGCATATTTTTAAACCACTCAAGCAAAGCGGGATTAGCTATAAGTCCCATTTCATCTATCATGTTTAACCTAGCAAATAAAACAGCTGTCACCACGTCAGCAGAGCTTGGTTTGTGTCCAAAAAGTAAGGTTTGGGGTATTGGCAAATGATTAATATAATCACGCACTTCTTGCTTTCTTTGATTGAGTTTTTCTACTTGATCACCCTGTGTAAAATATTCTAATCTTTTTTGATTAACTTCTATTTTATTTTTAATGGCTTCTTGATATGTGCCCGTTTCTAATTCAGCTTCAAGTTGTTTGATAATCCGATGCAGCATCCGCGGGAATATTTTACGAAGGAGTTTATGCTCAAGCATAGCTTTGCCAAAGGTGAGATCTTCGATAGAAATTCTATAATGCGCTTTCACGATTTCTTCTATTTTAGGCAACAACAGTGCATCATTATCACACCATTCACCTGCGGCTCCTTGCGCTGCAAATTTAAGGATTTCTTGGCTATCGGTCAACGTCTTCTGGCCATCAACCAAGGTCGGCACTGTCATCTCAGGGTTAATAGCCCTATACCATGGTGATAATTGATCTTTCGCCAAATGAATATCCATCCGACGTATATTAAAATTCAACTTGGCTTCGTTTAAGGCCAAGCGTGCTATCATAGAATAATAGGAAGGGGGTGCGCTATATAGTTGCATAATTTACTCTGTAATGTATTTTGCCCTTAAATCAAGACGCTCTAATAATTTGTTTCTCACTGCAAGTGAAATTTTCTCTTTTTCCCATAAATCTAATAACAGATTTTTTTCTACTTCTATGGTTTTATTCAATAAATTGGTTTCTTCTATCTCGATTTCTTGCTCTTGTGCTTCATCATTAGGCACTATCTCTTCTATTCTTTTTTCCAGATTTTTTTTAAGCAATTTGTAACTTTTTAAATGTAACTTTGTCTCTTCGATAATTTCTTGATTTTCTTCTGTTTTAATATAATTGCTCAACCATTCAATAGCAGCTTGGGTCATATCACGTCTTGCTGAAAGCTCAGCAATTTTTTCGCGATATAGCTCTTGCTTGTTATGCTTTTGAAACCCCAGTGATTTAATCACCCAGGGCAGGGTTACACCTTGCACGATTAAAGTAAAGAATATCACCCCAAACACCAAGAAGGTAACTAAATCTCTTGCATTAACATTATCAATGTAAACAGGCATATCAGGAATGGCCAAAGCTGCCGCTAATGAAATGGCCCCTCTTAGCCCTGCCCATGAAATAACAAAAGTTGCTTTCCATGAGGGGGCTTTTTCTTTTCTTTTGATTTTGCGAAAAAATAATCTTGGCAAATATGCAACAGGATATACCCATAAAAATCGTCCCAGAATAACAGCGGCCACGACAATAAAGAGAAACTTCGCTAAATCAGCAAATGGTACTGTTGAGATAGCATCATAAATGCTATCAATATTGACGCCTACGAGTATAAATAGAAAACTTTGCAGCATAAAAGAGATGGTTGGCCAAATTGCTCTGGATAATAACCTAAATTCTGGTGTAAATTTGATTGAATAATAATTCCCGATTATAAAACCTGTGATGACGGTTGATATCACGCCACAGCCGCCTAATCGCTCTGCAGGTAAGTAGGCAATAAAAGGCGTGATTAGAGACACAACGATGTGTATTAAGGGGTCTCGCAAATGCAGTCTCAATTTGCCAAGGAGGTGTCCTAGTACAAAACCGTAAATTGTCTCCCCTACCACCATTAACACAAAAGCGATTATGGCATGAGAAAGTATAAATTGATGTGTAATGAATGCTGCGACAGCAAATCTAAAAAGAATTAAAGCAGTCGCATCATTGAATAAAGCCTCGCCTTCTAATATCGTCACAATGCGGCTTGGCATTTTCACTTTTTCGGCAATAGAGATGATAGCAACGTCATCAGGCGGTGATACTACAGCACCTATGATAAAAGCCAATGGCCAATCAACCTGTGGCATCAAAAAATGGATAAGACTAGCTACTAATACAGTAATAAATAAAACATGACCAACAGATAATAAGACAATGGGTCTTATTTGCTTTCTATATTCACGCCAAGAAGAAAAACTGCTTATTTGATATAGCAGCAGTGGTAAAAAAACCTTAAGTACAACCTCGGGATGCTCTTGTATCAAGGGAAAATCAATTGGCGGGGCAAGAATGATACCTGCCATCACCAAGAAAAAGGACGAGGGAAAAGTAGATTTTCGGAAAATATAAGAGACAATGGCAACGATGCCAAATAACAACACGAATAATTCTATATGACTCACGGCATATCCCTATACTCGCTGTATTTTGATCACCCCAGTGACCAATGCCTTTTACTGCCCCTCATTTAGAACATTATCGAAGATTTGTAGCCAAACTCGATACTGAATAAAAAACAGCTTGCCTAAAATTAGAAAATTATGATTGTATATATCTTCTTTTTAAAAACGAAAACCAAGGAAGGTGAATAATGTTAAAAGGAACCAAACTGAGTGCAGAAGAAGGCCGTCATGCTGCATCACCCAAATCAAGTGACAAAGAACGAACAGATTTAACCCGCAGGTTTGGCGGCAAATATTTCTTAGATGTAAAAACCGCTATAGACGCTGGCAAAAGAGATGGTTATGGTCTGCCTTCACCTCTATCACCCAATACAGCAGAATACCCACAGTTATCACCCTGCTCTAAAGTTGAAAAGAAGTATGAATTGCATGGCGAAACTTTGCCTGATGATTGGCGTGACAAATATGATGATGTAGAAGCGCGCGGTAAATTGCGTGTAATAGCTTATCAAAAGCAAAGAAGTCAAGCACAAGCAATGCAGAATGATTCTACAGAGAGTGAAAGCAATGATAAAGAATCAGCCAAGAAAGCTGCACTTGGGATGTAGTCGTTTTGAAGCCTGCTACGCCACTTGGGCGTAGTAGGGCTGTCCTTTAAGACTTACCACCATTTACTTTCATACATCAAACCATGCTGAAATAGCTTAAAGCTATAAATGCCTCTGGGATAAAATAGGAGTCTGATATAAGTGGCGATAGTCACTGTTATCATCAAATAAACGAAAATTTGGTAATTTTTTGATATTTCCATAATAAATACAATTGCTGTCAATACACCACCTGTCATACCAGCAAGCATGCCACCCATGCCACATACTATAAAATAAACATGACTGATACTCGCTTGTGGATATAGAAATTGGAAAAGTAAACTGCATAATGCACCAATAATAGCGCCCAGAAATAAGCTGGGCGTGAAAATGCCTCCTGAAGCGCCTGAGCCCAAGGTTATCCATATGCTGAGTAATTTACAAATCAAAATAATAGATAACAATGTCGCATTCGTAATCACTGCATTTAGGACTTGCTGAATGGTCGCATGTCCTACTCTGTCGATATAATAATGTCCTGTAAAATGAAATAAGGCATAGAGCATAACACCAACAATTATCATGCCTATCATGTGGCGAATATATACATTTTTAATTGTTTTGCTAAAAAGGTACTCAGTTCGATTTAAACCGGTGTTAAATAAAACAGCCCCCAAACCAATCAAGATCCCAAAGGGAATAAACACTAACACATTTTGTGCATAAATTGACCATGAATCAACGTGCAGAAGATTGATACGAAAGGCAATTTTACTGCCAAAAAAGAACTGCCCAATATACCCACCAACAAAGGCAGCAATTGCTATCAAGGCTGCTGCCAACGCACTAAAGCCAAACAACAGAATCTCAACAGCAAACATGATACCGGTTAAAGGTGCATTAAAAGCAGAAGCAAGACTTGCGGCTCCGCCTGCTGCCAGCAAAACCATTCTTTCTTTTGCACTAAAGCTAAAAGGCCTAGAGAACAAATAACTTAAGGTGGTCCCTAATTGCACAATGGGAATTTCTTGCCCAACAGAGGCACCAGTCCCAATGCTAATGGTAGAAGCGAATGCTTTGACGAGTTCAATGCTATAAGTCTTTTTAGCAACAGAACTATCGACAAAATTAATAAGATCAGGTGAACTCACACCGCGTTGTTCGCCACCGTAATTCTTTATTAGCCAAGTAACAATAAGTCCGCCTACAACGGGCACGAGAATGATGGCGACCCCCCATCTGCTTTGTGTTGCTAAAAATTCTCTTACAAAGGCAAATGAAACGTCACCAACAAAGAAGATATTAAATATGACGCTCACCAAACCAAGATACAATGCGCCACCGAGCCCCGCAACAATGCCAACGCCAACAGCGCTCAAGACCATTTTTAGGCTATTTGCACAAACATTCAATATTTGGTGCTGTTTTTGCATACAATGTTATATCTTTTTTTAGATACTTATGGTTGATGTCCTATAGCTTATCGGCCAAAAGAATAAATACACTATTCTTTAAACAAGTTTCTTTGCTGATATCAAGCGCATAGACCTAGCCAAGTCCTAACTTTGAGAACATCTCAATTACCTTTTTGGTTTTTGACTTGGGTTGCCTTTGAACATAGTTTGTAGCAGCATTATGCACTGCATTTCCATACATGATGGTAAATGTCGGTGTATGCATGCAAACATCTGTTTTCTCATTAGCAAAATATAAGTCATGACTCTTTGTGCAGTTACCATATTTATCATGTGTTTCATGAAAATAACGCATATCTTTTAGTAAATGATCCCTGGCTTTTACATTACATTGAAAATCGGGATAGAAAGATAAACAACCACTCAGCTCTAGCGGAACTGCTTTCAATAAGATAAAAAACATTTCAACAGGTGGGAATTTCTTTCGAATCGAAGGCGCTAAACTGTCAATGTGAGTTAAAATATCATTCCACTCTTCTACTAAACTTTCAAGAATTTCCTCATTAATAAAAGGAAATATTTGGCTAAGCACACTGCATTCATGTAGTAAGCCTAAATTATTTTTGGCATTTCCTTCGGTAAAGAGGAGCATTGTATTCTTGATATAGTTCTGAAACTCAAGTTGTGGAATGAGCGATGCATGTGCGCACATTGCTTTTTTGTAAATTCCTGGCAAAGGGATATTAAATTTTTGAGCAGTTTTAATACCTTGCAGCATTTTATGTGGATGATTTTGAAAAAGAGTAGAAGGATCTTCAGAGCCTAGCGCGCTAAATAAATAGCTTCCATTTCTTTTGTGTACGTTATCAATAACATGCATGAGAGGATCGTCAATATTTCCCTCTTCACTCGCGCAAGATAATGTTTCAAAAATAAAGGTGCCGTTGGGATTATAATTTAATGGATCAGAATAGGTTATATGAATTTCAAATGGAAAAGCCACACTACTGAATATGTAAGTATTTGGTAAATGCGGATCTTGACGTGGCGCTCGCAGTGAGAAAAGTGAGCATAACATCTCGCCTGGACACGTGCTGACTAGTTCTACAACATCCACTCTACAATTGTCTTCTGAGTTTAATTTTTTAAATAGTCGATTGAGCAAGTATTCTCCTACAATCGCCACTTGGAATTTGTTTTGCTTTAAAACCGTCATGATGTTTTTTAAAACTTCATGTAGATCCACGTTGGGATTTTCATTGGTTTTTTGCTCTATAGTTAACACTTTTTCATTTGCAGGATTATTTGCGTTCTTTAGCTTTTTAACTTTATTACTCTTAGTAATATTGTTATTAGTATTTGCATATGCGATGGACTTTTCTTCAAGCATTTCTTTTTCGTGCGCTTCTTTTTCTAAAACTTCCCGCTGAAGTTTCTCTTTTTTAAGGCGCCTTTCATTCCTAATTCTTTCCTTTTCTATATTCGCTTGTACGATAAGCTCTTTCTGATGTCTTTGCTGTTCCAGCTGTTCTTTTTCAGCAATTTCTTGTTGCTGTTTTTCTTGTGCTTTGAATAAAGCTTCTTGCTTTTCTTTATTAATACGTTCCTTCTCAGCTCTTTCTTGCTCCTCCTTTCTTAAAACTTCTCTTTCCTTGACTCTCTCTTCACTGGCTGCTTTTTTGTTTGCCTTTGCATTAAGGCGCATTGCATTTTTAAGCTGAGCTTGCTCTTGTGCTTTTTGCTTCTCAGCTGCCACTTGTTCTGGCGATTTTTGGACAGCATGTTTCTTAACTTGTTTATTAGATTTTTTATTAGATAGTTTTTTAGTTTTCTCATTAGTTTTTAAGTTTGAATTTTCTTGCGTCTTGCTTTGATCATTTCTCAAAAGTGACAAAATCAATTCATGATCATTTTCAGTAATATTGTTGGGGATTGGGATAATGTTAGTACATTGCTTTTTCGCATCAATACATTGTTTAATAAATGTATCAAGAAATTCTATAAGACATTTTTGTATTATATCTGGCATATTAGTTGAAAAATGTGATTTCCATTTAATCAATAAGAGCTCAACCTTGCCCAGCAATTCACTATTTTTATCTTTATTACGCGCTAGTGGCTTTAAGTTTTTAATTAGATCCAGACTCTTATAGAATAGATTTCTTGCTTCCTGAGCATCAATTTTGCATTGATAATGAGAAACTGATTTTTCCAATGAATTTAATTCATTTACAACTTCATTATATGCTTTCATATCAATGAATTCAGATTCATTCAAACCATGTGACGCAAATATTGAAAAACCTCCCATTATCTCGGCATAGGATCCTTCAGCTTTTTGCAAAAAGTACCCGGCATGCGGAATTTTTTGCATTAACTCATCCATTTTTTCTATAAATGTATCCGTAATTTCTACCCCCGTTTTCATCATAATCAATGTTTTAGTTGAAACGCTTCTTGCATAAACGGGGATCAAGTCTTTAGACATAACGTGGAGTTTTTTAGCATCTTCAAGTTCCCCAACATAACAAAACATCTGGACTAATAAGTTGTTAATGTTGATAAGACGCATCGATTGTACGCCACGGTACTCTTTAGGTGATATCTTTTTATCCGGCGCATAGCATACAGACATCTCTTCAGTGATAGACTCCAGTAATTTATGGGAATCTTCTATATGTATTTGAACTAAACCGGTGAACGTCTTTGCAAGCCGCATCGTTTTATAATTATCATTAATTTTAATCGCATTTTTATTAAATAACTCTTCAGCAATTATTAAATATTGCTCGACAAAATAATGATATATTTCAAAATGTGTAGTTTTAAATTTTTGCAAAACAGGGTATTTTTCTAGCCAATTAATCGTACAGTATGTGGCATTTGCATAACGCGCAAATGTTGCAAGCTGTTGAGTTGTATTTTTTGCTGGCCTTTGTGTCCAATCACTCAATTGCTTTCCAATATAGATAAATAAAGTAGTCAAACTTTTTTCATCCAGCTCATTAATTTTAAACTTTTTTTGTAAATCTGCGTAATCAGGATTATTTTTACTTGCTTCATAGGTTGCTGCTATTGTTAATATATCTTCTGCTTTGCTTTTAAATAAACGCGTAATATATTGTTGTGCCAACTTTACATCATCTGGCATTTTATTATCAGAAAAAGACATCGTTTCTTGCAGTTGCTTATAGATATAATCAGATTCTTCCTTCTCGACTTTAGTTTGGCTAACGATATTAGTATTATTATTAGATTTATTTTCTTGCGAAGCATTCAGTTCTTTAAAAAAGCTAACACATTCTACAGCTTGAATTAATGATACGCATTGCTCTGCATATATATCTTCATGTAGGACCTGCTTAAAAATTGGAAGGTAATCTTGGACATGTGCCAGTTGTTGATCAGCACCCACTAAATCACCTTTATAGCACAATATACGAGAATACATTATGTGAATGCTCGCAAAACGTTCACAGTTTGTGTTACTTTTTACTGTGAACGCATTGTCTTTTTCATCACTTGATGATGAGGCATTTTTATAATTGGCAGGATTCAGAAATTCTTCAATTTTGGGTTTATTTTGAGGAATAAGTGAAACGTATTGCGTTACTTTTTTCGTAATTTCATCCTTATTAAGGCTGGCATTTTTTTGCTGCACTAAATCTTGTGCTATTTTTAAAAAGCCTTCTACAAAGTAGAGATATAGTTCCATATTTTGAAAGTAGTACGCACGCATGCTAGGATATTTTGCTGTGCACATAAGAGAAAAATAGGTAGCATTAATATAAGATGTATAGTTTATAAGATGTTTAGCATCTGTGTTGATAAACTCTTTTGTACATACAAGTAGATCTCTAGTAATAAATCCGAATAATACCTGCCTACTCATTTCATTGTTATTATCTATTTCTTTTAAAAGAGGCTTGTACTGCGGATTGTTTATAGCTGCCGACATCGTTGATATTTGTTCTACTATTTGCTTAGCACGCACTTGAATAGCACTAGCGCCAGAGAATGTCGCTTTTATTTGTGATTCAGTAGGACCCCTCAACACGCTTTCATCTGTTATTGTTATTTCGGCATCCAGCGGAACACCTGTCGATGTTTTTACGTCTTGTTTTTGTTTTTTTCCGGAGGTTGATTTTTTGTTTGAATTCGCTGAAGGTTTCATTGAGTTTCCCATCTAATAAAAAAAGGCATGCTTGTGTAAAAAACTACTCAAGCAGGTTTGTACCTTAATTTCATCGTGGGTATCAATATTTTTTTAAAGCGCTTGCAAGATAGCGTCTATACTTGCTCTTACTTTTTCATCCGCATTATCTAGCAAAGGCTCGCCATGTGCACTGATAAGATGTTTATAAGCTAAATTTTTTAATTTTTCATAATCAGATGCTTTAACTTGGCAGGCTTGTTGCCAAACTTGAGAAATTGTTGCTTCACCGAAAAATCCTAAGCTTTGATAAAGTGTGCTTGTTGCTAGGCTAAAAAAGGGATCTGTTTGTCGCCAGTTTTTTATGCTATCGCATGTGATAAGAATTCCCCCCTCTTGGTTGAGATGCAAAATACCTTCAGGGTAACGAGCACTTTCAAAAACAAATAGGGTGCAATGTGAAAGAGGCATTTCACCATGTGGCTCCAGCGCTATATCTGTTATTTTACTATGCTCATGCTGCATGCCCTTTAATGCCCAAAGCCTAGCGGCATATTTATCAAGGTAAAAAGCATCATCTCTGCCATGAAATGCACCGATGCGTACGATGTTGCTTACTTTGCCCAATTTATCAAGCTTGTCTAGCCCCTCTTGCGTTAATCTCACCGTATTAACCAAAGTAAGCTTATCATTCTCTTTGATAATAACCATGTTACGGCTATGCTGAAGTTCAACACCTTCATGTGTCGTTATATTTGTCCCCATGACAAAGTATATGTTTGGAAATACTTCTTTAATATCACCGTGGGGCCATGCTGGAGAATAGGGGTTCATTTTTTATCCGCTGCTTATTTTATAAATTTAAATTACATGTTACTTTAGGTTTTTTCTTCGCTTTTTTTAAAATATAATATTGTATTCATTTTCTTGTATTTATCAACGAATTCTCTCTTTAAGCAAGCAACTAAATTATTAAGGCAAAAATGAACTCAAGGCAAGCGATACAATGGGCAGAAAATGAAGTTACCCTTCTTGGTTATCAACTAAAGGGAAAGGCCGAAATTGTGAGAGCAATGCCGTGGTCTGTGGTATCACGCCTTGCCACCGACAAGGGTTATGTTTATTTCAAGCAAATGTCACCACAGTTTGCTGTAGAACCTTATGTGTTGCATTATCTTTATAAAAATTTTGCCTCCTCCGTTCCCCAGGTGATTGCCCATAATAATGAATTACAGTGCTTTTTAATGCCAGAAGTTGGCTCAAGATTAAGAGAGAAACTAAAGCTTAATTATCAACTTCCGCTTGCCAGCCTTGTATTGAAATCTTATGCCCACATTCAGCTCAAAACCATTCAAAACACCAAACAATTACTATCATTAGGTATTAAAGACTGGCGGCTCTCACAATTACCAGCTGTATTTGAGCAATTACTATTACAAACTGAATTGTTAGCCCATGATGGCATTAGCGCACAAGAGATTGAAAGTTTGCATCAACTTGCACCACGCTTTAATGCAGCTTGTGAGAAATTAGCCGATTTTGGTATACCAGAATCCATTGAACATGGTGATTTTCAAGATAATAATATATTAACGGATGACAACGGCAAGGTATTTATCAATGATTGGGGTGATGCCAATGTCACTCATCCCTTTTTCTCCTTGGGGTCTTGGTTAGATAGCGCTTCACGCCATCATGGTTTTCACAAAGGATCTGAACGCTATCAAGCATTAACACAAGCCTACCTTGAAGAATGGCAAGAATATGGTGATTTAAACCAGTTAACAGATGCTTTTTCTGCATCTGAATATTTGCGACCTATTTTATTTTGCATTAATTTTTGCCGCGTTGCCAGCTGTCCTGGCATGGAAGAATTAGGTGAGTTTAAAGGATATATCGCTACTGCGCTGAGAGAATTTATATCCCAAGCTTGAATACATCCCATAAATAACCCATTTTATTTAGGTCTCACCTTTTTGAAAAAAGATAATGAGTAAAGCAGAACTTAATGTAAAACCCATCATCAACATGATAGCGCTAGTGAAGTTGCCTGTTGTTTGCGCAAGCCATCCTGTTAGGGCAGGCGCTAAAATACCAGCCAAAGCAAAGGCAGCATCCATAACCCCCAAACTTGTTGCAGCCTTATCAAAAGCAATATCGGCATTAAGCGCATAAAAAGCCGCATTAGGCATTAACCCAAAGGCGACCCCCAATGTAATGCTTATAGCGCTAACCACAATGGAGTGTGTGAACAATAAGGGCATAAAACACAATACCGATAAAATTTGGCAAACCCAAATAATATGAGAACGCGCTATGCGAATGCTTTTTGTTTTTTGCCATAATTTATCTGAAATAACACCACCTAACAGTATAAAAAGCGTTGCCGTTAACCAAGGCGCAATCAGAAACCAACCCACATTTTTGATATGCATATGATAAGTTTGTTCAAGATAGCCTGGTAGCCAGGTGATGGCAAAAAACAATAAATAACCAAATGCAAAAAAGGCATAATTATTAATGAGCAAAGTGGGATGAGTTAAGATGAAACGCCAGCTGGTTTTTTTGCTATGCGCTTTCTTGTCCTTATCATGTTCTATATAAGCTAACTCTTCTTGGCTTATGTTTGCCTCTTTGGGTGAATCTCTAAAAAAGTAATACCATAATCCGCCCCAAAGAAGACCCAAGGCGCCTAACACCAAAAACATCAGTCGCCAACCAACATTGGCAACCAATTGTGAGATAAGCGGTGCGCCAATTACAGAGGCAAATGGCACAGCACATAAACCCAATGCCAGTGCGCGCGCACGTTCTTTTACGGGTAACCAATCAGCAGCAACTCGTGTCATGGCAGGAAAATTGGGGCCTTCTGCTACCCCCAATATCATTCTATAAATAAACAATGTGGCAAAACCTGTTGCAAGCCCTATACAACCACAAGCCATTGACCATAAAACAGCAAAAATGGACCAGGTTTTCCTGGCACCGTAGTTATCTACCAATACACCACCTATCACAGTCATGATGAGATAACCCACGCCAAATGCTGAGGCAATTAACCCAAAATCAGCATTGCTTAAGTGATAGCTTTCTTGCAACGGGGTGATTGCATAGGAGAGGGCGGTTCTGTCTAAGTAATTAATAATGGTAGCCAAAAAGGCCAGTATGATAATAAACCAACGATATGCTTTGGATTTCACAGTTTATTTCCTTCCTCCCCTCTTATTAGGATAGAGCAATATTAGCGTTTTTTATGTCTTGCCCCTAGCAACTTAGTTTGATAACCTTGTGTAAATCCCTCAAAAAAAAGGTAAGTCAAATGACTTGGCAGCAAGATTTTCCCAAAGCAAAAGCCTTAACAACTGTAGGCTTAATAATCAGCGCTTGTGTTGGCAGCGCTATAGCAATGAGTATCGCGGGTCTTCTCATTCATGCCGTTGGTGCTGGCTATATTTTAAGCTTCGCTTTTCAGATAAGCGCACTCTATCTTGGTGCATTCAATGGGGCCATTGCTTATCTGCAAATGCTTAAAGTTGCACAAAAATGGCCACTAGAGAGTGGGGCTCCCTTTGTTTTTAGTCCAGCGGTATTTTGGACAGACTTTAAAACCGCACTAAGAAATATTGATTGGGAGATTTTAAAATTTGGTAGCTTAGTCTTCGCTGACAGCTTTGAACCTGGCCTTAGAGAAAATTTAAGACACCAAGAAGTCTCACAAAACATTCCTTTTTTCAGCAGAATGGGACAACACGTAAACAATTTTTTTCGCGGCTTAGCCAGAACAGGCACCGAAGAATACCTTTTGCCTTGTGCTGTGCGTAATATTATCAGTACGCAAATTCATGCGTTGAATTATGAATACGCTCTTAATCAAAACGCAGGATTATCTCAATCAGATCGCGATAATCTTAAACAACAAGAAAGGCTTAATTATCAAGCAACGCCTTTTATGAGTGAATTAACTGTTTCAGGCAAAGGTTTTTTTGAAACCATAGGCGCAACGATAGTTAACGAATATGAACACCCTCCCACGATTCCCCCTGCGCGTCCACAAATGAGTTAATAAAAAATGGGGCTTTATGCCCCTTTTTTTATCGCCTTAATCTACAATTTCAATCTCTAAGCAATTCAATAAATTAACTGCCTCAGGTAAGGCGAATTTAGCTTTTTTGATATTATTATGGAAAACGTTGATATTGTAATTTGTGCAATCAGCAAAATTCGCTCTACTGAGCTCTGTTCTATTAAATAAACTATTGCTGAAATCTGTAAAAGAAAAATCTGCCTCAAGGCAATCTGCTTCTCTAAAATCGACATCATGTGCTTTACATTCAATCATTTCCAGCTCACGCAAACACAAGCCCATAAAAGAAGAATCGTTTAAGATGCATTGATAAAATTTTAAGCTGCAATTAACTTTAACAGAGGGCCAATTAGCTTTGGTCCAATTGATTCCAATCAATTTAGAGCCTTCAAAGCTAACTTCATAAAAGTGAGATTTTGGAATTTTAATATTACTTAAATTACAATTTTTAAAAGTACATTCATTAAATTTGCATTTTTCAAAAGTGCTTTGCGAAAAATTGCAGCTGATAAAGTGACACTGTTCAAACACTTTGCCTTCAATGACCCTTTCAGCACAATCCATTTCGCTGAAGGTTTTATCAAAATAGCTATTGTGTTCAAGGTTATTCAGATTTTCCATCATAGGCCCCATTTGTGAATAAACTCATCTTCGCGCTGAAATTAGTAAGCGTGTTATTTAACCTACATTCTGAAATTGACTCTTTGCGCATTGGCGATGATAATATCCGCAATTGAAGTATGTAATGCAAGGTCCAAAAAATGCAGTTCAACCCAACATTAATATCAAATGTTAAAGCTATCTATGGCGAAGTTGGGAGTGTCTGGCTTAAGAACGTACCTGAAATAATCCAAAAATTAGCGAGCAAGCACGCATTTCGATTTAAACATGTCATGCCAAATTTGACATATAATTTTGTAGGTTTAGTTGAAGACTTAAATTCTGGTGAAAACGCTATTCTCAAAATGGCACCCACCAATCAAATGCTTGAAACTGAGGCTAAATGGCTACAAAGCTTTGACAAAGATGTTCCTAACATTTATTGGGTTGATGATGCCCAGCCGGCATTTTTAATGGAATATTTGTTGCCGGGCCAACCCCTTAAATCCCTTGTCAAAGAAAATGATGATGAAGCAACCCGCATTATTGCAGGCATCATTAATGATCTCCAAGCGCATCAACAAAAGGATTTACCCGTGATGCACTTGAGTGAACATGTTATAACTTTAGCTATACTAGAGAATCGTGTAGATAATCAAATATTATCCAAAGCACAATCTCTTTTTAAAGATCTAAGCAAACCAAGTGAGCACGATGTATTACTCCATGGTGATTTACACCACGACAATATCTTATCTTGTGGTTCTGGCTGGAAAGTGATTGATCCCCATGGTTACATCGGTGATCCAGCCTTTGAAATCGGCCCCATGATTTATAACCCTGGTGGGGTATTTTTCCCACAAAAATATACTCTTGCACAAACGCTCGATAGACGATTAAGTATCCTCGCTCAAGCACTGCCTTTTGATGCTGCGCGTATTAAAGCCTGGGCTTTTTGTATGACCATGCTGTCCATGGCTTGGACAGTTGAAGGGCATGGAGAGGTACCAGCCTTTGAACTATCCGTTGCAACCCTCTTAGATAAGATGGTCAAGGTTTAAGACTTTTATGTAAACTAGCATTTTCTTTGTCATTTTCAGGATGCTCTGCTTGTGAGGATTGTGGCGCGCCTTTTAGTTTGTCATGACTTTTAATTTCTTCTACCAAAGCATCATGCATTGAAACCTGATGATTATGATGTGCATAGTTTGATTCTAAATGTAATGGATCATTGCTAGACTTAACCCCTAGCGCTTGGATGGCAACATCAGAGGGAGAAGATTTACTTTGGGTTAACCTTTCAAGCTCATTGTTTCTCGCTTTCTTAACCGATTTATTGCTGACATCAGGGGTAATACCCTCTTTAATTTGCGTTTGAGCATAATGCATTTTCTCCTCTGATTTTAGTTCTTGTCGAACCAAATCAGCGCTATTCAAGGCACTACCAATAACCAAGCCTGTACCAATGGCACCGATGACAACAGTTGCAGCCGCCGCAGCAGGGGCGGCAGGAGAAGCTACTGCAGGTATTATAAAGGTTGTTGCAAGGCTCGCTAGGGCAACAATACCTGAGACAAAGACATTCGCTAAACGTCTTGGCACACTTCTCTCTAAAAATCGTAAGCGCTCCTTTTTGGCCATGATTTCAAAAGTTCCAGAAAAGCGCTCTTTAAATTCATCTTGTAATTTAGATTGATCCTTGTCGAGCTGCTTTTGTAGCCCTTCTTTTTCTTTACCGCCTTGCTTTTTGAATAATCTTTCAAGTGAACGTGTTTGTGCTCTTCTGCCTACACGTTTAAATCTTTCACTTAAATCCAATCTCTTATTGATGGGATCAGTCATTTTTTGAATCAAATCATAATTCTTGCCTTCAATTTTCACCTTGGGGGATTCAAATTGCTGACCATACTGGCTAGAAAACTGCTGCAAACTATTCACTTGATGTTGCTCAATAGATTGAATGAGCATATTTATTCCTGCCAATTTTTTTTGCTCTTCGTGCGTTGGCTGGGGTAGTTGTTGTAACTTACTTTGCAATTGAAATAATTCAGAATGTCGATAAATTTTTTCGTAGGTATGCTGCAAAGATAGTTCATCCATGGCTTTTTTCACCGCTTGATCAAGAGGCGGCCCCTCGTGCGCAAATTTATCCTTCAAATTCTTTAGCCAGTATTCGCTTGTATCAGGCGAGCTCTTAAAACCGGCGATTATCCCATTGATATCTGAGAGATATTTCTGCTTGGTTGCTGGCGCTAAGTCTTGATGCGTAATTGCTGTTTGCAAAGCATGAAGTGCGCCATATACTTGACGCGGTTGTTGGTAATAGTTTTCACAGTCTTTAATGACTTTTATATCACTGACATACCCCATAATTAATTTTGCCCGTACATCATCTTGTACTTTGAGTTGATCTATAGCGGTATTATTAAGATAATGTTGGCCAATTCTGAGATAGAGATCATTCAATTCTTTTCTATTAACTTTATTGCCCATTAGCATTTTCATGACTTGATCTTTAATGGCTGGGGGCAGATCTTGAGAAAATACACTTTCTTGCGACAACTTAAATTGCTGAATGGATTTTGCTAATGACTTTGGTAAATCTAATTGCTTCACTGCCTCACAGGCATCTTTGTATTTATCCAGTTGCCCGTTAATTTTCTTGCTCTCATCATCGAGTGCTTTTTTAATTTCATCAGGAAGATTTTTAGTATCTAGCGCAAGATGCGCATTATTACCTTGAGCAAATTGGGCAATAGCCTCATTAATATTTTTTACAAGTATATGCTTATCTTCAATGGGGATTTTCCCCCCTTGAATTATCATATCTCTTAAAGCATAGAGCTCTAAATATATTTCGCGCTGGCCCACAATAGAATTTACGATATGTGTCGTTTTATCCTTAGGCAAGCCTGCTTTTGAAATCGCTTTCCATAAGGTATTTGGTGTAATCAATTCTTTGCGTAGATTGTTTCTTTCAGCACGTTCTTCTAAGTAAGTGCCGACATTTCTAACAAGACAAACAACTGAAGCGGCAAATAGAAAAGGAGGCAATAATACAGAGGAGCCAGCAATAAATGCAACAACGGCTGGCACGCCCACCATAATGCTCAGCGTATAACCAATAGCAGGCAGTATTTTTTGATAGGGTTTTAGTTTTGGGTTTTTTAAAGTACCGTACAGTTCATAAAGCCCTGCAAAACTGAGCGCTGCCGCAATGCCTTCCCCCCCTATTTTTGTTAAAGCGCTAAGACCATCCTTTATACGCAGATCGGCAATTTGATCAAAAGCGTTTCTAAAGCCCTTTTTTGAAGATGTCCAGAAGGATTCGACAGTACCAACTTCTTGGTTAATCATAATAGCTCCAACATCGAAATGCGTGACATTGCACTTTAATTTTAATGAGGGTATTAACTTAAAATAACGCATTTTTATTTGAATAAATATATCGTTATTCGATTTTAGAGATTTTCTTAGAAATGAATGGGCAAAGCTTTAAATGCTCATCCACTAAACGTGGATGAACTATCACCTACTGGTGTTTAATTTGGTACTGACATATCGCTTTTCACAGGGGGCTCAGTTGGGCTATGTAATGTTTCAAGTGCATCTGTTGGAAGCTGCATCGCCAACACATATTGCCATTGTAAACAATGGCCTGGCGTATATTTATCTGCAATCATAAAGTTGCGCACATCATCTATTTTTAAAAAAACGCGATGATAATTGCCCTGCTTAGATTTGCCAGAAACACTATTATGCAGACCGCGTTGATAGAAGAATTTCGCTATCGCTATAGAAAGATCTTTATCATAAATAGGTGATGTTGCAATACAGCCTGGATATTTTTGTTCTTGAACCCAGCTGATCTTCTCAAATTGTCTTTGTAGCCAAGCTAAAGGGCTTTCTTCTTGAATAAAACTATTTTCAAAACCATACAACATGACACTGTCTCATCTTTGAACTCTAAAGGCCTCCTATCTTAAGTTATTATGAAGTTTGCAACTGTCATAAAAACATTCAAACAGGATAGGAGGCACATTTAAAGAGATTTAATGAGAAGCTTTTGAACCCAGTGGCGTTTCGCTAAGCGACGTAAATTTTCTGCAAAAACGCCTAAAAGAGGTGGTGTCTAAGCTGCTGATAAACACGCCTAAAGAAGCTAAGCCACATGCAATGACGAGGCTTAAGGTTAGGGGTTCTTTACCAAACATAACCAATAAGGCCATCGCAATGATTCTGGCTATATAAGTGATGGAACTTAAGAGATAAACATTGCCGAACTTAACACCATAGTCCCACAATTGATAAGCAATGCCTGCACCGCTGATACCCGTGAGCACGGCAAGAGAACCCTCAGTCATGGTTGGCATCACAAAGGTCTCAAATTTAAGATGTAATAACAAGCAAAGCACACCGCCCAGCCCACAATACATCCCAATCATTTCGGTTGGTAAATGCTTGTTATAGCGTGAAAACGCGGAGTAGCCGCCCCATAATAAGGCGCCAAACAAGGCTAACAAATAACCAATGCAATAATTAAAGTTAAAACCATTTTGGCTCACTTCATTGGAAACCAATACGGTGATCCCAACAAGGCCCAAAACAGCGCCAATAATATGCTGAGCTGAAAAACGCTCCTTAGGTAGCATGCTGGTAAAAGCAACCACTAAGCAAGGCCACAGATAATCAATCAAATCGACATGGGCAATGGGAGCATATTGCGCGCCATAGATATAGGCAAAATCACTCAGGCAGATCCCCGTTAACCCTGCTAACCAGACGAAGCCAGGCTGTTTAAGCACAGTATGCCAGCGCTTTTTACGCGTTAAGCGAAAAGCGGTCAGCAAAAATGAGCTGAAGAAAATAATGGCTAAGACTTCAAAAATAGGAAGGCTATTGACCTCTGAGATCAGAAGCGGTTCAACAGTCCACATGGTGAGTGCGCCCAAACCCATATAGGTGGCACGTTTAACTGTAACGTCATGCAATGGCGTATCCTCTTTATAAAAAGATGCGTCTAAGTACAATTTGCCGTGGGGTCTAAATCGGCCAGTATGGCTTACGCCATCTGTACACTGCTTGCATGTCTTGCATCCCCCGTGCCAGTCAAGCATAGTCTGCTTTGACACATAAGTTAATGATCTAAGGGGGGTAGGTCAAGAAAATTCTTTGGCATGCATGATAAATGGGACTTCAAGCCTTACTAATGGTGTCATGCGGCACCTACACTAAATAGAAAATCCTTGGATGAGGCATTTCTTGCTTAGTCTCCCCCGCTTAGCTGCTCCAAAGCTTCCTTCCTGCATCTCACGTGTTCCCAAGGGAAGGCGAGAATAAAAGCTGATCTGATATTCAGCGAGAAGTAATCCTTTAGGCGTCTTACTTCAAGCCTTCCTTTAAGAAGCGGGTTGAGAGCTGAATCTGAAAATATTTTTCTTACTATGCTCTAAATGCGCGACAACACGTTGGTAGTTTTCAAATTGGCCATCGCTATAGTGATGAATAACCTTATGCCAAAAGTGATAAGCACCAACATTTTCAAGCATAACCATCACTTCCCAGACGCCCTTGAATTGTGAAAAGCAATGACTTGCAATATAACGGCCTACACCATGGCCCTTGAACCTTCTCAGAATAAAGAACTGCGCCATATTGTAATCAACGTTAATATCTGAGCCTTTCTTATCAATGATCACAAAGCCTGCAAGGGTATTTTGATAGCGAATGAAAAAGGGCCAGGTATTATCACTTAACCAATATTTTTTAAAATCTATACATTCATATAAGCCATCTTCGGGTATAGCCCAGTTGGGATCAAGGCTGAAATATTGGCTCATATCATAAACATAAAAACGCGCCATATTTTGAAGAGTTGGGTAATCAGACAAAGCAGCGGGTACTAAACTAAACTCTTCAAGTGCTAAGAGAGGCTGTTGGTTTTGAGGCATTTAAGACTTCCTTGTCTTTTAGGATTAAATGAAGTGCATTATGGCTTTATAGGCAAATTTTAAACCAAAACCAAATAACATCAAGCCTGCTAAGATGGTAATAAGGCTAATGAGTTTATTATTAAATATGCGCTTACCAATTTCGAGTAATCCACTCAAGAAAGCGCCCCATAACAACACACCGAGGATAATAGAGAAGTTCTCTAAAAGCCCCCAAGCGCTATGGACCTGCTGGGTATGATCGATAGTTGCAGCAAATATCGTCACCCAAAAGAGGAGGCCAAGGGGGTTTGCAATAGATAAGAAAAAGCCGGTAACAAGACCATTCAGAACATTGATGGATTTATCATCCTCGACCGTAAATTGATGCTTTCTTCTATCTTTAAGCGATTTGATACCTAAGTACATGAGAACGAAAGAACCCGCCAAACTACAAATAGCTACATCAGTTTCTGAGTGAATCAATAAACCTAAGCCAAAATAAGCTGCGATTAAACATAATGAATTACCAATAGCGCCACCTAAACGCACTACAAAGGCACCAAAAAAGCCTTTTTGTAATCCGCGTTTAATCATTTCAAGTGAAACAGGGCCAATGGGTGCTGACAAGGAAATGCCAAGCAGGATCTTTTCAACCAACATGATATTACTCAACTACTACAGGTAAATCTGAAAGGACGTCAGAAAATATTTTATACTAAGCTAAATAAGAAAGACACTCCCTTCGTCGGTGGTATATACACCTATAGCTTGAACCCCTTCCTCACATAATCCCACCAGGGCTCGTTCGGTTGTTTATGTACTTCTTCTTTTGCTCTGTCTTCTTTGATGTAATCCGATAAACGCTGATCCGTCGTTGCTTGATATTGTATGGGCAGTTTAGTGCTAAACATCAAGGGTAAAACTGAGCCTTGTTTTGATTGCTGTTGATCGAAATTTTCAACCACTTTATCTAGTTTTTCATTTAATTCTTTTCTTGCTGTTTCTTGATTTAGCTTATCTACAGTCGCAACGCTGCTGCGAATGAGATCATGGATTTCCCTATTCTCAATAGCAATCATTTTATTTTCAATAAAATGCTTATGATAAATTCCCCATACACTGGTTAAAGCAGAAGCAATACCTAAACCTAATAAAAGATGATTTAGTATGTTGCCGGCATACCAGTTAAAAGGGAAACATAATAACAAAGTCAAACTTGCGGTAATGCCGCTAAATTGCATGATGTAACGCTTTGCACTGAGATCATAATTAATGAGCGCAATTTCTTTTTGTAAATCAATTATTTTCTTTGAGGTCGCAATGATGCTTTCTAAATCGTTAGCTAAGGAATCGACATCTTGAGGGTGATTTTCACGACACTCATCGAGTTCAGTTTTAATTTTGGTTAAAGCTTCAAGGTTATCTTCTTCTTTTGCTGAACGTGTAAATGTGATATTTTTGCAAACATCTATCAAGTTAGAAAACTGGCGGCCAATAAATTCATAAGCTTTTGAAAAAAAGCTTTGGTTTTGCTGGTTAAATTCTTCCAAGTGTTGGTTAAAGGTTTCATATTGAATCGCTAATTGGGCGCGGCTTGTGATGAGATCTCTTCTTAATTTATAGAGTCTAAAATTATCTTTAAGTAAATCAAATCCATTTTTCAATAACGCTGTTGCACTCACAAAAGCTGCTGCAACGGGAATAGAGACACTGGCATATCCGCAAAGCACAGCAATAGCTAGGCTAACTGAGACAACATGAAGTATATAAAGTAAGGATAAGTTAAGTTTGAAAAGGGTTGAATAGTGTGTGCTTTCTTTGTGAAACCAGATCTCTTTTAATCCGTATAATGTTAAGCCAACAGCAAACAATTTGCCCAGGAGCCCACTGACTCTGGCAATTGTTTTGATATAAGGTTCTATAGCTTGCAACATGCGCAATAGTGTACGTAAACGTATTTATGAAAGCTAGCGCTGAACAGCAAATTTATTGAATTTGATTGTAAGGTAGCAATCTCTCTAAAGGCTTTGAAACACAAATCGTAAAGAGAAAATAACACTCCCTTTCATTCCATTTGTACCGTTAAGGTTTTTAGGCTTTTGCCGATAAAATGGTAACCCCTCACATTATTCAAAGGCAGGGAAGATGAAAAAAATAGTAACAACCTTATTTTGCGTATTTGGTGTTTCAACCTGTGTAGCACTTGGACCAAGTGAATTAACCTTTAATGGTATTCGATTCCATAAAAGTGATGAAAAAAGACAAAATAATGTCATCGTGGCAGATTATGAAGCTTATGGCCCAGAATCTACAGCCAGCATCACCATTACACACGTGTTGGATAAGAATGATCCAGGTCAAATAGCTGATGGCTTAAAACAGAAAAAATCCATAGAAGTGATGGATATTGAAAAGCTCAAACCAGACAATAGTGATGTATTGGTCACCTTTGTAAAATTTGATCAAGCCAATTTAAAAGTTGAAAATAACCTTTGCCGCATTTTTAAGAATGGTCAAAATGGCAGCATTGTTTTCCAGTATATTGATACCAAGAAAATAAAGAGCCAAGCAGAAGGCGCTACCATTCCTGATTTTACGCAATTAGCTGATAATATGAAGCAATTAGGAACTGATCAATATTTTACTGCCCAAGCGGCTATCGCTCAAAATGGCGAAGATTTTGGACAATACAGACGTTCCAACATCAGACGTACCCAATCATATAGCAATGGACATATTCCTTGGTACAAACGTCCTGGCGCAAGAGCTGGTGCTGATGCCTATCGAGACAACCGTAGCAGATATCGCTAAGCACCTAGATTATCATTTTTCTATGCCGTGGCTGTTTGGACCACGGCATTTTTCTTTTTAATGGATACCTTCCATTTGAATTTCATAAGAACTGATATTTTTAATGTCTCTGTCTCTTAAAACAATATTACTGATCTTGATCTTTTGTGTATTGCCTGGTGCCAAATGTAAATGACCATGTGTTTGCGCAACAATACCCTTTTTATCTTTGAGTACAACGCGATATTTAAACTTCACTTTCTTATGGGTATCGTTCGAAAAGGAAAAGCTACCTCTCACAGAATCCATGGAATGTGCTTTACTGTGGTATAAACTGATATCACCAAAAGTCTCATCATTGATCCGCAAAGGAATAATTTTGGCACTGTTTTGCGTTGCTGCTTGCAAACTTAAATTGCCGCTTGCTTTAAATTGACAGCCATTTATTTTGCCAGCGGCGCAGCTATTGCCTTTTGCGACAACAGAGCATGAAGTCAATGCGAGCAATAGGAGACTGGCTATAATTCCAGTTTTTGATTTCATAACTTTTCCCTAATTTTAAGGTAATGAACAAAGGGGATATCGGCTGCTTTATTTAATATTAAACCCCAGCCTGCATTCTCTCAAAGCAGCTTAAGCTGAGTAAAATGACATCCACATGCTATTAATACCCAAAGCGCCAAGTGCCGATAAAAAGACATCTAACCTGCAGAGTATTGTAGTATGAAGAAGAAAAAGACTGATCCAAATGAAGGTATTACTTGGCCTCCCACTTATGCCAAAGATGTGCCTGACAATAAACCTGTAAGCCATCATCATCAACCAAAATCTCCTGGCAGCGATGATCACCATGCTTTAGATGAAGCACGTGAAAAGGACAATAAACGGGTGTGGGACGAAAAAAATAAACGCAATCTGCCCCCTAAAAAGCTAAAATAATAAATATCTAAGCATGCTATCTCATTCATAAAATGAGATAGCGCTTAAATATACCATTCAATATTCTTCCAAGTATCTGCGTTTTCTTTTTTTGCTTGAATTCGGCTTTGCCAATTTCCTACATGCAACTCTAATTTATGACCATCTGGATCAAGAAAATAAAGAGAATCACCGGGCGAGACATTTTCTTTAAAAATCACCACCTCTGAATCAATGAGTTTTTGACGCAATAGAGGAAAATTTTGATTAGAAACTGAAAAGGCATAATGGGTATAACAAGGATTCACAACACGTTTATCATCCAAGTTCAGACAAAACCAAAAATCACCTATTAAAAAATAGGCGCCCTTGTCCCATTTGCATAAAGGCCTGAGCCCTAAGATATCTTTATAGAATGTAAAAGAGCGATCAATATTGCTGACCGCTAGCGTGAGATGATTCATACCAAATATCATATCTGCATTCCATTTTGAAATTATGCCTTAATGATGGCATTTGCCATATGGGATGTACACGCGTATTTTGACTAATATAATGTTATGATGGCAACCCAATTGTATATGATGCGGTGCCAGCAATGAAGTTCAAAGCAACGATTTCGACCCTGCTATTTTTGATATTCCATACCGCCCAGGCAACCCATCCTTTTGAAAAATTACCCACAAATTCTATTACCGCCTTGTCTGAGCTGCAAAGTGTTAAACAAAGAATGTTAAAAGCAGATAGCAAATGTGAACCTTATATTAACGAGCTTGATGTTGTTAAGGTGCGCTATTATGGTTTTGATGAAAAGCTGCATGATGGCATTTTGCTCATTCATCATGAACTCTCCAAGGATGTATTAGATATCTTTAAAATTCTTTATAAGAAAAAATTCCCCATTGAAAAAATGTATCCTATACATAATCATCATAATGTGACCGTTTCCTACAACTGCCGTGAAGTTGCCATGCAACCTGGGCGTCGTTCTCAACACAGTTATGGTCGTGCGATTGATATTAACCCCTTACAAAATCCCTATGTCAAAGGCAAAACCGTTATTCCTGCCGGCGCCCAACCTTATATAGATAGAGATCTTAAGTTAAAAGGACAAATCAATCGTCAAAGTTTGGTCTATCAATTATTTATAGAGCGCGGCTGGGATTGGGGTGGCAATTGGTATGACGTTGCTGATTACCAACATTTCGAAAAGAGAGCAAATGGTGAGAAGCGTAATCCTTATGGTTATGACTAATCTATTGATTAATCAACCTAACATAGCCACAAAATACCTTTAACCCTAGCAATATTTTATGCCTATAGTATTATAGAAAAGCTTATTTCTCATACTATCAAGGAGCACTTATGGCTAACAAAGAACAAAAATCTTCCAAAAATGCAAAAAAAGAAGCTAAACACAGCCTGAAAGAAAAACGCGCTCTTAAAAAAGCAAAAAAAGAAGGTAAGTAACGCTTAGCATCTTTGCAATCTAAAGGCTTTGGCACCCCAAAGCCTTTATTAAAGCCACCATATTGATCCACTTCTTTGCACAACATATACTTGCTTTCTAAATTAAGTTCTTGTAAGAGTTTCCATGACGATGCGAATAATTAGCGTAGTACCTTATGATCCTACCTGGCCTACCCTTTTCAAAAATGAAGCAGAAAAAATTAAAGAAGCCTTAGGTGAGAATCTCATCAAAATTCATCATATCGGCAGCACCAGTATTGAAGGTTTAGCTGCTAAACCGATTATAGATATGATCCCAGAGGTCAAAGATATTCTTGCGGTTGATAAAGCTGCCGATGCTATGGCTGCCTTAGGCTATAACGTCAAAGGAGAATATGGGATCCCCTTTAGGCGTTTTTTCAGCAAAGAGCATTTCAATGTCCATGTCTTTGAACAAGGCAACACAGAAATCAATAGACATGTTAATTTTTGCGCCTTTTTAAGACAGCATCCTGTTTATCTTAAAGCCTATGAGCAAGTAAAACAAAATGCTGCGCAAGAGAATCCTAGCGATATCGTTGCCTATTGCAACGCTAAAGATGCACTTATACAAGAAATTGATGGTTTAGCATCAGAGCCTTACCTGCGCGTGGTGCAAACTTGTTTAGATAGCGAATGGGCGGCTTACCATCAAATTTATGAAGAAGAAGTTTATAAGCCGGCCAAAGAAGCCTATTCATCTCTGGCCGAGTTTTTTAATAGCCCTACTGATTTTCACTTTATCTTGCGCAAGGGAAATCAGATGATAGGAATTTTGCACCTTGAGTTTATTAAAAAGAAAAATGCCATCATACATGCCTTAGCACTCACAAAAGAGCATCAAACAAAGGAAAATGAAAACTTTTTATTTGAATTTGCAAAAAAATGGTTGCGCTATCAAGGCAAAATTCTCGTTTAGAGAGATTGTGTTATGCTGCAATGAGTATCCTTAATCTTGCAGCACTTACCCTTTTCAAAATAGCCACGCATTCTTAGATTTTGACCATAGATCAACAATGGCACAAAAGCACACTGTTGTATGCTAGGGGAATGATTTAAAAATGCATGATGCTGAAAAGCCCTATCATACACAATGGTTGAGGCGCTTAAGGCAATAATCAATGCCAGTAACATTTTCATAAAATGGCAACTTCATATTTAGATCTCACCAGTAAGACAGTGCCCTCAAAGGGTAAGTTCAGACTTAGCGCGATATTACACTTAATTAATTGAGAAAGGCCCTAGCTGTATTTTTTTCCTATTCAATGAGTGCAAAAATACCAACCTTTACAGCGCGGCCAAATGCGAGGCAATCATACGCAACATAGGTGTGTGCAGCTGATGTTTTTGTGCATAAGCTAAAACATTATCAATGATATATTCTTTTTCAATCGGTTTGTTATTAGCATAATCATGAAACATGCTGGGAAAATAACCTTTAATGCTTTTAGTGAGCGCTAGCATTTTCATTATATAATCTTGAGAAATTTCAACATTTTCCGCTTTTGCAATATCCACAATTTCATTCATTAAGGCTTGCACAATAGCGGCATAGGGCTGCGTGGAGGCTAATGTTTGAGCATCTTGCTGATAAATGATTGAAAGCGAAGAAAAGGGCACATTCCACAATAATTTTTTCCATCTGATATCGCGATAATTATCACAAAAAATGGTTTTAATCGGTGGCGTTGTTTTTTGAAAGGCTTCCCCCACCTTCGCACAAGCATTTGGCTCGTTAAATGGCGCAAGGCGCAGCTCACCTAGGATAGGTATTTCAACCTTTAAAGCACCAAGTCGATATGCTCCCATGCTGGCAACGCCACAAACAATGGGTTGATTAGCGGTAAAGGTGGCAACCCATTCTTCATTGCCTATGCCATTTTGGATAACCAAGATAATAGAATCTGGCTTTAGGCAATTTTCTAATAATGCCCCTAAAGATTTATTCTCTGTTGTTTTAAGCGCGATAATAATCAGATCAGAGGGAGGTAATGTTTTAGCATCGTTATGAATGAGTGGCGCTTGAATAAGAACCTGTTGGTTCTCTTTTACAAAATCCAAGCTAAAAGCATTATTTTGTTTGATCTCATTATATTCTGAGCGCACAAGGTAATGAACTTCATGATGAAAGGAAAGAAGTCCGCCATAAGTTTTCCCAAGGGAACCTGCGCCAATTATTGAAATAATCATTAATTCTCTACTCTTTTAAACAGAAGCAAAACTGAAAATGACCATGCTATGCACTTCAGGTTCCTGAAGCACCTTCTTTTCTTGGCTAAATTTCCCATTACTAAACTCTGCAATCAATGGTTTCCAAAAATGCAAAGCGCCTTTGTTATCAGGAATAACGGCAACTTCCCATTCCCCTTTAAATTGCTTAAAAACCTGCAAAGCTATTGTTTGGCCCACTTTACGTCTTTGATAGGGTGCAAGCACAAAAAATTCACCCATATTCCAATCCACGTGTGGATGCGTGCCCACTTTATTCACCATGACAAAGCCTGCTGGCCTATCATCGACGCGAATTAAAAAGGGGTATCTTTCTTTTTGATTAAAGTAGGATTTTAAACCTTGCCTCAACTTCGGGCTATAATAGTTGCCACTTTTAGGAAATTCCCATCCTGGTAAATGACCACAGTAACGTGACATATCATATTCATAATACTGGGCAATGGCTTCAATTATTGCAAAATCTTGGGTGCCTAAGGGGATCAATTCAGGTTCAATCTGCATACAAAGTTAGCTTGCTTATTTTAGGTTAAGGGCTGGACGAAAGAAAGCAAAATTATAGCTTAATATCTATAACTGTGCGATTACACAAAAGCGCTTTTTATCGTGCATAAACCTCATTTACTGTCCTGGTGAAACTATTTTGTTTTAAGGCCCGCTTTGCATCTATGTTTTTAAAAATGGATATGGTAAAAATGAGCCATCTTTTCTACTGAGATGAATCCCCCCCATGCGTAGCCCATTATTCAAAATTGCGATTTTGTTAGGCCTTTTATTATTCAAAGCCCAAGTGTTATACGCCGATGAGGGGCATTTGCTGACAAGCACCCAGCGCGTTCAGGATGCCAATGATTTTTATCAACAAAATATTGTGCGTAACCTCTCGCCTTCGCATTCAGCACTAGAAAAAAGAGAAAGGCAAGTCAATGCCAAAGCCGCATTTGATGCCCAAGATTGGTATGCAAGTCGCTACGCATTTCAACGAGTTCTCGCTGACAATGAGAGTGACTTTCAAGCCTGGTTTTTCTTAAGTAAATCACTTATTGAACTACAACGTTATGATACTTATCAGAATTACGATGATGCCTTAGAGGCATCCTTGGTAAAAGCGTATGCCAGCGCAGGCACTGAACTTGATAAAAAGGCGGTTGAATGGTTAGCAGCCTCTTCCAGATTACAATTATCTGCCTTAAGAGATAGCGCTTTAAAAAATAGCAAACAGTCTGATATTGAAAACCACATTCAAAGCATTTCAAAAAACTATCCGACTGAGTTTGCACCTTATTCCCTTGAATTACCCCAGCGCACTGATATTGCCAGTGCGTGTGTGCAATGGACTTACCCCTTGATGAAATCAAGGCAATTTCATTATGAGGACTATATCCTCCTCAAACCAAAGGTTAAAGACTTAAGCGTTATTGCCAAAGGCAATCAGCTTTGCCTTGAGGGCCTCTCATTTGGTGAAAACTATCAATTAACTTTTAAAGAAGGCTTAAAGGGCGAAGGGAATGCTTCCTTAAAAGAAGCGCAAACTATATCCCTCTCCATCCCCCATCGCAAAGCAGCCATTTCCTTTCGCGAAAGAGGCTATATCCTGCCAAGCCATGCGCCAATGATTATCCCTTTTACAGCAGTGAATGTCTCAGAAGTTAAAGTTAAAATATTGCTGGTACCAGAAAGAAATATTCAAAATGTGCAAATGGATTGGTTTGCCAATCGCATTTCTCGCTGGGTTTCTGACAACATTCAGGAAGAACAAGGTAGCACCATTTGGGAAGGGACATACCGTTTTCCAGTTGAAACTGACAAAACCACCATTTCTGGTTTGCCTATTAGTAAAATGATTGCAAAAAACTTAGAGCCCGGTGTTTATGTTATTGAAGCAAGGGTTTCTGAAAACAGCTACGATCAAAACGAGTTTACTTCCCAAGCCTTAGTTGTCACCGATATAGGCCTTAGCACCTATCAAGGCCCTGATGGTTTACACGTTTTCGCTCGCTCACTGAAAAGCGCTCAAGCACTGTCTGGGGTTGAAGTCACGTTAATTGCCAAAAATAATAAAGAGCTGGCAAAACTTAAAACAAAAAGTAATGGCCAATTAACTTTCTCCGATAAACTCCTGAATGGCAAAGGCGGCAATCAACCCGCCTTTATTAGCGCCTCCTATAAAGGCAAGGAATTCACTGTTTTAAATCTACGTTCTGAAGCCTTTGATCTCACAGACAGAGGTGATGCAGGGCGCAATTCAAATACTAAAGTGGAGGGCTTTATCAGCACTGAGCGTGGCATTTATCGTCCAGGCGAAAATGTCCACTTAATCTCTTTGTTGCGAGATCAAGCCGGCCTTGCCCTAAAGGAACACCCCCTCACCCTCAAACTCTTTCGACCTGATGGTGTTATTGCCCAGGAAATTCTTTTGCAAGATAAAGGCAACGGCGCCTATTTACACGACTATGTAATTAATGGTGCAGCACAGTCCGGCTTATGGACCGCAGCGATATATCTTGATCCCAAAGCAGCAGAAATTAATCACATCTCATTTGAAGTCAATGATTTTGTACCACCACGCATTGAAGTAAAAAATAAAGGCACAAGTTCTTTTATTGCCCCCTTTCAAAGCACAACCATTCAAGTAGCTGCGCAATACTACTATGGCCCTGCTGGCGCTAATTTGAAAGTAGAGGCAGATTCTAAATTAATTGTGCAAGACACACCCTTTGCAAAGTGGAAAAACTATCAATTTGGTTTAGAAGAAGAAAATTGGACCCCCTTGCGCTTTAAACATCCTGATACTAAAACGGATAATGAAGGCAAGGCACAAATACAAGTTGAAATTGATAATCAACCCCAAACCACACATCCCTTACAAGTTGAAACATCCATTAATGTTTTTGAAATTGGTGGCCGCGCCAGAAAGACAAAGCAACTCACTTCATTTTGGCATCAGCCTTATCTGATTGGTATCGCTGGGCGCTTTAATGACAACATCGCCAGCAGCAATAGCGAAGCGCAATTTGATATCATTGCCCTTAACCAACATGGTGAACTGCAAGCAATTGAAAATCTTCACTATGCGCTTTATCAAGAACAACATGATTATGTCTGGTTCCGCTCTGGCACCCAATGGCAATATGAAACCGTTATCCGCGATCATGTTATTGCACAAGGTAAACTCTCTCTTCTTGCAAAAACGCCTACAGCGCTTAAAGTTCCTGTCAGCTATGGCCCCTATCGCCTTGAAATCTTGGATGATAAAACCGGCGTTGGCTCAAGTCTGCGCTTCACTGCAGGATGGTATAGTGCTGGAGATTCACCTGATAGACCTGATATGTTACAGGTGACTTTTGATGAGAAAACACCTGTTAAAGGGAATAAAGTAAAAGTACATTTAAAGAGCCCCTTTAAAGGAGATCTCTTTTTAGCATGGGCTGGCGATACACTCACACCCGCCTATCAAGGCAAAATTGGCACTGAGGCTATCACCCTTGATATTCCCAACAATCAACTTGCTAAAACAAGTGGCGAATACCTTATCGCCAGCGTTTATAGCGCCCAAGATGATGCTGCCGAGCAAATGCCTAAAAGAGCGCTGGGTATTGCCTGGTTTGAAAATAAGCAAACCGCCCAAAAACATCAGATTGCATTTTCTGTGGAACATCCACAAAAGGTTAAATCAGGTCAAAGCGTGACGCTCACCCTGAAAAATAAAAAGCCTTCTAAAAGCTTGCGTTATGTGGTGGCTTTAGTGGATGAGGGCACACTTTCATTAACAGATTTTAGCTCGCCCGACCCTTATGCATTTTTCTTTGCACAAAAAAGGCTAAATTACCAATTAAGAGATAGCTATGGCTTGCTCATCAATCCTTATGGCGCACGCCCTGGCTCCTTTGAAGTCGGTGGCGGTGAATCGGTGATGTCACGCGCACTCACCCAATTACCTGCCAAAGCATTTAAAGTCGTCTCTTTGTTCTCAGGGGTGGTTGAGGCCAGCAACAAAGAAAGTGTTGAAGTGCCTTTTAGCTTGCCAGAATATACTGGCAAACTACGCGTTATGGCCTTTGCCTGGGATGAAAGTAGTTTAGGCGCAAGTGAAAGCACCCTCTTGGTACAAGATCCCATTGATGCTTATCTTGCCTTACCACGCTTTTTAGCACCTGGTGACACGGCAACTGTACCGCTTATCATTAATGCTTTGGATAGCCCTTCCGGCAATTACAACATCGCTTGGCAATCACAAGGACAAGAACAGAAAACAACGATTGCACTTAACAAAGGCGATGAAAAGCAAGTCGCCTTTAAACTTAGCTTTAATGATAATGGTATAAAAGAAAACAAAATCCACATCACAGGGCCACAAGGCTTTGATCTAAAACGTCAATGGCAGTTATCTGTGCGTCCTAAAGTGCAAGCCATTAGTTTGCATCAATATCATAAAGTGGACCCCAAACAGCGTTTCAGTTTAACGCCAGATCTCTTAAAGAATTTCCAAGCCAATAACAGCAAGGTCATGCTTTCAATTGGTTCTATACCAGAGCTGGGGACTGAGGCGCTCATCAAAGAGCTAAATCAATATCCTTATTACTGCCTTGAGCAAACCTCCAGTAAATTGTTAGCGACCTTGTTGAGCCCCAAAGTGGATGAAAATCAACTACAAAAAGGGTTTAATCAACTTACCACTTTGCAAAAAATTGATGGTTCTTTCTCCTTGTGGTCTTTAGGTGGCCCTACAGAGCCATGGTTAAGCTTATATGCATTTGATGTGCTTGGCCTTGCCAAAGACAAAGGCTTTACTGTGCCCAGTGCTTTAAGCGTACAGGCAAGTCAATGGCTCAAAGATTTACCCAATCTTTCGCCAAATAATGCAGATGATATTTCAACTATCGCTTATGCCCATTATTTATTGGCTAAAAACCATCAAGGAACCCTTCGTCAATTACGTTTCTTTACAGAAACGAATCAAAGCAGCCTTGTGCAAGCGCATGATCTGGCCTTTATTGCAGCCGCTTTTGCCTACTATGACTCAGCGCAAGACGCGGCAATCTGGTTTGATAAAGCCATTGCAGCACCAAGAGCAGCTAATGAGAGCTATTATGGCGGGTTTGGTAGCAACCTGCGCAACCAAGCTATTTTGGTCACCCTGTTGGCGCAAACAACCTTGAGCCATCCTAAGTTAATTGCTTTAGTGCAAGCACTGATTGATCAAAGCAAGGAAGCACCTTACTTAAGCACCCAAGAAAAAGCTTGGCTAATTAGAGCATCAACAGCCTTAAATGATGCAAGAAAGCCCTACAGCGTTAACCTCGATGGCAAAAACATCGAAGGTAAATTAACACAAGCTTTCAGCTATGATGCCAAAGCATTAGAAAAAACACCGACGCTTAAGAATATTGGCGACAATCCAATCTATATAGCCATCAGTCTTGAAGGCGAACCTATTGATGTCAAACTGCTTCCTCAAGCAGGCTTTGAATTAAAACGCGACGTGTTCAAACTCAATGGTGAACAAGCTGATCTTAATAATCTCATTTCAGGTGAGCTCTATGTCGTTAGCATTCGAGCGCGTCGTCATTACAATACACTCAATCACATACTGCTTGTTGATTTACTGCCAGCCGGTTTTGAAATTGACAATGCACTCATTGCCCAGCAAGACTTGCCGCTCGAGCTTTCCTGGCTAGTCAGCTTAAGTAAAGCAAGCCGCCTTGAAGCACGAGATGACAGATTTATGGCTGCTTTTGAATTAGGCGGCCAAACAGAGTTCAATGCTGCCTATATTGCAAGAGCAGTCACCAAAGGCGAATATACCTATCCGCCCACCTTCGTAGAAGCCATGTATCAGCCGCAATTTTTTGCTTACGGTGATGAAAGTAAGGTGCAGGTAACATCACATTGAATAATGAAAGTTTTGGTGCTTGTACAATAGCGGGAAACATGAGGGAACAAATTTTTACATGGCTACGCCACATAAAAATTGATCCCCCATGTTCCATTCGTGTCTTGCGCGCACCTAAACTTACTCCCATTGGATTATGTTTGTTGCAATTTGCAAAGTGGGTGGCACTGCTCACTTTGTTTGCTTTTTCTGTGTTTTTTGTTGGGGACAAACTATTTCCCTTAAACTTATCTCGCTTTCATGACAATTCAACCATTATCTACGCACAAAATGAGCCTGTGCATATTTTCTTTTCGCGCGATGATAAATGGCGCTCCATCACCACAGTGGATGAGGTTGACCCTTTATATTTAAAAACCTTATTGGCAAGGGAAGATAAATATTTTTACCAGCACTTCGGTGTTAACCCTTATGCTTTAGCTCGTGCAGCCATACAATGGATAAAATCTGGGCACGTGGTATCAGGCGGCTCAACCATCACCATGCAAACTGCGCGGCTTTTGGAGCCAAGACCACGAAAATTAAGCGCTAAATTCATCGAATGCCTTCGGGCATTACAATTAGAGTGGCATTATTCCAAAAATGAAATCCTCACTTTTTATATGACGCTCGCCCCTTTTGGCGGTAATATCGAAGGCGTCAATGCCGCAACCCTGGCCTATTTTAATAAACCCCCCATGCATCTTAGTCCGAGTGAAGTTGCATTGCTGGTAGCCTTGGTGCAATCACCCAGTAGATTAAACCCCTGCCTTTATCCAGAAAAAGCGCAAGTGGCAAGATCATTCTTACTTGATTTTATGGTGGCCCATGACTTAATTGATAGCCAGCGCGCTCAAACACAGAAGCTCGCTCCTTTACCTAAAGCAAAAGCAAAGCCACCACGCGAAATCCCGCACTTAGCCTGGCGTTTAAAAAAGCAATTTAAATCACAACATAAAATTCACAGCACCATTGATTTAAATCTACAGAAGAAAATTGAATTTGTATTACAAAGTTACAAGCATTATTTACCAACCAACGCTAATGCCGCCATTTTGGTTGTCGATCATCAACAACGTAAGACCGCAGCTTATATTGCCTCTCGCGATTATTTTCATGAACAAGAGCATGGCTTTGTTGATTATATCACCGCATATCGTTCACCTGGCTCCACCTTAAAACCCTTTATTTATGGCCTTGGCTTTGATCATGGTTACATCACTTCAGATACTTTTCTGATTGATGAACGCCGTCGATTTGGTGCCTATTATCCGCGCAATTTTGACAGAGAAATCTATGGCACTGTGCACGCCAGTGAAGCTTTGGCCATGTCTTTAAATACGCCGGTGGTTGATCTATTAAATCAAATTGGTGTGATTCGCTTTATTGGGATCCTAAAAGAAGCAGGGATCACCCCGCAGTTTCCTTCGCAATTTGAGAGTCCAAGCCTAGCCGTTGCTTTGGGCGGTGTAGGCATGTCCTTAGAGCAATTGGTGAGCCTCTATACTGCATTAGCTGCCAAGGGCAAAGTCACGCCCTTTGCTTATGTTGAAGAACAGCAAAACAATAGTGAATATCAACTTTTCACGCCCAGGGTAGCAACACAGATTTCGACCATCTTAAAAACAAAATTGGACAATGGACGTTTGCTTTCACTGAAAACGGGCACCTCTTATGGGCATCGCGACGCTTTGGTTCTTGCCTACGATAATCGCTATGTGATTGGGATCTGGATAGGTATGCCTGATGGCTCTCCCTTAGGCCCTGTTTACGCGCGCGATATCAGTGTGCCCTTACTGCAAAAGGTTGTGAATGTTATCCCGCGTTCTGAAACTTTTGCTGAACACGAAAATGAGAGTCAAATCCAGTTACGCAAACTCGTCCAAAGAGAGAGCCAAGATAAGCGTCATAAAAACACCCCGATGATGCTTTTCCCTGTGCATGACACCTTGGTTGAGGCTGAAAAAAGTGAAGGCGCATACAAAGCACTGCCTTTAAGCGTCACTGGCGGCAAACGTCCTTATACTTGGTTAATTGATGGTGAACCGCTTTCAGCTCCTTCTTGGCAACAAAAGCAATTTTGGACACCTCAAAGTCCCGGCTTTTACACCATCGCTGTGATTGACGCTAATGGGCAAGTTGATAAAGCTCATATTGAGCTCAAATAAACTCACCCACGAGCGCAGCGAAGCCGTGGGTATTAAAATAAAAAATCCACATCCACAAACCGCGTCAGCGGTGAAATGCAGTAGCCCACCCAATAAAACCAATCCCCATCCACAAACCGCGTCAGCGGTGTAATGCAGTAGCCCACCCACGAGCGTTAGCGAGGCGGTGGGTTGGCGGTGGGTGAA
>CAZBZP010000024.1:0-35549 GCA_964496435.1 Uncultured Candidatus Berkiella sp.
AATCCCCATCGATAAACCGCGTCAGCGGTGAAATGTAGTAGCCCACCCACGAGCGCAGCGAGGCGGTGGGTTCAAACCCAGGTGGGTTTTAATATAAAACAAATCCCCATCGATAAACCGCGTCAGCGGTGAAATGTAGTAGCCCACCCACGAGCGTTAGCGAGGCGGTGGGCTACTACATTTCACCGCTAACGCGGTTGTGGATGAAGATTGGTTTTGTTGGGTGGCTATTTCATAACCCACCGCCTCACGTCCGTCTTCGCCTAAAAGGCGTCGTCGGACGCTCGTGGGTGGGCTACTACATTTCACCGCTGACGCGGTTGTGGATGAAGATTGGTTTTGTTGGGTGGCTATTTCATAACCCACCGCCTCACGTCCGTCTTCGCCTAAAAGGCGTCGTCGGACGCTCGTGGGTGGGCTACTACATTTCACCGCTGACGCGGTTGTGGATGAAGATTGGTTTTATTGTTTCAACCGCGATTGTCGATGAGGATTGTTTAATAATATTTTATGGCTTATCCCAACCACCAGACTTAAGCTGATTAATATACCTGCCATGGGTAATACGCTAATCGTGTCCCCCCAAATGGCCATTTGACCTATTGATGCACCACCAATAAATTCAAAACAACCAAACAGCGCCGCCGCAGAGCCTGCATTTTCTTTAAAAGGGAGCATCGCGCCACTTGCTGCGGCCCCCAACATTAAAGCCGCCGAACTAGAGGCTATTAAATTGGGTAAAAATAAAACATAGGGGTGTTCAAAAAAATGATGTCCCACTATCATCAAGCAACCGCTGAGCGTTAATAAGCTTGCGCCAATCAATGTGCTTTTTCCAAGCCCCCATTGAAATATTTTCTTACCCAAAATTAAGCTGGTAACCAGAAAAGTAAAAGCATTAATGCTAAACAATTTGGCAAAGGCGCCTTCATGAAGACCATGTAATTTCACATAATACTGTGGTGATAAAGAAAAATAACCAAACATCGCAGCTTGGGTAGCAAGACCACACAAACCAAAATAAAGAAACTGCGGGTGTGTGATTATTTTTGCATAAGGTTTGAAAATAGTTTTTAGGTCAAGCCCCTTTTTTGGGCTCGCTTTATTAAGTTGATAATGATTGAGCGCAAAATAACAAAGTAACCAAATGCTAATTCCATACAGACTTAAAACGGCAAAATTTGCTTGCCACCCATAATGTATTTGTAAAAACGCGCCCAAGATGGGTGCTAAGATAGGTGCTATAGTCATCGCACCTTTCAGAGAAGTGTAAATCAGGGTAGCGTCTTTACCATCGTAATGATCTCTCACCAAAGCAAAAGCCACCACCTGGGTACCACAAGCGCCAAAGGCTTGAAACACACGCCCTACTAATAAAAGAGCTAAGTCACTCGAAATAGCGCTAAGTGCACTGCCTGTGGCAAATAATAATAAGCTAAAATAAAGCACCGGCATTCTGCCGATGCTATCGGTGATGGGGCCGGCGATAAGCTGGCCAAAGCCAAAACAATACATAAATACTGTAAGGGTGAGTTGGATCTCAAGACCTGTGCAATTCAGCGCGGCTCCCATAGAAGGAATAGAGGGTAGGTAGAGATCAAGCGCCATACCCAAGGGAAGAACCAGCGGCGCCATTAAAAGTATCATCATGATTAGCGAAGGCGCTTGAGGCTTTTGCTCACAAGCCGTTACAATAGGTGAGTTTTTCATTTTATATCTAAGCCGACCAACTTTTATTTTTTCAAACTTGTAGCAAGTATACTCGAAGCAGTTTGAATTGAGACGAGGTCTAATGGGAAGAGTATGAATAAAACAGGTGTGCTGCTGATCAATTTAGGAACGCCAGATAGCCCAGATGTATCAAGCGTCAGACGCTATCTGAAATCCTTTTTGAGCGATCCGCGGGTATTAGATATTCCCCGTTTGGTGCGCTCGGTGCTGCTCTATGGGTGGATATTACCCTTTAGAGCACGTCAATCAGCTAAGGCTTATGCAGCTATTTGGGATAAAGAGCAAGGCTCGCCTTTATTGTTTAATTCAAAGTCTTTTTGCCAAGCACTGCAAGCATTCTTGGGTAGTGATTATCAGGTTGAATTAGCGATGCGCTATGGTAACCCCACTATTGAGTCGGCATTAGAGAAATTTGCGCAATCCCACTGCAACAAAATCATTGCGCTTCCCTTATTTCCGCAGTATTCAAGTGCAGCAACCGGTTCGGCAATAGAAGCTATGCTAAAAGCTTACAGTGCACAATGGAACCTGCCTACGCTTAGCGTTATCGATAAATTTTATGATAATGAACATTATCTTCATGCCATCAGTAATCATATGAAAGCATATCTGGCAGCCAATAATAACGCACATATTCTGTTTAGTTACCATAGTTTACCTGTGCGCCAAATTCAAAAAAGTAAACAAGCTTGTCAAAAGGCATGTTTTGATAATGAAGCTTGCCAAGCCATTAAGGCGAATACGCAGTATTGTTATCGCGCGCAGTGCTATGAAACCTCAAGAAAAATAGCAGATTTATGTGATATCAAAGAGCAAAACTACACAATTGCTTTTCAATCTCGCTTAGGAAGAACTGTTTGGATTGGGCCTGAATTACAATCTACTTTTTCACAGCTCATCGCAAAAGGTGTGAAGGAGCTCATGATAGTATGTCCTTCTTTTGTTGCTGATTGCTTAGAGACCTTAGAGGAAATTGGAATTCGCGCCAAAGAGGAATGGCAGGGCTTAGGGGGAGAGAAACTCACATTAATACCTTGCCTTAACGCCAATGAAGATTGGGTTAAGGCAACAGCAAAGATACTCTGTCTTTAAGCAGGCATTGTTGTGATAGTAACAGGTGCTGCGGGAACAGGAACATGAATGATTTGTGGTGGGTTATAGAATATTGAACCAATAGCATGGCCAATTAAACCTTCAGCTGCACCCAAGCAAAAACCAATAGGTGCTGTTACTGCTGCACCAACGAGGTAGAAAGGTAAGCCTGCTATGCCAAAGCAAAAGCCCCACCATAATCCATCGTAAGTGATTGTTTTAGCCAGACTGCCGCCAGTTGCGCCAGAAAGTGCTGATAAAAAGAAAGTAAAACCGATGCCGCCAGAAACTTGATGTGTTTCATATACACTGAGATTTTTCATATTTTTTACAACCACCTAAAATATAGAATTCGTAAGCTACCCAATTTCACACTAAATTTCAACCTATAAAGCAGTCGACTTATAGGTGTATCTTATCCTAATTGCTTTAAATGTTCAGAAACTATGTCTGAGGGCATCAATTGCTGACTGTGTTGCAAAGAAATTTTAGCATCTGATTTACGCCCCATTTGCTGCAATAACAAACCTTGTTGTTGGTAATAGTAATAGTAATTTTTGTCATAAGAAATCGCTTGTTGATAACTTGCCAATGCTTTATCAGTTAAACCTTGTTTAGCCAAAACATCAGCTTTAAGTCCATGAAATAAGGCTTCTTTGGGTTCTTGTTGAATGGCTTTATCACTTAAGCTGAGCGCCTTTGCCAAATCGCCTTTTTGTAGGGCCTTTTGTCCTTCATCATAATCAGCATAAGCTGCGTCACGTTTTTTTAGCGCAGCAATTTTTTGCTGATAACGTTCTTTATTAAGCGTGAGATTTTTAGGCATGCTTAAAGCACGTTGCAAATTAAGATCAGCCCGTTCTTGTGAAGGCGGATGAGATGCAAATAAACCTTCAATCCAGCTGGGGGATTTATTTTCAAAAAGTTTTACAAAGGTTTTTTGCAAGCTTACAGCAGCGCTGGGATCATAACCGGCTTTAACCATATAATGCATACCATAATTATCTGCCTCTAGTTCTGCTTCACGGCTATATTTGGTGGAAACCATATTGGCTGCAACGCCTGCACCGGCACCAATCGCGCCGGCAGTTACTTTTGATGCGGCGGTATCTTTTGCTGTTGTTGCTAAAGCGACATTGGTTGCTGCAAGGCCTGTTGATAAGAGAATTTGTCGTTCCATGGATTTTGCACCATGACGAGCCGCGGCATGGGTAATTTCATGGCCTAAGACAGCTGCCAGCTCCGCTTCGTTATCAAGGTGGGTTAGTAAGCCGCGGTTCACTGCAATTTTACCACCGGGTAATGCCCAGGCATTGGGTACTGAACTATTTAATACCACGAATTCAAAGGGCAGATCTTTTCTTTCGCTCACGGCAACCAGTTTTTTGCCCACTTCATTCACATAAGCAGAGAGTTCAGGATCGATACTATATTGGCCGCCGCCAGCTTGCTGGCCATAGAGGTAATTCTTTTCACCCATCTTAATTTCTTGGGATTCGCTCACAAAGTGGAGTTCCGTTTGCCCGGTCACTGGATTTTTAGCGCAGCCTGGAAGAAAAGCGAGGCTCAGTAGGAATAATGGATAAGCAATCTTTTGCATAATACCGCCTTAGTGTGTACTCAAAATATACCATTATCAAAGGACTCTTCTTTTGTGAAAGATGGCCGACTTAATGTAATGGATTATATTATGTAAATTAACTTGCTCTGTATGGAATGTAGGTCTAATTTTAGCAGAAACTTAAGAAAAACTTGAGCTAAGGATCAGCTTTTAAGGGTATCTAATCTGAGATCTAAGTTGTAAAATTACACGACTATATGACTAAAAAGAGCGAAGGGGTGGATTATGCGTCGGCAAGAAGAAGCACGTGATGAGTTAACTGCGCGTGTTATTTCTCTTGTAAGTGAGAAACTTCCAAAGAGTGAAGCAAAATTAATAGGTAATTTTGTTAAGCAGTATTACTTAAGTGCTGCGCCGGAAGATTTACTTGAACGAAATGTCATCGATCTCTATGGGGCCTTAGTATCCCATTGGCAATTCATTCATCAACGAAAACCCCAAGAAGCAAAAGTGCGGGTTTACAATCCGCAGTATGAACAAAATGGCTGGCAATCAACGCACAGCGTGATAGAAGTCATTTACGAACAAAAAGCCTTTTTAATTGAATCTATTCGCATGGTCTTAACCCAGCGTGGATTAAATGTTCACCTTATTTTGCATATTAATGGCTTGAAAGTTGAGCGTGATGCAAACGGTAACATTACCAATGTTTTTACAAATCACGATCAAAATACAAATGTAATCAGTGAATCCCCTTTATTTATCGAAATTGATAAGCAAAGTGACCCTGCTGTTTTAGATGAAATAAAACATGCCATTGAGAATGTGATTGAGGATGTTACCCTAACCGTCAATGATTGGCATAACTTAACCCAGAAAATGGAATCTGTCATTGATGAAGTTAAAGCAAGGACAGCCAAAACGGGGAAAAAAGAATTAGATCAAGAAATAATTGAATTCCTAGAGTGGATTAACAAAAATCATTTTACCTATCTTGGTTATTGCCAGCGCAAACTCATTACAACCAAAGGAAACTATCAGTTTTCCTTAGACAAAGATTCATGCTTAGGGATTTTGCGAAGAAATGCAGAAACCTATTTTGAATCATTCCAAGATATGCCAAAAGTGGCACAGGAATTTGCCATTTCCGCCTTCCCACTTATTTTAGGTAAAACCGATAGAATATCCACCATACACAGGCCAGCTTATACAGACTTTATTGTTGTCAAAATATTTGATGACAACGGTAAAGTGATTGGCCAGCACCAGTTTATTGGTTTGTATACTTCAGCAGCTTATAACCGCTCCCCACAAGGGATCCCTTTATTACGCTTGCGTGTTAAACAAATTTTAGAAAGAGCTGGCGTTTCTTATGATAGCCATGACGGCAAAGCACTTGCTAATATTCTAGAAACCTTGCCGCGAGATGATTTCTTCCATGCAACCTTGGATGATCTATATGATTTGGCTTTAGGCATTTTACATCTGCAAGAAAGACAACGTATTAGATTGTTCATTCGTAAAGATTCGTTTACCCGCGTTTTCTCATGTTTAGTCTTTATTCCCAGAGAAAGGTTTAATTCTAAACTCAGAGAGAAAATGAGTAATATTCTCCTACAAGAGTTAGGCGGATATAAAATTGATTTTAGCACACGCTTTTCTGAATCTGTTTTAGCCAGAATTCATTTCATTATACGTTTCAAGGATGACTTGGCTAAAGAGTTTGATGCAACCGCATTGCAAGAGAAGCTCATTCAAGTTGCAAGAACCTGGGAAGATAACTTCAAGGATGCGCTGCTTGATCACTTTGGAGAAGAGCAGGGTAATCGCCTGTTCCATTTATACCATGGCGCATTCCCGGTAGGGTATCGTTCTGAGTTTAATGTGAGAACAGCGGTTTATGATGTCCATCATATTCAAAAGCTCACAGACGAAGATCCGCTTGAAATGAGCTTCTATCGACCCATTGATGAAGCAGAGGGCATTATACGTTTCAAATTATATAGCCCTGGCACCTCCATACCGCTTTCAGATGTTATCCCAATGTTAGAATGCATGGGCTTAAGAGTTATCAGCGAAAGACCACATGAAGTGGTTTTAAGAACGGGTAAAAAAATATGGATCAACGATTTTGGTATGGTCTCTAATACCAGTCGTGAACTTAATGTAGAAGAGATAAAAGATAACTTCCAAGAGGCCTTTTACCACTTATGGTATAAAGAAGCAGAGCGCGATGGCTTTAACCGCTTGGTTTTGGGCTCAGGCTTAAACTGGCGAGAAGTAGCTTTGTTGCGTGCTTATGCAAAATATTTGTGGCAAATCGGATTCACCTTTTCTCAAGCCTACCTTGAAGATGTGCTTTTTGGCAGCCCAGAGATTACCAGAGACTTGGTCGAATTATTTAAAACCCGATTTGATCCGCACATTTCTCAAGAGAAGAGAAACACGCAATCAAATGAACTGCGCACAAAAATAAAGAACAGTTTAGAAGAAGTTAAAAATATTGATGAAGATCGTATTCTAAGACGTTACTTGCAAGTCATCTTAGGAACGATTAGAACAAACTTTTTCCAAAAAAATGAACAAGGCAAATTTAAATCTTATATTTCATTTAAGGTAGAGCCGTCCTCAATTCCTGAAATGCCCTTACCTAAGCCTTTATACGAAATATTTGTATACTCACCGCGGGTTGAAGGTGTACATCTAAGAGGCGCGAAGGTTGCACGCGGGGGGTTGCGTTGGTCAGACAGACGAGAAGACTTCAGAACTGAAGTGCTCGGGCTGATGAAAGCGCAACAAGTGAAAAATGCCGTCATTGTACCGCTTGGGGCTAAAGGTGGTTTTGTACCTAAAGCCATGCCGCATCAGGCTAGTCGTGAAGAAATCATGAATGAAGGCATAGCTTGTTATCAAATTTTCATTCATGGTTTGTTAGATTTAACTGACAACTTGGTTGAAAACAAAGTTGTGCCACCAATTGATGTGGTACGTTATGATTCAGATGACCCGTACCTTGTAGTTGCAGCAGATAAAGGAACAGCAACTTTCTCAGACATTGCTAACGGTGTCTCTAAAAAATATAGTTTTTGGTTAGACGATGCCTTTGCATCAGGTGGCTCATCGGGTTATGACCATAAAAAGATGGGTATTACCGCCAGAGGTGCTTGGGAATCAGTAAAGCGTCATTTCAGAGAGCTTGACATTGATACCCAGAAAACGGATTTCACTGTTATGGGTATTGGTGACTTAGCAGGGGACGTTTTTGGTAATGGCATGTTGCAATCGCGCCATATTAAATTACTTGGTGCATTTAACCATATGCACATTTTCCTCGATCCCAATCCTGATCCTGAAGTCAGTTTCAACGAACGTTTAAGAATATTTAATTTACCCCGTTCAACCTGGGAAGATTATGATCCCAAACTTATTTCCAAGGGTGGTGGTGTATTCTCGCGTTCAACAAAATACATTACTTTGTCAAAAGAAGTACAAGACATGTTGGGGGTGAACAAGCCCAAGATGGTCCCCAATGAACTTATCCGGGCTATGTTAAAAGCCAAAGTGGATTTACTCTTTAATGGTGGTATTGGTACTTACGTAAAAGCATCATTCGAACATAACATGAATGTAGGTGATAGAACCAATGATGGCTTACGTATTAATGGTGAAGAACTGCGCGCCAAAGTGGTTGGTGAAGGTGGTAACCTTGGATTCACCCAGCTTGGCCGTGTTGAATATGCGCTTAACGGCGGAAAACTCAATACCGATGCAATTGATAACTCAGGCGGCGTGAACTGCTCTGACTTTGAAGTAAATATTAAAATTTTACTCAATGGCATCGTCAAAGCCGGTGATTTAACCGAAAAGCAACGCAATATTTTGCTTGGCGAGATGACAAGTGAAGTTGCTGATTTGGTTTTGGAAAACAACCGTAACCAAATTGAAGCAATCAGTGTGGCTGAATACAAATCAGAAAAAAGTGTTCAGATGCATTGTCGATTAATCGATCATCTTGAGCAACATGCCAATTTAGATAGAAGTTTAGAGTTTTTACCTTCCAACGAAGAATTGCTCACGCGCCAGCAGTCTGGCAAAGGCTTAACACGTCCAGAATTGGCAGTGTTGTTAGCTTATTGCAAAACCTTACTTAAAGGCGAACTCCTTGCCTCTGATGTGCCTGAAGACAAGTATATCGCGATGGATTTGGTTACAGCCTTCCCGCAAGAGCTGCGTGATAGATATGAAAAAGAAATGTTCTCTCATCGCCTAAAGAGAGAAATCATTGCCATGCAGATTTCAAATGCTGTTATCAATGATATGGGCTTAGGTTTTATCCACCGCTTGCAAGATGAAACAGGCGCCTCTGTGCCAGATATTATTCGTGGGTATATCGCTGCTCGTGAAATATTCCGCGCAAGTCGTTTTAGAGAGGCGGTAAACGCTTTAAACTTTATTGTTTCAGCAGAAATCCAAGTTAAAATGCTGCATGAGTTAAACCGTTTAGTACGTCGCGGTACAAGATGGTTCTTACGTCACCGCATTGGTTCTTTGGATGTTGAGGAAGTGATTAAGCACTTTACCCCTAAAATGCAATTGGTAAAAGAAGGGCTTCATCATGCACTCTCAGGCAGTTCTGAAGAATACCTGCTTGAATTTGCTGATGAGTTAATGGCAGAAAACGTGCCACAAGAAACCGCTGTGATCACCGCACAAATGGGCGCTATGTTCTCAGCATTGGATATTGTCGACGCGGCCATAACACATAATTTACCTGTTGAAAATGTAACGATTACCTATTATGCCGTTGGTGCAAGGCTTGAATTAGGCTGGTTTAGAGAACAAATTAAACAACATCCTGTTTCTAACCATTGGGATTCCTTAGCCAGAGCAGCCATCAGGGATGATTTGGATAGGCAACAACGTAATCTCACAGTCGCTATCATGGTTATGCAACCTGAAGTGACAGATGTAGAAGCGCAAATCGACGCCTGGATGTCTAAGCATAGTGCCATGATTGAACGTTGGCAGAATATGATTGCTGAACTCAAGACGCTCACCAAACGCGAATTTACGATGTATTCCGTTGCGTTGCGAGAGCTGATGGAGATAGCGAATATGAGTGCTGTGGAAATTCAGCAGCGTAAAATCGCTTAATTCCTCCCAGTTTGAATTTAAGCTTTGTTGCCTGCGCTCACTCACCCCAGTCATGCACTCAGATGTGCACTCCTGGGGCTTCGCTTGCTTGGCGTCGCGCCTAAATTCAAACTGGTTCAAATTAATAGAAATACAATAAAAAAATACCTGGAATCATGATGTTGTACAATCTCATTCGCCCCTTATTATTTTGCTTAGATGCCGAATTTTCCCATAACTTAACTTTAGGCCTTCTTAAAACAGGCTATCAACTAGGCTGTTATCGTACTAAACCCCATTTTAAAACAAAGGCGGTGAATTGCTTTGGTTTAAACTTTCCTTCACAAGTGGGCTTGGCTGCAGGCTTAGATAAGAATGCAGAATGTATTCCCGCTTGGGGTGCAATGGGTTTTGGATTTGTCGAAGTGGGCACAATCACGCCAAAGGCACAACCAGGCAATCCAAGGCCAAGATTATTTCGTTTGCCTAAAAACAAAGCCATCATAAATCGTATGGGCTTTAATAATAAGGGCGTTGATTATTTAATCGAGCGGGTGAAATCTTTGCCGAAATATTGTCCCTTAGGGATCAATATAGGAAAAAATAAAGATACCCCCTTAGAAAATGCAGCCGATGACTACTTAACGTGTTTTCAAAAGGTATATGCTTTTGCAGACTATGTAACCGTCAATTTATCTTCGCCCAATACGCCTGGTTTAAAATCATTACAGCATGGCGAACAGCTGAACAACATTTTAAAACCCTTAACCCAAGAAAGAGAACATTTGGCCCAACAATACCAAAAGCATGTTCCCATTGTGGTTAAGATTTCAGCAGATTTGCTTGAAGATGAAATCAAACACATCTGTGATCATCTTATTGCGGCCAAGATAGATGGCGTTATCGCAACCAACACAACTATAGCACGCCCCAGCTATTTACAAGGTAAAGCAAATAAAGAAGAAGGTGGCTTAAGTGGCGAACCTTTATTTGATCCATCAACTGCGGTTGTCAAAACAATTTATCAACATACCGGTGAAAGTTTGCCCATTATTGCTGTGGGAGGGATTTCAACCCTTGCCCAGGCAAAAGCAAAACTAGACAGTGGGGCTAAATTAATTCAGATTTATACGGGTTTAATTTACCAAGGGCCCAAAATTATTCGAGAGTTAAGCACAGGGCTGGCTTAAACAAAAAGCCAGCAATGTAAGCTAAAATCATGCATTAATGCAACCGATATTTCTTGCCATCAGTCACCCTTTATTATCATAATTCCCGCAACAAATTTAGGATGATTTGGGGAAGCAAATGCAAGGAAGTCTTATCGAAGTGCTGGTTGCACTTTGTATTTTTAGCGCTAGTATCTTGGGGGCCGGTTTTATGATGCTTAATAGCATGAAGCTGGCACAAGATGCCTTAAGATTAACCCAGCAATTAATACAACATCCTATCCATGAAGTGCTTTAAGGTGCAGCTAGGCCTGAGCTTAGTTGAACTTTTAATTTCAATGACATTAGGCTTGCTCATTGTTGGGGCTTGCCTTCAAATCTATTTGTTTGCCAAACAGCAGGGTTTTAAACAAAGCGGCCTTATACGTATTCAAGAAAATGCCAGGATCATTCATGCGGTATTAGGCAAAGCAATAGAAAGCAGTGGGAAAATGGGGTGTAATGCCTTTTCACATGAGATGGCGGTGAGCATAAGCGCTGATATTGATGCAGAAAAGCTCATGCTTTTACCACTTAGTGCCAGTAAAGGCCTAAATCCTCAAACCATAGTAGCCAATAGCCTTATCTCTGAACAGCGGCGTAAAAAAATCAAAGTAGATAGCGATATATTCCATGTGAATAGTGTTGAATCATCAATGCCAGTACATCATCTTGATTTAAAAGCAAAGCTCATTTTCGTTAAAGCTAATGTTGAGGTAAACCAAGGGCAGATTGTCGTTCTTTCAGATTGTGCACATGCTTTGATAGCAAAAGTGCAGCAAGTTGAGCATAACAAGGGCTTTACAAAATTAATGATATCCTCAGCTGATGATCAATTAATGTCTTTTGCAAAATCGGCCACCGTTGGGCTATTAAATTCAACGCTATATTATGTTGCAGACACTGGCCGTACTAATGCTTCAGGCAATTCTATCACATCCTTATATAAAACGAATTTAAATGGCAGAACCATTGAATTGGTAGAAGGTGTTGAGGATATGCGCATTGATTATGGTGCAGGCAACAATGAAGCTGTGCTTGTCCCATATAATAAAGTGCAGCAATGGTCTGCTATACGTAAAATAAGGGGTCATATCATCTTGAATTCAATTGAAGATGCCAATACAGCAAGCAACAACAAAAACGAACGCCTTATGAAAATGCCATGGACATTCGAATGGTTACTAAAGAAAAATCACGGGGTGGTGTATTAATTGTCGTTTTAGTTTTTTGCCTTTTAGTAGGCTTGATTGTTAAATCAAGTTTAGAGACAAGCGCCCTTCAATTTAAAATAATACATAATTATAAAACGCACCAGCAAAACAAGAATGAAGCTGATAAAGCGCTCAGCAAATTAGAGCGTCAGCTTGAAAAATCAACTGAATCCTTAGCAGAAAATATAAGCCTCATTCAATTTGTGCCCGACACTTTAGCATTTGGGGAAAGAAATGGGGCATTGTATTACAATGTTCATGTAAAAGCAGAACATGAAATCAATAGCACATTTTGTGTTCGCAAATTAAATGAGCAAGATGAAATCACTGCGCTCAATTTTGAGACGCTAATGCACCTTAAAGAAAAGCTAAATGCCCTAAGGCTTATAGAAGCTTTTGAACTCAAGATAAAATCAGGGGCCTTTGCTTATGTTGTGGCCTATCAGGCTAGAGACAATCATAGTTGGATAGCCATTATCGAAAAATTTGGCTCAAAGGTCATTAGAGAATTCAAGCTTGAAGAAGAGCTCTCATCCTCACTCTTAGTCATTGATTCTAAAATGCAAGGTTATGCCGATTATATCATGATGGGTAATGATGCAGGTGAAGTGCTCATGCTTAATCTCGATTCTACAATTACGGAAAATTGGGAATTGATAACACACAATGATCTCTTTAAAGGAAAAATAATTGGCAAACCAATAGCAGGCATGCATCCAGATGCTAAGGGCATCTTGCTGTATTTGCTCATTCAAGAGCCTACAAAGCAACATGCATTAATTGCATTAGAGCTAAGGCCTCAAAGTAATAAGTTATTCTTTAAAACGAAGCCCTTTCCTCAGCTTGGGCAACCATTGTTGTGGCAAGGCTTTTTGCTCACTCATTTTGACAATCAATTACTGGTTTTTGATGCAAAATCAGGTGAAATTCAAGCCGAATATGCGCTTCAAAATATCGCGACATCTAGCGTGCCTGCGCAAGCCTTTATTCAACCACAGGTGCTGTTCGAAGAACCTTTAGATCCTAACCCTAGAGTGGTAATTTCAGACCAATATCAAACAAAACAAAGTGTTGCGCCGATACTTTTACAGCGTCTTGGGCGAAAGACTTATACATATCATTCAGATTAAATCAGTTTTTAAGCTAATCACTATATTGTCTATTCAAAATGTTCTAAAAATCACGGCCATTCTGCGTGCATTTTAAGCGCCCAGACGTGCGTATTTACACTATAAAAAAAGCAATTATAGCAAGGCAATTTATTGCATTCGTGCTAAATGTTTTTATAATTCACACTCTACAAAAGAAAATTTTCCATAACAGCGGAGTAGTTAATGCCTATGAAAATTTCTCTTACAAATTATGCACTTAGCTTCTGCTCCCCCCATAAATAATATATTTGTATGACTTTTTCTTGTTGGATTTTAAGAACCGAAAAAATTAAAGCGTAAAGGAAAATAGATGTTAGTAAGATGGTTAAAAACTTTGATAGTCAATTCTATCTCCATAGATAGTTTTGTATGGTTAGCTAAATATTTACCTATAGGTGGTTGGTTAGAGTACGAAGAGCTTGATTGGATGCGTGAAACATCTGTCTATCAGTCAATTCGGGATAGGAATAAAGAACGTCTTAAAAGGATATTGAATGTAGCTTCAGATGAAGCTGTACATAGATATTTGGTTAGCAGAAATGTAATTGGAATATCGCCAATTGAGTTTGAATTATGCATTTCCAAGGCCGAGGGTAAGGATAACTATTTAAAAGTACTATTAAAAGCAGTTAAACCCGAAAACAGATATCGTTTGCTCCAAGCTTATAGACTTGAACCAAGAAATTTTTTTATAGGTCTTATGTTAACAACCGCTAAATTGATTGATACTGTCTTGAGTTTGCTACCGGAGGGTGAGCGTTTTTTAGCAATTGATACTAAAGATGAGTATGGTTTAACACCTTTAATGTTTCTAGTTTCACGTGGCACAAATTGTAACATGCTTAAAGCTGTGTTACGTCATTGCCCTGAAGATCAGCTATTCAATCATTTAACCCGTGTTAACGAGAGAGGAGAAACTGCTTTAGTAATTCTTTCAAATGCAAGAACCAAAGTAGATGCTGCATTTAGGTATATATTAAATTCAATCCCAAGGTACAAAAGAGCAGAATTTCTTGCCACGCATAATCAAGGTGAGAAAATTATGCTTCTCGCTCATGCTACAGGTAAAACATCAATTAAAAGAATTTTAAGTAGTTATGGCTATAGGGTCCCAAAGCTCACGCCTGCAGAAGCTGAAAAACGTTATGAAATGAAAGCTGAAGAGAACGTGGCAAAAGAGAATTTTAAGAAAGATCATGGTGCGTATCCGCTTACACTGCTCGGTATCGAGAATGAAAATTGTGAAGCTGGGGATATCAAAAGAGCTTATCATAGAAAAATGCTTCTTTGGCATCCTGATAGATGTCGAGACCCTAGAGCGCCAGAAATGTCCAGGCAAATCATTAGCGCATACGAATTTTATGATAAGCCAGAAACACGTAAAACAAGTCTTGTATCATAATAACTAAAAGCAGTAAAAAGGAATAAAATCATGTTACACATGCTAGGTTTATCTAGGACCCCACAACAAAGAATTATTGCTCTAGAAAATGAAATAAAATCTTTGGAAAACAGTATTGACCCCAATAGAGGTGTTATTAGAAAACATGGAGCAATTGCGACAGCTAATTCCATCGGTGGTGCAGCAGTAGGCAGCGCTTTAGGCGAAATTGTTACTGTTTTGGCCTCAAAAACAGCTCTTACTACACTAGTGCCGACTTATGTTGTTACAGGGTTAGGAATTGCGTCTACAATTGCTCTTAGTGGCGGGTTTGCCTTGGCAGGTGCCATCGGGTGGGGGCTAGGGCGTACATGGTGGATATCTGATAGTAGACAAGCATCCAATCGTAAACAAGCTATTAAAAGAATAAATCTCGCATCAAAAGAATTACTCGATGCTAAATTAGATTTGCTTCGAAGAGCATCACCAGGAACGGTTATTGATTTTGAATTTAATCGTGAAACAACAGTTGAGCAAACGCCTGAAGCTGAAGATCAAGATGAAAATAGCAGAAGAAGCGCAGTAAGCCAAGGAAGGGTTAATACAAGACAATCAACCAGGGCGGCTCAGCAAGTGCAGCAAGTAAATGATCAACGCGTTGAATATTTGAAACTTGATGATAATTTGTTTAATGATTTTCTCGCTATACTTAGAAATTTAAGAAGCTCTCAAACTAGAGTTAAGATTCGGAAAATTGATATTAGCAATGCTGATTTAACACCAGATAAGCTTAGAGATTTAATGGCGGCTGGCCTGGGAGATTTTGAAACAGAAGAGCTTTGCTTAAGGAATGACAAACATAGAGAAGAAATACTTTTAGTCTTGAAAAAGGGAATTGTTGAGAATAAAAACGCTTTTCAAAAAGTTAAAAAGCTCAATTTGAGGGGAAATAATTTAGATGGTGATTGTTTAGTTCATATTCGAGAAATAGTAGACCATCTTCATCTTGATGAATTAGATTTATCTGAAAATTCCATTTTAGGAAGTCAATATGAATTTGGAAAACATGGACTAGTATTAAATCCCAATACGGCTCTGCCATTAATTGATTTTCTTGATAATAATGATGCTAGAAAAATGCCGAGTCTTAAAAAGCTTAATCTGGTTGGCACAGGTGTTCATTCTGTGCATGCGCATAACGTTGCTAGTCTCATTGCTAACTCGCCAATGCTTGAAGCATTAGATTTGAATTCTAATGAGCATTTGCGATTATCAGAATTAATAGATGAAATTAAGGAAAAGGGAACAAATAAGGCACTTTCCTTGAAAAAAATAAGTACTGACTTTAAAGCGTATTTAGATTTAAATGCTGAAGTTGAAGGTAGAAATCAAGCTTTCGTGCAGTTTGAGCGCTTAAAGCCCGCTAGCATGCCGCGGATTATCTACTTGATAAATTCAAAATTAAACAATCGTGCAATACCTGAAAATGTTAAAAGTCTACTTGAAACAACTAGGTTTAATGACTTCGAAATACAAAAAATTATTGAAAGTATACAAGATGAACGAACCGCTCATCTTGGGGTGCCAGAAAAAGCGATAATTGATATTTCAGAACGGGAACTTATAAGTTATTTCCTCTTAGAGCTGCCTGATTTATATCATGATTTAAAAAATAAGCTAAATGAGCATTTTGTTTCTCCTCAATTAATATTAGCTATAAATACCGCCCAAACTGTCAATAAAAGGGAAGCAGCTAAAAAAGAGCAGACGACCTCACAACACATCGCAACCCCAGTGCAACCGATTCAAACAATTACAATCGGCAGCGTACGCCCAGATCTTATAAGAAATAAGTCAGCTTCTGTTCCTGCGCCTCAACCAGCAGTAGAACCACCTAAAGGTAGAAGAGGAAATCAAAGAGCGAGCACACGTCAAAGAAAAGTTGAGGTTGAAGCTAATGATGCGGCTGCTATTGTTACGCCAACGGAGCAGGTAATAACGCCTACAGTCCTAAATCAATATAACAATATAAGACAGCTTGGTTTAAGAGAAAGCATTGAGAGAGATGTTGCTCAAACAGCTGCCGGCAGAAATTATCTAGAAACACAAAAGAATGCACAAACACAAGTTGCTGGCAAGCGCTTTAGGGTTTAAGCATATATCAGCAAAGGAAAGCACTCACCATGCCTAGAAAAATAAATATAGATAGCAAGGGATATCAATCTGTGAAGAAACCTTCAATTTCATTCATTGAACTGGCAAGAGCTGGCGAATGGGACAAAATTATAAAATTAGCCCCCTCAATTGATTTGGAGATATATCTCGCAAAAGACGAAAATGGGATGATTTTTCTTGAGCATGGTGATTTAGCATTTAAAAAGAAACTATTTTTAGCGTTGAGTATAAATAGCAAGCAAGCAGATAATATGAAAAAAATACATATCCTGCTTGAAAATGCAGCTTCGCAAAAGCATTTGGCTCATTTTGATGAGCAAGGAGCTTTGAGCGCAGACTGTATTTTATCGTCTTTGATTGAACAGGATATTACATCTTTTAAATCACTAGCAGGCTTGGGTTTATCCTTGCGAGATAATGTGCCTAATGCTGAACATGAGGAGACATTTTATAGTTTATATATCAAACATTATCACTCAAAATTATGGCATTACTTAATAGATAATATTGATGATTTAGCTGAACATGGTGTTAACCGTGAAATGCTTTTGGCTGATATGGTTGCTGCAAAAGCTGCTCTTTCAGATATTGATTTAGCCTTAACCAAAGGTGTAGCCCTTGAAAGCTCAACATTTACATTAAATCACCTAAGAGAATATGTAAATTCATTTTCTGATAGGGCTGTTAAAAGTAAAATCATCAATACGATTGAACTTTTTGAGAATATCGCATTGCAGAATGATATTAGGCAGCTACTCAAGAAGCCGCATTATTCAGGCTCCTTTAATGCTGCGGGTCATAATATTGCTCAGTTGCTTGCAAAGAACAATTTTGAAAAAGAATGTGTTGAACTTCTTAAGAGAGATAAATCTAATATATTTCATCGTAATCAACAGCGCGAAAGTTTATGGCATTCTGCTATTAAGAACGATTTAAGAGATCTCATCAGGTATTTAATCAGTACTCAATTTGAGAATATTAATACACTTGATTCTGTCGGTTTAACACCCTGGGCATTGGCCATTACGCTTGGCAACAAAGAACTAGCAAGGATGCTAAAGAAAGCTGGTGCTAATACAACTTCTTTTGTTAATGAACAGGGGCAAACAATTTTACATGCGGCTATAGAAGCTGGCGATGATGAGCTTATTAATCGTTGTTTTGATTGTGGTGTTAATGTAGATGTCACAGATATTGAAGGATATACACCTGCATATTATATAGCAAAAAGGAATGATAATGAGCTCTGTGACTTTATAAGTAAATTTCCAGGTTTTGAGAAGGCAAGACAAAATGACCTTTTCAATGCAATTAAGAAAGGTACCATCAATGATGTAAATGTTCTATTACAAAATGGGATTTCACCCAAAATAAAAGATAATTTAGGCAGATCTGCCGTAGATGTTGCATTAATTTATCAGCGAGAGGATATTGCTGCGCAGTTTATAAAATTAAAAGTAGCAGCCACGCTCACGAAAAGTGAAATTCAAAGACAAATAACAGCAAAATATAGAAAAAACAAAGCAATCAATAATCATTACAAACTAGCCGTTGATAAATCTTCTGGCGCTGTCGTTTTAACATTTGAAGAAACAGATGCATCCGGTAAACGGCTTGGCTTATCACATATAGCACCATGGAAAAGTAAAAGTACAATCCAAGAAAGTGGTAATTGGAGAGTTATCCTCAACAATAGCATGTGCTATCTCATGTTAATGAGGGACCAAAGCACCAACCAACCTGATTTAGTCTTTACTCTAAAGCAAACAGGGGATGTCTCATTAGTTTTTGCTAATTTACCTGACAGCAACATAGAAGTTAAAACATGGGGAACATTTAGCATTGATGCTATAGCCCAAATAAGCAAACTATCAATAGCTGCAAGGGAATTTGTGTCTTCGCAAAACACTAAAATGTTTAATGGAGCCAAACTACAAATTCATGCAGACAATATTAATCTCGATGGTACGCTTTCATTTAGTCAAATTGTTATCGAAGCTACAAACTTATTGAAAGAGTATGCAACACTATTTTGTGATCATGTTGATATACAATCAGGCAAAGCTGTTATTAATGGTCAAATTAATGCAAATGATGACTTCTCCATCAGTACGAATACTGAACTAATGCATATGGGGCAAGTGATAGGGGGGCACAAGGGAGTTGTAAGAGGACATAGTGTTTTATTGCAAAGAAACAGTGTCTTTATGGTCCATAATGGTGAATTAAGCATACATGGTACGTCGCGTGTGAATAATGCGGGTGCGATTATTGCTAATCAAATTAAAGCCGACTCGCAAATTATTATAACAAACAACATAGGAGCCATGATTAAGGGGATAAGTTGTATTCTGCATGCTCCACAAGTGAATCAAGCAGGATTTTTAATTAGCGGGCAAAAAACACAACCTACTGCTATAGATTTGACGCTGGGCTGTTTGCAAGCAGGGGTCAATGTTGCGGAGCTACTTACAACCATTCCTGCGCCTACCGCAGCAGCATTACGCGCTTCCTTGTTAGTTGCAAAAACCCTTTATCGCGGTGGAAAATTATTACTAAAAGTATTTAATGGTGACAGTATTCAAAATTCTGAAATCATAAGTGTATTTATAGAGAATGTTGTCCCCTCTATAGGTTTTCTTAGCTCAACTGAAGAAAAAGCCACATTGTTGGTTAATGTTCTATATCAGTTCTATGGCATATCCTCTTCCGAAGATGAATTTATCTATAAGAGCCTTGAATGTATTGAAGCCCTAACAAAGACGCTTAGTATATGTTCTGGGGGAATACTATCTGAAGAAAATATGCTTTGGCTTCAAACGGCATCAAAAATGATTGCTGGTTCCAGGCATGCCATTAAGCTAGCCGAACTCTCTGCAGCAGCATTTTATGCTTGGCAGGCCCAAGATCAATCTGAGCTTGAAAAAGCGCAATCCAATTTTGGGGCTTTAACAGAGGTTGTGTTTAGGGAAGCATTATATAAATTGGCACCTTCTGAATTATTAGGATTCAAATTGGGTGCAAGCCCTGTCGAGATTGTAAATTATATTTTGAATCAAGGATATAATTCAGAAAATTATATACAATCCATCGTTTATGGCTCCTTACATGCAGGTGCAAAAGCAGGCCTGATAGATCAATCCTTTCAAAATGATTTACAATTGACAGCTAAAGTTCTATTTAGAATGAAACGTTGGCAAGAACTCTTTAATCATCACCAAAATGGTAACCTTTCAACACATGAAATTGTCAATGAATCATTGAATACATTAATGGTCATGCTTTCATCTGAAAAAGTGAGAGCTTACATAAATGATATTAAGGATGTTCAAGAAGCTGAAGAGCCCTCAGATATCAAGGAGATTGCGGAGGAGCTATCTGAGCATAGCTTATCTGAACCTAGCTTATTACAACCACGTGAAGTTGGAGATATTCCAGCAAGCTTAGGTACTGACGATCCTCAAAAGATAGTTGATCAAGCACTTGAAAAATATGCTGCAGAAATACCAAAACCTGAGAAACAAATATTATTAATAGATGTGGCAAAACTAATTGAGGAGCAACTAGCAAAGTCGCCACAGAAAAAAGATGCCGAGGAAAAGTCGACTATATTGCTTAAATCGATTATTGAGGTTCAAAAGGCATTGAATGGTGAATATTCAGGCCATGGGTATTTAGGTGTTTTTGCAAGCGCTCTTCATAATGAAGGAATTATCGAAGTAAGTGGCGATATAGCGCTGCAAACCAACTTTGTTGCTACAAATAACTCGACTGTAAGGGCTTCAAAAAACATTAGTATTTACGGTCAGGATGCAAACCTAAGAGATGAAAAAGGTGCTTTGTCTAAACATCCTGTTCCAGAACTTATAAACACACATTTTACTAATTTTGAAGCAGGAACGATAGAAGCTAAAGATGCGATTTATTTCACTTGTGTGGGGTTGATAGAAAACTTTGGAGAGATTAAATCACTCGGCAAAATCACAACTGTGGCTAATCGCATTGTTAGAAACTGTGAAAGCGGTCGCATCATTGCAAAGAAAGATGTAAATTTACTTTGCGATTTATTAGCAAGAAATGAAGGTCTTATTATGGGTGAGACGGTACATTTCGAAGGTACGCGAAGAGAGGCTATTAATCAGGGCACAATCATAGGCGTTGAAAAGATAAAGCTTATCTCTGAAAAATTGGTAGCTACAACGAAAAAATCAAAGACTATATCCAGACGTGTTACCCTTAAAGGAGCAAAGATAAGCAAAGAAGGTGCATTGCAAACAGAAATAGTCACAACAGAAGGTTTTGAAGGTCCAGAACTTGAAAGTGTTACTTGGAAAAAAAATGAGGATGATCAAATTGGAGCGGTGGTTCTTAATCCCTCTAAGCATGCTGATCTAGATAATGATGCCTTTGATAAGGTTGGGATGCTAGATGTAACACTCAAAGAACTTCCTGCTACTGAAAGTCCCCTTTTTGATATCAGCCCAGATTTTGCAAACACCTTTCAATTGCATTTACCTCAAAGTGATAGAACAATACCTATTTGGCAATTACCAAAATTCCAGCCTCAAGCAACATTTATTTTAGATGCGCCTGGTTCAACACTTTCCACAGCTGGCCTGCATAGTAGATATGACAGCAGCTTACGTTTTATAGGTGAAAGATTTGACTATAGAAACGGGAATACTGTCTTCTCTCAAAGCGCTCTATTTGATGCTTCACTCATTGATGGGAGAGGGGCAAGCTCATACCTTCATTTGAGGGATGGTGGTCTATTTCAAGCTGATAAAATGATTAATCAAGGATCCATTTATTCAGATGATATACTACATTGGAATCTTGGCGAGTTGACAAATGACGCTCAATTAAAAACCTGGACAGAGTATTTTTTACATTCAAAGCATCAAAAGGTACTAGAGCCTTGTTTAACAACTGCCGTAATACCAGGCTCGGGCATTATACAGGCCTTAGGAAATAGAGGGCATCTTGGGAATTTTTATCAAACTGGCGGTAAATTTAGAGCAGGTTTAGAAGGCAATTTCTTATATTATAAAGATGGTGTTCAGCAAGCTATAGCTACTCAGCATGGTGTAAATCCTACAGGAATACTGCATGATGGTGGGCAAAATTGGTACATTAGACCTGAATGGGAAAATGCTGAAATAAGCAGTACAGCAAAAAATATTTTAATTGGTTCAGGGCGAATGACTTTATCTGGATTAAATTTCTGGGGAGATGAATTAGGATATTTGCATGCTCGCAATGGCGTAACTCCCAACACAAAGTCGCAAATGTATCAAATTGATCAAATATTAAGTTTGACAGACAGGGGAAGATTCCAAGCCCTTATTCATCCTGGCGAAACTGGTTTCGTAAGTACCCAAGATCATATTGCCTCTAACAAAGGAGAAGTTGTTGTTGTTGCACCTGAAGGTAGCATCCAATTAAAAAACGTAGTGCTAAGCTCTGCTCAGGGTACAACCTTAGTTGCAAGGGATGAAGTATCTATTGATGGTCTAACTTTAGATAAACATACAAAAATAAACTATAAAAAGCGCTCCCTCTTACATTCTCGTTCTGTTAAGTCAGATACTCACGAACAAATCGTTTATAGCAGCTATTTGTTTATAGGTGGGGAGTTAGTTATTAGATGTCACGATCTTAAATTAGAAGCTGTTCAAGGTGTTATTGGTTCTGCCGATATCGTTGCAAGTAAAACGGTATTAAGTGGAGCAAAAGAAACTTATAAAAATACAACTGTTACGAAGGATTTTAGGATTGGACTGCCAGGTAACGACTTACTATCAGTTCTCAAAAGCCATAATGCGAAAGCCATTTTATCTAGTATTTTAAATTCAGCAGGTTGGGATCAACAGGAGCTTGAAAGTTTATTAAAGGCAAAAAGTATTGCAGAAATTCCAGGCCCATTATTAAATACGGCGCGAAATACTTGGAATCTCTCAGCCATGGTTGCGCATGCTTGTAATGAATTTGGAGGGGAACCATCTGATTTTGTTGGTGCCTTTACTGATAAAATAGGTTTGACATCAGTTAATGAAAGTGGTGTGCGTAGTTTTAACCCACGCTTCAGCTTTAATCACACAAAAACGACCCAGCAAACAGAAAGTACGACAACAATTTCAACCAATTTAATGGTAGGTGGTACTTTTAGAATTGTGGGTAACGAACTACATCTGCTCGATGGTTCCTCTATTGATGCAGAACATCTTAGAGTATTTATGACTGAAGGTATAAAAGCAACAAGGGGCGAAAATACCTATTCATTTAGCAGTAACACCAAAAGTCATGGCATTGGAATAAATCCGCTAAATCCGCAAGACATATCTTTATCTGTTGGCCGCGGTTCGCAAAAGGAGCATGTCTCAGAAGTAACATTAGCTGAACTGCATGCAAGAGGTACTGCTCAAGTAGAAGCTGGTAAGTTTATTGAAGGTGAACTGCTAATAAGTGCAGATAAAGGTGGCAAAGTTGTAGCTCAGTCAATGAATTTTGCTACTCATCAAAGCTCGCGAGTGCTTAGAAGTAGCACACGGAATGCGACAGTGAGTACAGCTGGTGATGCAAGCGTCCAGGCTTCGCAGCATAAGTTAAGCACTAGAACCACGCAGAAGAAAGCGGGCATAGATATAAAGCAGGGAGAGGTATCAGCTAATTCAATTCATCTGGAGCATGGCTCTAAAATAGAGGCAAAGATACTATCCAGACAAGATGGAATTGAAGGTTTGCCAGATGTTACTGGCACGGCAGCTTATGATCACCATGATGAGAGTAAAAAACAAGCCTCACTATTAGTAGGAGAATCATCAGCAAAAAGCATAGATGCGACCTACTTACATGATAAAAAAGAGAGCACTCATCGACCTACAGTTATAGCGGAAAATGTTAATTCAAATGATTTACCAGGAATTAACACAACAGCTGAGAATGAAACTGAAACAACAGTTGAAAAGCATAAAGGATTTGCCGTTGCAGCATTTATACCAGATACAAAGAAGCTTTCCGATGATGTTGAAGCTTTGAAGACGGCTTCTACAAAAGGAATACATTGGTTATTTGGCGCTAAAGATACACATCCTGCCACAGGTGCTGCACTGCCCGTACTGAATGCACAAGAATCTTTACCTGAAAACGAGCCTGTGAGTTCAGATATTACGAGCATGCATAAGCCACTAGAAATGTCAGAAGCACCGTTGTCTGCCGGTACTTTTCTGGATAATCCCTTGCCTATGTATGAATTTGATTTATCAGCGGATTATTCTGGATGGCCAGATGTTGACTCTGCATATCAATATCCATTGCCATTCCCTGAAGAGGAATTTAAAGACAAATTAGTGCCTATATATCAAGTGTCATCTAGGAATGAAAGTGGCGTTTACTATGTGAATGGTAGACTAAATATTGATATTGGCTCTAAGCAACCGAGAAAACGTTTTAGCTTGCCTTCGGCAGTACCTATGTACGATCCAAATCCAACATGGAATTATGTGTTCGCATTTTGTCGTGGAGTGGAAAAAGCGAGAGATGCAACAACGGATGCTTTGTTACATCCTATTGAGACCCTTGCTGATACAAGCACAATGATATGGGATGGATATAATGCTATTGGTGATTTAACGTTAGGTATATCTACTGAAGGCGCCCGAGAAAGAAATGAATCTAGAGGTCAAGCATATCATGAGGCTGCTTCTCTGCTCGTTGACAGTGATAGCATAACAAGAACAGAGTTAATGTCTGAAATGGCTTCGTCATTTATATTTGGTGGAGCAGTTTCTGGAGCGCCGCGTGGAATATTTAGTAACGGTCTTGAAAAGGTTGGTTTAGCTATAAAAACTAATTATGGTTATGCCTATCAGGAGTATTCCTTTTCGTTATTACATAAAAGATTAGGTATTAGATCGGGTGATACTCCATTATATCGAGTAGGAACGAAAGGAATAAGTGATGAAGCTAATGGACAATTTTGGGCGACAACGAGTCCAACAGACCCGACATATGCAATTAAATATGGAATTCCTGAAGAAAATGTGAAGCTAATCGATATGAGTATTGAAGGTAAGTTGGGCTCTAGAGAGCTTCCATTTATAACAAGAAAGGCTCCAGCATATGGAAATAATCCTGGCGGTGGTATTGAAGTCGTCGTAAATAGAGGATCAGTTGAAATAACTAATAGAAACGTCCCCTTTGTAAACCAGTATCGAGGGAATCGTTCTTTAATGATGCAGAATATAGATAAAATGATTCAAAAGGGTGCTTCAGATTCAGTAGTGGGAGCATTAGTTGCAGTAGATAAATCAGTTGAAAGCAAACATAGTTTCCGTAAATGAGCTTTAATATAGTTTTGCTTGAGGATAAAAATACAATGAAACTAAATAAAAGCATTCTAAAGTATTTTAACAATACATGGTCTGCAATAAAAGAATATGTTTACTTGTGTTTTGTGCTAATATTTTTAGAAGAGCCAAGATATCTTTTTCCATTAAGATTTTTGGGGTTTATCTGTTTAATTTTTGTCCATATCGGCAATATAGAAATCAGGTTTTGGCCCAGAAAGTTTAAGGACTGGGAGAAGTTCTCACTTCATCTGGAAAGTATTCAACTTAAATTAATTGAAAACAATGAGCCTGAATGGGCAGGCTATATCATGAATGCGCTCTATGTTAGCCAATCATTTTTCGAGCGTCGAGGAGAATTGCTTAGAGTATTGCCAGCGCTTCAAAATGAAAAATTTGTTGCAAAGTTAAACTTAAAGAAAGATATAAAAAAAGCTATTTCCTATTTGAAATCATTTCCAAATTATTAATTCTGCTGAAGTTAGAGGTAAATTAGAATGAATGTATTGCAAAACATAATATCTGAGATAAAACAAAATCCTGAAGAAGGCTATGTAAAACTTAAGGACTTTTTCGCAAAAAAACCAGATAAAAGTGATGCTCGATTAAATAAAGGCTTATTGCAATTAAGTAGCAGAGAAAAAACTCGGTTTTTAACTGAATTTGCAAGACATTTAAAAGCATGCAATATTCATGAAGTAGACCTGTGCGATAATGAGCTTACTGCAGAGCATTTGGCTACATTTGTTGAAAATCTTCAAAACAAAAGTATAAGAGTTATTAAGGCAAATAACAATCCGCTCCAAAATAGGGGTATGCTAAGGCTTTCAAAAGCTTTAGAGGATAAAGGTGTTGAAACCTTAGAATTGAATAATTCGCAAATTGGCGACCAAGGCCTAATTGATTTAGGCCAGCACTTAGAAAAATCAAAGGTGAATAGTATTTGGTTGAAGCAAAATGCATTTTCAAGTAATGCTTTAAAAGAATTTACTAAACATTGTGTTAAAGTAAAATATTTATATGTAGAACAAAATCAGATCAATGAATCCGATGCGGCTGAAATTGGAATAAATCTTAAAAATACAGCTTTAATGTTTTTAGGTATTGCAAATTGTGGTGTGAATACCAGGGCTGCCATAAACATTATTTCTAGTTTAAAAAAGAGTCAGGTTATATCTATTGATATGTCTAATAACCCCATCGGTGATAAGTATGCAAATGAACTTGGTTTGAGTCTAGATGATTCTAATATTGTAAGCATCAAATTACGTAATTCACGCTTATCTAAAGTAGGTGTTTATGAACTTATTAGTAACACTACTCATTCTAATTTAAACCGTCTAGATGTAAGTAATTCAAGATCAAGATCTATGAATGACTATGAACTTGCTGATGTTTTAAGATATAAACCAATTACTGAACTAAGAGTAGATCATTGTTCGAACTTTGCAGATTCGAATAGAGAATTAGTTGATAGAGTTTTAAGGCAAAATGCATCAAATAACCGCTTAACAAAAATGTATATGTCATGCAAAAAGTCTGTTAAGCACTTGAGTTTACCCCTTGCAAAGTTGGGCTTTGCAGGCTCTGCTTTTGGTGTTGGGTTTGCATTACTGATTGGTGCTGCCAGTATCATGGCCTTAGTTCTTTCAACGGTAGCATCAGCTTTTGTATTTATGGCTGGATACAGCTCAACGGCTATAGCGATGAAAATGCGTAGCGCCACAGATAAAAAACGTTACAAAGCTGAATTCGAGTATGAAAGAGAACAGGCATTAAGATTATCTAGAAGATTATCTGGGAATAGAGACAAAGAATTGATAGATAGTTATGCTAAATTATTCGATGAAGCGACTGAGCCTCAGTTTGATAATAATGGCGGCTATATTCAAACTCCGCAAAATACAGATAAATTATTTGTATTACGAAGACAGGTCTCTCAACTAAAAGGACAGCCTGAAGAAAACAATGGTTATATCGAATCACTTAGAAGAAGCTGGGCGAAGATCTGTTAGGAGATAAATAATATAAACTGCAGATTTTCTGGCTAGAGGCTGCGCATAACTATATATTTTATGCGCAGTGTTCAATAAACCAAATTTCTAATATAAAGTAAGCAAAGCAAAATATTATCAGCTTTCACTGTAGTATCTATACGACATCTAAAACCACGTTTAATTTTAAGGAGTTCAAATGAAAATTCTTTCAAGTGAAGAACTAAATTTAGTTTCAGCTGCGATGGCGTCTATGTCAGGAAGTTTTAGCATGGGGCCTGGCGGATATAGTTTTGGCAACAATTTTGTTATTACTGTTACTGACGGCAGTTCAAATATTATGGGAGCAATAAGAGCCTACGCTAATAAGTTTATTGATGGCTCAACTGGAACGGTCCTTTTTGATGGCACTCAATCATCCTTTTGCTTTAAAGGCTATAATTTCGTCGTCTCAGCAGTAGCAGGTGGCCATTCCTATAGCTGCACTGGTATCTGTTCAATTTCTTAACTGCTTATTAGTTACTAATGTGATATTCGTCTCTTTTGCTTTTACATAGGAATGAGGCGAATATACTCCTATTAATCCTTTGCTATAAAAAATAAACTTCGTACCGTTTCCTGTCTCCCTTTTGAGTCTAAAACTTATTCTTATAACTCTTTTTTATAAAAAAACACAATTGGCCTTTTTATATGACGAGCGCAACTGCACCTATAAAAACATCAAATATGCTGATATATCCATTGTAATTTATGTTTGCAGTCATATAATACGCATCCTGCATTAGGAAGTTTTAGACGAAGGAGTAGTCGATGCAAGCAAAGCCACAGCGCTTAATCAGAAAAATTCAATTTCATATCTATCACATTTCGGATAACTGTCACAATTCAGTTGAATTATCCATATAGTTTTTTATTTTAGATTTTTCATGGAAATGAAAAATTCCCCCATAAGTCATTCATAGGAGTTGTAGTATGACTTTTGATATTCTCACTTTTTTAAATGCCTTAAAAGCAGAAGATTTATCGACAATTATGATGTTTATAAAAGAGCGTCCAAAAAAGTTCTTTTATGATGTATACAAAAATGAAGACGGTAACAGGGCCATACATATCATTGCTAAAAAGGGGACAGTTCAAGATTTGGATTGTTTAATGGCAGCAAATGAGAATGTCAGAATTTATGCAAAAAACCTCCAGAACAAAAAGGGACAAACAGCTTTACACCTCGCTATAGATAATGATCTTATGCTTGCGCAGCTACTCAAATATAATGTGGAAATAACTATAGCAGATAATGAAGGTAATCTTCCATTACATCTTGCTGCACAATATAAAAAATCAAATGCTGTTTCAGTGCTGTCTGAACAAGGCAAGCAAAGAAATATTAAACGCGCGAACGCTTTGTTTAATGGTTTATTCCAGGCGCCAGCCTTTGATATAAATTCAAAAAATAAATTACATCAATCAGCTTATAGAATTTCAAGAGCGCTGAATGATGATATAACACGCCAGATCTTAAAAGCTGATGGCGGTCAGGATTATTTTGAAGAGGCCAAACAACGCTTATATGAAGATGATGCTGAGGCCTTGTTTAAGCTTGTCGATACACATCCTTTCATAGTGCATGATCGTGACGAAGACGGTAACACGCTAGTGCATCACGTGGTTTTACTACAGAAAGCATCAGCTCCCCTCATATTGCAGAAATTGGCCCAGGCAGGTGCTGATTTCAACAGTTTAAATCAAGAAGAGCAAATGCCAATTCATTTGTTAGCACAAGGTGGGTTTCGAAGTTCCATTACGAAAAATGATGTTACCCTGCTGCTGGATGAATTACTGAAACATGGCGCCCATATCAATGGTGCTAATGCCAGAGGGTTAACGGCATTGCATTATGCAGCCAGTCAAAACAACATTAAGGTTATAGATTTACTTGTTAGTAAGGGCGCATGGAAAGAAACGGTTAGCAAAGATGGTTTTACCGCTTTGCACATTGCTGCTATGTATAATCGCACAGAAGCATTTAAGCATTTGATTGAAAGTCACCAAGCGAATTTGAATGTATATGCCTATCCTCGTGCTGGTGGTTTCTTTCCTAAAAGTGATCCACAAGATGAGCCTTCGATTACACCGTTATGGATTACCTTTTACAAAGAAAATACAGAATTGTTGGAATTCATCATCGAACTTAAGATTGCAAAACGGGAAATTAAAGATCTCAAGGCGCTTCGCGCACACCAGGGGGATCCTTTATATCACTACTTTGCAGCACTAAATAATGATGCAATGTGTAGCAGGCTTGCCCAAATCGGCTGTGATCCATTTGTAGCCAATAAAGCAGGTGCTACGGCAGCTCATATTGCAGCTCAAAAAGGGCATGAAGCCTTGTTAAAGCAGTTATTATCTGGCCGTGGAGGACATCGTTTTAAGATTGAATCTAAAACCAAGGAAGGAAAAACAGCGTGGCATCTTGCGCAGGAAAATAATCATACTGCTATTTGTCAATATCTTGAAAGCAGAGGTGCAACAAAAGCGCCCGTTAGTGTTCCCTCAAGAGGTTTAGTTGAGCTTTATCAAGATCAAGTAAAATACAAGAAGGAGCTAGAGCAAACCACAGGTTATGCTGTAGCAAATGCGGCAAGTTTTATAGTGCCTACAGTCGCTGCATTTGGCGTTGCAGGTCCATATGGAGCTGCTTTTACGCTTGCTAAACAAGCACTTAGTTATACTGCACCTTCAACATTACTAAGTTATGGAACAAGTTTTTATTATTGGTCAAAACCCTATTTACATAATCATGCACATTGGACCGTAGAGAAAGCTTTCGATGGTGTATCTTACTTGCCAGAATATGGTCTAAAGGCATATCAAGCTATAGATTGGTGTAGTAATTTTGGAAGAAGAACTGCGGGCCTGGCTGGTAGTTTTACTTTTGCAAATGTTGGCTCTTTACTAAGCGACAACAAAAATATTCAAGGTGCCTTATTTGTGCTTGGTCGCGATGTAGGTTTTGGTATGGTTGATGCTTATCATTACTATAACACCAGCCAAAGTGCACCAGAATTGCTGCAGCAACACAATGAAGCAAATATATTACAAGCAACAAACATATGGGGTAGTATCCTTGGTAAAGAAGACGGAGAAAAATTTGTCAGTGGCTATCTTGGCGCATTACATCTTAAAGATGTTGTCTATAATGCCGTTGGAGGATTTGAACATCAAATAGCAAACTGTGGTGCTCAAAATGTTGCAAATCTAATCGATTTTATGAACACCTTTTGGGTATGCAAATTAATGATGCAAGGATTGCAATCAGTTTCTGATTGCATTGCAGGATATGATGATTATTTAAATTCGCCAAGGGCATTTGCCTATTATGTGAATAGTGGTATCAAAGAAATTCATTCTTACAAAGAACAATTTGAACAACAACTTGAAGAATGGGTGTTGAATAATACCCTTTTAGACTCAGATTATAAAAAATATGCGCTTCACTATGTCCATGAAATGCAAGCTGCTTTAGCAGTGCAGAAGGTGGCTGAAGCTGAAACAGCACAAATATTAACAGCTAAAAAATTGGTAGAAACTGAAAAGGTGCTAACAGAGGCAGAGACTAATTCAAATACTTCAGTACTTCAGACGCAACTTGAGCAGGCTAAAGCCGCATCCGTTCAAGCGCAAGCTAATTTGGAAGCTGCTAAATTGATTGCGCAAGGTTTTCAAAATAAAGCGCAAGACTCTTGGGCTAAAACGCCAAAAGGTATTTTGCAAAATAATTTAATTGCAGCACAAAACGCAGATGTTAGTGCGCAAGCCGTATTAGCGCAATTAATGACTCAAATAGATCATTTGCAAAAAATGAATGCAAAAGTAGATCAACTTAAAGTCATGGAAGAAAAGCTAAGACAAGCACAAGATGCGTGTGATGGCACCAGAACAACACTTAGCAACTCTGAAGCTAAGTGGCAAGAGGTGCTTACTTCATTTGAAAAGCAATATAATGCCAATATTGAACAAGCGAGATTAGAAGCTGCAGATAAACATATCATTGAGTGCCAAGAGAAGACATTGGCTATTCTAAATGCCAACGATGTGACACAAAAGCAAGATGAGCAGGTTTTAGCAGATAAGGTAGCAATATTTAACCTTGAACAGGATATTGGCTCACTTGAATCACAATTAGATTTCTATGAGAAGAGAATTGATTCGATTGATCATCCAGGAACGGTTATTGTTAAGTCAATAGTATCCGAAGCTGTTTTGAATTCAAATGATGCTCATACTGTTGGCGAATTTATAGAATGTGCCTTGGCTGCATCAGGTGCTATCACTTATGAGGAAGCATATCATCGTTTTCATGGAACTATTACCACCTTGCATGGGAAAAGCAATAAAGTTGATAAAATTTCAGAATACCTAAGCCGTGAATGGATTCAACTGCTCATTGAGCTTAGAGCCAATTTAGTTGTGCAAAAAATCAAAATTAGCACGGACTTGAAGGCGAAGGTTCAACAGCATGCAACTTTAGTTAAAACCTTAGAAAAATCTCAAAGTCAAAGTGCTGAAAATAGGCAAGCCCTCGTTGCGCTGTTATCATCAGAAAGTAAGCAAGAATATCTTGCCGATCAGGCTCTTCGAGAACAAGAAATTGAACAGCAGTTTTGGCAAGCAGAGCATGCGCCAGCTGATATTAAAGAGGTATTAGGCTTCGTAGGACAGCTAGACGCTGCTTGGTATCATGCAAGAGAAATTAATGTAGGTTTTACGCCAAATTTGCAAAATAGTTATGATGCAAAGACATTGTCGCAATGGTTTGTCAAATATAAATACATGTTTTTAAGCTCACCAACTCTGGAAGATGTTAATGCTGAAGTTAATCAATTATCAGAATTAATATCATCAGGCGGCATAACAACATTGAAGCTCAACCAAGTTAAATTAAACATCGATAGAGAGATTGCTACAAGTTTATTGCAAAGTACGCAAGCGAAGGGAGAGCTACAAGCCAAAGCAATTAACGAAAATCTACAACGTGGTTTAGGCCAATCTACAATTTTAGACAATAATGGTGCTGAATTTCAAAGTGGGCTTGCTTGTGCACTGCAATCTGAAAATCACGGCGATGCAATTAAAGCCATAACGCAATGTCTTGATACCTATTCAAAGAAAGTATCAATTGAAAAGCATGGTGTTTGGCAGCCAAAACCCTTGCCGACGCCTCATGTCATTATTAACTCAGGAAATAATAGAAAACATGGCATTACCAAGTTAAAGCACAAGCCTATTAAAAAGCTCAAAGAAATTGCTAAAGACATTTTGAGTCATAGCACAACGCCGAATATGAGCACTATGATAGGTTTCGATTCTCAGGGTAACCTATATGGTGGCATTAATGAGGCGAGCTTTAACCTTTATAATTTTAGTCAGCCTGCTCAAGCGCCTATGCGTTTTGAAATGCCTAGAACTGTTAAGGTTGCTGAACCGCCTCGTGTTCTTGCAAGTGAGCAAAACAGAACCTTGACCTCAAGTCAGGTCCCTACGCTGACAATGCCAAGCTTAGCGGCTAAAGATATTCCAGTTTCTTCGCAAAGTGCTGGTTCCAAGCAAGGCGAACCGGTTCTACCCTTAAGCACCTATGTGCCCTCATTAGTGCCCAGTGCGCCAACGTTTACTCCAGCGATGCTCAGTAGAGATGCAAATCAAACGGCCCTCATACCGCCACGCAGGATAAAGCATACAGCAGTAAAAGTTCAAAGAAGAGTGGAGATACCTGAGAAATCAACGCGCTCAGGAAAAAGTTATCAAAGCGCTAGATCTCAAGAAGCATCTCAACCTAAAATAGCCTCTGAAAATGCCGCCCAGGTTGCAAATATCCCGCCAAAACCGGAAAGTTTGCTATCTAAGGTGGGGGAAATGGTGCTAGATGCAGCATTTGGCAAAAAAGCTCATGCAAATCCTGCGATGGCTGCTGCTTTAGAAAGCACAGCCGCCTTATCAGCGCCAGTTGGCGCTAGTGCTAGCCAACAAGGACAGTGGGGCGAAGGTTACAGAGAAGGCTGGCAACAAGAGCAAACAACCAGGTTTCCTGCTGTTGTTGAAGATTTAGGGAGATTCTTTGGTAGAGATCCAGACGAGCAAGCCGCAGTAAGTAGCGAAGGCTATACCTTTCCGAAGTTCAGGGTTACTTCAGGGAAAACAGAGACGCTGGTTGAGCAGCCAAAAGCAGATGCTAGAACAACGACGACTATTGTTGGGTTAAATCCAGGCTTAGTAATCACCCAAGGGGTTTTAAATCTTTATAGAAAATCAATTAAAGATAGACCCGAACGGCTTCATAGACCTGATCCAGATAAAAGATATATACCTGCCCCATCATCTTTGCCTGGATTTCCTGATGCTTGTAGAGTAGATGGAAAAACGCCATCAGGAACTGGAGATGGCAAAGTGCGGAGGAGATGGAAACTTCCTGATGGAAAAATATTAGAATGGGATAGTCAGCATGGAAATATAGAGAAATATGATAGACGTGGAAATCATTTAGGTGCATTTGATCATACCACCGGTAACCAAGCTGAAGATCCTATTCCTTCACGCAAGATTAAAAAGTATTTGTAAATAGAGGCTAAAAATGGAAGATGTAAGTGGCATAAAAAGATATGTATGTGGATATAGTAAAATTCCTGATGAGCATGGTCAGTTCCCACTCGAAGTGGAGTATGAGTTAAAACCACTCAAATTATCTTTCTTGCAAGAATTGTTTAATGTGGCACCAGATGATCCTGATGACCACGCTTTATATGATTGTTATAGAATAAATTCAAAACAAGCTGAAATGCTCGAGAATTATATGATTGGTGGGGTTTTTGACTTTGATAAATACAGTTATAGGCTTGAATGTAGTGATTTAAATACTTGTACACATAGCGAAGAATATTTGAAGCTCATAAAATAAAAGCTATAAAAAAATTGATTTTTAAAGCTTTTGCAGAGCTAGGATCTTCCCCTCTCCCAACTAACGAACATATCGATGCGGTAAAAACTTAATTAGGGAGAGGGGTTGGGGTGAGGGATGTGCGAGTCAAGGAAAGATTTTAATCAACTAATGAAGTACCGCTCAAGACTTCATAGGAAAGAACCCACCATTGCTGAACAACAGCTATGGTATTTTTTAAGAGATAGAAGATTAAACGGATATAAATTTCATCGGCAATATGTAATGGGAGCATATATTGTAGATTTTATGTGTTTAAAAATGAAAACTATTATTGAAATTGATGGTGGTCAACATGCGGAAAATGCACAATATGATGAAATAAGAACGTCCTATTTAAACGACCGAGGTTTTAAGGTAATACGTTATTGGAATAATGAAGTATTAGACAAAATGGAATCAGTGCTGGAAGATAATATCCTAAAATTGGAATCGGGCAGTTAGTATTCACTTCCCTCACCCCAACCCCTCTCCCTAATTAACATCATTCTGCTACGGAGTTTTCGTTAGTTGGGAGAGGGGAAAGAAGAGCATGCGAACAGAGCTTTAGCAGCGCCAGTTGGGGTTAGTGCTAGCCAACAAGGTCAGTGGGGTGAGGGTTATAGAGAAGGCTGGCAACAAGAGCAAACAACCAGGTTTCCTGCTGTTGTTGAAGATTTAGGGAGATTCTTTGGTAGAGATCCAGACGAGCAAGCCGCAGTAAGTAGCGAAGGCTATACCTTTCCGAAGTTCAGGGTTACTTCAGGGAAAACAGAGACGCTGGTTGAGCAGGAGGGGAAAGGCGATCAAAAATTATCATTTCCTATATCTAATCCATTATTATTTAATGGGATATATTTTAGGAATAATAATGAGAGCTGGACAACAAAGGGAAGACTAAAAGCTGCTCAATTACCAACGGTTGGAAGAATTAGGTTTGTACCACCACACAATTATAAACCAAGTAATCCTTTTCGAAGAGGTCCGAATAATGGTTACTACGATAGATTTGACAATGAGTGGGTCAAAGGTCCTTCACGAACACATGGAGAATCATTTGAGTGGGATGTTCAATTATCACCTTTAGGTAAATTGCACTTAGGTTGGATAGCAGATGGGAAGGATCATATAAACGTTTCCTTAAAGGGAAAAATTACACATTGGTAAATTTATGAAAAACTCGAAATTTGATTTTTATGAAGTGGTTAAAGTAACAGCCAAGGAATTAACAAAGATATTTGGTCGAGAAGCTGTCGTTTTAGCAAAAAGCCAAAATGATGATGGAAAGTGGGGATATGGTATTAGTGTTGAACAGCTAGGTGGTTGGGATGTTGATGAGGACCAAATTGAAAGCCTTGGACGTTTTGTTAAACGAGAAGATATATACACTGGCGAATCTGTAAAAGTTTGTGTAGATAAAAATGGGAAAGGCTGTTTGAAAGAAGAATAATAATTAGATGATTTGAAAAATTGTCATGCCAGCGAAGGCTGGCATCCAGGACTTATCTTGAAAATAGGAAGAAATGGATGCCAGCCTTCGCTGGCATGACAGATAAGAGACGCGATAAGGATTCGCGGGCGTGACATGTAA
>CAZBZP010000025.1:0-25241 GCA_964496435.1 Uncultured Candidatus Berkiella sp.
CTCGCTGCGCTCGTGGGTGGGCTACTATATTTCACCGCTGACGCGGTTTTTCGATGAAGATTAATTTTATTTATACATTTATATTTTCCCACCACCAACCCACCGTCTTCCGGCTACAGTAATGGGCAAGTTGATAAAGCTCATATTGAATTAAAATAATCACGTCGCAGTTATTGCTGCAAAAAAACCACGTTTGTCAGCATTATCACAGCAAAGAAAATCACTATCCGACAAATGGTTTGCTTAAACAAAATTATCTTTCTTGATTTAATACTTTAGGAAAGTAATATACATATCTAATTATGTAAAAATCAGCATATCGAATATTTAATGACGTTTGGAGATTTTATGAAACGCATTGGCCCTGGCGAAGAGTTTAGTAAAGAACATCAAAGCAACACTAAAAAAAATAAAATGGATATCGAACTTCAAATTGAGGAATGTAAAAAGATAACATTAAACATTTTTGACAAAATAAAAACTGGAAAACCAATTATTCCCAATGAAGTAAAAGCTATCATCCCCTACATCAGCCAACCCGCTGTTCTTGAAGAGGTGCTTAAAGACAAAACAACCCAACAAGCAATCTTAAAAATAGCCGCTGTATTCTCTTATCAACTTGGCTTTAGCTTATTTGAAACCTTGTTAAGTTTTAACGTAGCTAATGATATCTCATTGCATGAAAAAGAGGAGGGTGTAAATGATGACACGCTGCTAAGAATAGCTTTGGATTTGTCTAGGATGAATGATGATCCTACCCTCTTACACATTTTGTTCAGAAAGCTCCCATATGAACAAGTTATGCCACAGAGCATTGCAGCCTTGAACGAAGATATCGATGAAATGATGCCCCAAGCACACGGTATGACTGCTGCGGAGAAACTCCGCGCATTACAGGATGAAATTCATGGCTTTTTGATAACGACCTCTGAGGTCGTAGACCTACAAAATAAATCAACAAGTAGCATAATAGAAACAGCTGTACACACTGCCTTGCTTTTAAAATCTCTTTCTAAAAACAACCAATTTAAAGAATATCTTGGCCAACAAATTAAAGTGGATTTTGTATCGCTGCTCAAGAAATTTTTAATATTATCCAATACTGCCCCACTGGCATTTGATATATTGCTCTCTCAAAGTGGCGCAATATCACAACTAGACGAATACCTCAGTAAAAACAAATTTGCAATCCAATTAATTATGCGGGCTGCAATACCATGTGTAATGGGTAGAATGCCTGCGGCTTTAGAAAAACTCTTATCGTTAAAAGCTGTCTTGCAGACCCCCTTAAGTGAATACACAAAAGATAAAGAAGTATATGAAGAAATTTTAACAGGCCTTGCCGTCTGTGGAGCTAAAGAGCCCATGCTCTCTTCATGTGTTGAAAAATATTTTAAAATGCAAGGCGTTGAAATCAAAAAGTATAAAGCTAAAATTGAAAATCAACTTTTAAGTTCTATAATTTTTACAGGCAATTTAGCTGAACTCAAAAAATATATTGAACAAGGTTACAGCTTAAACAACTTCCCAACGCTTGCATCTATTATTAGCAGTATGATTATCAGACTATCTGTTGGTCGACAAGATATTATGAATGAATTAACCTTACTTGAGTACGTAATTGCCATGGGTGCGAGTGTAGAATATCAAGCAAATGGAGTAACGCCCCTTTTTGAAGCCATTAAAGCCGATTTAAAATTTGGCACTGCAATCACACAAACCTTGCTAGAAGCAATAAGAAGACAAGATAAAACGAAGATTGCATCCACCATCAATGCACAATGTACAAAGTGTGTTGAGGATATGCAAGCGAGTATCAATCCCAGTATGATTCCACAAGATGAAGAAGAAAAGCAGAAATTTTTAGAAATTGCCAAACAGGCTCAAAATGCACAATGGACAGCTAACTCAACACCATTACATGCTATTTTTATCTATGCAAAAGTATTGCAGATAGAGAATCCTGCTATTAACAAGGAGAAACTGCGGGATAATCAAAAACAATTAATAAAATTACTCCTTCTCTATAAACCTGATTTGACTTTGAAAGACGCAAATGACAAGAGCGTGAATGATCTTCTCAGCAATTTTAATAGCGAAGATGCTATGAATGTTGAAGAAGCAGGGCTACCTAATATGCAAGATATTGCGCAGAAACATATATTAGCATATATGGACAATCCAGACTTCGATCCAGAAAATTTTGAAAGTGAATTAAATGCTAAAATCCTCAAAACCCTTTCAGAGATGATGCAATTTCAGAATAGCGATATCCAGCTCTTGGGCGAAACAAAAGAGACTTTTGATAAGGAGCATAAAGGCGCGTTTCATGTGATGTATCTTCAAAAGGATATTCAAGACACGCCTGAATTACCTGAGGATGTTCTTCAGCTTATTACAGATAAAGCGAAACGTTTAATGCTGGGTTAAACATAAATTAATCCCTGTGCACGCACCGCATTCTTGTCACGCCATAGCTTCTAAGCGAGTGCACAAGCGGTGCATGGCGGGGTTTACTTTAGTTTTTAAAATGCTTGCAAAATCGCAAATGCTTTATCAATATTTTGATAATTAAAAACTTGAAAAATATCAATTTTTTGTTCTTGCTCTCCAGCGTAGATCACAAATCCTAATGGGCAGCGTTTATCTACAATGGATTTAAAGTATTTTAATCCCTTTAGAAAATCTGTATTGAAGGTTTTAGATGCTTTTATTTCTATGGGGATCAAATTGTTTCCAAGTTTAAAAATCAAATCAACTTCATTCAAATTGCTTTCTCTATAAAAATACATGCCGGGCTCATAACCATGATTTAAACGTTGTTTTAAAAATTCGGATATGACAAAATTTTCAACCAGATTGCCCCTCAAGGGATCTCTGGATAATTGCTCTTTGGAAGTGATATCTAATAAATAAGAAGCAAGACCAACATCATTGAAATATATTTTCGGCGATTTTATTAGCCTTTTCCCAAAATTTTCAAAATAGGGCTGCAATCTAAAAATAATAAATGAAGCTTCAAGAATCGAAAGCCAGTTTTGAACCGTATTATGTGATATACCAAGTTCATTACCTAAACTGCTACTATTGAATATTTGACCAATTCTGCCTGCACATAATTTCAAAAAATGTTGGAATAATGAAAGATCTTTGATGTTTAGCATTTTCCGAACATCTCTTTCAATATAAGTTTGAATATAATCTCTGTAAAATTTCGTTGGATTAATATTGTCTTTGTATATTCTGGGATACATACCTTGCAGCATATATCCATCAAGACTATTTGTTATGTTTTGCGATTTTAATTCAGTATAAGATAGGGGAAGTAGCTTCAATATGGCTGTTCGGCCAGCAAGAGATTGCGAAATTGATTCGTGAAGCTCAAGTTGATGACTACCCGTCAAAATAAATAATCCCTTCCTATTGCTGTTATCAACAATACCTTGAATATAGGATAACAACATGGGTAACCGTTGGATCTCATCTAAAATGGCCCCATCAGGAAATTTTTCAAGAAAACTGCGTGGATCATTTTCTGCAAAGCTTCGATCATCTAAGTTTTCTAAACTGATATAGGGCTTGGTGGGAAATAGTGCTTTAACAAGTGTTGTTTTGCCCGATTGCCTGGGACCTAAAACGGTGACGACTGGATAGCTATTAGCCATCAAAACAAGTTCTTCGCCTAAATCTCTTTCTATTAGATGCATATACACTATAAAATTCAATCAGTAGTAATTAACTGAATTTTATACAAAAAAGCTAAATTATGCAAATTGTAAATTACAGTTACAATTTGCATAAACGCCTTTTCGACATATTAAAAGCCATAAAATTCAAACACTAAATGTCGCAGCCCCCCACGAGCGTCAGCCTTGTCCGCCGAAGTTCTTAGCGTGGGAGGAAGGAGGTCGCTACTGTACTACACCGTGCGTACAGAGTACTTTTTATTGTATTAAATCTTCCTGCGTAATCGCAAAACGAAGATGATCGCACCATTTATCATTGATTTTTAAATAGCGCAGCGAAAAGCCTTCTTCTCGAAACCCATTTCGTCTGACCAAGTTCAATGAAGCATGATTTTCTGGCTGAATATTGGCTTCCAAACGATGCAACTTCATTTCATTAAAAGCATAATCAATAACTGCTTTTAGTCCCTTACTCATCCATCCTTGTCCTGCAAAATCAATAGCGCCATAAAAACCCAAATAAGCGCTTTGAAAAGCGCCTCGAACAATCTCACTGATATTGATAACCCCAACAATATGTGTGTCCAACATAATGAGTAAGCTTTTTTGATTGTCTTGTTGATAGCGCTCAACATAATGCAAAAATTCATCGGTGCTTAAGGGCGCATTTACCCAAGGCTGATGAAAATCTTTACTTTTATTGGTCATCGCCAAAAAAAGCGCTTCATCTTCGCGGGTTATTTCCCTAATAGAAATTAAAGCCATCACTTATCTTCCTGCTCCTCATCTATTAAGAATCCCCCTATCTGGGCTTCCCATAAGGTTTTATATAATCCTTTTTGTTCTAAAAGCGCAGCATGCTTGCCATCTTGCACAATTTTACCCTGGTGGAAAACCAATATTCTGTCCATGTGCAATAAGGTCGACAGGCGATGCGCTATGACTATGGTGGTCTTATTTTGCATTAACTCCCAGAGACTTTCTTGAATAAACTGCTCTGTGACTGAGTCTAATTGGCTGGTGGCCTCATCTAAGATCAGAATAGGCGCATTTTTTAGCATTGCACGGGCAATGGCAATGCGTTGTCTTTGCCCACCTGATAATTTCACGCCACGCTCACCCACCAAGGAAGCATAACCTTCTTTTAAGCGATGAATAAATTCATGCACATGAGACTTTTTTGCCGCACTGATGACTTCATCGGTTGTGGCATCAACTTTACCATATTGAATATTATCCCCTAAACTGCGGTGAAACAGTGAAGGATCTTGCGGGATCATGCCTATCGCTTGATGTAATGAGGCTTGTGTAACTTTAGCGATATCCTGGCCATCAATCAAAATGCGACCTTGATTCACATCAAATAAGCGTAAAATTAAATTTACAAAGGTTGATTTACCACTGCCTGAATAGCCGACCAAACCCACTTTTTCACCAGGATGAATCGTAATGGATTTGTTGTCAAACAAGGCATCATCATCCTGATAGTTAAATTGCACCTTATCAAATACAATTTCGCCTTTGCTAATGTTTAAGACAGGGGCATTAGGTACATCCTGAATATCATGCGCCACCGAAATAGTGCGTAATGCTTGCTCTGCCTTACCCAGCAATTTTGAAAATTGAGAAAATTCTTTGGCCAGTACCCATAGAAAATCAACTATCGCAATATTAATACCCAACACCAGTGCAAAATCACCAACAGTTATCTCGCCTTGCATACGCCCTGTAATCAATAAGTAAAAGGTCAATATTTGAACAATCACAAAGGAATAACCATAAACAAGCCACATCAACCATTGGGCAAAGGCAACCTTGGATTCAGCCTTCACCACCACACTCATGGCATCATTGATATACTGGCGCTCGAATTTTTCCCTGGCAAAAAAGCGCACCGACAACATATTGGATAAAACATCGACTTTCTTGCCGGTTAAAATCGAGGCTTCTTCAGACCAATCATCGGCCAATCGGCTGAGTCTTTTGGAGTAATAATAAGCGCTAAGAATAAAAAGAAAGGTCCATGCAAAAACAATAAGCGCAAATTTATAGTTAACTTGCCATAAAGTGAAAATAGCAATGACTAAGGCTAAACTATGGCTAAAAAATCTATCAATAATCATCTGCAAAATTTCAGGCACACTGGAGACCAAATCGTTGACCTTGTTAGTGAGACTACCTGAGAAATTATTTTGATAATATCGATGGCTATGCCCGAGTAAATGCGTAAATGCTGTGATCCCAACACGTTGGCGAAGAGGAGGAATCATTTTATATTCGACAAAAAAGCCATAGAGTCTAAAGACACTCGACATGATAAAGTTCATGACAAGATAGAGAATCACCGGCACGCTGATCATTAACCACAAGTCTTGAGCTTGCGATGTGGTGACACCATTGAGGATTATTTTCATTAAATAGGGTCGCAGGGATAAATCAACTGCCCACACAACAGCAACCAATAACATGATACAAATGCCAAAGGGATAAGCACGCACCATGTTCCAAACAAATTTTCTAAGGGATGTATTGACCATAACGCTATTTCTTTTCTAAGGGAACACCACAAGAAAGGCCACAAGCCAAGTTTTCGTTTTGGCTTTCAAACTGCAAGGTGGCATGTTGTATTTTGAAGTTATGTTCTAAATCATGGGTAATCAATTTGAGCAGTGTATTATCACCATCATGTGAAGACACAACCAAATGGGCTGATAACGCTGTCTCTGAAGTACTGATTGCCCAAATATGTAAATCATGTACAGATAAAACAGCAGAATGACTTAAAAGATAAGTTCTCACTGTTTCCGTATTTATATGTTCTGGAACAGCATGAAGTATAAGATTAATAGACTCTTTACATAAAGTCCATGAACTGAGCACAATAAGCACAGAAATGATTAGGCAAAGCGCCGGGTCTACCCAAAACCATTGCGTATACATGATAATCACTGCACCGATAATAACCCCAAGCGAAATGGCTGCATCACTGGCTAAATGTAAAAATGCGCCTCTTAAGTTGAGATCATGCTTACCTGAAATAAAAAATAAAGCGGTAAGACCATTAATCAGCACACCAATAGTTGCCACAACAATAACAGTGGTAGATTTGATATCCTCAGGTTCATTCAAGCGAGTTAGCGCTTCCCAAGCGATACCCCCAACAGCAATGAACAGAAGAACCGCATTGATAAAGGCCGCAATGATGGTGGTATTTTTAAAGCCATAGGTGAAACGCTCTGAAGGCTTAAGGCTTGAGATATGAAAGCCTGCCCAAGCGATGATTAAGCCAAGGACATCACCCGCATTATGAAAGGCATCACTGACCAAGGCGACAGAATTTGATTGTATGCCATAAAATATTTCTGCAATAACCAATAGGACATTTAGCAAAATGCCCAGCAAAAAGCGTTTGCTATAGTTGATTTGAGATTGATGCTGATGTTGATGTGACATCTCAATCCTTTATTACTTAATCATCCCCATTTTTCCGGTATGATAGTCAATAAATGCCTGACGAATTTCATCTTCAGTATTCATCACAAAGGGGCCATAACGCACAACGGTTTCATTCAAAGGTTGACCGCCAATCAACAGCATGTCTAAGGGTTCATGCAGCTCACTGGGCACATTTACATCAATGACATCTCCTTGATCATCAAAGATCAGCATTTGATGTGCCTCTGAATACTTAACATCCTTGATGGGCTGCTTGTTAAATAATCCCTGCCCTCCCAATATATAGGCAAAGACCTTAAAATCCTTAGGAATGGGATAAGACCATAGCGCGCCTGGTTGTATGGTGGCATGGAGATAGAAAATCGGCGTGCGTGTTTTTATCACTGCATGAACACCAAAGGCTTCGCCTGCAATGATGCGTACACTTATTTTTTGATCAGGACTTAGCACGACGGGAATATCAGCCGATTTGATTTCTTGATATTGCGGCTGAATCATTTTATCTTTGCGCCCTAAATTTACCCATAGTTGGACACCATGTAATTTACCGCCATTTTTTTGAAACTCTTTTTCAGGTAATTCTGAATGTATTAACCCACTCCCTGCTGTCATCCATTGCACATCTCCAGGTTGTAGTGTACCTGCGTGCCCAAAAGAATCTTTATGTTCGAAAGCACCCAAAAGCATATAAGTGACAGTTTCAAAGCCGCGATGAGGATGGGAAGGCGCGCCTTTGGCTTCACCTGGTTTATTATCCATGGGCCCCATTTCATCAAGTAACAAGAAAGGATCAAAATCAAGCAGCGTGCGAGAAGGAAAAGGACGGTGAACTAAAAACCCATCGCCTTCGAATGTCACCTGGGCTGGGATCATCCTTTGCACTTTGCGTGAAATTGCTGATTTACCCATAAACGCCTCGTAGTGACCATAATGCAAACACAATTGTGAAGGTGGTCATAGTAATAACCTCATATTTATTCACAATAGCATAGCAAGGCTTAATCCTAAACATGGCGGGCTTCGAGTGCCAATTTTTGCAACTAACTTTAACGTAAAGCAAATTTTTAGCTCTTCCCAAAAAGCCATTTTTATGTTTGATTGAAGATGTGCACCCACCCACTTCATGTTGCGAGGTAACAATGCTAACCACCGCCTCTTCGCTCATTTCCAAAACCAGTCAGGAAATTACACAAAGTGCCATAACGGATTTTGATTATGCAACCTTGGTGCTTACACATGAACAAATATTTGAACGCTTAAGTTATGAACAAGTCTTAACTATTTTTGCTTCACACGAATTTTTTGCATTAGGCTATTTAGCAAATACCAAGCATCATACCGTAGCAGATGGTTTGGCACTTTCTATTCTAGCTGAGAAAAACGAAAAGGTCGCTTTATTGCTCATTGAAAATCCCCAGCTTCGCCTATTATTACAAGGCTTAGATTTAGCAAGGATAGGACAATCATCAGCGCTTGTTGCAATGAAAATTCTAGAAGATGAAGAACTTCGGGCAAAACTTAAAAGTGCACATTTAGCGATGCTGGGTGAAAATCAGCCCACAACGGCGCAATACATTGCATCTTACCCACACCTATTTCAAATAGAAGCCAATGATCTTGGCAAATTGTGTAAATCCAATGCTGTGCTTGCAAAAGCTTATCTTTCAAATAGAGAACTCCTTAGAAAATGCGAAGGCTCTACCTTAGCTTTAATGGTTGAAATGCATCCTAACCTCATTTGGGAACTCTTAGCTGATAGGGAGCTCAGTGATAAATTGGATTCACAAGCATTTATCATATTAGGGCGCTCACATAGTGATATTGCCCTTCATTTTTTAAAGAGTGATGAATACTGCCGCCGTCTAGGGCCCTTTGGTATTGCCAGAATGTTAAAACACCATCCCGCACTTGCCATGCAGGCCCTAGATAATCCTTCACTTTGTGCAGAGTTTAACGGCGCATGCTTCGAACAACTTGCCCAAAGTGATGAGCAAGTAGCAATACGTGTTTTTGCTGAACACAAAAAATCTTTAAGCCTTGATGAGCGCGTAATGATAGCGAAAAACTATAGCTCACTTGCGCTTGAACTTTTAAAGGACGCCGAAACATGCCCACTTATCAGCGGCAAGAATCTGGTTATATTAGGCATGCATTCTGATGTTTGCGAATATATCTTGCAAACCAAAGTCTTAAGAGAAAAAGCACTTAAGTTTAATATTGGCTTAATGGGATTAAGAAATATTGAACATGCAAGAAGAATGCTATCAGAGCCAGATTTAAGAGAAAGCTTACAACAACTGGATCTAGCTAATTTGTGCAAAAATTTTATGTTCGCTACTCAGTTAACCTTAAATTCTGAGCATCTACAAAGCAAAATCTCAAGTTCCTATCTTGAATTGCTACAGCAAAGAATGAAGACGGTGATATCTCTTTCAAGTTACGTGCAAGAATTTGTAAAACTATCTTCCATTCAAACCGAAAGTTCATATTTGTCAGAGCCTACGCCTTACTCGTTTCCACTCTTTACCGTAACAAGCGCATCAGCGACACCGTCTGCTTCACTGCCCGTACCAGAAGCAGACAGTAAATTTGCCAAAAATTATCAATCACAATTTTGCTAAAGGTAAGGCTGCTTTCACAACCCTATTTTTGTTTAAAAATAGGGTTGCTTCGCATCTCATTTCGTTGTTGCTCTAAACGTTGCTCACGTTGATTACTTTCCAGAAGACGTTTTTCAAAATACAAATCATTGTCACGCATTCTTAACTCACTTTGGGCTCTGTCTAGCTCAAATTGAGCACGATTCATGTTGTAAAGCCTATCATTTGCATAAGGCGGGCTTGTTGGAATATAGGAATTCCAAACATCATTGCGCGCTTTGTCAACATTCATTCTGGCCTCATCCACCCTTCTTTGTGCATCTTGAATACGACGCACATTTTGACTGTCCTCATAACGAGAGGACTGGGCATTATTGTTGTGCTGATTAATGACTAAGGGAGAACGCCCGCTCACATCAAGTGGTAAAAGAGCCAAAATAACGGCAACGAATAAGAGCAAGATGAGCAGACTCAAGGGCGCCAAAATGTGTTTTCGCGAGGAGATAGCCATATGCACAGCCTCTCAATTCATAGGGTATTTATAGGACTCCCTATAATGGGAAATAGTTCCATCGTGGGTGGGCTACTACATAACACCGCTGACGCGGTTCTTGATTTGCAATACTCAAACCAGTTTGGATTTAGACGAGGCGCCAAGCGAGCTAACCCCCAGGAATGTACGCTTTGATACATGACTGGGGTTAGAGAGCGCTGGCAACGATGTATAAATTCAAAACTGGGAAGAGTATTAAGAACGCTCTTTTTCTGCCTGCTTAAGCCAAGCCTTCTGAGAAGAACGGTGATGTTGCGGCAAACGTTGAAACTGGTTGCGCATATGGTTTAGCACTTCATGTGCGCGTGGTTTATTGTCGAGCTTTCGCAAATGCTGCAAGAAATAAAATGAAGCTTCTAAACCATGGTAACGGCTTTGTAAGCGTTCAAATTCACGATTCGCTTGTTGCCATTCGCCTTGTGCTGATAATGTTCTAGCTAACAATAACTGTGCATGCGGAGATTCAACACCGGGATTTTTTTCTAATAGAAAGGCGAGCGTCATTTTGGTTTTATCAAAATCTTCCATGGCAAAATAAATTTGAGCCTTATCCAGCAATAAATAAGGGCAATGCGCAAAGGTCCTTTGACTTAAAATATTATCCATCAGCATAATTGCATCATTAAAATGACCTGTTTGCTGATAAATCTTGGCTAAACGATGTTGATTATCAATCGTTGGGTGATATTTCACCTGGCGTTGTAACTTCGCCAATTCTTTAAAAGGTGAGGGTTGAAATTTCACAAAAGCCAAAGACTTTCTGATGTTACGTTGCCATCGATAATAAAGTGATGGTCCAGATTCATAAGCAAAATAGGCCATAGGGCCTAACAAGGGTACAAAGAAGATTAAGGCCGCAACAGGAAAGGAATAACCTCGTTGCAATGCATGGATAGCCGCATACGTTTGCAAGGCAAGCACAGCAAATAAAGTGTGGAATTGCATCTAGATGTCCCCCTACGACATGTTTATAGTAAGATATCTAAATTTATTGGGGTAGATCAACGCTTATCTGATGGGGGGACTTATCAAAGCGATAACCCGGCAGCATGGCATTAAGGACAAGGTGCCATTGGATTGCTATGATTTTAAAAAGAACAAAACCCTAGGACATGGCTCATCGATACGCTTAGCACCACAAAAACGCATTCCCGGCTAGAACGCTATGGTTTTGCCTTAAATACGCACGATCTCCTTAAGATTGTCGCGATTATGCTAATGGTTATCGATCACATCGGGTTCTATTTCTTGCAAGACTATGCCGCATTTCGGCTTCTAGGGCGCGGTGCAGCTCCCCTGTTCTTTTTTCTCATTGGTTATGAGGGCAGGTTAAGGATCACTCCCCTGCTGCTTTTCTATGGCCTAACCTTAAGCCTCAGCGCTTATGTCGTGAATGGCTTTCACCAGATCAATATTTTATTAAGCTTTGTACTCATTCATTATCTGATGCGCTTTTTCCTGATTGAGAAAGCACATACCATTACAAGGATACTGTGCTTTCTTGGGTTGAGCTTCCTTAATTTCTTTATATATAACTACATCGAATACGGATTATTAGGGATCTTAATCGCCTATTGTGGCAGATTAATGGCGCTGCATGATAAGCAAGGCCCCACTTGGTTAATGCTGGTGCTGCTGGTTTACTTTATCTGGGAGTGCATTTACTTCCAATTCCAACATCAACCACTACTCATTTATAGCTTTGCAGGATTAGTCCTTTGCCTTTATTTCATGATGAGCCAATATCAGCTCAAAAGGCTGTCTTGCCCCTCATGGTTATTAGTGCCCGCCCTTGTCATCTCACGCTATTCTCTTGAGATTTATTTTTATCATCTTATCCTCTTTCAAGCCTATCGCTTCTTGCATTTAGGTCAATATTTCGTACAATAATCAGGGTTTTTGTCATTATCGGATAGTCAGTTAACATCTCCATGCGTTTTCCTCGATTTAGCTTATTGCTACTTATCATTTGCCTGCTCAGCGGTTGCGTGAATCACCCCAGAGCGGACTTTATTCTGCTGCCAGATGCGCTTCCACACGCCCCGCCTTTAGAGAATATTGATGTAGCTGTGGTCTTGAGTGGTGGTGGTGCCAGAGGCGTTGCACACGCGGGGGTCTTAGAGGTTTTAGAAAAGCACCATATCCCCATTCATTTAATTGTGGGTTCAAGCGCCGGCAGCATGATAGGCGCACTCTATGCCGATGATCCCAATGCAAGGCACTTACATAAAAAAATCATTGCTTTAAATAAATGGGATCTCTTAGATCCCAGCTGGTTTGATAGTATTAAAATGTTCTGGCATTTAAATGGCCCCATTCAAGGCCATGCTTTGCGCCGCTTCGTGCAAAGAAACATTCATGCCCATGACTTCTCTCAATTAAAGATCCCGCTGATAGCCGTCACCACGGATATCGACAAAGGCGAAGCATTTGCTATTCGCAGTGGCCCTATCGCCCCCGCTTTGCATGCTTCTAGTGCTGTGCCGATGTTGTTTAGACCCGTCAAGCTCTATGGCAAAACCCTTGTTGATGGTGGTGTCGCAAGCCCTGTTCCCGTAGAAATTGCCAAAGAGTTTAACCCCAAAATCATTATCGCCGTTGATATAGGCACCTCGCCTGATTATGGCCCGGTGACCAATGTCTATCAATTGGCCATGAGAAGCTTACATATTAATTACTTCAAATTAGCCAAGTGGCAAACCCAACAGGCAGATATTGTTATTCATCCTGAGATTGATAAATATGGCATGTTTGATGATCATGCTAATGAAGATCTTTATGAAGCAGGTAAAAGAGCAGCAATGGCTGCTCTACCCCGCATACAAGAGGCCTTATCCAAACTGAGCGTAGAAAACGATTAACGTATTCTCCTTACGCGCGCAGACTTGGGCTCCAATACGCATCGCACAGCTTCGAGGCGCATAAAATCCCTATGTGAAGGCTCGCTTAGCGATTCTTCAAATGCCGCCATTTTCACTTCCTTATGCTCAAAAACATGTTCTGTTATTTCTTTAATGAATATGGGTGCTTCTTTTAGCTTATCACCAGCCTCTTGAATATGCTTCTCAAGCTTTGCCCAAAACTCCTCAAAAAGCTCAGCTTTTTGCTCAGCTTTTGTTAACCTTGCCTCTAAGGCTAATTTCAAAGACGAAGCTTGAAGCATATGTTTAATTTGCCCTTTAAGTGTGGCTATCATGGAGAGATAGGGATTTTGCGCTGGGGCCTTTTCCTCAATCAAACCATTGGTTTCACAAGCGGCCAAGCACTGCTTAAAAGCATGCTCTATCACTTCCGCAGCGCCATCTAAACTGTCAAAAAAGTTACCTAGATTATCCTTGTTTATCCCCTGGCTAAGCATGGTTGGCAACTTTAAGTGAATAAAGGAGCTTAAGGAAAGCAATTTTTGTTTACTTTGAAAATACGCCGGCACATGTTTTTCAACACAAGCTAAAATGATTGCCGCTGCTTGATATGGTTTTAGTTCTTCTTTTGCAAAGGGATTGGCTTGTGCCTTTTCTTCTTCATTGGGTATTGAATCCAGTTGCTTGTTAAAATATTCCTCCAGCATCAGCGCAATATCTCCCCTGGCGGGATCTAAAAGTGCTTGATTGACACAAATCAATTCTTCATTGTCAACTTCATAGTCAAGTGCTTCTTTTACTTCATCAAAAATCGCAATGGGTGAACCAAGCCCCTCGATAAAGGATTGCCGAATGCTTAAAAGTACTGCAGGGTATGTGCTTTGATCTTTAATCACATCCAGCGCATTGTTTAGCGTTAAACCAATCAATGCCTCTAATAAATCACGTTTTTCCTTTAGGGACCCTACAAGAGCGAGCCGCTCTTTAAAAAGGGCTAGTACCTTTGCTCTCATCAGCTCTGCCAACTTTTCTTCAAAAGTAGGTGGTAATTGCGCGATGTCATGAAAAGCCCCCATTTGCGCTGCGCGCGTTAAGGTGCCTGGAAAGCAAGAAGGATTATCTATTCCCTTGGCATTACGAATTTCAGCTAAAATTTGAATGAAATTTACAACGCGGTTACGTTTTAATGCTTCATCATCGCCTTCGCAAACGGCTAAAAAGTAATAAGCTACGCGCTCGCGCACCGTATTGGAGGCTTCCTCGCCTGAGAGTTTTTCCGCATCCGTTGCAGCTTGTGTCTTCCAGATATCATCTGTATCTGTTGGTGTTAGTAAATTATCCCATTCACCCTTTACCAGCGCGAAAGGATTGTAACCGCGCCAAGCGGCTTGCTCAGGTGTTAAGGCCTTAAAAACTCCCACAGCAGCTTCCATGGCTTTTGGACCGCCCAAAATAAGGCTGCGTCTATTCTTTTTTATAAAATTGATGGTATTTTTATCTTCTAGTTCTTTGGCCTTTGCTGAAATTTCATTGAGTATGAGTTCTCTAATTTCCTGCTCAATCGCTGATAAAGCTTGTTGCTTATCTTTTCGTCTGCTGTAGGATAAATACCTATCTCGCAAGTAAGGCTCAACAATCTCTTTAAAATGACGGTTGGCATGCTTCACCTTTTTATCACCCATGGCATCTTCTTCATTGCCAAATTCATCCAAGATTGCGTCAAGGCTTTTCACATGTTCATCTTGTTGTAACACATTTAGCGCTGCTAAGATCACGGGAGAGGCAAGACCATGACTCTCTATATAACTTAAGAGCTCATCAAGGTTTAAGAAAGCCTCTATTTTTTCTTTGGCATCAAAGTGATCCATTTTGTTGATGAGTTTAGCAAAGGGAATATCAAACAAGGTTTTTTGGCTGTAAAACAATTTTTGAATCAGTGCGAGGGGCGCATCATGCGCTACAGCATGATCCAGTAAGTCCTTGCGTTCATCCTGGGTCAAGTTTTCAAGCCAAGGCTGGCAATCTAAAAGCGCTGATGCCTTCTCAAAGGTTTGAGGTTTAATGAAGGATTTAAATTTATCTATAAAGAGAGAAGCTTTTACTTTTGGATTTTTCATCATGGCAATGATATAGGCAACGTTATCATCGTTTAAAACCAGGCTCAGTGGTGAAATCCCTTTTTTAGTGCCAAGTGTGGGATCGCAATCCATGAACGAGGCCAGCAATTCAATCGTGGCACCATGATCATATTCCAAAGCAAAGAGCAAAGGGGTTTCATTGGTTTTGCTAAGGGGATTCACATTCGCCCCCATTTGCTGCAGGAAACGTACTTCTTCTAAGCGGCCGTTTTTAGCTGCCTGATGCATCCTGGTTAAACCTGAGCGCGAAGCTGTTTCTAAAGAGGCACCCGCCTTCAAGGCTTGGCTAAGATGTTCTTCTGATTGTTCTTGAATAGCCACATCCAAAGCCGCCTCTGGGCTTTTATTTAATAAGGCCTGAAATTTGTCTTCATTGTTCGTTTGAGCCTTCCTTTGCGTTGCTTTTTCCTTTGTTAGCTCAAAGCGGGTTAACATAAACTATTACCTTAATGTATATGCAAGGATATAAACGTAGCTTGGTACAATTGACACCGAAATAATCGCAGTTATGATTCCTTTTGGCTTGCTTTTAACTCAGCAAAAATCAAAATAATGCCATTAGAATACTGATATTATTCGCATTTTAGGCTTTGTGTCTTGACTTAAAGATACGAAATAAAGTCTAATGACTTAATAGAGTTTCAAGTTTAAGATGCGCAGCATCATAAAATAAAGGCGGCAGTATGGCAAAGCAATCATCACCTTTATTACTCAGACTGTTAAAAAAGGTGGCAAAACCTATCATCACTTTAAAGCATAAAGTGGCAGGAGCTCAAAATAGCAAAGACAAGGCTATCGCTCCGATGCCCAACACTGAACAAGAATTAGAACCCAACAAAACACAATGGGCGCTTGCAGAAACATCGGATAAACACGATAAAAATCGAAATGTGGTAGTGGTACAACTAGAAGCCTTCCCTCACAGCGCATCAGGCTTAAGCACAGAGCAGCTGATTTCACAGAACTATACGATAGAGGGCGATGATCCTAATTTGCGCATTACCCATTATCCCAGCAATAGATTGCACTAGACGCATCCAAAAATAAGATACATTCGCATTTTTTAAATGCAAAAAAAAAAGCAGGCCAAGGCCTGCTTTTTTTCAACCAGCGTCAAATTAGATTGTCGCTTTTTTGGTTTCTTTTGCTTCAGTTTCAGCTGTTTGCACAGGAGCAACAGTTGTTGATCTGAGAGCAGGAACCTTGTTCCATAAACGCTGTGCCCAATTGATAGGTGAAGGAATATAATCGCTATATGACCAAGTTGCTTTAGGAGCAGTTGTTGTAGGAGCTGTTGTTGAAGCAGCATCGCTTTGTGCGCCTGGTTGATTAACAAGAGCAACTTTCTTCAATGCAGCAGCTTTAACATCTTTGTCTAATTTAGCTGTATCTAACTTTTTGCCTAACATTGTTTCGATAGAGCTAATTTGTGTCTCTTCTTTAGCTTTAGCAAATTGAGCACCCAGTGTTAAGGATGTGCTGCCGATACCTTTTTTGGACCAATTGGTGAACATGTCTCTTAAAACTTTTTCAGTAGCTTGTAAAAGCGCAGCTTGTATTTTTGGTGACAATGCATCATACAACTTCATCCACTCTTCGTTATCTTTAATAACAGCAAAAATGGCTGGTGGGCATTCTCTTGAAAGACGGCTGTATAAAGCGTAAGCAGCTACCATTCCGGTAAGTGCTGAAGCAGAAGCCAAACCAATAGAAGCGTTTACAGGGCTAACGCCGGTTTTTTCTTGAACCCACAATAAGAAATCTTGTGCAACTTGTGGTAAGTGTGTAGGAACAACATCATAACCAGTTTTATCAGCAACCAATTTAGGAAGATCATAACCTTTGTCTTTGATGAATTCGTTTAATTGGCAAAGTGTGTCTGCGGTTTGGCAAATTGGTAAAATGGGAGCTTGTTCAACAGCTTGTTCAACAGCTTGTTCAACAGCTTTTTCAACAACTTCTGCGCCTTCAGTGAAATATTTAATTGCGCCGATGGGACCGTAATTTGACATGATCATTTCCTCTCAAGTGTGTAACTAAAAATATCTAAAATACAGTGGCAATTATATAGCTTTTCACATGTTGGTCAATCGAATAACTGATGTTTGGGATGAGAGGTTATGCCTAGAGGCTAAGTGGTTTTTGCAGTGTGATAAGCTGTTTGAACTTGTAGATGAACATATGCCAAAAAAAAAGCAGGCTTAAAGCCTGCTCTTTTTTTTTTGTCAATAAACCTATTAGATTCTCTTCCCAATAGGTTTTTGCAGTTGAAGGTTTTCTTTGCCAATTAACACCATTTGTTTATTATAGTGTTCAATGCCTTCAGATGAAGTTGGTGCAAATCCTTTGGGATCTAAACCAAGTGCTGTTAACACTTCAGCATCAACAATTGCTCTTTGTGAAGCTCTACGTGCGCCATAGGTTTGACCTTGTTTCTTTTGAGCAGAATCATCACTTTTCTTTAAATAAGCAATATAGGCTACTACAATATCATTCACCGGTATTTTCTGGGCGGATTGCTCAGTTGAAACCGAAGGTGAAGTTTGGGTCATGGTTGCGCCTTGCACTTGCGTTAAAGCAACAAGATTTAAAGGTTGTGGCACAAATGATTTTTTCGCTGCTAAATCCTTTTGAAAAGCAATTACGCGCGCATCAGCTTCTAATTTCTGACCAAAAACAGCTTGCGCTGCTAATTTGTCGACATGAGTATCATCCACATCAGATGTGCTCTTCTCTTCAAGTGCTTTTTGAACCGCTAATAAACGCTGTGCTTGCTCTTCCCTTTCTTTAGCTTCGCGTTCTTCTTGCTCTTGTTTCACTTTTGCTTTAAATTCTGCTTCTTTTCTTTGTAATTGAAGACGTCGTTGATTTGCGAGCGCTTCTTGTTCAGCTTTTTCTTTAGCAACACGTTCAGCTTCCGCATTTGTCGCATCTTCACGTTCTTGCGCTGCTTTTTGTCTTTGAAGTTCACGTTCTTGTCTTTGACGTTGACGTTCTTCTTCTAAACGCGCAACGGCATCATCAACAACTTCTGTGTTTTCGACTTTTGCATCAACAGGTGTTGTTTCTGTATCACTTAAACCAGCTTGAGGACTTTGTGGTTCTGCTGTTTGCACTGTTTGAACTTTTTGTTCTTTGCTGCTATTTTCATCTACAGTTGGGATCTGCTGGGGTTCTAATACAACTTTACCATTACGGTTTTTGATATAATAAGCTGCACCACCCAGCAAAACGGTACCGCCTGCAATGACGCCAGCAACTCTTGGATCTATATCAGCTGCATATTGAAGACCTTGATTCATATATTCAAGCGCTTGCTCATAATTCGTTAAATTTGCTGCCACTTGTACAACAGGTGCAAATACTTCAGGCCAAAATCTTTCACCGATTGTTTTATATAAAGCGTCTGAGCAATATTCTTTACAAGTTGGGCCAAGGGCTCTCATCGTATTATTAACGAATTCATAATTTAGCCAAGGCGAATTAATAAATGAAGTAAGCATAGTGAACACCCTATCGTGTATTTAGTTAGTTAATCAGTTAGTCGCAAGGATTAACTAAATGGATAGGGAGATCAAGTGAAGAGCACTGAAATATGATAGGCGGCTACATTTAAGCGCTTAACAGTGAAACTATGCCCTGTTTATGTTTCTGAAACAGGGCTAAAAGCATCTTCTTTGGCCAGATTTGAAGCGGCTAAACGGCCATATTGATCCTCTAAACGCAAGATATCATCTTCGCCTAGGTAGGCCCCAGACTGGACTTCTATCATTTCAAGTGGGATCTTACCGACATTTTCCAGACGATGATTTACACCTATGGGTATATAGGTAGATTGATTTTCTGATAACAAAAAGATTTCTTCGCCACGGGTAACGCGTGCTGTGCCTTTGACAACAACCCAATGTTCACAGCGATGATGATGTCTTTGTAAGGACAACTTTTGCCCCACACCAACGCAAATGCGTTTCACCTGGAATCTGTCACCACTGTCAATTGATTCAAAATAACCCCAAGGTCGACTTACACGACGATGGAAAGTAACTTCTTTGCGCGATTGCGCTTTTAATTGATTAACAACGGTTTTTACTTCTTGGGCATGATTTTTATCTAAGACTAATACCGCATCGGCGGTTTCAATAATAATAAGATCTTTGGTGCCCACCGAAACCACTAAGCGTTGCTCTGCATGCACCATGCAATTTTCACTCTGGTGTAATAGCACATCGCCTGTGGTGATATTGCCATTTTCAGTTTTATCGCTAAGAAGCTCTGTCATTGCATCCCAAGCACCCACATCATCCCAAGCGCTTTGCAGTGGAATTATAGCGCCGTTAATCGTTTTTTCCATAACAGCGTAATCAATAGAATCACTGGGGGATGCTTCAAACTTTGCTTTATGCGGACGAATAAAATCCACATCTATAGTAGGTTTGTTTAAAGCGTCTTTAGCACAGTTAAACATGAATTCATCATGAAGCATTATTTCTTGTAAGAAACTACTTGCGGAAAATAAGAACATGCCGCTATTCCACCAGTATTGCTGGCTATCGACATAACGTTGTGCATTGGCGCTATCTGGTTTTTCAACGAAGCGTTTAATGCTAAAACCTTGTGATGCTAAAGGCGCGCCCTGTTGAATATAACCATAACCGGTATGCGCATGCGTAGGTTTAATCCCGAAGCTAACTAATTTACCATCAAGGGCTGCAAAAATAGCTTGCTCTACGGATGCAGCAAATCCAGCCACATCTTTAATCACATGATCAGCTGGCAACACCAATAACATGACGTCGCTATCATATTGTGCCAAAGCATGAATTGCCGCCAAGGCGAGGGCAGGCGCGGTTCCTTTAAAACAAGGCTCCAGAATAATGTCGCAAGCGGGAAAAGCAGATTGTCTTATTTGTTCTGCCATCAAAAAGCGATGTTGCTCATTACCAACCACAATGGGTTTGGCGCAATCTTGTAAATGGCTAAGACGGTTAATGGTTTGTTGGAAAAGGCTTAAATTATTAATAAGCGGAATGAATTGTTTAGGATAGGTTTCTCGTGATAAAGGCCATAAACGCGTGCCTGAGCCCCCTGCCAAGATCACTGGAACGATCATTTGCCTTTCTCCCTACCGTCTTATTTTTAAATTTATCCTAACGTTAGGCTGGAAACTAAGCAAACACTTTTTTGTAAGCCCAGGGACAAGTTTAGTCGGGCCACTGAATCGGTGTGGGGCGTCCATTTTTATCAATTGCCACAAAGGTAAAGATACCTTCAGTGACTTTTAAGATTGCTTCATCGGCAAGGCGCTCGACCCAAACCTCGATGGCTATGCCCACAGAAGTATTTCCCTTTTTAACTACATGGGCATAACAAGAAACCACATCACCCACATAGACCGGACGAATAAAGACCATGCTATCAATAGCGACTGTGGTCATACGCTGATGGCCAAACTTATGTGCCAGCACAGCACCACCCAAATCCATTTGAGAAACTAACCAACCACCAAACATATCCCCATATCGGTTGGTGTCTGCTGGCATCGCTATTGTCTTTATTACTAACTCCCCTTTGGGGGTCTTATCTTCTGTCATCTTTATACCTGCTGTAATACTCGCCTTGTCGCTGTAAATTTATCAGCAAAACGTTCAGTAGCTTCACTGCGCATGCGCTTGGCGTGATGCGCGAAGTAATAGATTAAATCTTCTAGGGTAGCCACCTTATACTGAACAATATAGCTGCTTTCTTTGTTATCGATATTATTATTCTCAGTTATATCTAAAAATAAAGATGCAGATAAAAAGCCCTGTTGCTGACACATATCTGCCATATGACCTTTCAGCCAGTCTAGGTATTCAGCTAGGATGGATTGTGCTACTTTCAAGTTGACTTCATATATAATGCTCATTGGTTGAGTGGCTCCTAAAAATAATGACTAAATTCTTTAGCAAAAAAGATAGTTTTCTAAATAGCAACGCTGGTGCTGCTGATACACGCCCATGGCGGCTCACGCTGGTGTGCACTTTTTTTCTAATAGCAACTTTTTTAATTATCTGCCGTTTGATTCACTTGCAGATTTCTCATACTAGCTTCCTACAAGCACAAGGCAATGCCCGCACAGTACGAATTGTAGATATCCCTTCTTATCGCGGCATGATAACCGATAGGCGCGGCACACCTTTAGCAATCAGTTCGCCTGTGCATGCTGCATGGGTGAATCCCCAACATTTTAACCCAGAGCAAGAACAACGCCAGCAATTGTGTGCCTTGCTTGGGATCTCCCTTGATGCACTTAACGAAAAATTAACACAACATCCTAACCGTGTATTTGTGTATTTAAAGCGTGGGATCCCACCAGATGTTGCACAAAAAATTAAAGATTTAAATATTGCAGGCCTTGGCTTAAAACGCGAATTTCGTCGTTATTATCCAACTGGCATGCAAAGCGCGCAATTAATTGGCTTTACAGATATCGACGACCAAGGTCAAACCGGATTAGAGCTTACTTTTGAAGAGCAATTAAAACCCATTATTGGTAAAAAAAGAGTACTTGAAGATAGAACAGGTCGCATTGTACAAGAAATTGAGCAATTACAAACGCCCCATTCTGGTCAGGATATTGCCCTAAGCATAGACGTGCGTATTCAGGGTTTTGCTTATCGTGAATTAGAAAATGCGGTTGAACGCTATGGTGCAAAATCTGCAACCTTGGTCATGTTAGATGTACAAACAGGCGAAGTCATTGCCATGGTCACCGCGCCCTCCTATAACCCCAACAATCGCCCAGAATGTCACGGCGCTAATACGCGCAACAGAGCACTGACAGATTTATATGAACCTGGCTCAACCATTAAAGCTTTTTCTATTGCCAGCGCGCTGGAAAGCCGATTGTTTACACCTGAAACACTTATTGATACCAATCCTGGCACATTTTACATTGGCCATCACCCGGTGAAAGATCACCATAATTATGGCGTCTTAAGTTTAAAAGAAGTCTTGAGTAAATCGAGCAACATTGGGATCTCAAAAGTTACGCTGGCTGTGCCACCAGAGCAGCTCATTAACACTTTTCATAAATTGGGTCTTGGCTCCACCGTGAACACGCCATTCCCAGGGGAAAGAAGCGGCATGTTACCCCCACCACCTAAAAATCCCTTTATCCATGCCACCATTGCTTTCGGTTATGGCTTGTCGGTCACCCCACTGCAAATTGTGCATGCCTATGCAACTTTGGCAAGCAACGGTGAAATGCGCCCCATTTCTTTAGTAAAGCTCGATAGCGATGCGCAAATTAAAAGCGAACAAGTCTTGGCGCCTGATGTTGCCAAATCAACCCTAACCATGCTCACGGAAGTGCTGACCAAACAAGGAACCGGCTCACGCGCTAATATTCCGGGCTACAAAACAGCAGGTAAAACCGGAACGACACGTGTGGTTGGCCCACAAGGCTATGATCCTCACCGGCACATTGGTATCTTTGCTGGTATAACGCCCGTTGATAATCCACGCTTAGCAACCATTGTCGTTGTCGAAGAGCCTAATGAAGCTGCTTACTATGGCGGCTTGGTTGCTGCCCCCATTTATAAAAATGTGGTCAGTAAAGCCTTACACATTCTGAATATACCACCAGATAATACCGCTATTGCTCAAAACACCCCACGTTAGATTGTGTAACTCTCACTTTCGTCCGATATACCCTCTATAATTTGAAGGTATCCCAAAGAGTTCATTAAAATGGCTAAGGTTGTCATCATTGGTGCAGGCATTGCCGGCTTGAGTGCTGCTGTTGAATTGGCCAAGCATCACCAGGTTATTGTCATTGAAGCAAGAAATCGCTTGGGTGGCAGAATTTACAGCCATACTGTTGATGAATCCAACCTTGAAATAGGCGCCTCTTTTTGGGAAGGCAAAAAAAATAATCCTTTCTATTTGCAGTATTTTGCACAAACTAAAACTACAAAAAAACCTCTTGCGCTAAGACTCAATGAAAAGCTTTGCATAGTGAAAAGTGATAAACCGATTAAACCTGCTGAATTCACTTCTTACTATCAAATGGCCAGCTTATTTGCGAATCAATTTTGCCAAACCCATATCGGGCAACACGGTGAACAGCTGATTAATCAATTACCCATTACCGGTGATGAGCATAAGCAATATTGGGTGAGAAAATTCTTTGAACTTCAATTTCAACATTTTAATACAGATTTAAAAGAACGTGGGGTCCCTTATTTTACAATTCCATTTGATGAAGAACAGCTTGAAGCTTGGGATGAAGAAAATGCTGATTTTTGTGTTGTTGCTAACGGATACCACAAAGTCATTGAGCAACTTGCCAAAGAAGCTAAAAAACTTAATGTGAAAATAAAATTAAATTCTCCAATTATCCGTATTGTGCAAAGCCCTAAAGGCGTTATCCTCAAAACGGCGACAGAATATTTTCAAGCAGATAAAGTTGTTTCAACTATTCCTATTGGGGTACTGAAAAATACTGCCCCTACACTCTTTGAGCCAAGCTTAAGTGAAGAGAAACTACAAGCTTTAAAAACAATCGGCGTTCATAATGGCATTAGGGTATCTTTGATTTTTCAAGGTGCGCCCTTTTGGTCGCCTATTGATGCACCCATGATATTTATTGATTTACCAAATAAACCTTTAAGAGAATTTAGAAACGCTTATATCACAAGTGGAAAAACAATATTACAAACAGATAAGTATAGTGATATATGCAGGCACTTTTTTAATATTTTCCCTGACAGCCAACAGGATGCCGAAAACGAGATAGTCAAGCATATCATGGGCGATTTGAAATACGCTTTGCCCTCTAATGAAATACCCTGGCCTCAAACAGTTTCTATTTATGATTGGACTTTAGATCCATTCGCACAAGGTGCTTACCCCTATCGCACCATTTTACAAACTGAAGAATTACAAACGGCTTTGGAATGCAAAGAAGGGCATGTCTATTTTGCTGGCAGCGATTTTAGTCGCTTAGGATTTTCTGTACATAATGGTTTTGCTAATGCTAAGCATGTTGCAAAAGATCTAATGCAAGACCTTGAAAACGAGTCCGTAAATTCATTAACCAATATGGCGTTGTAAAAGATTTTAATTAAGGAGCGCATTATGAAAAAAACAACTGAACCCTCAAGTGATCCTTTTGCTCAGTATTTTCAAGCTTATCAAGAGCTTACTCAAAGCCTTGAAAAATCAAAAACACTTGATGATATCAACCAATTAACCAACAAAATCAATAGTATTTTGCAATTACATTATAAAGCCATCATGTCTTATTATGATAAGCAATATCGCCAAATTCTTGAGCATATAGAAGAGAATAATAAGCGCTTTGAAAATTTATCCCAAAAAACAACGGCCAGAACGCATGAGTTTCTTGAACAATCTGTAAAGCAATCACAACAAATGATGCAAGATAACATGACGCATTTTAAAGAGCTGCTAAAAGCTGCTCCAAAAGACATGCTTGAAAAGGCCATTGAGCAAGCAAATGCCAACTTAAGCACACAGACAGAACGTTGGAATGATTTATATAGCAAGCAACAAGATGATATACAAAAAGATATGCTGGCTATCCAAATTCAGACAAAACAATTACTTGAAAACTCCGAAGCCTTAAGACAAGATGCACTTGCCAAATATAAAGATCTTGAAAAAACCGTTCAGGAATTTCTGGCTAAAAAACAAAAAGATTTTAAGAGTGCAAGCAAAGGCAGTGAGGGAGGGCATCATTAGTTTTTTATAAAAAAACTATTTTTTCATTGTAGGGGCGGCTTTCAACCCACCGCCTCGCTTTCGCTCGTGGGTGGGCTATTTCATAACACCCCTACCGGGGTTGTCGATTAAAACATATGATATATCCGCTCATCGGCCTTTGCTTCTTCCCCATCTCCTTGAAAATCCGCCTTCTTGCGTCATACTTAAAATTGATGTAA
>CAZBZP010000025.1:25341-33891 GCA_964496435.1 Uncultured Candidatus Berkiella sp.
CTTCCCCATCTCCTTGAAAATCCGCCTTCTTGCGTCATACTTAAAATTGATGTAAGTTCAGTACTAATTAATTTAGGATTTTCAGTGAGCCTTATGAACCTTTTTATTAATAAATGGACAAAAGCATGGCGTTGGCGAACCAACTTCGCTCAATGCTTTCTATTTGTTCAATTTATTAATCAGGGGATCTACACATGTCTCACTCGCTCCACAAAACCTTCTTGGTGTTTCTTGGCCTAAGCGCGCTTTTTATTGCTTATTTCTTTTATTATTCTCCCAAACCTATATTACCTGTTATCGCAATAGCCAATTATGGCCCTCATGCCTCTTTGGATGCGACAATCAGGGGCTTAAAAGAGGAACTGGCTCACAAAGGCTTGGTTGAGGGCAGGGATTTTAACTATGAAATACTCGATGCCAATTTCGACCATACCCTGATTAGACAAATGTTGGCCAAGTTAAAAGCACATAAACCTGCTGTACTTGTCACGCTTTCAACCCCTGTTACCCAAGCTGCCAAAAGCATCAAAGATATACCGATTGTATTTGCTGATATCACCTCTCCTCTTGAGGTAGGATTACTCAAAGAGGAACATAAACCCGATGCCAATATGACAGGGGCTTCTGACAGGCAAGATCTGCGTGTTTTTTTAAGTTTTGCCAAGAAAATTCTACCGCATGCCAAACGAATTGGTCTTTTATATTCAACCAGCGATGCTAATGACATGGCCTTAGTCAAGATGCTGCAAAATGCTGCTATTGATTTTGAGATGCAAGTAGTGTTAGTGCCTATAGAGCATGCCAATGATGTCAAATTACGTATGCAAGCATTCAAAGACAAGGTTGATTTCATTTACGTTGGCGTTAGTGGCCCTATTCAGCCTACCTTGCCCACCATTGCTGCCATTGGTGCAAATATGAAAATACCCGTTTTCAATGCCGATGAAAACGCTGTCAAAGAACATCAGGTATTAGGCAGTTATGGCGTTTCATATTATAAAGTTGGGGTTAATACAGCACAGATTGTTTTCGATATTCTTCAAGGAAAAAATATTGATGAGCTTCCACCTCGGTATCCGCTCATTGGCGATCACCAAGGCTATCTAAGCAAAAAAGTTGCTGATAAATACGGCATTACTCTCAACAATCTTGCCAATGTAACCATTGTGGAGTGATATCATGCTTGAATTACAAAAGCTCACAAAACACTTTGGACATCATTTACCCGCTTTAAATAAGGTTTCACTGCGTCTAAACAAGGGGGAATTTTGTATTGTCATTGGTGCTAATGGCTCTGGAAAATCTACCCTCTTAAAAACCATCAGTGGTGAAGTCTTGCCAAGTGAAGGCAAGTTATATTTGGACAAAATTGAATTAACCCAGATGAGCGTTCACCAACGTGCATCGCTTATCAGTAGTGTTATTCAAGATCCCAATAAGGGAACCATTGGAGAAATGAGCTTACTCGAAAATTTGAGTTTAAGTACACAAAGAACAAAAAAAGCAGGATATTCATTATATATAAAAGAAAAAAGCTTGCTCAAGGAACGCTTAGCCTCACTTAAATTAGGATTAGAGCAATATCTAGATAAACCGATGAATATGCTCTCAGGTGGACAAAAACAATTAATTGCCACCCTGATGGCAACCCTGAATAAACCAGCACTCTTATTGCTGGATGAACATTGCTCCGCACTTGATCCCAAAACTCATCAACAAATCATGACTTATACCCATGAAACTATCCGACAGAGTAATATCAGCACTTTGATGATAACCCACCATTTACCCGATGCGCTTAAATATGGCCAGCGACTCATTATGCTCCATAAAGGTAGGGTTGTACTGGATCTCAAAGAAGAACAAAAAAAGGCGCTGAGCTTGCCCACTTTGCTTAAATATTTTCATTCATATGATCATCATATTGAGTCTGCTTGTGAACAAGGAGAAACAATATGTTAGGACTCCTTCAAGAATTAGCGAGCGCCGGACTCATACAGGGCTTGGTTTTAAGTCTCGTGGCACTTGGTGTGATGATCCCTTTTAAATTATTACACTCCCCTGATTTAACTTGTGATGGTGCCTACCCCTTAGGGGGCGCTATTTGTGCCACTTTACTCATCATGGGTATACCTCCCTTTTTGGCAACGTTCATTGCACTCATTGCTGGCGGATTATTAGGCCTTGGCACCGCATTTATTCATTTACGCTTTAAAGTTAATACGCTCCTTGCTGGCATTATCATTTGTACCATGTGTTACACAATCAATTTGCGTATTTTACAAAAGCCCAATGTTGCCTTGTTTAACGTTAATACACTTTTTTCCGCATTCAATGACAACAAAATAACCATCACAATTGTATTAATTGCTATCACCCTGTGCGTTATCGCCTTCTTGTATCGATTTCTTATTTCCCAAAAGGGTTTAAGCTTGCGCGCAGTGGGATTCAATCCCATATTTGCCCAAAGACAAGGTATCGCTGTGAGTCCCTATATCTTTCTTGGTTTCTTTCTAGGGAACACTTTAAATGCATTAGCGGGCAGTCTCATGGTTCAATTGCAACAATATGCCGATGTGGGTATGGGTTTTGCTATGGTTATCCATGCTTTAGCTGCCTTGATGATTGGAGAAAGCTTAATTGGAACCCAAACGCTTCTTCGCCAATGTCTGGCACCTATCGTCGGCGCCCTTGTTTACCAACAAATTCAAGGCTTGGCAATGACCTTGGGACTTGCACCAACGGACTTAAAACTGGTTACGGGTATCATTGTACTCGCTGCAATTGGCATGCAATTGAAGAGAAAGCAAGAGGTTTTAGGATGAGTGCAAGCCCCTATTGTAAATCTCAATTCAATCTACCTGATGAGATCCATTATTTTTGTGGCCACTCTCTTGGTGCACAACCCCAAAAAGCAAAAGAAGCACTGATGCAAAGTGCCACTGAATGGGAAAATCATCGAGTAAGTGGGTGGACGAAAGCCCAATGGTTAGATTTACCCAAACTGTGTGGTGATAAAATCGCGCCGCTGATTGGTGCCCATACCGATGAGGTTATTGTGTCTGACAACACAACTTTAAATTTAATGAAGTTGTTATTGTCAGCGATTGCCACCAATAATAACCGAAAAATCATCTTAACCGAGGAAGGAAATTTCCCAACTGATCTTTATATTGCACAAAGTGTTGCCAAAGTCCATAACATGACACTTAAAGTTGTTCCACCAGATGCCATTATGGATTCACTTGATGATGCTGTTGCCGTTGTACTCTTAACGCATGTAAACTATCGCACCTCACAAAAATGGGATATGAAAACGCTTAATCAAAAAGCACAGCTTCATGGCATTAAAACCCTTTGGGATCTCTCGCATAGTGTGGGTGTAACAAAGTTGTCATGCACAAACTTAGGCATTGATTTCGCTGTGGGTTGCACTTATAAATACCTCAACGGTGGCCCAGGCGCACCCAGTTTTCTTTATGTAAATAAAAAACATCAACACCTGCATCCTGCTATTCAGGGGTGGATGGGACATGAAGCGCCATTTGATTTTTCTCAGGAATATAAATCTGCACAAGGCATTAAGCGTTATCTCAGTGGAACGCCTAGCATTTTGAGCATGAAAGCGCTTTATGGTGCATTATGTGTGTTTGAAAAAATCGATTTAGCTGTTGTAGAAAAAGAAAGTAATCAATTAACGCAATATTTTATTGAGCAATGTGCAATACATATTCCAGCGCTACAATGCCTCTCTCCTTTTGATGCCTCTCAAAGAGGAAGCCATGTTGCCTTTAGGCATCCACAGGCAGATATGCTAGCAACATCCTTAATTGAAAGAGGGATTGTTATTGATTATCGCACCCCAGATTTAATACGATTTGGCATAGCACCTTTGTATATTAACAGCCATGATATTGATGTGGCCATAAATCATTTAAAAGCATTATTATATTCGCCATAATAATAAAACCCACTTATATAATCAGCCCTTTTATTAACATTCAATTCAAACCTGCATAACCAGAACAACTATATATTGATATATTAATTCACACTTGAGCAAGTAATTACACGCCAAAAAAAATTACGTTAATTTGTAAAAATCAAAAAATCTTGTCTTATAATTAACGTTACCCTTTTTGACCTAGGTGTTACCACATGCTTACTCAATCATTATTAACATCAAAAGAAAGTACTGAAGCCTATTCGCAAGCAATAAAACTCTTGAAACGAAAAAGAGAAGATGCAACAAAGAAAGCCAAAAAGGATTTAAAACAGTCTACGCCTCCTCATTCACCAAAAGAAAAAGCATCAACACCACCATCTACGCCACGTATTATAGAACCCATTTTTATTGCTATGCCCATGCAGTTCAAGCGTGATCAAGATCAAATTGTTTCTTTTCATATAATCGGCTATCAGTTACCTGAAGATCATAAGCCTCATATTTTTGCAGTTGATTTTGACCAAAGTCATACTTTAGGTGAACCCGGTGCGCAAGGCGCTGTTTACAAAGCACAACGTTTAACCAGCGAATTTTCAAAAGATCCTAGAAATTTAGCCATTTTAAAATACGGAACAAAACCTGAAACAGCACCGGATTTTGAAAATGAAGTGAATGTATTAGCCAAACTCGACCGATTATTTGGTTATATAGCCGTTCCAAGCTCTGATAACGCATGTTTAGGGCAATATCTATTCAGTGAATTTTTTCAAGGTGATAACTTACTGGATATTGCTTATCGCAAAGTTATTCCTCAGCCAGATGAAGAATACTATCCCTATAATTTTAGCTATGAAAAAAGAACGCTGAGTACGTTAGAAATTCTCAAAATAGCAAAGTACATTTTCAACGAACACGCAGATTTATATTTCACTCATCGCATTTATCATCGCGATCTTAAAACAGCGAATATTATGATAGCTAAGAATTTTAGCGGCGCTAAATTAATCGATTTTGGCACATCTTGCGATATTGGTTATGAAGATAAAACCTTTAAGGGATCTATTGGCTACCAAGCACCTGAAATGACTGACCCTCTTAAACTCAGCGCAGATAACCTACATAAAATCAGGCCTTTCTATTCGCTTCGCCAAGAACTCTTTTCTTTAGGTGTCATTCTATTAGAACTCTTATCTTCTTTTAATTATCAAGAATATTTAAGAAAAAAAGTCGCCCAAGGAAAGGTAGCATTACAAACTTTTACGCTCAACATGGAACATGTCCAAGAAGCTTTTGCTGATATTTTGAATTTAAAAAAACCAGACAACGATGCACCCGAGCAAGAGAAGCTCTTATGGCCGCTTATCGCATTTATTCAACAATGTGTAAACGCTCACCCTAATGCAAGACCCAGTGCTACAGATGTTGAAAACATCGCTCATCGCTTTGATAATTTAATATACAAAGCGCAGGCTTTAGAACATCTTCAACAACCACAATCAGCGAAAAGGAACGTCTTGAGGCTTAACTTAGCGATGACAGATGAGCCTTCAGACGATCTCACTGAAAAAATGAGAAAACTTCAAGTAAGCGAACATAGGAAAAGTAGAGATTTTAAATCAGCTGATACATCCACTTTGCCACATCCCGATAGTGAAAAAATGACAGAGGCTACAGCGCCTAACTTAGCATCTCCCAACACGCACCGTGCTAAGAAGAAAAAAAACAGAGCTCGTGCGGCCACTTTGGGGGATGCAACTTTAGAATTAAATTTAAACATGATGCTTGAGGAAGCAAACCCAAGCATCGGTATAGTATCGCAAGAGCTTGCACAAATAATGCGCACAAAGCAACCCATTGTGCATCGCTTTGCAATTACCCAGTCACCCCGCTCTAATGGTAGCACCAGCCCGAAATTATCAACTTATCGCTCCCCCCCATCTACACCAACCTCCTCAGCAAGATCTGATTCAAGCTGCCATTCTTCTTATGAGAAAAAGGATTCTCCCTTAGAAAAATCCTTGGATTATGTATTGCTTGAAAGTGAATTGAGTGAAAGTAGCTCAGCACAGGAAAAGAAGATAAAACCTGAAAAGAAATCGCCTAGAAAACTGAGCAAAGGTTTATGATAAAAGTATTTAAAGCTTACCTTAAAATATAAATGGGAGCAGCCTTAATTCTAGCAACAAGCGACATTGCTTCATTGATATCGTTTTTCATCGTTTGTATTTCTTTAGACATAGATGTCAAACTATATTTTAACTGTGCTTCACCAGAGTTTTCGTCAAGCTCAGTAGAAACAAAGTGTTGCATATAAAAATTGAGCATTTGAGCTAGCCCCTCAAATGCGTTTGAGGCTTCTCCCTTTTCAAATAAGCATTTTGCCGCTTTAATATAACCTCGAATCGAAAGAATATAATTAAAGATAGCATCAAGATAATTGTTTTTATCGTAACTTTCTTGCCCGCGACGAAGACCATAAACACTTTGATAATAAGGTCCGATTTTTATCAATACATCAATATGTTCATAGTGCTCAAAAAACTCACGAACGCTTTTTATTTTGAAATATGGACTTACCACAGCTTCTTTTATAAGCGCTGGGGGACGTCTTTTTTTATGCACTGCATAACCATGAAGAGACATCAAGTTCTCCAGTTATTATAAAGTACCAAACATTCTATCGCCGGCATCACCAAGACCCGGACAAATATAGCCTTTATCGTTTAACTGCCTGTCCAGGCTTGCAGAATATATCGTTACATCTGGATGTGCTTCAAAAAAAGCCTGCAACCCCTCTGGCGCTGCTAAAATACAAATGAACGTAATACTTTTGACTTTATGTGATTTTAAAGTACTCACCGCGCGAATGGCAGAACCCCCGGTAGCTAACATAGGGTCACACACATAAAAATGACGATTTGAGCTGTCTTCAGGTATTTTGAAATAATAGCCTTCAGGTTGTAAGGTTTTCTCATTTCTAAAAAGGCCAATATGACCAACCTTCGCAGAAGGCATTAAGCCTAAAAGTGCATCAACCATGCCCACGCCTGCACGTAAAATAGGCAAGATAACAGGTGAAGGGCCAGATAAGAAAGGCGCTAAGCATCTTTCGATTGGTGTTTCAATTTCAACATCATTGGTGCTGAGATTTTGAGTGGCTTCATAGCCTAAGAGCAAGGTAATTTCATGCACCAATTCACGAAAAAGTTTATGATCTGTATCTTTTTGACGTAAAAGTGAGAGTTTGCCAGCAATCAATGGATGGGCAATTAAATTGAAGTTTTTATAAACTTCATGCTGTTTAATGATGCTCATTATTTCCCTTAAGTACTAATGATAGATAGATCTATCTTCTAATAAAAGTGTTGCCGCGATACTGGCTTTGTAAATGATGAAAGGATCGTTATGATTTAAACCTGCGGTTATATCTTTAATATGCGGATTATCATGACCTATTTTTTGCCAATAATCTGCAAGATTCTTAATTGATTCACGCAAAAAACTGAGATATTCGTTAAACGATGTTTCTCTATTCATTATTATGTCACTTATATGAAACTTGCAACCAACCCGATCAAACCGCCGAAAACGCCACCCCACACTACAAGCCACCCTAGGTGTTGCGCTATCATTTTTTGTATTATTTCTTTGACCATTCTCGGTGTAAGCATACTTAAACGCTTATCAACGACTTGTTCTATTTTACTTAAAAATTGTTTTGGATCAGCTGATTTTTCAATCAAGTATTTGTTAAGTTGTTCATCAGCCAAAATGTCATCGATGGTATTACGTAGCTTTTTCTGTACTGGCTCACGCAGGGGCTCAATCGCATTTTGCCCACCCATCATAAAAAAGACAGAACCAATCTTTGATTCAAATATAGCTTCCACCAAAGCGCTATATAGTTTGTCATAATCAACCTGATTTGCAACATCTTTTAAAACGGCTAATTCAAGTGTGCTTCTTGACATTACCTCTTGAATATTTTCTGGCGTAAAAAACTCCAGCATCATTAGGTTTTTGATGGCCCCTTTAAATGCTTCAAATTGAGCAGGGATAACACCTGAACCATAGATAAATGGCACTTTATCAAACAACATTATAATCGCAAGCCAATTTGTTAAAGCACAAGATAAGGCATAGAACCCAACATTGGATAACAAGGTCTGGTAGGGTGTGTTGATAAAGCAATAGCTAAGGCCGATAAGTAATAGGGCGACAAAATTAGTCAGTAGACTTTTATCAACTTTAAAAGGCAAAACCTGCGCAGAATTTATCATGAATACCACATATTTGAAGGGATAACTCAAAGTTAGGAAAGTTTATCAAATACCTTATTCCGTGTACACACTGAATAGGATAGGCGGACGATACAACAAAGTGAGATAGCTTAGGAGCATATACCCTCAGCTTAAACACCTCAGCGATGGGAGATTATAGAATGTGAATTTTTTGTTATCGGCTATTTTTATCCGTTTATCCACCACATGTTATGTAACATAATGGGAAAACATAAATATTAAAATAATATAACAAATCTTTATCCACAAACCGCGTCAGCGGTGCAATGTAGTAGCCCACCCACGAGCGTTAGCGAGGCGGTG
>CAZBZP010000026.1:0-29889 GCA_964496435.1 Uncultured Candidatus Berkiella sp.
AAGGCATCGTCGGACGCTCGTGGGTGGGCTACTACATTTCACCGCTGACGCGGTTGTGGATGAAGATTGATTTTATTATTCCAATCTTTACATTAACCCACCGCCTCACGTCCGTCTTCGCCTAAAAGGCATCGTCGGACGCTCGTGGGTGGGCTACTACATTTCACCGCTGACGCGGTTGTGGATGAAGATTGATTTATAATTACCCAGCGCGGTTTGTGGATGAAGATTTGTTTTATATTTATACGATTCTTCTTAATGAAACCAAATATTGCTCTTCGGAACTTGCAGCATCCTGCATAAAGCCATCCATCAGCAACCTTGCTAAACACTCCATCATTTTGTGTTCAACGATGGTTTTGTCTTGGTGCTTTTTTAGCAATTTTTGGTAAATAGCTTGCACACCTTTGGGGCGATCGCTGCCTACTTGCTCGGCGATGGTAACGTGTAAAGCAAGATGGAAAAAAGGGTTATGATTTAAATCAAACTTTTCTGCTTGAAATTGTTCAAAGGTTTCTTTGGAAAACAAAGGATGGTATTCAGGGTGGCGTTGAATAATATCAACAATGATAGCATCCATGGGAGTAAGGGGGACGCCAAGCAGCGCTTTTTGCCAGGCATCGTAATAAACTCTTCGCATTGCGACGGGATCATTATCAATCATTTTTAGTTCCTACTTAAGTTCTTTTCTTTAAATTCGCAGCAATCAGCAATCAAACAAGTGCTACATTTAGGTTTACGAGCCACACAAGTGTATCTACCATGCAAAATGAGCCAATGATGTGCATCCTTTTGGTATTTATGGGGTATTACTTTACACAGCTGCTTTTCAACGGCGAGCGGTGTTTCGCCTTTTGCTAAACCAATGCGGTTAGCCACGCGAAAAATATGCGTATCAACAGCAATCGTGCTTTCACCAAAAGCCGTATTTAAAATGACATTGGCGGTTTTTCTCCCCACACCAGGGAGTGCTTCTAAGGCCTCACGCTCATTAGGCACTTTAGAATGGTGTTGCTCAATTAATATCTGACACGTTTTAATAATATTTTTGGCTTTATTGTGGTAAAGGCCAATGGATTTAATGTAAGTCTTGAGGCCTTCTTCGCCTAATGCAAAGATTTTTTTTGGCGTGTTAGCCACTTTAAAAAGGGGCTTGGTGGCATTGTTGACGCTCACATCGGTTGCTTGTGCGGATAAGATGACCGCAATCAGTAACTCGAATTCAGATTTGTAGACCAATTCGGTGGTAGGCGAAGGATTGTGCTCTTGGAAACGCTTAAAAATGGTTTCGATTTTTTGTTTGTTCATCTTTCTTACGTTGTTGATTTCTCGCTAAAGCCGCCGCGATTTCATTTTGCATATTATTGATATGAAATTGATCTTTTTGTGCCTTAGCCATTTCTTCTGTAGCCAAACGCGCATTTCTGTTGTGAATGCGCTTTTTAGCAATCAAAGCCCGCTCTTTTTTATCTTCTGGTTCTGTTGTTGTTAGTATATCAATGCAATTGACCGGGCAGACAGGCAGACACAATTCACAGCCGATACAAAACTCAGTTAATACGGCATGATTCATTTGCGTGGCACCGACAATCGCATCAACGGGACAAGCATTGATGCATTTGGTGCAACCAATGCAAGTCTCTTCGTTGATGCTGACTATCTGGTACTGGCTCATTATTTTACTCGCATGCCTGGTTGTGCGCCTTGGTGGGGTTCTAAGATCCATAAATCTTTACCACCGGGGCCAGCTGCAAGCACCATGCCTTCAGATAAACCAAAGCGCATTTGACGAGGAGCAAGGTTTGCCACCATCACGGTATATTTGCCAATCAGTGCTTCAGGTGCATAAGCAGATTTAATACCTGCAAATACTTGGCGGTTTTCTTCCCCTAAGCTCAAGGTAAGCTTTAGTAATTTCTCAGCACCTTCAACATGTTCAGCATTTTCAATTTTACAAATACGCAAATCTATTTTCGCAAAATCATCATAGCTAATAGTTGGTGCAATATCTAAAGTGCTTGCTTTGGTTTCTTGTGCTTTTTCTTCAGTTGTTGGGCTGCTATCCATTTGTTTTCCTTGATCAAGCATCGCTTGTACTTGTTTGGGATCAATACGCTGCATTAAAGGAGCGTAAATATTAATTTTATGGGAAAGTAGGGGCTTGTGAATATCTTGCCAAGAAAGGGGCTGAATATTCAAAAAGCTTTCTACTTTGCTGGCAACATTGGGTAATACAGGCTTCAAATAGATGGTGAGCAAACGAAAGAGTTCGAGTGCTTGTGTGCAAACTGCCTGTACTTTGTCTTTGTTTTCAGGATTTTTAACCAATTCCCAGGGTTTGTTTTCATCGACAAATTGATTGGCTAAATCTGCTAAGCCCATAATGTCACGAATAGCACGGTGATATTGTCTTGACTCAAAACCTTGGAGAATTTGCGCGCTGGTTTCAACAAACTTTGCTGTGAGCTCTGGCTTATATAAAGTGCTTGCTAACATGCCATCATAATTTTTGGTTAAAAAGCCAGCACAACGGCTTGCAATGTTGACATACTTGCCAATTAAATCTGCATTCACACGGGTAACAAAATCATCTAGGTTTAGATCAAGATCATCCACGCCATCATTTAATTTAGCAGCAAAATAATATCGTAAGTATTCAGCGCCCACATGATCTAAATAGTTTCTGGCGGTGATAAAAGTACCGCGCGATTTAGACATTTTTTGACCATTAATTGTTAAAAAGCCATGGGCAAATATTTTCGTGGGTGTGCGAAAATCACTGCCATATAACATGGCAGGCCAAAAAAGAGCATGGAAATAAACGATATCTTTACCAATAAAATGATAAAGCTCATGAGGACTGTCTTTTTTCCAAAATTCTTCAAATAGAATTTCAGGATGTCTTTGACAATAATTCTTGAAACTGGCGATATAACCTATTGGCGCATCCATCCACACATAAAAGAATTTGTTTTCTGTGTTGGGAATGGGGAAACCAAAGTAAGGGCCATCGCGTGAAATATCCCACTGTCTTAAGCCTGCTTCAAACCATTCATTTAATTTATTGGTCATTTGTTCTTGCAAATGGCCATCGCGTGTCCATTTATGCAAAAACTCAGCATAGTCTTCTAATTTGAAAAAGTAATGTTCTGATTCTTTCTCAATGGGCTTTTCGCCTGAAACAACAGATACAGGATTTTTGAGATCCAAAGGTGAATAGGTCGCGCCGCAACTCTCACAAGAGTCGCCATATTGATCTTTAGTGCCACACTTGGGGCATTCACCCTTAACATATCTGTCAGGTAAAAACATATTTTTGACAGGATCATAGGCTTGCTTGATTGTTTTAACAGCAATATGACCACGTTCGTGTAAACGTTTGTAAATGAGTTCGGTTAAAGCTTGGTTCTCAGGTGAGTGTGTTGTGTGGAAATTATCAAAGCTGACCAAAAAATCGCCAAAGTCACGCTGGTGTTCTTGATTGTATTCGCTGACCAAAGCTTCTGCTGAGATGCCACGTTTTTCAGCTTGGAGCATAATGGGTGTACCATGCGCATCTGAGCCACTGACATGAATACATTGGTGCCCTTGTAGGCGTTGTAAGCGAACCCAAATATCGCTTTGAATGGCTTCAACAATATGGCCAAGGTGCAAATGGCCATTGGCATAATACAAGGCGCTGGTAACAAGAATATGGCGTTGTGTGGGCGTAGTCATTTCTTTCCTCTCATTTTTGGTCAATGAGTATAACTTTTTGTGGGGGTAAGTTCCATTTTCAGACCTATTTCATGTTAAAATACGCCCCATATTTCCAACACCTTGGCCTTGAGAGATGACGCATGCAAGCTCCTACCCCCTCGCAAATCACCGCCACCCTGGGGACAATTGTTGATCCTTTTTTGGGCAAAGACTTAGTTGCTGCTAAGGTTATCCATGAAATTGCGGTGCATGAGAGGGTAATTGAGCTTAGTTTGTGTTTTCCCTATCCCCTTGAGCGAAGAATTCCTGATTTAAAACAACGCATTAGCAGAGTTTTGCAAGCTGATTGGCCTGATTTTGAAATTAAGCTAAACATCCAATGGAAAGTCAGACGGCACAAAGTGCAGAATGACTTAAAACCAAAGTCAGCCATCAAAAATATAATTGCGGTGGCTTCAGGCAAAGGTGGTGTTGGTAAATCAACGGTTTCTGTGAATCTTGCGCTGGCCTTGAAAGGCATGGGGGCCAAAGTGGCTCTCCTTGATGCTGACATCTATGGTCCAAGCCAGCCTTTGATGCTGGGCAAGCAACATGTGCAGGCAAGTGCGCATGAAAAGAAATTCATTCCTGTTGAAAGCCATGGTATTCAATCCATATCCATTGGGTATTTAGTTGGGGACCAAAGCCCCATGATCTGGCGTGGCCCGATGGTAAGCAGTGCCTTGCAACAGTTATTAAATGAAACAGCCTGGGATGAATGTGATTATCTTATCATCGACTTACCGCCAGGGACGGGTGATATTCAACTCACCATGGCGCAAAAAATTCCTTTAAGTGGTGCTATTGTGGTGACCACACCGCAAGATATATCCCTACTTGATGCGCAAAAAGCCTGCCGTATGTTCGAGAAAGTCCAAGTGCCTGTATTAGGCATTGTGGAAAATATGAGCTGGCACATTTGTGAAGGTTGCGGTCATCGCGAGGCCTTATTTGGTGAAGGGGGCGGGCTTAAAATGGCATCTGAATTCAATTTGCCCTTGTTAGCAGAGCTGGGGCTACATGCCAAAATTCGCGCCTTATCTGATAAGGGCAACCCTATTGTCGTTGCAGAGCCTGAGAGTGAATTAGCCGCGCCTTATTGGGATATGGCGATGCGTGTGAGCGCACAATTAGGTTTACGTGAAGTAGATTATACAGCAGCAATACCTGTGGTAGTGGCTTGAGCCTCGCTACCTAAATTAGCAATAAAAACTATAAAATAAACTCATTTTAAGGATATCAGCATGGCAATCAAATCAGATAAATGGATCAACAAAATGGCGCGCGAAGCAGGCATGATAGAGCCTTTTGTTGGTTCGCAAATTCGCCACGTTAATGGTGAACGCATTATTTCTTATGGCACTTCCAGTTATGGTTATGATGTGCGTTGTGCTAATGAGTTTAAAATTTTCACCAATATTCACTCGAGCATCGTTGATCCTAAAAACTTCGATGAGAACAGCTTTGTTAACAAAGTAGGCGACACTTGCATTATTCCGCCCAACTCTTTTGTGTTGGCAAGAACAGTTGAATATTTTCGTATTCCTCGTAATGTGCTCACCATTTGCTTAGGTAAATCCACCTATGCACGTTGTGGCATTATTGTGAATGTCACACCTTTAGAGCCAGAATGGGAAGGGCATGTCACTTTAGAATTTTCAAACACGACTCCTTTACCTGCTGTTATCTACGCCAATGAAGGTGTGGCGCAAATGTTATTCTTAGAATCAGATGAAGTCTGTGAAGTCTCTTATCGTGATAGAGGTGGTAAGTATCAAGGGCAAAAGGGCGTCACCTTGCCAATTGCTTAAAAGCTATAGTCTTGTGATCTTCTTGTCCTGCAATGTATTAACCTCGCAGGACAAGAGAGCTTTCCTGCTTTATTTTTTCGCTATAACCCTTTGAACTTCTTTTTGAGGCTGGTATCCCTGCCTTGGGGCGCGACCTTGTTCTTGAGAACGTTGGCGATCAAATTGCCGCGTGATGGCTGAGGGTTGTGCTTGAGCGTAGTGACTATATTGTGCATTAAAGTGAGAATGCTCTGTTAAAAGGCCAGTTTGGTCTTTATCTTTATCCAAGATAATAGATTCAAGGCATTTGAGGGTTTTATTTTTCTCCTCAAAGCTAAGTTCACCTTCAAATTTATCAAAAAATTCATTGACGCAGATTTCAAGTAATTCCTTCCTGTTATGTGGCGTAGGGTTCTTAAGCAAAAGCGGTGATAACATAAACAAGCTTAGTATATGGTTGCCATCAATTTGTGTTTTTTGGTTTGCATATTGCTCTAATTTATAAAACCAAAATTCCGCCAGATAGGAATCAAAGGTCGTCGCTTGTGTTGGTAGCATGGGGAAAAATTCCCCCAACAAGCCTAGCTGCATGATGGAATATAAATTTTGGCCAGCAACAGGTGAAACAAGTTGTACGATATTGCTTAAATATTTACCAAAGGGTAAGGTCTTAATTTTAGCGGCATGTTTTTGCAAAACAGGAATTTCGATTGGGTTAATCGATTTTCCAGTTTGATTGGCAATCCTGACCATGCGAATAATCAAGGAGGGATCTTCGCTAAAGCGGGTCTCCATATCGCCCATGAGTTTTAAGTAGGGTGAGGTGAGATCTTCTTTAACGCCTAATGGATCGTAACAATTGCCATGATAATCTTGAATAAAAGTATTAATCGTGAAATCGCGCTTCACTAAAGCACTTTGCAAATTATCCCAAGGTTCACACCAAAAATCGATGTTGCCTAATTTTAAACGCCGTGAATCATGAAAATCTAATTTAAAATGCCTTTTAATTTTGGCGGGTAAGGCATCAACATTGCAATTCAAGATATAATCTAAATCTTCAAAAGGGGCGCCAGGAAGCTCTAAAAGACGATTACGTACGAAGCCGCCGATAGCATAACATTCTATATCCAGTGCAGCGATATCTTCAAGGATATAGCTCACCAAAGGATTTACCTCTATCGTTTTTATCGGTTTTAATCCACTAAGCGCTTTTTTATCTTTTTGGATTAACGATAAATGTGCTTGTTTTATGAATTGTAGTTCGTGTTCTGCTTGGGCTAACTGTTCTTTTTCGCGTGCCTTTTGTTGTTCTAAGATACTCTTTTTTGCCTGTTCCAAACTCTCAAGCGCTTTTTGCTGGGCCGCTACACTTGCCTTTCGTTGCTTTTCATAATCAAGACGCAGTGCTTCTAATGCTTCTTGTTGGCTATTAAGCTGCTGTGCTTGTTCGTCTTCATGTTTGCTTGCCAGTGCTGCTAAACTTTCACGATGTTGTTGCTGCATTTTTTCGTACTGATCTTTTTGGGGTTTTTGGGCAGCTGTTTTTTTAGCAGAAAATTCTTTTTCTAGGGCTGCACGCGCCATTTCAAGATTTTTTTGTTGTCTTTCTTTTAATTGCGTTACATTTTTATTGTGCTCAGATTGCATGGCGTCCAGAGCCGCTTGCTGTTCTAGTTTTAGTTTTGCTAATGCTGCCGTGTTATCTTGTGCTAATTTTTTGGACAATGCCTCATTATCCTGTTCTAGAGTTTTTGTAAGCAAGGCAAGCTTTGTTTCATGAGCGCTTACCAGTTGCTTCTTTTGGGCTTTTAACTGATGCTGCGCTTCTTTTCTTGCTTTTCTCTGTTTTTGTTTTGAATGTTGCAAAGCTTCTTGTTCGCGTTTTGCATATTCTTGATCTATTTTTTCCTGCTGGGCTTTTTCAACATCATTATTTTCAGCTGCTTTTTTTTCATCTTCAGGTTCAGCAATGGGTTCAAGCTTTAGTGCTTGAAGTTGTGTTGTAACCGATTCAAGGTTTGCAGCTGAGGCAGGAGGAACTTGTTTTGGTAAATTTTTGAAATCTGTAGAAATTTCATCGGTCATTAATTTAATCAGTGCTAACAGCGTCGCTCGTAAGGAACCACAAGGTGCGAGAGCTGGTGTTTTGCTGAGAAAAACATTTGTGTTAATGCAAAGTCTCATCATTAATGAGGTTATCTTTGCTGTTTTTTGTGATGGTGTTAGCGATTTATAGAATGCTAATTTTGATAAAAATTGGTTGAGTTCTTTCATGGTTAGCGCTGATGCGGGCTCACCTAATATTTTGATGGCACCTTCACATTGTTTTATAAAAATATCGTCAACAACATTTTGGACTGGGGGGGTAGGTTTGCACCATGTCGTTTTATAGAAGGCATCTACATTATGCAGAAACTCTCTCCAAGGTGACATCTGCACTTCATCATTTAATGTTGTGAGTTCTTCAGCTTCTTTTTTTATCTGAAGCAAATCGTTATTTTTGAAATCTTCTGTAGAAGAAGTATTTAATTTGTCGAGTAAAGCAAGATATCTAGAACTCAATACTTTGGCTTTGTCGTGATGGCCAAAATACATCAGAAATATAATGACATTTTTATAAGTTGATAGCAGTAATTCGGTTAGTTCCCATGCAGCTTCAGATTTGCTGACATCACCTGTATGTTCTGTAAGCTTTTGGAATTTTTGGGCACTATAGTCTTCACTATAAAGGTCAAACCATTCTATTTTTTCCATCATCAAGCAGTAAAGATCATAATAGTTGTTGCTGCAAATTTTTTGCTCAAGGATGCGTTTTGTGAGTGAGCAGATCCCATGACAGAGATCAGTGCACAGATAATCTATAATTTCCCCTCGATGCGGTTGGCATTGAGGTGCACTTAACATTAAGTGCCATGCGTTTACCCTTGCAAGGCCATTGAAAAGTGGTTCTTCACTTTCTCTATATTTATCCCTTAGCTTATTTGTCATTGTTTTTATTTGCGAATCATTTTGGTCATGGCTCAATCCTTTTTGTACTGCCACTTGCATTTCCATGGCAGATAATTGTGCATGTATTTGAAAATAGGGAATGGGCCGTTGGAGATAATGTAAGTGTATTAAAGGGAGTACATAATCAATTTGCTCATTTAAAAAGGCGCTATTTTCTGAAAATAACACATCAGCTTGCGCGCTACGTTCTTTTGATTTTTGTATTTGTGATATTTCGATTAATCTTTTAATAAAAATTTTAACCAGGTTTGCATTATTAAATGCATTGCCGAGTTCTTGCATCAATGCTGGCTCGGCAAATACCGAGCGTGGGTTGCTTAATACAGTTTGTATTGGGACAACGGGAAAGTGGGGATGGGGGCCTTTTGATGACATATTTTGCTCAAGTTAGTGTGATAAATACCTAAATTTGTAGCGAAAATAATAGCATCTATCATGCAATATCTCTATCAGAGTTTGTAATGATTCGCTTAGCAGTGCATGGCGGGCGTTGCGCCCAGTTCCTTTGAGATCTCAACAAGTGCAATGCTGCCTACGATTAAGAAACAAGCAATACCAGTTGGAACACTGCAAATGGCAAAAAATTTAAGGCCTTCAAGAAGGGAAAGCGTCGTATAAAGTTCAATAACGCCGTAAGCGACACCTGATGAAATACCTGACAATGCCACTACTTGCCAGGGTTCATAACTGCCGCCATTGATAGAGCAGCATTCCATCGTGGTCAATTCGCGCATTCTTTCTACTTGCTCCCTTCCTTAGATAGCTATTTGTTCAATAATTATTTCTGCGGTTTGGGTGAGAAGGATAGGATCTCTCCAGAAGCCACTTGTTTGCCGCGGCGAGATTGAGCCATTTTTACAGGCAAGTAATCTAATTTTTTGGCAAACCACATGGTGGTACGGTGACCCTTACGCGAGATATGTTCAATTTTAACCGTATCCAAAGTGCCCAATTTGGTTTGTAAACGCTCTTCACCAATTATCACAAAAGTGTAATTTTTGAGTTTATCACGCTCAGCTACCATGTATTGCAGTGAAGTGCTGCCGTTGAGGAGTGATTGGCGTAAACATAAGGTTTGGGTCAATTTATCTTGCATACCTTGGGTTAAATCTGTTTCCCACTTTTCAGGTATATTTAAATTGCGAATTTTGTGGGTTTCCCAATCAAAAGATACATTCCCTTTTTTATGGCGAGTGCCTTCTTGTATGTTGTAATAATAATTTTGGGGCATGATCTCGCCTTGTTTCCAAGTGAAATCGGAACTCTCTAATGAGTGATAGGGAAGTATACGTACATTGGGTTCTGTACGTGCCTCAAAATGGTATTGACCATTACTTTGGCGCTTTAAGCTATGTGTCGATTTCCCAGAATAAATGCCAAGCCAACTGACGTTATATTGTGCTTGGTATTCAGCCAAAGGAAAGGCATTCATATCTTGCTTCACGTAAGCTTTACAGCTTGCGCTGACCATCCAAATCATGATGGCAACAAAGCTAGAGAAAAATAAGAAATTGATCTGTGATTTTTTGTTTCTCAACTTACTATTCCTTGCATAGTAGGTAAAGATAACTGCTGGCCCTGCGGTGCTAACCGCTTGTCATCTAATGTAACAACATTTTGGTCATATTTTAAGCGATTTTCTGCAAACCACTTCACAACTTCGCCATAAAGCCAATGTTCTGCCACAAAAAGGCGTTTAGCTAAGGTTTCTGCGGTGTCATTTGGAGAGATAGCTATGCTAACTTGGGCTACAATTGGCCCGCCATCTAACTCAGCCGTAACAAAATGGACACTCACCCCATGTTCGCTTTCTTTGGCATCCAGCACTCGCTGATGCGTGTGTAAGCCTTTATATTTAGGCAAAAGAGAAGGGTGGATATTTAAGAGTTTGCCTTCATAGTGCTTGACGAAGTCAGGCGATAAGATCCGCATGAACCCGGCGAGCAAGATCAAATCGGGTTGATAGTTATCGATAGCACGTTGTAAATCTTCTTCAAAAAGTGTGCGTGTAGCATAGTCGGTATGCGGTACTACGCTGGTTGCAATGTGCGCTGTTTGCGCACGTGTTAAACCATAAGCTTCTTGACGATGACTGATAACACCAACCAATTCAATTTTTAGTCTTAAATCTTGGTTATCAATTAAGGCTTGAAGGTTAGAGCCATTTCCCCCAATGAGAACCACCACCCGGCACTTAGGTGTCATCAGAAAACTCCACTTGTTCATTCTGACGATCTTTTACTTTGCCGATGATCCATGGCTTTTCGCCCTGTTCGCGTAAAAGAGAAAGGGCTTGTTCTGCTTGGTGCGCACTCACGCAAACAACCATACCAACACCACAATTAAACGTACGGCGTAATTCAAAATCACTTAATTGACCTTCTTTTTGCAACCAATGGAAAATGCTGGGCATTTGCCAAGAGGCGCAATCGATGTATGCGCTTAAGTTTTCAGGCAGAATACGTGGAATATTATCGATAAAACCACCACCGGTGATATGGGCTGCGCCTTTGAGATATTTGGCTTTTGCCAAGGCTAAAAGCGATTTAACATAAATACGTGTTGGGCATAGCAGGAGATCAATCAAGGGTTGATCATCAATCGTGGTTGATAAAGGAATTTGTTTGTTCTTAATAATGTGGCGAATAAGCGAATAGCCATTGGAATGGGGGCCGCTGGAAGCCAAAGCAATAAGCACATCACCTTGTGCAATGTGGCTGCCATCAACGATTTCATCTTTCTCAGCGATACCGACGCAAAATCCCGCTAAGTCATAATCATGCTCTTGATACATGCCTGGCATTTCTGCTGTTTCGCCACCGGTTAGGGCGCAACCTGCTTCTTTACAACCTTGTGCAATTCCCTTAATAACCGTTTCGGCGACATCAACATCGAGTTTTCCTGTGGCATAATAATCTAAGAAGAAAAGCGGCTCTGCGCCCATAACAACGAGATCGTTAACACACATCGCAACCAAATCGATACCAATGCTTTGATGACGATTACTTTCAATCGCTAAACGTAATTTTGTGCCCACGCCATCATTGGATGATACTAAAATGGGATGCTGATAATGCTTAAAAGCAGAAATATCAAAGCAACCACCAAAGCCACCGATGCCACCCATAACGCCAGCGCGATGGGTCAGTGGTACTATTTTTTTAATTCTATCTACTAACTTATTTCCGGCATCGATATCAACACCGGCTTGGCGGTAAGTGGTTGGTTCAGACATGTGGTTAACGCTCAATGTGTAGAGAAGTTTAAAGAGGGGCCCATTTTAGCAATTTTGCCCCCCCTTTGGAATCAAAGGCCCTATCTCTGGTATACTCAGTTGAGTTCAATATTATAAGGAAGAGAGGGACAACATGGTGAATCTTAAGCAGCTTTGGCACTTTGTGGTCATTGTTTTAGCCTTTGCCTGCCCCTCACTCAAAGCGGAAGTGGTTCCCCACCTTTATGACGTTACGCTACCCGCGCAGACACAATCGCAAGAAGAATGGCAATCTTTGGTCCAGCAAGGCTTATCACAAGTGTTGGAAAGGATCAGCAGCGCACCGACTATGTCCCAAAATCCGCAGGTAAAGCAGGCGCTTGCTCATGCCGCCGATTATGTTGAACAATTTAGCTATGATGGAAATCAACTTTTAATCAAATACAGCCCAGAATTGGTAAACCAATTAGTACAAAAAATGGGAAATGCCGTTTTTGGGGAACGCAGATCCAAAGTGGTACTTTGGTTAGCTATAGAAGACAATAATCAGCGACGTTTGGTTGGCGTAGAGACTGATCCCACTTTGCAGGCCTACCTTAATCAAATAGCTCAAAAGAAAGGGATCCCGCTGATTTTACCCCTCATGGATTTAGAAGATATGTCCGCTATCACCGTAACAGATGTATGGGGACAATTTCCTAATGTGCTACAACAAGCTTCATTACGTTATGGCGCGCAAACTATTTTATTAGGTCGCGTCATGCATCTGCGTGACAACCCAAATGCATGGGAAGCAAATTGGCAGATCCTTGAAGGTGATTCACCTACTTGGAAAGTAGAAGGTCAATCTTTGGAAGAAGTCTTAGGGCAAGGTATTGCAGGGATGGCGCGCTTTATGAAAAATGCGAATGCCATTTCCCAAGCGCCTAAAGCTTCCTTGCTCCAAAGCAAACCCTTTTTAATTGCGGTTGAAGGCATTCAGTCTTCACATGATTTTCTCCATGTTGAAAGCTACTTAAAAAGTTTGCAACCTGTTAAAGACGTTAACATACATCAACTCTTAGGTGCGGTAGCTATTTTTGAAATTACCATGCGTAATGACAATGGACGCCATGCTCTAGAACAAGCGGTTAGTATGGATCAACATTTGATCCCTTCATTAACCAGACACCAAGAAATTGCAGGCATTGAATCGAGTTACCGCTGGGTGGCTATAGCAGCAAATACCAACCCCAGCACAGCACAGCTGGATGCTAAATCGCAGTTTGATACAAACGCATCTTCTTCTGTCATTTGGGATGAAACTGATGAGGAATAATTAATGAACACATTACAGCAAGCGCTCTTATTTGTTGCAATTTTGTTCGGTTTGTCATTGCTAGGTGCCTTTATTTATCATCTTGCGCCAGTATTAACGCCCTTTGTGATTGCTGCCGTGCTTGCTTATTTGGCAGATCCTTTGGTTGAAAAATTAGCCCAACGCGCCAAATTACCTCGCACCCTTGCTGTTTCGATTGTGTTTCTCATCGTTATTTTATTGATAGTCATCGTCTTATTATTTCTCGTGCCGGCCTTACAAAAACAGATTATGGCTTTAGCAGCCAAGATTCCGCACTTTATTTCTTGGCTTCAAACTGCCCTTATGCCGCAATTAGCAGAGTTTGGTATTGCAGAACAAGATCTGGGGCTTGATACCTTAAAAAGCAGCTTATCCGAAAATATGTCGCATGCGGGCACTGTTGCTAAATGGGTTTGGACCACCGCTTTTCAATCTAGCAAGGCGATAGTAGAAGGTTTCATGAATCTCTTTATTATCTGTATCGCCACTTTTTATCTGCTGCGAGATTGGCGCTCAATCTTGGAAGCTTTCAAAGCCTTATTGCCAAGCAATTATGCTTCGCCCATTGTTCAAATTGCACAAAAATGCGATACCGTGCTTTCAACTTTTGTACGCGGTCAATTATCTGTGATGGCAGCCTTAGGTGCCTATTATGGATTGGGGCTTGCTCTTATTGGGGTGAATTATTCATTACTGATTGGCATGATGGCCGGCATTTTAAGTATTGTTCCTTATTTAGGCAGCATTGTAGGCTTGGGAACGGCATTAGCTTTAACCTACTTCCAGTTCCATACACTTTGGCCCGTGCTGAGTGTGCTGGGATTATTTGGTATTGGCCATATTCTAGAAGGAACGGTATTAACACCTTTATTGATAGGCGATAAACTCGGATTGCACCCCGTTGTTGTTATCTTTGCTGTGTTAGCAGGTGGTCATTTATTAGGCTTTGTTGGCGTGGTGCTTGCTATACCGCTTACAGCCATCATCGTTGTTATTGTCAATGAACTTTTACATAGACTGCCAAGTGCTGCGCCACAAAAGGCGATTGCAGCCAGTGAAGCAAAGCAAGGCGGTTAAAAGTGGCAAATAAAGAATGGCTGCAATCTCAACAATTACCACTGGGAATAGCGCTACGCGATGACTGTACGCTAGACACCTTTTATGTTGGCGATAATCAGCAGATTTTGGAACAATTGCAACTTTGCGCAAAAGGTCAGGGTGAACAATTTATTTATTTGTGGGGGCGTGAGGGCGTAGGACGTACACATTTATTGCAGGGGGTATGTAATGATGCCTCACGCTTTGGCCTCAATGCAGTCTATTTGCCTTTGGCTTCGCTCAAAGATGATAACCCTAGCAAATTGGTTGATGGCTTAGAGCGCGTCAATATCGTATGTTTAGATGATATTGATTCCATTGCTGGTGATAGCGTTTATGAAGAAGCTTTGTTCTACTTATATAATCGCTTGCGCACGGCTAATCGACGTTTGCTGGTTGGAGCTAATTGCCCGCCTGCCTTACTACCCATCAAATTAGCTGATTTGAAATCACGGCTTGCCTGGGGAGTCACTTATCAAATCCAACCCCTGGATGATGAACAACTCATTGCGGCATTACAATTGCGCGCAAAGCAACGTGGTTTAGAACTCTCTCATGAAGTAGGGATGTTTTTACTCAGACGCGCACAGCGATCGATGCCGCATTTATATGAGCTTTTAGCGCAATTAGATAATGCTTCCATGGCATTACAACGACGTTTAACAATACCCTTTGTTAAAGAAGTATTAGATTTATAAACCCACGCTTTGTGATTTGTCCGCAAAAAAACGTCATAAAAAATTAAGATGATGCCTTTTATCCTGCATTTCTAAACATCCATCTATTGTAAATTTTTTTATGATAGATGAAAGTTAATTGTCAAAATAAACTTCTCTCACCCTGGTCAACCAGGCCTGGTTACAAACATATTTTAATATAAACATGAGAGAGGTATTTCATGACAGATCCTAGAAAACGTAGAGCAGTTCCTGCTGCGCCACAAGCAAACACACCTGTAGCTGTTGAAGTTGTTGCTGATAACAATGTTATTCCTGCACCTGAAGCTGTTGTTGTAGCTGCGCCTGAAGCTGTTGTAGTTGCTGCACCTGTTGCTGTTGTTACCCCAGCTGTTGTTAATACGCCTGAAGCTGTTAATACACCCGTTACTACAGCACCAACAACCGTTGCTAATCCAAGCGTGGCAACAAGGTTATGGTCAAGCTTAAGAGACAGATCCTATTCTGCTGGCAGCAGCATTGTTAGTGGTGCAAACGTTGCGCGCAATCGCGTGGTTAATTCTTCTGGTTTAGAAAGAACAGCTGTTGCCAATACCGCTTTAACGCTGGGTATTATGGCTGCTGATTTGTATCGTAATCCTGGCAGTAGCATAAGCGTTTTAGCAGCTGCTACCGGTTTAACTGCTGCTGCTCTCACCGCAGTAGAAGGTGCTGGTTATGGTGCATTTCGTGTTGGTTCTAGCATTGTAAATGCAATCAGAGGTAAGAAACGTAAAGCACAAGATATGCAAGTGCCTGTTGCACCTCAGGTTCAAGAAACAACACCTGTTGCTAGCACAACGCCTGTTTCTAGCACAACAATTGATGCTTTAGCTGCAACTGCTGTTGCGCCTGTGCCGATGGAAGTTACTGTAGATGCCTTAGCTGCTGCGGCTGTTCAAGCTAATGCTGCGCCTGTACTCATTGCAAGACCTATGGTCATGACAAGCGCACCTACGCCAAACGCTATTGCAGCACCTACTGCTGCACTAGAAAGCTCTTCATTGCGCCATTCTGAGCCAAAAAAGGGTCAAAAGCGTGATAAAGGTGATGAATCAGTTGAAGCGCCAGCCTCAACAGCAAATGACAAAAAAGCCAAACTGAGAAGCTCCAAATAAATCATTGATTTCCCTTTGATTTATCCGACTTTCGTCTAGTTTGAAGAACGGGCCCACTGGGGCCCGTTTTTTTTGCCTTTGGTCTAGTTTTGCTCCCAAAGTAGGTTTCTTTTAGTTAGCATAGTGCCTAAGAATTAAGACAAATGGGGATTCATACATGATTTCTTTTGTAAATACACTGGTTAAATTAGCCAATGCAGCCAACAGTGAAGCTGTTAAATTAGATGCTAAAAAAGAAGCAGCAAGCAAAGAACAAGCAAAAGCGCTCTTCGCAAAACAAGGTAAATTCATCACTTTAGTAAAATTAGCACAAGACTTAGAAAAAGAACTCGCCGCATTTAAAGATCCCGCAGAAAACAATTTGAATGATGTCTTTGCTGCACTTGTTCCTGCAATGAATGAAATGCTTGAAGATATTAAAGATTTAGCTATCAGTGATAAAAAAATGATTGCCGCCCTGAATAGCCCTGAAACATATCATTTCGTAGACGCAGCCACACACGTGCTTCGCTCCTTAAAGAAAAATCTCTCCCTAAGACAACAAGCGCTTGAAGAAGCTGCGAAAAGCACAACCTTAACAGAAGCTGCGCGTTGTGAATTCATGGTTGATTATAAAAAGCATTGCCAACAAGACAGCGAGAACTTATTTAAAGCATTAGATGATGAGGATCCCTTAGCTTTTGGCCATAGCCTTGAAGAAGCTAATCGTCGTTGGACTGAACTTTTAAAACGCGTATTTCATATTGAAACCCCAGAACCCGCCAAAATGACAGCACCTAGCAGTCCCTTTGCAGATGTTTTCAAAAAAGGGATCTCTGCTGTTTCAAAATTAGCTAAAGATATGATGAGTGCTAAATCCAAAAAAGAGAAAAAAGGCGTGTTCATGGGCTTTTTAGGCGCATTGTTTTCAATCGCTATTGGCCTGTTTGCCAATCTCTTTAAATCCTTTTTCGGTAATACCCCAGAAGAGCGTGATGTTAATGTGAAGGACTTTACTGATAATGTCTCACACTTGATGGTAGATCTGTTCAAGGGTGAAGATGATGATGCAAAACATAAAGCCAAACATAAAGCAAAGCCTAAGGCTACAGCTTTGATGGATGATGAAGCAGATTTAGAAGATGATTTAGATCTTGATGATGAACTCGACGTTGAGGGTGCACCAATATTGCCGATGATGACGCATCGCGCAGCAAGTGCAAGAACAACCGAAGATGCTTGCCCAGAATTAAGTGCGAAGGCTTTTGCTAAAGCATTTTCAAGCAGTCCCTCCTTATAAGATTTTAACTCTGTATCCCCCACTTGCGAGCTTTCGGGCTCGCTTTTTTTTTGTGATCTATTTGGATTTGACATCTTTGTCTCAACTAACATAAGCTGAGCGCCTGTTCACTTTGATGATCGAGTTATAAGGGCAACGCTATGGCTAGTGAGTTGGCTAGGTTTTTATACTTAGAGTGGCAACAACCCGAAAAACGATATCCCTTTCTGATAGGGTTGGGTCTAAGCCTATTTATCATTGTCTTTTCAGGCGTTAGCGTAGTTGGTGCGCTGGGCGTCATTGCGGCAAGCTCGCTTATTTCTTTTGCGCTATCTCCCGTTATCAAATACGGCATGACCTTGGCGGCAAGGATTGATGAAATGATGAATGAGGTTACCTTGGCCTCTAAAGAAGCAAAAGAAACAGTCAAAGAAGCCAAAGAAACCGTAGCGAATGTGAAAGAGAAAGTAGTACCCGAGTTACAGGGCCTCGTAAAAGAAACGGTTGATAATCTCAATAAAAAAGTTGTTCCTGAATTGCAAATCTTAGTCAAAGATACCGTCGAGAATGTCCAAGATATGATTGAGGATAAAGCCGATAATATTATTGAAATTGCTCAAGAGGCTGCAGCTGATTCAACTTTGCTCTTAAAAAATACCGCAGAAGATCTGCAAGCAGTGCTGCGTGATGTTGATAGCAACACCTTGCCCACCGTAAATAAAACAATTTCAGAATTGGGTAAAACCGTTGCTCCAGTCACAGGCACTGTCGATTTAGGTAAAAAACTCTGGAAAAGCACCATTGGTAAGCTCACCGCTGATGATGCGCAAGAAGCGCCACAACCTGCGCCTACTGTTGCTGTCGAAATAACCAAAGAAGATAAAACAAAGCAACGTGCCCAAGAGAGGGAACAACTTGCAAATCAACGTGCACTCGAGCGAGAAGCGCGTAAAGCACAACGCTTAAATGCTAGAGAAAAGCGCCGTAACAAGACAACACTAGAGCCGGTGCTCAATACACCATCGAACGAGATGCCAGCGCAAGTATTAAGTACGCCAGCACAAGAAGTAAGTGCGCCTTTGCATGTAGCGCCTGTGCCAGCGCCAGTAAAAGCCACCCAAAAAAACAAACAACGCGCTGTACTGGTTAGCAAAAAGCAAACAGAGGTTGTTTCGGCCCAAGAACAATTACCCTTAACCGTTGAAGCAAATTCAGCGCCTATCTTGCCTGAATCAAACAAGGCGGTTGTGCGTTCCAAACAACGCCCTGTGCTCGTTGAAAAGGCAGCCAAAACCTTTACCCCTGCGCGTGATAGCCAAGTAAAGGAAAAACCTGCTCATACGACAAATGCGAAGCAAGGGTCTCAAACCCCTAAGCTTGTTTTGCATTAGAAGAAGTACCTAGCTGTAGAAGTCTATTGACTTCTACAATCTAACCAACATAAGCTTGTTATCTGACGAATCGTGCATATAATGCCTTTAGGGACACCCATGTTAGGTGAGCTAAGACGACATTTTAACCATCATTGGCAACAACCCATAAAAAGAACGGCATTTTTGCTCGGCCTGGGTTTAGGTCTTTTGATTATCGATATCGTTCAGTTATCTTTTTTACAAGCACTTGGGGTAATGCTATCGAGCTTGGTTTTGGCCATACCTGTTAGCAGCGTTTTACTTCCTGCGGCACACTTGGCTTTTTCAGTGATGCAAAGGCAGCCTACAGCCTTAAAAGTGTCCTTGCTGCTGATGGGGGGGCTCACAAGCTTCCTAGGACTTGTTGCCTATTTTGAAGTGCTGTTTCATCTTGGTTTAGTCTGTGCATCGCTGATTGGACTTGCGGTTTGCGCAGCCTTAATACCACATGCCACTGACTTGAAAAATTTTATGCTGCATCAAGCGCTAAAGCTCAAAGATAACAATCCTTTTATATTTGTTATGAGCCTCAGTAGCTTATTTATGATTATCAAAGGGGTTAGCCTGTTAAATGCCATGGGTGTCTTAACATTAGGGGCAATTGCTACCTTAGTTGTATACCCTGTACTGAGATTTTGCTTAGAAAAAGCCTGGCAATTCGCTAAAAATAATTTTAATGCCCTTACTGGAAGGCGCCACCCCATAGCGCAACGACACAGTGAAAATCTAGACCATGTAAGAGAGCAAGATGCACCTGTAGCAAGCGTGGTAGAGGAGAATAGGCCCCTGCAGGTTCCACAAGCAAGGCCAGCAATTGTGCCTTTAGCGCAAAATGCTATGTCAGGCAGGCAACGCCCTGTGCTTGTTTCTCAAAACGAAAGATCAGCCTCTTCAAATGCATCGCCTCGTCGTAGCTTAGATACCTGAAGTTGTATTAAGCATTTTAGCCAGTGTAGCAATACGCTTGCCTAGCGTTTTGCATATGGCTTTTTCATGCTCACTGATAGCAGCATCACTTTGCATTCCCGCAACATGACTTGCACCATAAGGTGTACCGCCTGTGCGAGTTTCATTTAAAGCAGGCTCGGTATAAGGAACGCCAACAAGATAAGCACCATGATGGAGTAAAGGCAGCATCATGCTCAAAAGGGTGGCTTCTTGACCACCGTGTAATGAAGAGGTGCTGGTAAAGACGCCGGCAGGGATCCCTACCAGTTTGCCGCTAACCCATAAATTTAAGGTTGAATCCAGAAAATGCTTTAAGGGCGCTGCCATATTGCCAAATCGTGTTGGACTGCCCAAAATCAAGCCCGAACAATGTTCAAGATCTTCAAGGGTGGCAAAAGGGGCGCCATGATCAGGCACGGGGGGAGCTGCGAGTTGGGTTACAGGTGAAACGGGCGGTACACTGCGAATTCTAGCACTGATACCATTGACGCTTTCGATGCCACGGGCAACAAGATCAGCCATCTGCGCTGTTGCGCCATGGCGGCTATAATAAACGATAAGCACATAAGGTGATGTATTATCCATGGTTCGATTCTCAAGCTTAATTTTTGCGAAATAGTAGCATATTCAGGATATATTTAAGATGATTTCTAAACATTGTCTCGTTACTGGCAAAGTACAAGGTGTGTTTTTTCGTCGTTATACCCAGCAAAAAGCACTTTCTCTGGGATTAAAAGGTTGGGTACGTAACCTAGATAGCGGCGAAGTAGAATGTGTTGTCTGCGGTGAAACTGAAAAAGTTGAGGCACTATGCCAGTGGTTACATCAAGGACCACCAGCAGCACAGGTTATTAAAGTAAAGGTTAAAGAGGTGCCCTATGAGACCTTTGAGACATTCAGTATTGTGCGCTAAAACCCTCTTTGCTCTCAAAGAGGGATCTTTGCCTGACAAATTTTAAGTACATCCGCTATGGGTAAGTGCTCAACTTGTCCTGATTGACGATTTTTATATTCAATGGTGCCAGCATCTAAACCACGTTCACCAACGACTAAACGATGTGGAATGCCTATTAATTCACACTCAGCGAACATCACACCAGGTCGTTCATCTCTATCATCAAGCAGCACTTCAAAGCCAGCAGCTTGCAATTCATCATAAAGCTTAGTCACTGCATCACGCACGCGATGAGATTTTGCTAAATTCATGGGTACAAGCACGATGTGGAAGGGTGCCATTACATCTGGCCAGATAATACCGTTATCATCATGATGTTGCTCGATTGCCGCCGCGACTATACGGGTCACACCAATACCATAACAACCCATTTCCATGACCACTTGGCGACCTTGCTCGTTGAGCACAGTTGCTTTCATCGCCGTGCTGTATTTGTTACCCAGTTGGAAAATATGCCCAACTTCAATACCACGTACGATTTCTAAGGGGCCTTTGCCATCAGGGCTTTGATCGCCTGCAACGACTTTGCGCAAATCTGCAACACGCAAAGGCAGAGGTAAATCGCGCTCCCAATTAACGCCAACATAATGTTTATCATCGATATTAGCGCCACAAGAAAAGTTGCTCATGCTTAATACATGATTATCTGCAATGATAGGTATGTTGAGATCTTTAGGACCAACAAAACCAGGGCCGCATTTAGCGATATTTTTGAGGGTTGCTTCATCAACCAAAGTAAAAGGCACAGCCACTTCAGGACATTTTTCAGCTTTAATGGGGTTGAGCTCGTCATCGCCTCTTAAGAGCAAGGCAACCGCCGGTACTTCTTTACCTTTGACGATTAAGGTCTTCAAAATGTCTTTGGTCTGTAGGCCCATAAAGGCTGCTTGATCAGGCACTGAGCGAATATTAGGCGTTTCTTTAAGCGCAAGAGTTTGATTTGCTGGCGCTCTTTGGGGAGCTTCAATGAAGCTGGTTGCTAATTCCATATTGGCTGCATAATCACTTTGCGGACAATACACAATCGCGTCTTCCCCTGAGTCTGCCAATACATGAAATTCATGCGAAGCACTGCCGCCAATTGCGCCCGTATCAGCTAACACAACACGAAACGCTAAGCCTAAGCGTGAGAAAATATTGCTATAGGCTTCATACATGGCTTGATAGGTTTTAGCTAGGCTTTCTTTATCAATATGAAATGAATAAGCATCTTTCATGGAGAATTCACGCGCGCGCATTACACCAAAGCGAGGGCGGATTTCATCTCTGAACTTATTTTGTATTTGATAAAAACACATGGGCAATTGTTTATAAGAGCGCAATTCATTACGTGCAAGATCGGTGATCACTTCTTCATGTGTTGGGCCAAAACAATATTCTCTTTCATGGCGGTCTTTGATTTTCAATAGCTGTGGACCAAATTGTTCCCAGCGCCCCGTTTCTTCCCACAATTCAGCAGGTTGCACAGCAGGCATAATGATTTCTTGTGCGCCCGTTTTATTCATTTCTTCACGAATAATTCTTTCTACTTTGCGTAATACCCTAAGACCCAGGGGTAACCAAGTATAAAGGCCTTGTCCCAATTTTCTGATCATGCCGGCACGTAGCATTAACTGATGGCTTACCAGTTCAGCATCGTTGGGATTTTCTTTAAGGGTTGCCAGTAATAATTGTGAAGTTTTCATGCATTTAGCCTTAGCCCAAATCTCTTAAGAAAGTGGAATCTGGATAATTCAGGGCCAACACTTTTTCGGCATCATCAGCCAAGGTGTTCAATTCTAGCTTACGATACGCCTTAACCATGATATATAAGGCTTCAGCGGTAACGGGCGATCTATCAAATTGGGTTATCACATTGCTAGCACGGTTAGCAGCAGATAAATAAGCGCCTTTTTTCAAATAAAAGCGAGCTGCGACCAATTCATTTTCTGCCAAGATGTTACGCAAATATACCATACGTTGTTTAGCATCATTGACATAAGTGCTATCAGGGAAACGCGTAATCAGAATATGAAAAGACTGTAAGCTCTTCTTTAAAGAAGTGGGATCTCTGTCTGCACGGCTGCCTGGGAGATAATTACTGAAAAAGCCGGTTGTTTCATTAAAATGCGCCAGCCCTTTTAAGTAATAAGCGTAATCCACATCTTGATGGCGTGGATACATGCGCAAAAAGCGTTCGATAGCAGGAATAACAGCAGGATAATCTTCATTTTCATAGTAAGAATAAATGGCACCTAATTGTGCTTTATCTGCGTATTCGCCAAAAGGATAACGTGATTCTAGCGCTTCAAAATCTTCGATAGCTTGATCGAAACGCTTTTTCTTTACATGCTTTACGCCCTCTTGGTAAATTTCATTGGGGCTCATGTTGTTATACTTTTCATCTTTTGAATTAGAATGGCATCCCGCAAGGCCTAAGAGGGCGGCAAGGACTAATAAAGCTGGCTTTCTCATAATTGCTTTCTATTCTTCTTAATTAGAGGGTTATTTCGCTTGGAAAATTGCTGCAGGGAGTCTATCGTACGCTTTGTTTTGATGCAATTAATGTGTAGGCGGTCATAATAATGTGTTAGAATAATTGCTGATAAAGATTTTATCCTGAGGCAATGAGGGATAAGCTAAAAATAATGAAGAAATTCACGATGATTATTATCGTGAGTTAAAGCGCTGAATCTGAGTTAAGGTATTGATAAGTTGGAAAAGATAAATCTGCAAACAAGTATCCCAGATGACTGTAAAGGCTTTCGTTTAGATCAAGCCTTAGCGCATTGTTTTCCTGAACATTCTCGCACACGCCTGACACAATGGATCCGCAGTGGGCAAGTGAGTGTGGATGGCCAAACTTGCGAGCCTAAAGCAAAGGTAAATGGGGGAGAGGCTATCGCTATCAATGCCAGCGTCTTAACCCAATTAACAGAACAACCTGAAGATATCGCCCTTAATATTTTATTTGAAGATGATAATCTTTTGGTTCTAAACAAACCCGCGGGCTTGGTTGTGCATCCTGCTGCAGGCAACAGACAAGGGACCTTGCTCAATGCGCTTTTGCATCACGCCCCAGAATTAAGTCATTTGCCACGTGCTGGTATCGTGCATCGCTTAGATAAAGACACCACGGGCTTAATGGTGGTTGCTAAAACATTAAGCGCACATACCGCATTAGTTGCAGCCCTACAAAAAAGAGAAATTAAAAGAGAATACGTGGCCTTAGTAGGTGTTGAAGTTATTGCTGGTGCTACCATTGATGAACCCATCGGCAGACATCCGCATCAGCGCACGAAGATGGCTGTTACTCACAATGGCAAACCCGCACGTACGCATTTTAGATGCCTTAAACGTTACCATGGCTTTACCTTATTGGATGTAAAGTTAGAGACAGGCCGCACGCATCAAATCCGGGTGCATTTATCTCATCGGGGTTATCCTATCGTAGGTGATGCAACCTATGGATGGCGTTATCGTATTCCTGCTAAATCATCCCAAGATTTGCAACAAGCCTTGCTTAACTTTCGTCGTCAAGCCTTACATGCGAAAGCCTTAACATTGGCGCATCCTGTCAGCGGAGAAATATTATCCTGGCAAGCGCCTTTACCTGAAGATTTTCAATCTTTACTGAAGTTACTGCAGACAAAAGAGGGATACTATTGTGAGAGGGATACAGCCTAATTGGCCTGCGCCAACCTGGGTTCGCGCTATTACCACCTCCAGGGAAGATGGGGTAAGTCATGGTGCTTTTAGTCATTTTAATTTAGGTTTCCATGTCAATGATAATAAGCAAGCGGTGAGCCAAAACCGCTTAGCTTTATCCCAACAGTTTAACTTTCAATATGAGCCTGTTTGGTTAAACCAAACGCACAGTACAAATGTGTTTGAAATAAAAAGTCCGCGCGATTGCGCTGATGAAATTATTGCAGACGCTTCTTTTACGCAACTTACAGGCGTGCCTTGTGTTGTCCTAACGGCTGATTGCTTACCCATTGTTTTATGCGATACCCAAGGGACCATGGTGGCTGCCATTCATGCAGGCTGGCGTGGTTTAGCCAATGGCATCATCGAAAAAACCGTCAATGCCATGCGCTTAAATGCGCACAGCGAACTCATGGCGTGGATGGGGCCTGCAATTAGCCAGCCTCATTTTGAAGTGGGCACTGAAGTGCGTGATGCTTTTTTAAAACACAATTTACAAGCAGCAATTGCTTTTAAGCCAGGTGCTAACGAAGGCAAATGGATGGGTGACTTATTTAGCCTTGCCCGTATGCGATTAAAAGAAGTGGGCTTGAGCCAAATTTATGGTGGGGATCATTGCACTTACACTGACGAGACGCAATTCTATTCATACAGGCGCGATAAACAAACAGGCCGTATGGCCACATTAATTTGGTTAGAGCGCTGATAAAGATCTATAGTCCAACAGTATACGAAAGAATTAAGCGTGAGATACCGCGGGACGTATGGGGAAACAACTTTGTTTCATGGCTACGCCACGAAAAAAGTGATTCCCCACACGCCATTCGACATCACTAGGATGCTAAAAGAGTGAATGCGAAGCCTTTAAAAAATTAATGTTAGTCCCCATCTATCTCATAGATAACATAAAGGAACAGATGGATGCGTATTGAAAAATTAACCAGTAAATTCCAACAAGCTTTGGCTAATGCTCAATCTATTGCACTAGGTCGGCAAAATTCAATGATTGAACCTGAGCATGTTTTAATGGCCATGCTTGATCAACAAGGTGGCTCAGTTTTACCTTTATTAAAACAAGCCGGTGTACATATCCCGCAACTGCGCTCTAGTTTAAATGAAGCCATAGAACGCTTACCACGAATCGGTCGTGTGACGGGTGAGATGCGCCCCTCAGATAATTTAATTCGACTTCTAAATATCACAGATAAATTAGCCCAAGATAGAAAAGACAGCTTTATTCCCAGTGAGCTCTTTATCCTTGCTTTATTAGATGATGATGGCGAAGCTGCTAAAGCGCTTAAAAACGCGCACGCGCAAAAACAGAAAATGCTGGAAGCCATTAAAAAGGTAACGGGCGGTGAACCTGTAACAGATGAAAACGCAGAAGATACCCGTCAGGCCTTAGAAAAATATACCATAGATTTAACCGCTAGAGCGGAGCAAGGAAAGCTTGACCCTGTTGTTGGTCGTGATGATGAAATAAGACGCACCATTCAAGTTTTACAAAGACGCACGAAAAACAATCCCGTGCTTATTGGTGAGCCAGGGGTTGGTAAAACCGCCATTGTTGAAGGCTTGGCGCAACGTATTGTCAATGAAGAAGTACCTGAAGGTTTAAAAGGCAAACGCGTATTATCGCTAGACTTGGGCGCGTTGATTGCAGGTGCTAAATTTCGAGGTGAATTTGAAGAGCGTCTAAAAGCTGTGTTAAAAGATCTCTCAAAACAAGAAGGTGAGATTATTCTTTTTATCGATGAGATCCATACCATGGTCGGTGCCGGTAAAGCAGAAGGTGCTATGGATGCAGGAAACATGTTAAAGCCTGCTTTGGCGCGCGGCGAATTGCACTGTGTTGGTGCTACCACCTTAGATGAATACCGTCAATTTATTGAAAAAGATGCCGCACTTGAAAGACGCTTTCAAAAAGTATTGGTCGATGAACCATCAGTTGAAGATACCATTGCCATTTTACGTGGCTTAAAAGAACGTTATGAAATCCATCACGGCGTTGAAATTACCGATCCGGCTATCGTTAGTGCTGCTAATTTGTCGCATCGCTATATTACTGACCGCATGTTGCCAGATAAAGCAATTGACTTAATTGATGAAGCAGCAAGCCGTATTCGTATGGCTATTGATTCTAAACCAGAACCTTTAGACATTTTAGAGCGTAAACTAATTCAGTATAAAATGGAACGCGAAGCACTTAAGAAAGAAAAAGATGCGCTATCACGTTCAAGATTAGAAAAATTGGAAAATGAAATTGAAAAAGCAGAGCGCGAATATGCTGATTTAGAAGAAGTCTGGAAGGCAGAAAAATCAACCTTACATGGCGCGCAACATATTAAAGAAGAATTAGAGCGCGCACGTACGGCCTTTGAAACAGCAAAAAGAGCTGGCGATTTGGCGCGGATGTCTGAATTACAGTATGGACGCATCCCCGAATTAGAAAAGCAATTAGCTTCTGTTTCAGAAATAGAAACCAACGATATGACCCTTATTCGCAATAAGGTCGGCGAAGAAGAAATTGCAGAAGTTGTGGCAAAATGGACTGGTATTCCTGTTAGCAAAATGCTAGAAGGCGAAAAAGAAAAACTACTGAAAATGGAAGAAGTGCTTTCCAAAAAAGTAGTAGGGCAAGAAGCGGCACTCAAAGTGGTGGCCAATGCCATACGCCGTTCACGCGCAGGTTTAGCAGATCCCTCGAAACCCGTGGGCAGTTTTCTCTTTTTAGGACCAACAGGGGTAGGTAAAACGCAGCTATGTAAAGCCTTGGCTGAATTCCTATTTGATACGCCTGCTGCCATGGTGCGAATCGATATGTCTGAATTTATGGAAAAACATGCTGTTGCAAGATTAATCGGTGCGCCGCCTGGTTATGTTGGTTATGAAGAAGGGGGATATTTAACAGAGGCTGTTAGACGTCGCCCTTATAGTATAGTTTTACTCGATGAGATCGAGAAAGCGCATCATGATGTCTTTAATATTTTATTACAGATGATGGATGAGGGCCGCCTGACAGACAGTCAAGGCAGAACAGTTGATTTTAAAAATTGTATTATTGTGTTGACCTCAAACATCGGTGCGCAAAAAATACAAGAGATGACAGGCAAGCCCTATGATGAAATGAAAAATGCTGTTATGGGTATGCTTACCGATTATTTCAGGCCCGAATTTATCAACCGTATCGATGAAACCGTTGTTTTCCATGCGCTGGATAAACACAATATCCGTGAGATTGCCGAAATACAAATCAAGGATATTCGTACACGTCTTAAAGAGCAAGGACTACATCTTGAAATCACAACAGAAGCCCTCGATAGAATCGCCAATGTGGGCTTTGATCCGGTATATGGTGCAAGACCACTTCGTCGTGCGCTACGTCAAGAATTGGAAAATTCGCTTTCAGAGGCCTTGTTACGTGGGGAGTTTGTGCCGGGCGATACCATTCATGTGACTCTATCTCAAGGCAAATTAGCTTTTCACAAATAGGTCATCATCAAATTAATCCTACTTTGCGCGTCGCTGGCAGAGTAGGATTATATATTGATACCTTCTTCATCACTGATGGTGATAAGCAGGAATTCGATTTCTTCCTTAAATTCATCGATTAATCCTTTTTCATGCTCATAATGATTGGCAAATTGATTGAGTATTGCTAAGGCATCCATCACTTGGATTTTATCTTTGAAGGTTTTTTTCATGCTTTCTTTATTTAAATCTACAGCATGATTGCTTAAAAATTCTTTTAAAAAGCGCCTTTGCTCAGTGTTATATTCGGGCATATTAATGGCAATAAAAGCAGCGCCAAGCTCGTCGATTTCTATGGGTTGTGGGTACATAGCCGCCCCTTTTTATAGAGTATATACAAAAGACAAGCTATTTGGCGCAAAAGTTCAATCAGGATAGGTGCGCTTTCTCTCTTTTATTTTAATTAATAGTCTCTCAAGGTGCGCTTAGGGCGTAGTTGAAGCGATTTTTCATAAAGCTCATTTGGCGTTAAGGCAAGCGAGCTAATCGCTTTTCTAACCGACTCAACCGTATCGTTATCCACCTTTGGCGCTTGATAAATTTTGCTATTTTTAGCAGCAGAACTTGAAAATAGGACAGGAGATGGTTTTTGCGTTATGCCATCATAGGCCTCCATAAGCAGAATTCGATTGCCTAAGTTATCTGCGATATTTTTTGCCAAACGTTGGGAGCGGGACTTACTATTTGCAAAACCTAAATCTTGAAATTCAAAATTTGAGTAAAACATTCCATTTTCTGAATCTATAGCAATCATTGATGACTGAACAGTGCTTACCTTATTAATAATATTTTTTTCATCATATTTGCTGAGAGCAATCAACATATTGTGTAATAAGGGGTTTCCATCAATTGTGGTGCTAACAAAAGTTAAATCTAGACTTGATTTAGCCTTGGAGCCCATCTTTTTTATCAGTGCCTCACAAGACCGTTTAACATCGGTAAGCATGGTAAAATAAGCCATGGCGCTATCATGTGTTTCAATGTCATGTAGTACAATCACAACATCATCATCAATGCTTGTAGTACCTAAAATGGTAAATTCAGCACTTGGACAGGTATAGGCGACTTCATTAGGAAATAGGCCTACGCTATTATTAGGCCGTATCAGCTCATAGATTTTATGTATAGCTTCATTGATAAGAAGATCCCTTAATCTTTCCTCCTTTTTATTATCAAGTTCTGGCACATGAACTTCATATTTTCCTTGGCTATTAATTCTGACATCAAATTCACCACTAAAGTATTGTTGAATGCGCTCTTTGAAAAACGCTACATTTTGCTGCTGGTTTTCTGTATTTTTCTTCTTAAGAGAATTCTTTTTTGGGCCGGTTGCTTTCATGTATTATCAATTCGCAATGTTTTTATTAAATAAAGTATGAATTCTAATTTAATTACGATGATTGTCAACAGCATAACTGTTGCAATTATCTTGTCGCAATAATCATCACGTGTAAAAGGAATAGACAAATGAAATCAGGGAACCCATCAAGTGCGCATTGGTCAGAGGCTCAAAAAAAGGAAATGCAGCAAATCTTAGATGATGAAAAAGAGGTTGAAGAAACGAGGAAGATTCTAACTGAGAAAATTGAAAAAATAATGGAGCGTGGAGAAAAGCTTGATGATTTAGAAGAACGTGCCACAGCGCTTGAACAAGAAGCAGTTGTATTTAAAGAGCATACGCTAGACTTGAAAAAAGCTGAGCAAACTGCACAATCGCGTGAATATAGCTTATTTATGTCATGGCTTGGCATTGGCACTGGATTTGTAGGCGGTTTATTAGCAGGCTATGCATGGCCGATTGCCCTATTAATGGGGGGAGTAACTGGGCTAGGATTTTATGGATTGATGCGCACTTTCACCAGCCTTAATCAAAAGGTTGATAATGTGGCAAAGAAAATTTCACCCTATTTGCCTACGTCCCCCTTTGCAAAGGAAACAAAGGAAAGGCCTCATCAATCCTTTTTGCCAGGTTTTGAACAAGTTAAAGCAAAGTTAACTGTTGTTGTTACTGGCAAAAAGGCAGAGGCTCCGCCTGTTAAATCAACAAAGAATAATCCATAGCATTTAAAATGA
>CAZBZP010000027.1:0-6957 GCA_964496435.1 Uncultured Candidatus Berkiella sp.
GGATCCTTTTCAAGCCAATAGGCTTTACCGCTTTCAAAAATTAAATCTGATTCTTCACCAGTTTCTTCAATTTTTTTAAGTTTTCCGCCTTTTAAACCAACAATTACCCGAGAATGGTCATGGCGATGCATTTTTAGTTTATCGTTAGGAGGAATTGTTGTTTTCCAAACCTTTACTTTGTCATTTTCGAATTGAAGTTCTCTTTTTGACTCAGCTATAGCTTGCGTTGTAAGGAGTATTAAAAAAAGTAATCCTAGTGAGGTTAATATCAATTTCATGGTTTTTAATGTTCCCTATTAAACATGAATAGAAAATAATACTAAAAACATTTTAGTAACTCCATACCTCAGGTCATGGATAACTATTGTTATCAGCTAAATCATCCAAATGAATATACCATTTCGCAAGTGAACCAGATTGTTTCACTACAAGAGACTTTTTTCCATTTAGTCTCGTTTTATTACACAAATTAACTATGCAATTGAAAAATGAAGCAGCCCAAAATTGTGCCTGTTGCTGATGATCACATTGAAATAGATTTGAGTAAAATCAAGCCAACAAGAAATTCAAAAAATAGCAGATAAAAATGCTGATATATTCTGATAAATTGTCTATTTCGATGCTTCGCTAGGGATAAATAACCTATATAAAAACCATAATGGTTGTCGGAATATTAGCTACATGATTAGACCATTTATGTCTGATTTTTGCAAAATATATCAATAAATTGCATTTTTTAGTTTGTAGTGTAAGATACTAAACTAAATTTAAGTTAAACATATGTTGAGAACGAGCATTCTGGGGAGTAAATATGGAAGGCGGTCCGGTTTCACTTAATGAATATAAATGGTGCTTTAACAATTTTATTACAGGAATTACCGTTTCCTATGATAATACGTTTAGCAGCCAAGAGACTTTAAGAAGAAGCATTAATCGTATGGCACAGATAGAGCTTCCAATTGTAGAAGAAAATCTTAGTATGTCTACCTGTGCTATAAAATTTCCTGATGACTTACCGCGAGAATTCATTCAAGCATATTCCACCAACGACTCTGAGCCTCTTCTTGCAGCCCTGCTTTTAAATCATACCCTAGTTAGTGTGACTTACCCAGATTGGTTCTTTAGCGAAGAACAAAAAGCAAGGTTAAATGCTCACCTGCAACCTCATATTGAAGCGCAAAGATTGAGAGAACAAAATGAGGAAAGACAAAAACCAATTATTGAGAATTTTAACAACAACAATCGTTTCAGACACAGAATCATTGCTGCATTTGGAGCCATTTCTGTTGGAGCAGCCATTGTTGTTAGTAGTGTCCCAACCTTTAGCACAATATTGACAGCCGTCGTTTTTGCTCTGAGCACTTATATGCTCAGCAATGTATTATTTGTAATACGCGGCAATATATTCGCCGTACGTGAACAAGAATATCTTAATGGTAGAATCTCTAGCGTAAGTGAGCGCAATGATCCCCTTGAAATCGATGCTTTAAAAAGTGGGGTTAATGCTAAAAGCTGGTGCGGCTATGCTAAGAGTTTTTTTAAGTCTTCAGGTTATTTAAATTACGCTACTTTTGGTGGTGCAATGAATCGCGCTGTAAAAGAAGATGAAGCTTTTGTAGCGCAGGTAAATGCGCTGAGAGTGCGCTAATTTATACACCCTGCATTTGTTTAGCCACTCAAACAAAAACAGGACACTTGCTAAACAGGACTTAAGGGGACACCCCTCAAATGTCCCCCAATAATATTGTAAAACAAACGGCATATTGCCAGTTCTTAAAATCGCTTTTGATCAAATTACCATGCCAAGATTGCTAGCCATATCTTATGCATTAATACATTAATTACTCTTGATTTATCTACATTAAGGTGAGGCATGATACCTTATCTGAATCGAAATTTTCCCTAGTGGAAAAACCCCGGATATAGCCCAGGGTCTGCAATTATATAATAGCAATTATTTTCTCTTTGTTATTTTAAAGTCAATTCACTTTATGCACTTAAATATCAAGTCTACTGAATGAAGCGCGCAAATCATTAGAATGATTGGAAGCAACCTGATTTGAATGATGAGCAGCATTCATTTTATTGCTTTGAAATTGTGGTGAGAATATTTCACGCTTATCATCTACTAAGTTATCTTTGGATACAGGTTCTTTCTCAGTTCCTCTTGAATTCATCTTTACAAAGTCTAATGTTCTGCGGTCATTTATTAATAGCGTAACGATATCATCATGGCCCTTGTTCAATGCGATTCTACAGGCTTCAACAGGATCAACTCTTGGATCTGTAAGCAAAGTCCTGACTACGTCAACACGATTAAATATAGTTGCAAAGCGGATAGCGAAATTATCATGATCGGATGGATCAACGAGATTGTTTGCCATCAATCGCTTAACCACTTCATTATGACCATTCTCAGACGCTTTGCCTATGGCATAATTTTTGTCAGCAGCAGGGGCGACTCTTTTGTCTTTTAGCAGAGTCTTGACCACTTTATCATGACCATTTGCAGCTGCCCAACGTATGGCGTGATGTTTCTTAGTTGTAGGATCAACGTGTTTATTTTTCAGCAAAAGTTTAACTACTTTATTATGGCCATTTTCAGCTGAGATGCCTATAGCATGATTGTTATTAGCATGAGGAGTTACGCGAGGATCTTTTAGCAAGTGCTCAACAATTTCATAATGACCATTTTCAGTTGCCCAGAAAAATACCGCATTAGCATATGTTGTATTGTTCATGTAAGAAACGTTAATTAAATCAGGGTATATAAATTTAACCTCAGCATTGGAGTTTTGATTTATTAATGCGATGATTTTGTTTGCGCTGTCGTCCTGCGTTATCACATTGTTTAGCAATTTTGAAAGTGTATTGAAATCGATAGGGCCTTGTTGCATATCTTAACCTTTAGGAGCCTTAACTTAAATTATTAATGCTCGCATTGTATATAATTTGCTGGAAAAATGTACGAATAAAACAATTTTTCTTTATTAATGGTAGATATTTTCTGATAGCCTAAAACAATGTAGCGATATTGTCGACGTATCTCTCGCTACAATTTTTAGGAACATATACATTATGCAGCGGCAGCTGGATAAGGAGACATTAGAACATATTTTAAACTTGATGCGAGGGAGTAGATAATCTCTTTATACGATGAGATTAATTTTTGTCGAGAAGATTTTAATTATTAATGTGAATATAAGAAGGGTGTCCTCATGTTCATTGCGGATACTCTTTTCTAGGGGAACTTTGAGGACACCCCTTATAAAGACTTAAGGGGACACCCCTCAAATGTTCCCTAGTAATATTTTAAAACTAACACATATTCTAGTTCTTAAGAACTATGAGGACATGCTTCAAATGTTCTCATATGTTCTCCAATAATATTTTAAAAGAAATGCATATTAGCAGTTCTTAAAATTGCTATTAATTGTGTAACCATGTCAGGGTTGTGAACCATATCATATGCATTAATACATTATTTAAAGTTAATGAGTTTAACAACATACAGTCATATCATCGGATAATCAAAGAGTAAAAATATAAGAGGGGTGTCCTCATAGTCATGATATTTATTTAGAGTTGTTATGCTATGTTTGAGGGATGTCCCGATATCTTGTCATGAAAAAAATATCTTACCTACAGGAACACTTTTTAGATCAGATTGATGGCCATCAGGATCATCAAAAGGCATTTCTATGTAACCATTCGTGAGAAAAAATCTTAAGCTGGTTTTTCTGGATTCAGCATGAATGCTTTTGACTCCCAAGCTCTTAAGCCACTTTTCGATTAAGCTCAAGAATTGAGTACCAGCGTTTTGATTTCGTTTATGCTCATCAATAGTAATAATTCGTATTACCCCTCTTTGGTCTGGCCAAAATTGAATGTGGGCATAGCCAATTATATCTACGCCTTGATATAAAACTAGATGGGCATGATTTTTATGGTTGAATGTCCAGATATACGGATCATCGATACCGTGTTGCTCAAAATAGAATGTATCGCGAAAGTGCTTACTTGCTGCCCATTCAGTAGCGTGCGTGCATAGCAAAAATCGGAGCTTATTGAAGCCAGACTTTTTAACTATGTTTTGGATAAAATCATTCTTCCCCAAAGTATATCCTCTATAAAAAAATTCTGTTTTTTTATGAGAAGATTCTTCTTCAATCAATTTATATTTGATTAACGCATATTCATTTCTGGCGTCAGGATTGTTACGCAAAAAATCCCTAAACAAAAGATTTAATTCAATTTCAGGATCGTTTTTTTCAAAAACATGAAGATTGATATTTTTATTGGTCGTCCGTATTGTGAAGCTTCTGCGCAGAGGGATATTAAATCCACCTCTAGATTTATAACCTATAACCTCTAATTGCGATTTATCGAAGAATAAATTACTGACAACCGCGATAATGTCTATCTTAGGTTTTGCAGCTAATCCCGGCACGGATGTTGAACCAATATGATGAATAGCAATGCAGTTGTCCTCTAGTGCTTTTTTAATTTCGCGAGCTTCAGCCTCAAATATGTTTTGCCAATTAGTGTCATAAGGCTTGATTTCAACGCGATCTTTATTTTGCATGGAATATGAACTCTTACTGATCGATTATTGCATCTGCGTGTTTAATTTTGGTAAATTTAATTGTTGTTTAAAAATTCAATATTATTGTATTTTTGCTTCAAATCTAACACCTTCAATTTTTTGAAGTACTTTAAATAAAGAAGTTAGGTTCTCAGCAGTTGGATTTCCACTTGGCCCGAGCATACGTTGAATACTTTTGGTATTCTTATGCATTTTTTTAGCAACAGCCTCAAATTGAGAGCTTGCATTGATATAATCACGTAAAAGAATCTTAGCAACTTCTAAGTCACCACTTAAAAATTCATTTATTGCTTGGCGTAATAATTCTAATTTAAATTCAGGATCTTGTTCAGCTCTTTTTGCTACCGTCTCTTTAAATTTTCTTGTCAAAGCCATGATTAATGTCCGCCTTTACGTTTTTTATATTCAAGCCAAAGCTCTTTGGCTTTTTGAATATCTTGCTGTTGTCTTTTCTTGGTTCCACCGGTAAGTAAGATAATAATTTTTTCAGCATCCTTGCCGTAATAAACTCTATAACCCGGGCAAAAATCTATTTTAATTTCACAAACATTCGAGCCAACAGTTTTAGAATTCGAAAAATTTCCTAACTCAATTCAAGCAAGCGCAACTCTTACTTTAGCAGCTGCTGGCGCATTAAGATCTTCAAACCATTTCCCAAAGGGGGATTTTCCGTCAGGTGTAAAGTATTCCTTAACTACTAGTTCCATATTTGTACTTCCATCAAAGGTAACATATACGTTACCTAGTGTCAACTTACTTACTTGTATATACAATTAATCAAGAGTGGCTACGGCTCTCTCTTTCTGTTCAGGATCCAAATGCGCATACCTCAAAGTCATCTCAAGATTGGTATGCCCGAGGAACTCCCGCACAGTGTTTAACGGTACACCATTCATCACGAGCCGACTCGCAAAATGATGTCGCATATCATGCCAACGAAAATTATCTGTACGAGCATCTTTTTTCAGGTTTTCCCAAGATGTTTGCACATTATCTAATTTGCAGCCATCTTTAGAAGAGACTTAAGGGGACACCCCTCAAATGTTCTCTAGTAATATTTTAAAACAAACACATATTCTAGTTCTTAAGAGCTTTGAGGACATGCTTCAAATGTTCTCATATGTTCTCCAATAATATTTTAAAAGAAAAAATATAAGAGGGGTGTCCTCATAGTTTCTCGAACTTTTGATAGGTTACGATATATCAATTTTATGTTGATAATATATAATGTAAAAATTAAGGAAAAAATGTTTTCTGTCTAACTACATAGGCGGGGCCTTTCATTTTTCTTCATAGATAGAATTTAAATAGCAGCAGGAGATATAACAGTGAAAAAAACAGGATTTAAACATGTTGAAGAATTTCACAAAGCATTTGGCCACCCTGTTCACACAAAGCCGACTGAAGCAGAAATTAAAACCGTAAAATTAAGACTTTCTTTGATTCTTGAGGAGTTTATTGAATTAAGTAAAGCTTCTCTAGCTGAAAACAACGACAATGTAAGACAACTTATAGATACACTCAATCTTGCTCAGAAGCAAATTCAATCTTTAGAAGAAGCTGATAAGGCGCTTGACCTGATTGAAATTGCTGATGCATTAACCGATATAAATTATGTAACTTATGGTGCCGGGCATTGCTTTGGATTAAATTTGGATTCTTGTATGGAAGAAGTTCAAAAATCAAATATGAGCAAACTGGGCGAAAATGGCAAACCTATTTACAACGATATGGGCAAGATAATGAAGGGCCCTAATTATAAAAAACCAAACTTGAAGAAAGTACTTTTTGAAGAACTATAGAGTTATATTGAGTATATGGCAAAGAAACTCGAAAATAAATCTTCTGTTCGAGAAGCTGGCGTTCCTATAAATTCAAAAACCTATATGACGCCAGCAGGTTATTCTTCCTTAAAAAATGAATTAAATCATCTCGTGCATCAGGAGCGCCCAAAAGTAGTTGAAACCGTCAGCTGGGCCGCGAGCAATGGTGACCGCTCAGAAAATGGCGATTATATTTATGGTAAGAAAAGATTACGAGAAATTGATAGGAGAATACGATATCTATCCAAAAGACTTGAAAATGCGCAAATTGTTAACTCAAACTTACAAAAGGGACAAAAAAAGATCTTCTTTGGTGCTACAGTCACTTATAAACAACAAGATGGAATAACAAATACAGTTACTATTGTTGGTATTGATGAGGCAGATGTGGCAAATAATAAAATAAGCTACATTTCACCAGTTGCAAAAGCATTAATGAAATCTAAAGAGGGTGATACTGTTGAAGTCAATACACCTCAAGGTCACTACACACTGGAGATAATTGAAATAAAGTATTAAATAATACAA
>CAZBZP010000027.1:7057-29277 GCA_964496435.1 Uncultured Candidatus Berkiella sp.
ACCTCAAGGTCACTACACACTGGAGATAATTGAAATAAAGTATTAAATAATACAATAAACTTTGGAGTAGCCAAGCTGAGGGCTTTATTGCGCTTGATGCTCTCACTTTTTAAAGAAAAAATCCTATATTATTTTACTAATTTGAGTGAAACATATGAGGACACCCCTGCAATCTTCCGCAGCGGCAGCTGCGGCTTGAACTGAGGTGTCTGACACCATCCTTCTCACACGGCCGCTCCCCTTTTCTTATCCTTTCGCCCCCTTGGGAAGAAGGTGGCCCGTAGGGCCGGATGAGGGGGATTATGAATGTTGGGCATTGGCCTTACTGTCTGCGACGACGTTTAGCATCCGGCTCTTTCTCTACTTTTTGAGTAGATAAAGTCTGCACTTTCGTCGTTGGTCCGCCAGTTAGAACATATGAGGACACCCCTCATAAAAATTCCAATTAAAAATATACGAGGGGTGTCCTCATAGTGCTTAAATGGTAGATATTTCTAGTTGTGCTTAGAACATACTGAGATATAATGCTACTTATCTAAAGGAATTCCATAAGGACCATGGAGGCAGGTATGTCGTTAAAATATTCAATTCTCCTTCTTTCAATCATAAATACCTCTGCTTATAGCATTGAATCCTATAACTATATTTCCCCAGACATTTCTGACATTACGCTGGACCATCAAGAAGCAAACTCAGTTAACGTAACTAACAATCCTCTTGAAAATTTGAAATTCAAAAAGGATATGAATGCAGCAAATGCAAATACGCATGGCAATACAATTTATAGTGAAAAAGAATTGTTCTCATCCCAAAGATATGTAGATTTAGGGAAAAAGCAAAGTCATTATGAAGCTTCTTTGCCAACTGTTGAGGCTATGACGCAAAAGAATTTAAATAGATATTAGTTTTTCAAGCACACGCTCATAATTAATACGACCTCTTTAAACCCTTGTTCTTTACGATAAGTTCCATCGTCTTTTATCCCTTACGTCGTTAGTATCGTGATAAGAGACTTTGAGGACACCCCTCATAAAAACTCCTCCGTTCACAGAACCCTTAAATATCCTAAATTATAAGGTGAAAAACTAACTTGGTAGTGTTTCTCCCTCAAGGCGTGCGAAAATATATTAGGGGTGTCCTCATAGTCATGATAGCTTTATGGCTCAAATTAAATATGAATGGGTGAAGTATGCAACGTCTGCAAAATCAAAAGATTATTATAACCGGCGCCAGTAAAGGGATTGGTAAAGGCATGGCCAATGTTTTTGCCAAAGAGGGCGGCCAGCTTTTATTAGTTGGCAGAAATGAACAAGCACTTATGAGCGTTGTGGCAGAGATCAGAAAAGAAAATGGTATTGCAGAATATTACGTTGCTGATGTTGCGAATGAGCATGATATGAATAGCATGGTTGATAAGGCACTGAGTTGTTTTGGCGGCATTGATGTAATGTGCATCAACGCGGGGATCTATCCTCAAGCTTGGTTAGGACAAATGTCATTAGCGCAATGGAATGAAGTCATTAGCACAAATTTAACAAGCGTCTTTTTGGCAACCAATGCTTGCTTACCCTATATGAAAAAGCAAAATAAAGGACAGATAGTAGTAACCTCATCAATTTCTGGCCCTCAAGTTGGTTTGCCAGGGTTTTCTCATTACACTGCCTCTAAAGCTGGGATCACAGGCTTTATAAAAACTGCAGCTATTGAATTTGCAAAATTTAATATCCGCATCAATGCTGTTGAACCTGGGATTATCATGACAGAGGGTGTTGCTGAAGTAGGGGGCGGATATGCAGAACTACAGAAAAAAGCGGTACCACTAGGAAAGCTTGGCACACCAGAAGATGTTGCCTATGCTGCACTATTTTTAGCATCTGATGAAGCGAAATTTATTACAGGGCAAACACTTGTAGTGGATGGTGGGCAAGTGTTACCTGAATCTATGTTTGTGCCATTTAATGCTGAAAATTAGAAACATATGAGGATAGAACTAGATGAGGACACCCCTAATATGTTCGCAAATAATATTTTAGGGTACTCATAAAAAATATTTTTAAAATAGCTTTAAATTGAGTAACCATACTTATATAGTAAGAAATAATATATGCATTAATAGATTACTTAAAGTATTTTTACCAACTTTGAGGGCTGTCCTGGTACGTTTGTTACCAGGTTTTCTTTTAAAAAGTTGCCAAATCAATCTTTGAGTATTCTTTGTAATTTTTAATGCGACAAAATATGTTAGGCTATAAAAATTTGCGTTTATAAAAAGTGCATTTCACTGCACAATATTGTACCCTTGCATTCTTTTGAATTTGCCAAGGGTTTTCTATGATAACTGGTATAGTGGCTTACGCAAAAGACGCAATAAAAAAACATCCTTACTTGTTTGGTAGTTGGTTATTAGGCAATGTGTTGTATATAGCCTATAGCATGTATGATAATTACAAACGATATTCGGCTTTACAGCTTGACTATAATATCAATCCTAATCTCGAACCTAATTACAATCCTAATCCCCAACCTATTTTCGATCCACAGAATAAGCCATTTAGTCCTTTCATGGTACTTCAATACTGGGGAACTGATCGTGTCATTGAACAATACGACAATAAAGAATGGCGGGTTGTGAATTTTACTATTGACTGGGTTAGCAATTGCAATAAGCAATGGGTTAGTCTTGGGGCAGTGGAAGGTAGAGAAAAACTTTTTCTTGATGAAAACGATGAGTTTATGGTCAAAATAAAAAAAGATGTCTTGGAAGCATCTCGCGGGAAATCTGTTTCAGATGTCCTAAAAATTGTGAACGAACAAATAAAACATTTAACAAATAGCGCCAATGGTGAATTGTTTCAACAATACGAAAAAGAATTTAAGGAAAAACATCACAACATAACGAATGAAGCTAATCCACCAATTATAATAAATGAATTTATTGAAAATAGAATAAGTGTTTGCCGTCATAAAGCTTTAATAGCGTGTCCATTGCTTGCTCATCTAGTTGATAATCAATGTTTGCCAACAGGTGAGGTAAGAATGTATCGTTCTTTTATTTTCGAGGAAGATGGGAACCTCAGAGGAACACATGCATGGACCATATATCAAGAAAAAGTAAGCGAAGATTTGTGGCTGGTGGATCCGGAGTGGGAAACAGAGCTTAATCTCAGTAATAAAGTCTGGCTAGACTTTGCTTATAAATATTATGGGATTTCAGTAATTAATGATATGAAGACCAGACTAAGGCAGATTGCTGCTGAAAACACAAATGTGAATGAGCTAACAGAGCAAATAGGTCGTTTAAATATCACTTAATTTATTTATATGGGACACCCCTCAAATACTCTTCTTTGTAGGGTATCCCGATATCTCAGGCTATCTAAACAAGATTTACATGTTTTTCATGCGCCCTGATGGTTGATAGTTGTTGTTATTGTTATTGCGATAATTATGCTGCTTGTTTCGTGCATTTCTTTGAGAATGACTCTGATAGCCTGGATTGTAGCTTTGGGCAGGTTGTTCTACATAATAACCATAATAGCCTGCATAACCTTGGTTATCTTCCATTTCATTGAGGGCCTGAAAATTAAGATTATTTAAGTGAAGCTCAAACGCTTTATAATGCCAATAAAAACCAGTATAACGTACATCATCCTGCGCAAACATGAGATGATAAATTTCCTTTTTAAAGCTGACAATAGCATCATCATTAGAGAGTAATCCCATCGAATTACAGAACTCATCAAAGCATTCATCAAAAGCTTGAAATATATCTTTATTTTTCAAAGCAATTGCTAACAACAATAAAATAGTGAAAATCGCTCGTGGTGATGGAACTGTCTTATTATGATAATCATTAAATTTGGATTGACAAAAAATAAGCACATAGGAATTTTCAAGCCATTGTCTATAATCATTGGGAAGCACTATTAATTGACTAATAAGACCTTGCTTGTAGGAATAGACGAAAACATCCGAAAGCGTCATTGCTTGCGATGGCGTAAATACAGTTTTTAATTTCATTAAATAAAAGTCGAGGAGGTTCTTTGTAGCTTCATTTTGTGTCTTTACAATTTCATCTGCGCAATAATCTTTAAATTTTGCAAATCTTACCTCAAAACTATTACGCTTCCTTTCAAAGTTTTCCTTTGCCTTTTCTTCAATGTTTTTAAGATCTTGTTCATGTTGTTTTTGTATATCTTCTAACTTTCTTTCAAATTCCGCCTCACTACTTTGTGAGTACGCAACCAGTGTTTTATTAATTTCATATAGTTTATCTCTTAGAGCTGAAGATGCGGCCTTTGCTATTTGCTCTAATTCATTTTGAGCTTTCTCTTGCTTTAATAACATATGTTGACGGAAGGTTTTTAAATACTCATCAATTTCTCGTTTGTTTCTTTGTTCTAACTCTTCTCTTAAAATATGTTTTGTGTTTTCATGAGCTAAGTCAAATTGTTTGCTCATTTCTAACATTTCATTTTGCTCTGCTAAAATTTGCTGCGCATCAGCTTTAATGTCATTTGTTTTAGTTAGGGATGCATTGCTTACAATTTCTTTAGCGTCACTCGGTAATTCATCGAGTGTTAAAATTCGGAAATTATCAGTGAGTTCATCATCTGCTTTTAAATCTTGATTGGAACTTTCATTGAGAGTCGAGCCAGCTATCATAATACGCTCATATTCATATTTTTAGGGACGCAGATTTTAACATTATGAATTAAAATATACCTGTAGCGTAAAGCGCGACAGAGATATAAGAGAGATATAAGAGGACAGCCCTCATTAAGAGGATATAAGAGGACACCCCTCATAAATCTGCACTTCAGCCATAGCTTTTAAGAGTGAATTGGTTAGTCTGTTGTAATTCTTAAGTGAAATGCCAAATTCCGTTTCAGCATCTTTTATCCTACCAAGAAATGTAGTTATTTTGTCTTCTGATTTTCCTGGTCATTGGGTGCTCATTGTGTAGATTTCCCTTTTAAAATAAATTCTTTGTCATTTGGACTAATTTAAAAATACAAAAGTTTCAAATTTATAATAGGGGAATGAAAGTGCATAGTAAGTATGACTGTTCAAACAAACTATTACTGATTTGCTGCACATTTTAATAAAGGGACAAAATAGTGACTTATTTCAAATATCTAAGGAAACTTCACTGATACTGTCATGTAACAAACATTGTAATCTACTGGTTATTTGACCCATATCCAAACAACTGCAGCTATACTACAATCCTTTTTAGGTACATTTACACACCGGAGGTGATTATGTTAGCTGGTAGTGATACTTCTATAAGGGAAATGAATGAAGCCATTGCAAGCTTAAAAGCCTTGGCTAGCTATTCTCAGGTTTATGAAATTAAGCATGCTGCAAATTACATTGTCGTAAATCTATCGCATAAGAGCACCAAGGAAACCTTATCTGAACTTAAAAAACAATTATCAAAGCTATTGCTCAAAGCTGAAGATAAACCCGATTTTACAGCTTTTGATAATGCGTTTAATCAACTAATGTGGGTATTGCCAGAATTACCTAAAGAAGAAGAGTTTACATCTGACTTGCTTTCGCATTCTGGTATCTATTTCTCTAGTAGCTCGGTGGTTACACTAGAAAGTGTTAGTGATAATGATATTGATAATAATGTCGATTTATATGTTGATAATGATGTTGATGAATCATCATTTTTGTTAGAAAAAGAAAAACACCTGTTCATAAAAACAAAGAAAAAATATAAGAGAGGACACCCCTCATAAATTCGCACAGCTAATATTAAAATAGTTTTATAATAGTTTTATAAAACAAGTAGCTATTTTGCTCATAAGGATTTGGATGGTGGAACGAGATAATCTGCAGATGAGTTGAAAGAACTTTATTAGAAAGTTCTATTTTAAATTGAATCTTAAGATGTGCTTAGTAATTAAGCAGCTTGTTGATAACACTGCGAGGCTTTTCTTATCCCTTTAGGTAGTCTGCTTCTAAATTGATTGCAGAAGTCAGCCATTATGAGTGAATGTCCTATTGCGTGAAAGAAATGCTGCTCAAGATTTTCGACCATTTGGAACCATCCTGAAGATGTTAAATTAAGGCGTGTGAGGATGGGTAACATCTTATGCGGAATAGAGCCTCTTTTATCATCACGTATAATACGGCCTGTTGAATCAATCAATTCTAAGTAATCGGATAAAGAGAAATCAATTTTAGGATTGCCGTTGTCTGGTCTGCCATTTGAAAATGCCATTAAATATGAGGGCTGTTTTATTCTGTCACACATTTTCGAAATAGGATTAGCCCCTGAAGGTTTCACAGGTTGTGTATTATTTTTCTTCATGGTTTCTGCGTTAACGGTTTTAATTCTTTCATAAATAGAAGTAAATTCTGATTCTTCAGGCGTTGAAGCAATTTTAGCGCGTATCGGATTTAAATCAACATATGCCATTGCAGCTAAGACAGCACCTTCATCAAGCAGCGCTTGAGATTTAAAGCGACCTTCCCAAAATCGTCCCTTACAATTGTCCTCTTGATTGGAATAAATAGCGATGTATTCATTAATGCATCGCATAAACCAACTGATACTCATTAATCGTTCACGCCATAAAGCTACTTTCATGTCTATCAGCTTTTGATCTATAAAAGAATTACCCAATTTTGCAGCATCGACAGGAAATAGGGCAGCCCAACGTTCAATGACTTGCGCATCTGTCCAATTTTTAGCTTGAGAGCTATTAACAAACAACACCAAATGATAATGATTGCTCATTATGGCATAGGCACAAATTTTAATAGCAAATATTTTACTAAGCTGTTTTATCTTAGCAACGAGCCAGCCTTTTCGATGCTCATAATCCACACCTGTGTGGAGATCTTTACCGCAAAGATAGCTTCTTCGAACGCATCGTGACATGCAGTGGTAAAAGGGTGTTGCATTTAAATCAACTTTGCTAGCGCGTGGTGCTGTCATGGCATTTGTTCTGCAATAGAGAATTAATTAAATTTAGACTATTTTTACAGACAAGAAATGATTTTTGCAAGAAATATCGTATGCATTAATACATCATTTACAGTTGTGAAGCTTTCTTTGGGGGATGTCCCGATAACTATTGGGAGATGTCCCGATAACTATCTAAAAGTTAAATCGGGACCAGGATAAGAAAACTAGTTGTTTTAAAGGTAACTTTGAACTAAAAAAAATTATCTTTTTTTAGGTGCGTTTCGGTTCTCTCTATCAAATGCTTGTATTTTTTCTTCACAACTCCGTACATAATCACGAGCTTTACCTCCTTGAAATAGTAAATCTATGTTGATGTAATCTTTTGTGACAGATCTTCCTAATTGAGTCATATAATTATAACAAGCATCTGCGACAGGGTTTTGGTGCTTTATTTCGTATCCCATACCATAAAATTTTACATCATACTTATCGAAAATTGATTTTACATAACAATAAGCTGCTTTAGCACTTTCCTGCCAATCTGTTTCATGCTCATTTTGTAATTTCTTAAATAATTTGACAATATTTTCTATATCTTCTCTGCTAGATTTACCCTTAGCGCTAAATTTCGCTGTTACTCTACTAGCACCAAGAATTGATTTATAATCTTTTAAGATTTGCTCAGGATCTTTCATGACTGTATCAAAGGCAAGTTTACGCTCAGCAACGACTTCAGGTCTTTCATCTTGTTCTGCTCTTTCACGATCTCTATTTTCTGCGGCTCCTCTTGCTGCCTGTTCACGCGCTTGTTGATGTGTCCTAAAACTATCTGCTCTAGGTCTAGTATCTGGGCGTGGTGGAGGTGCAGCATGCGTTCGTGGAGAAGGTGCAGGCTTTGAATTGATTAGTTCATTAACCTCTGTAATGGTGCTTTGTGAAATTCCCTCAGTTTGTAGCCATCCTTGAATTTTTTCTTGGTTATTATTTATCCAATCAGGATATGACCCAATATATTCTTTTGGTATCCCTTCAACAGCATATCTTATGATGCTGGTAAGCAGCATGTTCATCCTATCTTCAGCCATAGCCTTTAACCGTGGATTGGTCAGTCTATTGTAGTTTTTAAGTGAAATGCCAAATTCCGTTTCAGCATCTTTTATTCTACCAAGCAATATATTTATTTTGTCTTCTGATTTTTCTGGTCCTTGGGTGCTCATGGTGTATATTCACCTTTTAAAATAAATTCTTTGTTGTTTTGACGAATTTAAAAATACAAAAGTTCCGTCTTTTAGGGGAAGGGAAGGGCTTAGAATGTTTGACTATACAAACATTCAATTGTTGAATTTCAAGATTGGCAACATTTTTACAGACTAGAAATGAGATATGCAAGAAATATTGTATGCATTAAAACAACATTTACAGTTGTTAAGCTTTCTTTGGGGGATGTCCCAATATCTTTATGTCACGGTATCTTTCATCGATCTAATGGTCTATAACATCCCTATTGCTCTCTCCACTTTTAGGAGTAAAAAATGACTACTGTATCTCAAATCATGCATACAAACCCAGTTTGCGTTACACTCGATGAAACATTGTCCAAAATTGCAACCAAAATGAAAGAAGGTGACTTTGGCACAGTGATTGTAAAAGACAATAATAAAGTTTTAGGGATTATCACAGATCGGGATATTGTCATTAGGGCATTAACTAAAGATGCTAATTTAACCAACTTGACTGCTAAAGATGTTATGACCAAATCTATTGAAAGCTGTGGTATAAGCGACACAATCACTAAAGCAGCTGATCTCATGAAAAGTAAACAGGTTCGACGTCTTGTGGTTCTTGATGATAATAAAGCACCTGTTGGGATAATTTCCTTAGGTGATGTTGCGACATCAGCTTCTAAAGAAGAGGCAGAATTTGCCTTTAATGCTTTGAAAAGCTGTTCTAAACACTAAAGATATACTAAAGATATATGAGGACACCCCTCATATATCTCCAATAATAGAATTGAAAGAAGCTCATAGACCCAGTTCTTAAAAAGGTTTTTGATTGAGAAACTAAACTGGTGTTGCGATAAATATTGTATGCATTAAGACATCATTGAGAGTTGTTAAACTTTCTTTGAGGGGTGTCCCGATATATTTCCCGATATATTCTTTGAGGGGTGTCCCGATATATTCTTCCCGATATATTCTAGACAACCCCTCCATCATCCTACTTATTATTGAAGCAAACATAAGACTCTGTCTGTTCTAGCGCCTATTACATTAAGGCTGACCATTGCTCCATTGGGTGCAGTGATATTTAGCACATCTACTTGACTTCCTGGGAATAGAGGCATTTGAGCATCCGGTGCGATGGCTACAGTTATGCTACAGGGATTTACTGAACCGTCACAATTATTGGTTTGTGTTACTAGGGCTCCAGAGCTTAGGCTGACATTTAAAGCTGGAATAGAACCACCACCGCTATTTATAGCGACAGTGAAAGTAGTGGAGCCAACGTTTGGTGTTTGACATGTACCATATACCCCTACAGTTAATACTGAAGGTACAATGGTTAATTGATTGACATTCACTACAGATGTTGCTGAGGCCGGTTTAACCTTTTGGCCCAAGATATATTGACCGTTAACGAGAGCCGTATTTGTGAATGAACTGCCTGCAGGCTCTGAAATGGTATGAGCAAATGAGCAGGAGGTTGAACTCATGGGAGCCAACCAGCCAGGCAAAACAGCAGAGCCTTGATTAAATATGCAAGAGATTGGTGTTGTTGGGGAGGCATTATTAAATTCATCTGCAACTGAGGTCACATTAACATAGCGGTTACTCTGATTTACAACCGTAATGGTGTAATGGATCTCATCTCCAACATTAGCTGTTGCTGTTTGATCGAATATACCGTTGATAGTATTAGAAACCATAAGTGCATCACTTGGGCAGGGGATGGCTGCACCGTTTGATGCTAACTTCCACTTAAAGAAATTTGCAATACACTGGAGGTTAAGGGAAGGATCATGTTGAGGATTGTCGCAATCAAGGCTATCACAATACTTAGTACAAATAGAATTAAGAGTAGAATTAGAATAGGCATTACATACCGAGGCTGCTTGAGCTTGCGCTAACCAACAGCAGCATAGAACACCAACTAATTTAATAATGTTTGATGTGCGCATATACCCTCCCTGACATTTATGTCTAAGGATATAAATGTCATTTGATATGAAGTATGCACTTTGGATAGATATCATATATTTTGCGCCACATAAGAACAAATGTAAATTAAAAAAAAGAAAAAGCATGACCTAAAACGAAACATGATTGACAGAAGAAAAAACAGTTTCTGGCGCACAGGATTATGCTCGTCTGGTAGAAAGGGGATATGTGCATATGTTGGAAATTCCTGGGTGCATTATCCGGATATAAGCCATATTTTATGCATTAAAACATCATTTACAGTTGCTATGCTTTCTTTGAGGAGTGTCCTGATATTTCTCCTATAATTTAGAATACAGATCCTCGAAATCCCGCTAATATATTTGCAACAATTTTGATATGTTTATTCTAAGAGTATTTGTTTGTAGGTCACGAAAATTCTCGTTTTGTACTCATTTTTTATAAGATTTATACCATCTATCAAAATCAATAAGTTCTGAAAAATAAATATTTTACTTAGATAAATTTTTTGTTATTTAATAGATCAGTGCCTTTATTATTTAGAGGTTTATATGAACAAACTTAAAATATATTTATGTACAATTTCATTGCTTGTATTTACATCACAAAGTTTCGCGGCAAGTGCCGTATGCTATGGAAGCCCAACATGCACGCCATACATTCAAGGATGTCATGATATAAGCGTAAACAAAGCACCCAACGGCAAAACATTAAACAGATTATGTCAAAGTTGTGTATTAGCACAAGGTAATGGTAGTGAAGTTACAGCGTTTTATGAGATATTTTTAGATCCTAATAATGGAAATCTAAATAGTTTGAGTTGTACTTCAATAATTGCTCCTTTTGACGCTGGTTACAAAGCAGACTTTAACGCTTTATGTGATTCAAGAGGTGGTGTTCCAAGTGCAGACGGTGATATTACGCTTGTGTGCACCTTTGCTGTATCTCCTTAGCGATGACATGAAAAGGGTGTTAAGCTCAATTGTTTTTTTGCATTGAGAGCTGCACCCTTTGTTATTTTTAAAATCTTAACTGATAATAGCGACGTAAATATCGCTACAAATCTTTAACTTTCTCCTAATTATCACTAAACTCATCGTATTTATTGTGGTTAACCCTTAGGTTTGTTTGTATTCCTTTAAATGCTGAAATAATATAGCGTCATTTGAACAGACGAAGATTCAACTGAGAATATGATGAAAATAGGCCCAACCCAATCACAATCCAAAATTATAAAAAAATTAATTGAAAGTAATCCTCAAGATGCCATAGAAAAGCTAAACGGAATTAACAACAAAACACAAGAAAGAATGAAAGAGTTATTTGGGACAAATTTAGCAATGCTTTTTGCTTTTTTCATTTATGGGGCAACGGCATGGATAAGTTTTTCATCTATAAAACCGATTGAGTCTGCTGGCATCATGACGCTGTTCATGTGGAGTGCGATTACAACCGTAGGGGCTTCTAATTTTATATTTGATCAAGGATTCTCAGGCTTAATGCGAAGTGCCTCTATTTTCTTTAGAAATTACAAATTAGTGGGTCTCAATATTCGTTACAAGGATCTCTTGCTAGATGAAAAGGAAAATTCAAGCGATCCTGCTTTGAAGGAAATATCATCAGATGATTATCACAGTCTCATGGAGATGTTTCATCATTTTAAGTTAAACGCTGATCCTAATGAGGAAGTTTCAGATGAAATTTTTCTTGAAACGCTTATTCGGGAAAAACAATTTGATAAATTACTAACCTTGATAAAATTATTACCAGAATCAATTGAAGAATATGATGCACTTTTAGCATGCACCCCAGGTAGGCATTCCTTACAATGGCAGTGTGGAAAAGCTTTGTGTAAATTAATTACTCAGAATAAAATTCAGGAAGAAGATATTAATAATGTAGACGTGGTAAATCTACTCGAGGTCATCAAGAAATATGCATAAGTAATTTTTATGATAATGTGGTTATGAGTTAGGAATGCCTTCATAGTTCCCGAGTTGGGCACAATGAGCACAACGCTCATTGTACTCAGGCTAAGTCGACATCCTCAAATTACGTGGTCCTGGTTTTCTGTCAATCATATCAAGTTGATTATGTAGTGCTTCTAAAGGAGGCGTTGTTAGATTATTAGCCCTTCTGATTTGCGCAATTTGATCATACATTTTCTTAAATTGGCTATCTGTAGAAGCCAACATACCCATGGTTTTATGTTTCCACCCTGCATCAGACAATCCTGCAATTCCTTTTTTAAACTGCGCTCTTTCTTGGGGAGGCAGCTGCGAATATATTTTCACTATGAGCTCAGATATATCAATCACTTTGTGGGCATCTTTAGATGCCACTTCAAATTCTTTATATATTAAATTAATGGCAAAAAATTTATCGCCAGTTTTCTCTTTTACCTCAGATAATCTCTTTTGCAACAAAGTATTAATACTAGCATTAACTGATTTTTCATTGTCCCAGCTAAACAAAACATTCTTGCGTTTGTCTTCATAAAAATGTCTTTGTGAAACCTGATCTGACATGTAAACTCGTTGAGAAAATGAAGTTACTGCCTCGATTACTTCTTTGGGATTTTTCGGATCTCGATTAGCAATCACTGTTTTAGGCCAAATGTAGTTACCGGTCATATTGTCCATTTTCGCTAGCACGTTAACTCCTGCGCCCAGTGCATTTAGTGGCATAGCAGCCTTAGCAAATAGGGTTATAGCTTTTGGTAATCCCCGTATCTGAGAAATCGAGAATTTATAGGCATCTGCAAAAGTGCCCAAATCTGAAAGCACGTTGCTGACCGTACGAGTGCTATCGACTCTATTTAGTTTATAAGTGGTTGTTGCATCTAATGCTTTGGGGCCTGTTTCTTCACCATACCCAAATAAGCTACGCGCAAAGGCAAATTGAGGACGGCTCTTTTCATTATTTACTAATAAATTGATGGACATGCTTTGAGGTTGAAAATCTGCAAATACAATCGCAGCATCTGTTGATTTTACAATCCTAATTAATTCCTGCAATCTTTCTTCATATTCACTTCTTAAGGGTCTAATGCGTTGGGAAAGATCATAGATTTGACGGTTAAGAGCTTCTATTTCCTGAGGTTGCGCATCAGTTTTCTTACGTTCTATTTGTTTTACATTGTTCTCAGCGCTCATTATTCTTTTTTCTAATTCTTTTAAACTTGCTAAAATTTGTTCATAGTTGTTGTCATTGAAACGATAAACAAAGCACTTTTTTGATAAATTATGAGCTTCATAGCCAACAAAAGGAGTTTCTTCGCCTAGTAAATGGAAATAACCACCTTCAGCTATTTGTGAATTATATTCTAAAAAGAGCCCTGCGTTTTTGTGTAAACAATCGTAAGCTGCCTCCATAGCTCTTGCATCAAGATGGTCCATTTCAAATGCAGGATTGATTACATGAATGCCAATATGTGAAATACGGTCAAGATGTTGTCTATATTCCTGAGGAATATCTTGCGCTATAAGCTCTCGTAATATCTGCTCTTTTTGCTTAGAATCGCGCGTCGATACTTCGACCACTTTATCCATTTTTTGCTTAAACTGTATATCATAATTTTCCTGTCGCAATTTAGGATCTAAGGTACGCTGAATGACATTCCCTTTTAGTTGTTCTGCTTTTGCTTTTTCTTTAACAAGATCTGGATTTATTGTGGCTACATTTTTTGTCATGGATTCCATCAGGCATAGATTCAGATAATTGGCATCACGTCCTGCTAAGCCCTTACCATACGTTTCGATGGAGCATGGATTGTTTTTGCCTTTAAGCAATTCATTTAAGGCACGCACAGCTTCTGGCATGACTTTTTTTCTTTGTTCGAGCATTTGTGGCGTTTGTGATACAACCTCATCAAAATCATTAGGTGCAGAACAAACAATTTTTATTGAATTTGTTTCTTCTGATATAAATGCCACAATACGTTGAACATCATTTGCTACTAACTCAACACATTGATATTTATGCACTCCTCCATTTTGCTCATTTAACAAAAAGGTTGCACCATTGATGAGATCGTCTCTTTCGGCCAAATTTGTAATCGTTTCAGCAATAACAAAAGGTTCCAGGTGAGCACCTAAATGCGCTAAATTTTGATACACACCTGTATTATTGTGTGAATAGAATGTATTTAATTGTTTAGGCAAAGATTGGATATTAGTTGGGGCTTTTCTTAGCAATGCCAAGGTATGGTCATTTATTTCATTTTTTCTTCTTAGAATCATGTTCTTAAGTTCAGCATTTCCATTTTCTGATGCTATGCCAAGAGGGCTATGATTATCTAAGGTTGGTGTATCAATATTAACACTTTCATTCATCATTAAAAATTGTGCTACATTAATCTGGTTATGTGCTACGCTCACATAAAATGGGGTTTCACCTAGATTGTTACGGCGGTTGAGATCAGCATTTGGTGGTATAAGACTTAATGCATGTTTCAATAAATCTACATTGGGCATTTTAGCGAGCTCATGCAAAATAGTATTGCCTTGGCTATCGACAACTTGATCAAGCTTGATATTGCTCGCAACCAATGAGGTTAAAAATTGCTTTTTTTGTTCAAGTGAATAATTTGGGTGATTTAACAGCACGCTTAATGCATTTTTGTGTTGTTCATTTTCGACAGCTATAATAGCAGGAAAATGTTGAACCAGGGCTATGGCAATATCGAGTCTATTCCCGTTTATCGCTTCTAAAAGTAGACTGTTATTTGCATCTTGGCGCAAAGTAAAAAAATCTGCAGTATCAATTGGTTTTGAATCGTAAACCATTTTTGATATGGCATATTGGCTGGCATGCACCTTTGAGGAAACTTCTTTAATTTTGTTTGCCAATTGACCGACTATTTGTATTCGCGTATTTATTTCGTCTGGTTTTGCATTTAAAATATAATTTCTGATTTCTGGAACAAGGCTATTTAGGTCTGTGGGCTTGTTTACATTAAGGAGTTGACATATTTCGGCATCAGATTGAGCATGATCTAATATGGCACACAAACCTTGATAGCCATTATGTCCCAAGTTGAGCATCTGTTCAAATAGATTACCTCGACATTCCTTTTTGAGCGCTTCTACCAAACGATAATAGCGACTACTTGTAGGCATACGATAGTATGTTTCGCGCTCTTTTTTAAACTCTCGGAATTTTACATCAAGGGATGCATTACCTTTTAATACCGATAGTAATTCTGCGCTGCTCATTGCATTTTCCTCAATATAAAATATATCTATCTGTTATATCTAGTAACGGAGTAATATTAATTAGAATGCCCTCATTTATTGGACAATGAAATGCTCAAAAATATCCCCTAGCTTACAATTATCAGCTAAGAACTGAAGATATTTCTAGTCTAGATTGACCATCTGGTGCATTGTAGATTGAGTGTAATATCAATCACATTCTAAGGTAGCCTTCTTGGCGTTCAGTGTACATTAACATAAAGGGTTTGTGTGCCCTAAAAAACCTACCCTAAATAGTTTTAGGGTAGGTATTAGCGTAGTAATGAAGACACTAGGGGTTATATTGAACAGCGCCTTTGATTGGGAAGTGATCAGAACCAATGAGCTTTAAATTAGCTGTGATCCGGTCATTCTCATAGGCATTCGAAGAAACAATAGGATAAAGTACAAACATATTATTATCAATAACATCTCCAGATAAAGGTGTTGCTCCTCGTGCAAGGATGTGATCTAATTCACCAAAATTATTCGAGCTAGAATAGGCCGTTGTATAAGGTGTAGTCAGCTCTGTGTTTCCAACAGCATCCAACACATCAACAAAACCAGCTCTCGTGAGATCAACACTATAGTTGCCCTGATTTGGTGATGAATTAAAATCACCAATTATCATATCTACGGATGCTAGTGGAGCAGATATAAGCTGAATAGCGGCTTGCATTTCCTTATCTCTGTTACCACCAGTGTCACTATCAAGATGAACCGAGATGATGCGCACCTTAAGATTTGTTCCTTTGATAGTAGCTGTTGCATAAGCGCCATGATTACCGCTATCTGATAAAGCTACATCCGACAAATTGATATTTGTAAATACTTTTTTCTTGATAAAAATGGCCGTTCCATTTAGCTCCCAAGGTGGATCAACCGTTATATATTGTGACCAATAGGAGGGATCATGATTGGCTTGTAATCCTACAAAGTCTTTCAATGCAGAAGCAAAATATCCAAATTCAATCGGCGTGGTTTCCTGTAAGCAAATAACATCTGTTGTATCCTTTATGCTATTTAAAGTGTTTATTATAGCCTGCCTTCTTATTGTTCTATCTAGGTATGGTAGGCTTGAATTTGGGTAACTTGAAGCTTTTGCCCATGGTGGCGCTAACACGTTAAAAGAAAATACATTTATCGAAGCTGCTTGCGCTACATTTATAAACATTAAAGAGATCACTAAAGTGCCCATGAATCGCATAATATACTTCATCATAAAACCTCCCATATTTTTCAATACTTCAAGATTCTCAGATACTACACGCATGCTGTTAAACGGCTAACAGTAGAAACAATGCATTTCTCTAAAATACTGCCAAAAGGAGAGTGTGTAAATAATAATTGGTTGTAGTTCGCATAGATTAAAACGAGATTAATGTGTTTTTTATGAATGCATGCGAATTATAATGCTTATTATTGAGCTATAACTAAGCACCTATATGAGTATTCTATCATTTTGCCCGCTCAATTCTTTGTCGTTTAATTTTCTACAATTTACTTAACATCTTGATGAAAACAAAAAATCCACAATAGCAAATGTGCTCTCATATAAAATACATGTTTTTATTTTAAATGGATGCATGCATGAGGTTTATCGGGCGTTGGTAACACCTTGTCATAAATGCTGAATTATAACTGGGCATTTATTGAATTGGTGGGTATAGTGCACTTGAAATTTTATTATACATATTTATGACATAATTATATGAGGAAAATTCATATGTTAGACAGTTTTTTAGAAATCCAAGCAGATGCTTCACAAGCTGAAGAAGAATTAACCAATGTAAGCACTAATACAAGTAATATACCAAGTCTCAGTGCAAATCAGCTTATTACAGGCGTTGCACTTGGCGCAGGTATTTATCATGCAGTTAATAATCCTGTGTCTTCTCCATTGGTTACAACCGGTTTGGCTGGCGTTTATAACAACCTCATTGCGAGTGTCGCTGCAGGTTCATTAGTAACTGCTGCTAAATTAAAAGCAGTTGAATTATCAGCGAGAGCTTTGGGCTCTGTTTTGAGTTGGGGAAAAAGCAAGTTATTTGCTGATGATACCCAAAAAAGTCCTGTTGTATTGCCCAGAAAGCCCAGTAGAGCACTTAAAAAAGACTTTCTCACCAAGCCTTCAAGCAAGGGGATCCTTAAGCCACAAATCAATAAAGATATTATGCGCTTAGAAAAAAAGCTTAAGACGAAGAAGAAACCACTTGTTAATTGCGCTACAACATTTGATTTTACTTCAAATCTAGATATTCAACCTGTTTTTGAATTACCAAATCTAACTTTGGAAGATACAAATGTAGAAGGCATAACAGCTAACACTACTGAAGAGAACAGAAGCAATAATCAACGTAGTATTCCCTTATACAGGCTCTATACTGGCGGCGCAGATTCCCACATTAATCCAAATATTGTACGCAATAAGCGTGGACGTACTAATGACTGTTTCACATGTGACACATCATACAAGCGTCATAAGAGTCAATAGTTTAATTTAAAATATAGGTAATAGGGATTCAAAATGTCATTATTTAACACAATCTTTAACACGGTTTCCACAGGCGTTAGCTTTTTACTCAATCCAGAGCTTGAAACAACACGTCACTACCTTGGCATTATGGAAGAGGCTACAATTATTCCAAGCTTAAGCATGGTCAATAGCTCCACGATAGATTTAGGTATTAAAGCAGTATCTGAGAGTGTGATTTCTAATATCAGTAACATGACCAGTATGATAGCTGCAATGCCAGATGTTTCCAAGAACCTATTTAACATAGTTGTTGATAATGGCTATGAGATTATTTCAAACTCAACCACTGCATTCATTAATCAGGATGCCCCCACAATGTTGAGCAAGGGTTTAGTTGAAGCTGACATATCTCCTTATATGCTTCCTCTGACAGCTGCTATTCCTGTTGTTGCCTATATTGGATTTGCAGCTTATGACTATTACACCAAAGATAGTAGCGTGCAAGACACAGCTGAAGAAGATTTGCCTACCGCAAATGAACCAGAAGTTTTGCCTGAGCTGCAGCAAACAGTTTCGCTGTCAGCTCAAAATCTTGGGAAAAAAGTGCTAGATACGAAAGATCGTAACTTCACTGTTTCATTCAATTCAATGTCTATTGCCCAAAAGAGCACAACGCTTAGCGTAGATAACAGCACAACCCATGGCCTTCAAAGCCAAGAAATGATGTTGGCAGCTGATGAAGTCGCTAAGGGTTTAAGCAAACTCTTAGAATTAGGTCGATAGTTCTAAAAGCGTAGAGCCGTCCTCGAAGCAAGTAAAACTAAAATCGAAGTTTTAAAATCGATATTGCTTGCTTTGGGATGGTTAGCATATAAAAAAGAGGTCATTTATCCGCATACATTGGCCATCTATCTAATCGTTAATAACCTATATATTATTATTACATAATGACTTCAATATAAATTATATAATTTGATGATAATCATAGTGTAATATTGAGTTATATATGAGCTTTTCGCCTATCATAAAAGAATTTCATGGCTATTTTAATGAATATATTGGGGAGGCTGAAGATGTTATTACTCAAGGCAGCATTTCTCAAGCTCAAATTAATTTCATCCTAGCGATGATAGCAATTCTCCAACAACATGAGGAGGATATTTCACCATCAGATACCATCCTAACATATGAGACGGATGGTTGCGTTGTTCCAATCATTAGAATGAAAAATTTGGATAACATTTCATTATTCCTTTATATAGCTGATGATCTAAGCTGTATAATGATGTTTTGGGGGAAAATCGACACACTTGATTCTAGTTATGATTTGGAGATGGGGTATTGTGTTTCATGTTTTAATAAAAAAGACGATGCTCAATGGTTAGAGCACACTTTGGCAAGTTTTGCCCAGGAATTAAAAGGTGATATCCAAATAAGCTCAATCGCTATAAATAATAGCCCTGTAGAAATCCAATATCATATTAAAAATAAAAACCGTAATGTAAAAATTGGTTCAAGAACACTTACGAAATTTAGCTTCTCTCATCTTTTTAAAGCTAAAACAAAAAGAACATTTCGAGCAACATTTTCAAATAAAACATCCATTCCCAATGATTATTTAACTGGCATATAGTCGACTCATAGTTGTTTTATATACAATTTACATTGTTGATGTACCCTATGAGCACGAGCTTCAAGCAGCTAGAAATCCATCCTGAATGCACTTTTGAAGGCTGTTCCTATACATTCTATTTATTATGGATCCCCCCGCTTACCGTTCTTCAGTCTAACCTGACCTCTAGTCAGTTCATGACGTGTTTTATATGACATGAATCGACGCAAGCTATATACTCAGTCTAATTGTGATGGGTCTTCTCCCTTATTTTACTCGCAAAAACGAGTACCTAAGGCTGGGCACATAGCTTTAGCAATAAAGGATGTGCATACGAGAACTGGCTGCAAAAACTTGCCTAGATTTAATGATTAAACGGGTCTGTCACTTGAACATAGTGTTCAGGTGTCGTTTCATTCAAAATTCACCTGATACTTTTTAGAGCAGCAAATAAAAAGGTAGAGTGATTATGAAACGTGGACCATCAATAATTTCTTCATCTCCTAAACGACAAAAGCTTATCGCAGATCAGTTGCTAAGAGATAGTATGAGAAATAGGGATGCCCAAGGCATAAAAAATGCACTTAAACAAGGCGCTAATCCTAATGGAGTAATGGGCGCTTTTCCGAGATCCTTTTTGCAAGATGCCATTAGAAACAATGATTTACCTTGCGTGCAGGCGCTTGTTGAAGCAGAAGCTATCGATATCAATTATCAGCCTATAGAAGGAAAAGGCTCTGCGCTTCATGAAGCATTATTTGAAAATAATAATGCTATGCTTGAATTGCTATTAACTAAAGGTGCGAATGCGAATATCTATGATATGGATAATGGGACACCCTTACTCCATGCCGTCGAGAAAGGAAACCTTGAAGCTGCGCGACTGCTTCTAGCCCATGGCGCAGATCCACTCATTAGTGGATATCACTTTAAAAATGCACTGGTTTGCGCATTAGTTAAAAAAAATAAAGAAATGCTAGAATTGTTCTACAAGCACGGTCTTAAACTTAGTGATGATGATTTGTCTGCATCTTGGCTTCTTAAAGAATGTATTAATTCCGGTGACGAGGAATTTGCCAAATCCTTAATTGATCACGGAGCAAATCTTAGCAATATAAGAACTATGAAAATGTCAGTGCAATCCTTGTTGCTCTACTTTAAGCTTAAGTTCTATATAGATAAAAGTGAAGAATCCCAAGCCTTGGTTAATTTCTTTAATGCACTCGTAAATAAAGATTTTGAACAAGTTGAGGTGCTTATTTCAAATCCTGTCGTAATGAGGCATTTTGAAAAACATCACAATCAAATTTTGCAGCATTTAACAGAAAATGAACAATTTCCTTTTCTCCGTCGTCTTCTTGTAAACCGTGATCTTGGTAGGGGCTTTGCTCTTCATGCTGCCAAAGCGCTTGCCAAGGTGAATCAATTCACATTTGAATTATTAGAAGTTCCTTCAGTAAAAGCATTGGTATCAAATAACATTGTGCTCGCCGATATGTTGTTTGTTTCTGCGCTCTCGCAAAAACGATATCTAGAGGCTGTAGTATATCTAGATGATTATGATGCGGATGAAGATCTTATAGTTGAAGAGGAAACCGGTTTTTATTTGACTTGCTATTTATTAAATAACTATATATTAAAAACGGAAACAACCTTAAATGAAGACATAGTATTTCAGATTGTTAAAACTATCGCTTTTGTCATGTCACAACAGCAATTTCAAGAAAATTTAAAACAGCTTGTTAAAGAAAGAGCGAGTGATTTTAGCGCCCAGTCGCTGCAATTGCTCCAAAGTATTACAGCGAATACTTATGATAACAGCTACGTTGAATCCCTTGAATTTCGTCTACTTGATATTAAATGCAATCAGATTAATAAATATATAGTAGATACAGAAGCTAATTTAAATGACGAGTTGATACGCCAGATCAGTAATGGTCTTGCAGAACTTAAGGAAAAACAAAGATACCTATCCAATTATAAGGTAATGCTCGAGCGAATAGTTAAGGATAAAGCACATGATTATAGCCCTGAAACCTTGAAACAGTTTCAAAACATTTTGGATAACACTGATAATGAAAGCTATATAGAATCTCTTGAAGATAGACTGCTCTTTCTTGCAGAAGAAAGACCGCTTGAGAAACTTGGTGGAAAAACGCTAAGACAGTATGTACAAAAACTCCAGGATAAAAAACCGTTTTCTGAGCGCTTTGAAGAGGCTAAGATTGAGTATTCACGCAATGCACCTTTTATTTGTCCCATTTCACATGGTGTTATTGATGTGCCCGTTTCTATATCTGAGCAGCAAGAAGTGGTAAAAAATGCTGAGAAAAAAATTGAATTAAAAACCTTTTTCTTTGATTATGCACTATTAAAAAGTTGGTACAAACAAAGCCATACCAATCCGCTGACGCGAAAACCTTTTCATTGGAGTGATGTGCAACCTGCTACTAAACTATTAAAACATATGAACAAGAAGCTAAGAGAAGCTGAACAAAAAGCGGCACCAGTCGTTGTTGAAGCTGCCGTAATTGAAGCGCCGGCACTCTTACATAACACGAAGCACAAACGCGTTGGTCGTCGTGAAATAACTTTTTTAAAGCTTAATGAGATTTTAGAAGTGAACAGAAAGCGAAGAGATAGTGGAGCAAAATCCCCAGCTAAACGCATTAAGCGGTAGAAAAGGGAGCTTTCTCCTTAGAGCCATAAAGGGGCGCGCTTTAAGTAGGGGGCATTATGCCTTCCCCTTAAGTTGTGCCCAGCTTCATTGTACTTAAGTTAGAGCATAGGGTGA
>CAZBZP010000028.1:0-26455 GCA_964496435.1 Uncultured Candidatus Berkiella sp.
TAAAGTGTATTAAGCTTATTACGCTCTTGGTCAGCGCGTTTTGAATACGCTTTGGGAAAAGAATAATGGGACCCCCCTCAAGGGAAAGGGAATAATGGGACACCCCTCAAAGCAAGCATAACAACTGTAAATGATGTATTAATGCATACGATATTTCTTGCCATCATCATTTCTTCTCTGTAAAAATAATGTTGTTTTTCATTTTTATATTTAAGAACATGAACGATGACTGCACCTCGCTCTACCAAAGTAGATTTGAACGCAACTCCCTATTACCACTGCATGTCACGTTGCGTTCGAAGAAGCTATCTATGCGGCAAAGATCATCACACAGGTGTAGACTATGAACATAGAAAAGACTGGCTTGTTAAGAAAATTAAACAGCTCAGCAAAACGTTTGCAATTAAGATTTGTGCATACGCTGTCATGAGCAATCATTATCACTTGGTGTTGTTTGTTGATGAACAGCAAGCTAAAAAATGGACAGATGCCCAAGTAATTGAACGCTGGTCTGCTCTATTTCCAATTGATGCTGCAAAGCTCGGCAATTCCTTTATAGATCAAAAGCTGATAGCCATGAAAGTATCCATCTGGCGTGAACGCTTAATGAATATCAGCTGGTTTATGCGCTGCATCAACGAATATATGGCTGTATATGCTAATCAAGAAGACAATTGTAAAGGTCGCTTTTGGGAGGGCCGCTTTAAATCACAAGCCCTGCTGGATGAAGGTGCTGTGTTAGCGGCAATGGCATATGTGGACTTAAATCCGATACGAGCGCATCTTGCTTCTACACCAGAGGAGTCAGAATTTACATCCATTTATGAAAGGATTAAAACAATAAGATCCGAAACCAACAAAATAAACAAAAGATCCGCCACAGGGACTTCGGGGCATAAATCTAAATCAAAAATATATGATACTTTGAAGCAACCTACGCATTTAATGGCCTTTGCTAATGGTGAGCCTGATAAAGAACATCAAAAAATTGATTTTTCCCTATCAGATTACTTAGAACTTATTGATACAACAGGCCGTGTATTAAAAGAAGGCAAAAAAGGCTCAATTCCAGATAAGTTATTACCTATCCTTTCACGTCTTAATTTAACGTCTTCAGGTTGGCTTTCAATAGCAGAAAATTTAGAGCAGCATTTCTATCATGCCATTGGACATTCTGTCTTCATGGCAGAATTTTGCAATCAATTCAGAAAGCGTTTACCCAAAGGGATATCCAGAGCAAATCAGTGCTATTTACATGCTGCTTAACACCAGAATATTTTTTTTCTAAAAACAAATCAGCAAAATTGCTTCAGCTCTTATAATCGTGAATTTTTTCATGGGTTGTTAAAAACACTTAGCCACAAATACGAGTTTAATCAAAATAATTCTAAAAAATTTACAACTTTTCCACGTCAAGATATTAGCAAAATAACAATGAGGGGTGTCCCCATAAATTTGTTCTTAGCAGAAAATAACTATGAGGGGTGTCCCCATATATTTGATTTTTGATTTCAAGCAAATAGAAGCGAAGGGGCCATAAGCCCCGATTGATTAGAGCTTTGGTCCAATTCGGTATGTGGTGCTCGTGCGGCAGGCGCCTAAGGGCGTATCAACATTAAATTGAACATGCAATCTATTATTTTCAATTCTTAAATTGCCACGATGCATAGCATATAACCCAAGACCAACTACAGTGAAAGTGGTATATGGATGGCTTTGAATCGCATCTAGGCCGGTTGTTGCAAGACTTTCTAAAGTATTCAATGGGTGTGAAACCGTATTAACCAGAAAGTCGGCCAGTGGCTTTACAACTTCATCAACGTATCCGTAGATAATATTCATTGGGAAAGACATTATGTTACTCCTTCATGTTATTAATATTCTAAATTGAACACTTTACCAAGCGACACTCAGCTGCGAGATTAACCCCTTATATCAACGAATAGAGCGCTTTTTTAAATGTCTACCGAAATGCGTTTGCAAACCTTCTACGTGATGCGCACTATCGCATACTACGATACCTTGGGGAAACACTTTTTTGAATTGCTCAACACCTGAATAAGCGTTTTCTAAATATCTCTGATAGCGTTGAATTAGGTTCTCAAATTTAGCAAATATTGCTTTATCATTATTCAATATGCCTATACCAGTAGGTAAGCCCAAGGAAGCATCATGATCAAACAATTCGTCAAGTTCAACTTCTCCAGAGCATAACATTTCTAATCCCATACTTAATGCCACAGAAAAAGGAACTTTTTTCACATCACGCGTTACTGACTCTTCAACGGGGAAATAACGGAATATTTCAGCACAAAAGATCAGAAAAAGGTCATTCTTGAATTTTTTCAGTAGCTTTTGGCCTTGCGCGTTATTAGGCAAATTCAGCATTTTACATGTAATCCGATTAGGATTGGCGCCATATTTAGCAATCACATCCTTTAACCTGTCCTCACCTGAATAGGCTGAAATGTTATCAAAATCATCCAATATGTTTAACTTTGATTTTTCACCCTCTTTACGATGACCATAACATCCTACATTTCTGATAAAAAGATTACCTATGTTCGTAGCTGCAGGTCTTCTTTGTAAGCTTAAATCAACAGCCTGCCAACTCAATTTCGCCTCATGTTGCACGAGTTCATCCTTCAATAGATGAACGGAACGTAGTGCTTCGCAAGCGGCAACAATCAAGGAGCCGGCACAAAGATCGGTTTGAACATTTTGCTTTTCATAGAAAGCTTGTGATACACGGGCCACTTCTTCTGTTGTAGCAAGATGGGTTGGCTCAAAATAGCGCTTCGTTGCTTTAAGCATTTCCTGTAATGAAGCTTTGATTGCTATACGTGGATTGGCAACGCCGGTCAAGCCATCACCCAAATCTGTTTCAAACTCAGCTTTAACTTTAAGAGATGCTTTTTGCATCTTAGTTGTAAGCGCTTCCATTGCATCAAGATAAGCTGCTGATTCTTTAAATCTATCTCTATTGGTGTTAAATGACCAAACTATTTGGTTTGAAAATTCAAGATCAGTAGGATAATGACACTCACCTGTTTGTGGATCAATAAAGGGTTCATTCGCTTCATCCAGATATTCAGGCAACTCATCGTCTGCATCTAAATCCGCTAGGCTTAACTCTGTTTGTAAACCTTTTATGCCGCTGCGCATATTTCTGAGTAACAGACGAATGTTTTCTTCTGTTTTAAAATCAGGCTCACCCAACTCAAATAGAGCTACAATTTCATTAAGTTGCTTCACAACCTTTTCTATATATGCACGGTGCTCTCCCTCTTCTTTTAGGATGTCCTGTGCAAGAGAGACTAAAGTGCTCAGTTTATAGATTTTGGTTTCGTGATCAGCGCTATCAAGCACACCATCATCTCTAACAAGCTTGTATATACGCTGTTCTAAATGACTGCAAAGCTGATAAATTTTAAATCTCATGAATTCCTCTAAACTGCCCATAATAAAGCACTTGATTACAGGCTGCTATTATAAAGGCAGATGATATCTAAGCAAGGAATGGGTTATTAAGAAGGTGAACCGAAAAATTGCATATGGAGCCCAAGTCAATGCAAACCCTGAATAATAAACAGTAGTTACTCAACCTAGGACTAATCTAACCGATAACAGTGGAGTAATCATGGCAGGATTGCCCCACAATGGACTTTCACAAACTATTGGTCTTTATTCAGCATGCAATTTCCCTAAGTGGGATCTGCATCATATTCATTGGTGTTGTGATAGCTATTTGGCAATACCTTTATCATCTGTTCACCAGCAAAATGCTGCAGGAAAACGATTACGTCAATGGTATTAGGCTTCGTCTTGGTCGCGTACTAACCTTGGGGCTCGAGTTCATTGTCGCGTCTGATTTAATTGGTACGATGTCTACCCCAGATTATTACTCAGTCGGGATACTGGTTATTATTGTTATAATAAGAACCGTTCTAAGCTACACTCTAAACCGAGAAATCGAGAACCTAAGCAAACAATCAAGCCCGCAAGTAAATGAAGCGGCTTTAAAAAGCTAAGTAATAACTAATTTGAATAGCTTGAGCGTTTGCTCTTTCTTAATTCCCCATAAACTTGTTTTGTTTCAGTTGTAGCAATTGGTCGATAATAAGTATCTGGAGAAAGTGGCTGCTTTAAAATTTTGCGCTCTTCTTTAGATAGTTTTAATTCGTTATATTTTAAAAACCACCATAACATGGAATATGTATACTTACGCGCAAACTTTCTCGCAGGGCAACCACGAAAACTATCGGCAGCCCCCTGAACTAATGGTGTCATTCCCTTAGATTGAACAGCACCCGCACTGTTTATTTCGAATGTGTATTGTGCCCTGTTAGGGTTGAATTTTTTTGCATCTTCCCATTCTTCTTTTCGCGATATCGCATATTGAGGCACAACCGCAATAGACATTGGCGGCAATGTTTGTTCATCGGATATATTCATCGCAGAGCCCCATCCTAATATTTTATTTGAAAAAATATTAGTGTTAACTCTAGGTAATACGGGAGCAACAGTCCAAAACCGCAACACTTCCATGTAGAATCGTTCAAAAGTTTCTGAGTGACTCAAAATATACTGATAGCCTGCTTCAGAGTCTGGTTTTAGGTCGCGTAGACGAAGTTCAGCCTTCAGGCGCTTACGCTCTTGCATAATTTGAGTGCGCCACTTCTCTTTTGAAAAGACAGTTGTAAACAGCCCCATCATAGCTTTAGGTATATTTTCAAAAAACGTGAAATAGGCAGCAATGTTAATATCTTCAGGTGTATTAAGATTATACTGCCGCGATTTATGCTTATCATGCAGGACATTGAGCAAATCATTTTGTGCTAAGCGCTTATCCTTTCTCTGTCGATGCAAATCCTGGGATATTGCATTAAAATTACTGACATTTTGATGCAGCTCGGCAGCTCTAAAATCGTGTGGATTGCCCCATATATTTTCAAATTTCTCGATTAATTCAAGTAATTCATCAGGCAATTCATCTAAGGAGAATAAAACTGCACCTAGTATGGAAAACGCTTGCATACTGACATTATGAGGAAGATGCTTATCGTTTTTCCAAGTTGTAGAAAGATGACTGCATGACTTTTTAACTTGCAACCACATATCATAGGATTTTCGTTCAAATGTTTTAATAAGATGGTATTTTTCTTCTCGCGTTTCCTTATGCCAATTGCCAGCATTAAGGATGGGTAATTGAATGAGTCCACCTAGTATATAATAAGCGTCTCTTGCATCTAAATTGCAAAATCTTCGTATGTTATCAGGGCTATTCATTACACTAATGAGAGTAAATCCCCTAATTTTAAATAGGCGATTATTGATTAGATATAAATTTTTAACAGCAATGCCGCTTGGTTCGGTGCTGGCCCGCTGTGTGAGTTCACCTAACAAATAGTGCCATAATGGATCTTTATTAGCCGGTGCTTTAATTCCATTAATTTTTAATAACCAACGAATATAGCGAAAGCCCATTCTGTACCTAAATTCCCAAAAGTGATACCACAACTTTGAATGGGTTATGGTGTTAGCTATTTTTTGGAAAGTTTGGCTAATTCTGCTTAAAAATGTCATGCTTGAAGGTGTTTCCTTTGTAGATAGAAAGATAAATTCCATTTCATTTCTTAATATCAAACACCCATTTTATAATACTAACCTCTTTTTATTCTCTATGCTTGCACTAGGGGTTTGCCCAAGTGTGATTGTAGGAGCAAGGCTTTGCGCAGTAGAAAAGCCTGACATCAATAGCGGCTTAGGTTGCGACAAATCGACTGATTCTGCTTCTTGTTGCTTGCCTAGTAACTCGTCGTAATTAGGCCTTTTCACAAAACCTACGGCGCCTTTATCATTAACCGTAATGTCTACAAGCTCTAAAATATTAACTTTATCTAAAATAACAGACTTATCAAAAAGCTCTTCTATCCATTTTTGATTGGCTATCGTTTGGAAGCTTAAAGGTATATCAAGCGCAATGCGCCCTTCGCTTCTTAAACGCTTATATTCTTGTACAGCTTTTAAATATAGCGGCATACACAAATATATAGCTTCAAAAGTGGCCAACATTTCTTTAAGATCTTGAGCCGTTAAGCTAAGGTATTTTACATTGATACGTTTAGTAGAAAGAAATACTTTTTCTTCTTCATATCTTTCGATAAGCCTATCTTTTGCATTGGCAAACAATGCCGGAGCATAGGTAGGTGTGGGCATGGTTTCATCTGCTGAGAAAAAGTCTTTACGTAATGAATTTAGCACATTTCTTTGGAGCTTATAAACTGCGCCTAAGATCTGGCCTTGCTCAGGCTGATACAAACGCATCATCGCGCCAATGTGAGCTAAAAACTGTTGCTCAATTACGTTAAGGTTTATCTGCAAAGCCTGGGTGTTACCCAAATCTAACATGTGTGCTCTATAATTCAGGTATCCGCTTAATAACTCTTTTTCGCTAATACTTTCATCGTCAAAAACAGCTGACAATACTGATTCTAAATCACGCATCGCACGAAATGTGTTTGATGTGAGGTAATATGAACCGCGCGGATCAACTTGTCCTTGAAATCCTGTGATGTTTATTGTCCAAAAAAGGTTCCAGAATTCAAAGGCCTCCATATCAAGCCGTTTTTCCTTGACTTCCTTTAGCAGTGAAGCAAACATGTTTTTTGAACCTTCCGTATATAACATGTGTCGAAAGTGACGGTGATGTGAAAAGGCAGATTTGAGTAATTTAATCGCCCTGCTTCTTTCTTCTTCTGTATTTAAGCTATTTAACAGAATTTCAACTTGCGGATATACTTTGCAGGCAACATTGATATCTTCAAAAACTTTAGCGGGAAATTCTACTGAATCGACAAGATATTTATCTTTGCCAAAAATAAGATCTGCGCGTTTGCGTGCTTCAACTGATAGTGGTACTGAACTGATGAGCGTCGCCACTTTTAATGTGTCAACAGTCAAGGTCTCTAACTTGCTAAACTTTTCTGAAAGGGCTAGATATTCACTGTCTTTTAAGCTTGGGCTAAATTTTTTATCGCGTGGCTGACTCGCTATGAAGGCTTCAAAACCTGCTCCACCCTTTTGTAATAATTGAAGGCAGTAGAAGCGGCTTAGGGCTCTTTTTAACTCCATATAACTGCGGTTTTCTTTATCAAGAATAGCTTTCTCAGGAGATTGATGTGCAGCGAATATACTCAAAGTGAGTATAATCATTTCCTCATCACTTAGAATTGTCTGATTTGGGAAGGTATCTTGAGCATATTTTTTAATTGCATTAAATTGGACTAAAATAGATTCTATTTTGTCTTTGGCTAGCCTAGCCTGTGCTTTATCATCTGAATAGTAACGGTGAATAAAATCTATTAATTGCTTATCTGCTTGCATAACATGCGTATCTACAGCCCCTAGCGTCGTCATTCTCTCGCCTACTTGATTCATCAAAAAAATTGGCCTAAGTCTAAATCAAGTTAGCTTTATGTTCAAGAAAAGTAAGCCACCCTTGAGCTAATCAAGGGTGGCTAAATTATGGCATAACAAGAGGGTTATACGGTGGAAATGTAAAATGTGCTAAGCACACTGACTACATCTTCTTTGCTTTACTAGCTTTATCTTTCACAGACTCCATAGCGCTTAACTCCTCAAGAGCCCGGCCGGACAACTTAGTTCTATCTATTTTACTTAAATAATCATCAAGCATCTTATTGTGTGGCTGAGTACCATTTTTTTTATTATCCTTTGCTAGAATTTTTGAGCTATTGATATCATTTACCATTTGTTCCATGACATGGGCTAATCTAGATCGCGGATGAACTTCTCTGATATTGTCTCTCATGCGCGAACATAAGGCATGAACAAGAATCGCCTTTTCATCAATATCTAATTTAGAATTAGTTGCTATATCACTAATAACAAACTGTATGGCTTCCATCTGTGGAGGACGTCTAGCACTTTGAAAAACAGCCTTGCCAAACATCTTCTTTTCAGACCAAGAGTTTGTTTTGGTTGAATCATATCTGCCTGAAATAGCATGCGGAGAAGTAATATTCTTTAGGATCTTGTTAACATCAGTCTGCGACTTCGCTCTTGCGTGTGTAACTTCCGATAATGCTTTTGCATCATTTACGCTTTTCGAAGTGCTTTGTGTCGTTTTTTCCAAATTATTTTCACTATTTTTAACCTGCGTTACAAAAGCCAACGCATCTTGCATATCCTTTAAAATGGGTTCATACATATCTCTTTCTTTTTCACTTTGCCATGGTTTTAAATCGCTAACGTGATTAATGTATATTTCAATGTTTTTATATTTAACATCCAAAAGTATAATTTTTGATTTATGAACTGTATCGTCAATGTTCTTCTTAATCTGCTGTATTTCTTCCAACAAAGCATTATCTAACGGATTCCTAGCAAATTCATTCAGCTTTTCGCTTAAGGACTGGGTATATTTCTCTAATTCAGATACTTTTTTATCATGCTCAACTTTTTTCGAAAGTATTTTCTTATAATCGCTTGATTCAATCATTAATCTCGCAGTCTCTAATGCCCCACTTCTAAATGCTATTCTACTTTTAATATTAGCTACTTCACCATTGGTTTGAATGAGTATTTTTTGTCCTGCATTTTTAATATCAAATGACGCATTTTCTAAAGCTCTTATATTTTTCCCAAAGTTAAGATTAAATTCTTTGATTTGTCTTTTAAAGGCTACCGGGTTAATACCTAAATTTGCTATTTTAGTATAATGTGGTTCTAATTCTTGCTCTACCAGTTTCCTTAACGCATCTAATCCTTTATTAACATTATCAATATTTTGGGAGTCAACTGCTGTTTTAATATCTTCTTCAATCACTTTTATTCTTTGAGATAGTGCTTGTGTTTGAGAGTTTAAGTAGTCTAGTCCTTTTTTAACACTTGTATCTACTGCAGCAGAATTGTTGTAATTCTTAGCAATCTGCTCGAGAAAGATTTTGCCATTATCAGTATTTAACCTAATTTCATTCGTGTTGTCACCCACCTCAAACTCTACATTGTATCCTTTGCTTTTAAACACTTTAGTAAATGCTTTTCTAATTTCATTGATGTGGATACTTCTAAATTCATTCTCTTGAAAACTTAGGCCAGGTTGTTCATCTATCGATTTCATAGAAACTAAATAAGCATCAAAATTTGATTCGATATGCTCAATCAACTCGTTCGCTGTCAATCTATGCTTGGCGCCACTTTCTAATTTTTTGTTATAAACAGCTTCAAGTTGGGATATAGCCTCGTCTAAAGAGAGCCTCTCATTTCTTTGGTGCTCCATCATTTTTTCAGTAATTGCAGTCACATCAGGATCATGTTTTAAACCAAAATGATTATTTATCATATAGCCTAATGAGTATATATCTGCTGTATAAGAACGAATGCTTTTCTCTTCTGGCGCTGACCACAATGACATAAGCGGTCTTGGAACATCGATATGATCTTTCCCTTTTGGGATGATGGCCGACAAGCCCCTGTCTATATCACTAACAGTGAGTATATCATTATTACGATTAGCCATAAAATTAGCAGATTGAACATCCCCGTGTACAATTCTCATTTCATGCAATCGTTTAATTTGCTTAGCGCAGAGAATTGCATATTCTAGTGCACCAACTTGACCTACAACTCTTGCTTCATATAGCGAATCATTAACAGATTTTCCCTCAACAAGATCAAGCGCAGTATATAATTTCACAGAGCTTTGCTTAAAACGTTTTTCTCCATCCTTTAATATTCTAACTGCCTCGCCATGATATTCTTTTAATTCCTTGAGGATCTCTAATTCACTATCATCTTCTGCCCGCTTGGTTCTGCCTTCAATTTTGATTGCATAGTTAAAGCCGTTCTCATCTTGCGCTAATCTTACTTTACCAAATCCGCCTTCCCCTAACGCTTTACCTACTTGCAATACAAATATTTTAGTTTGTTCTTTACCATCAATGACATTTGTAACTTTTACAAATGAGTGATGGGTATTTGCTTTATCCTTTTTGAAATGAGTGGCCTTTGGGTTTTTAGCAAAGTATTCTTTGGCTTTAACCCATTCAGGGCTATTGTTATCTAAGTTAATGAGCCCCTTAGGTCTTGCCTTAGTATTTTTCATTTTAAAACCACCAATTTTACTTTAATAATATAAATTGACAGCGGCTACACTCATATAATTCAATTTATATATGTGTGTTTACACTATATTAGTAGCAAGCCCCAGTACTTGATTCACTTTAAATTATTTATAGCTATATTTTTCAATAGCATTACAAGCAATTCATATATTGTTACCATAAGTTCATATTCAAAATACTATATCTAACCAACCTATAGCTGGAGGTAAAATGCAATTAGGTCCACATCCCCTTGCACAGTCGCAATCAAGTGATGATAAATCCATCGATGAGACAACTATTCAACTTCTTGATGCAGAAATTGAGCAAGTTCAAAGAAAACAAGCACAAAACCAACAAGATAGCTTGCCTAAACAGCAGCTTAGTGATGAACAACGCGCTAAAAAAAGAGCATATGATAGAGAAAGGCAAAAAAAGTGCTTTAATAAAAAAAGGAAAACGATTGCAGATTCCTTGATGCAGAGCAATGAGTGCATAACTCATTATGCAGCTTTTGCAGATAATGTTGCATCTAATATTTCTGCCAAAGATAAAGCTTACAATCAATATTTAGAAATGGTTGCCAAGGTGCAGGCTTTTGCAAAAGAAAATGTAAGCAATAATAGCTATATTCAAAAATGTTTGTCTGAAATGCCCTGCAACATGTCAGAAATGCAGCGCCAGGAGCTAATTAAGCGTATTAATACTGTGCCTTTTGTCCCTGCATTTTCAAGCCAGCAATTAGGTGCAAGCCTAGATAAAGGGACCTCTAAAGATGCTATAAAAAAAGAAAATACAGAAAATCATGTTTTAGCAAGTACGTTCAAATAAATAGAGAGGTATAATATGATAAGTGGTAGTGCCAATAATACTAAGCAAACAGATGCCATACGTGAAAGTAACAAACAAAGGCAACGCGTTGTTAGAGCCAATAGAAGCTTAACCATTGAGTTAGGAAATATCATTAAGGAAAATTTTAGGCCCGAGCATAATACTCTATTGATAAATGAAGCAAACTCCCTTAAAGCAGAAGCTGATTTATGGCATAGCAAATCCTTGTTTCTATCTCAAGTTTTAGAAAGAGCAAAATATAAAACAAGTAGAAATGGTGCTTTGGTTTCCACGCTAGACTCAAATATCCCTTCAGTGGCTGTTTTAGAATCGCTTGCTTCACAAGCCTGTAGTTCATCTTCACATTCACACATGGCTAGAAAAAAATAATACCCTAGGGCCTCTTAGTGGCCCTCATTCCAAATTAATCTTTCTCATTCTGCCCTACTTATACATATCAAATCTTAATGGGGCAGTTACCTTACCATGATAGTACTCACCTATAAATTAGCCTTACATCATAGTAAGATCAAAACCTCTGTAATATTGAGTAAATATTTGAAGTTAAGATATCAATTCAAGCAAAGGGCGCTATAAGCAAGAGGATTTGCAATGAAATCAGGAACAACTTCTAGTAATCATGCTGCAAAGCTTGAGCTCTTACTAAACAATGAAGATGCCCCCTCTAAAACTAAGAAAATTATAAAGCTTTTACAAAAACATCCCGAATTGTATTCACATCTATTCGTATTAAATCGCACAATACTCCATGTGGCCATTATGCGGCAGCTTGTTGATCTGCTTGAAAATATAATAACAATACATCCAGCGATAATTTTAACACCAGATCGAAGTGGGAATTATGCATTTCACTACGCTGAGCGATTTTTTGTTAACGATGCTATAGTTCAAAAACTCAGCCATTGCGCAAGAGAATATATTAACCTTCAGGATGCTGAAGGTAATACGGCACTACATAACGCTGTTTTGGGTGGCAAAATGCAGGTTGTCACCCTATTGTTGAAAGCGAAAGCCAGTATGTATGTTAGAAACAAAAAAGGGTTTACACCTTATGATTTAGCGAAGGAAAACCCACATATATTAGCGCTTTTTGAAACATTTCTTCCAGAGTATGATCGTGTAAAAGTGTCTCAAGTATTTCCCCCATTGATGCACAGACAGATCCAGCTGGGTGAGGATGAGGACTTACGAAGAAAATTTTCAGCATTACACCTCTCTACAACCTCTACGCCAAGGTCGACACCAAGTTCAACTCCGCGGCAATCAGAAGGTAATACCTTGCCTTCCTCCGTATTAGCTGCAATACCCTCACCTACAGAAATCAATTTATATGAAGCACTAGAAAAAGGTGATATTGATTCTATAAAAAGATATCTTCAGGAAGGTGGCGATCCCCAAAAGAAAATATTTTTAGGGAGAACCTTACTTATACAGGCATTTATTTCTGCTTGCTCCTCTAAGGCTCAAGCTACCCCTCGATTAAGCGAGGCCCATTTTCAGATCCTCTTATTGCTTTTGCAGCATGCTCCTATTGATGGCAAGGATAATCGGGAACGCACTCTCTTTGATATGGTAGAAACAAATCCGCAGAAAATTGCATTGATTGGAAAATTGTACCACCGTTTAGCCGTAGATTATGCAGAGACTATCAAAAGAAACAATTTCATTTTAGAACAAATGCAGGAATCGCTTGAAAATTGTTTATACGATGCCGGATTTCAAATTTTTGATCACCAACAAGTTGAGTGGCGAGAAGAGAATTATCTATGGAATATCTGTGCAGGGTATATAGATGATAACAAAAAAAGGAGATTCAATAAGAAATATGTCTCTGAAACGATTCAAGGAATGTTAACCACAACAACCCCTTTTGATATTATCATAAGCTTGAGAAAATATTGGAGTGAGTTTAGCTTAAATCAAAAACTTGTTGCTATATTTATTTTAAAAGAACTACTCATTTGGGATCTCCATCATGAAATGGCAACTAATCTCATAAAGTTACAAATGCATCTCATTTTAAAGCACGTTACAGAAGAGTTTCCATTACATGGAGCAAAACTTGCAAATACCCTATTAAGTATATTGCAAATCAAAGGTGAATTGGCTGGCAATATGAGCCATAGTAATTATGTAATTCTTGATAAATGGATCAATTCCCCTTCGGCTAGCGTAGACCCTGTGAGTTTTGAAGCTTTAATTAGGCAAACAGTTGCTTTAGCATCTGAGGTTCAGGTAGATAAAATTAAGCAGATCGCACTTATATTTCGTTCTTTAAATTTACGTTTTTATCAAAAAGTAAGAATAAGTGAATTTCACGATAAAAGATGGTCAAAAGAAGACAAACATCTTACTGCGCCTATGATCGTTTGGCATACCGAGGTTACAAACAAACTAATCGAATTTATTCAAAGGATCATTCTGGAAGCAACCACAACGGAAGCTTGCGTTGCTCGCCTGGGGTTGTTTATCAGGGTTGCTACAGAATGTTGTGTAGTTTCTAAGGAAGGCATCGGACCTGATCTTTGTGCTTCATTTTATATTATGGCTGCCCTTAACAGCACTGCAATTCTTCGGTTAAAAAATTGCTTTGCATTGCTCTCTTCAGAAGATCAATCCAAGCTTGAAGCGCTTCATCGTTTGATTGATGTTGAACATATGTCAAACCAGTTGAGAGTCGTTTCTCAAGCTTATGTTTTGCCAATAATGAATATTGGGCAAAAGTTATCAGATCTTGATAAAACGCATGAAAATCAAGGCCTGCCTAAACTAAGCTTATTGGGTAAAGCCTTCTTTGAAACCTTGCAATTACAAAGAGATTTGATGCCCACGCCATGCATAATAGAATCCTGCATTTTAAAAGAGTTGAATGATATGGTGTCAGATCCTAACCAGCCTTATATGGCATCAAGTCGATTTTGTGCATTACCTATCGATATAATGTCATTGGAAGATTTAACCCAATTTGTTTCTTATATGATTATTAACAAATTTCTAGGGAAAATAAAATATGCAGGAAAAGAATACGAAAATGATTCAATCATGAATCCAATTTTAATGAGAATGCACCATTGTATTTATATAGACAAAGAGGCTTCATCAGAAACGAGTACAGACACTCATACTGAACACAAAATTATCAAGGCCAGAAAACTCGTAATGGATTTTAAAGCATTTATTGAAGCTCAACATCCAGGCATTACCATAAGCCTGGTTAATATATTAAGTTTATTGCCCGATTTAAAAAAGCAAAAAAATAATTCAACATCAAATGAAGCCTTGGATACGAATAGAGGTTCTGTGATTTATTTAGCATCTCCCAGAGCAAGTAACTCTGAGCAAAGCCCAAAAAATCGTGGAGGCACTGAGAGTAAATCACATGAGAGCAGCGAAAAAAGTGGCAGTTTCAAACGGCATTAATATTTCGGCCACTGTTACATCATGGATTTATGGATTGATCTACAATTTCAAATCAAGCCGACCAGGAAATATTGAAATAAACTAAAGCTTGAGCTTGTATTCTCTTTTTGATTCTTGATTGATATCTTCCAAGACAATAATTTCTTCAACTGAACGTAAACCAATTTCAGAGAGCATTTTATTAACAATATTAAGATCTTCTACACGATTGTGATAAGTTCCAGGATCAGATAATTTGTTTCCAACTTTTGCGTTAATTTGTTTACCAAATATTGCTGAGAATTGATATTGAGTCTCACCTTTTGGTTTATAATAATAAAATGCCGCTGGCATGTTTTTATTTGCCAATTGCGCAAAAAGCTCTTCTGAAATTACCCTTTCGATAATACGATGTGGGTTTTTTTTTAAAAGTGCCTGATAATGGACTTCGTCAACAAAGGCTTTTGAGTCTTCTGCTTTTGGACGATGCTCTTGTGATCTGATCAAAACACAAGAAACATTACTTTCAGGCATTTTATGCGTCGTGATAACACGTGGTTTCACCGTAGTTTCAAAGCTTGCCATTTTTTCTTTAGGGATTAAGCCCTCAGGGATATCACCTTCAGGAGAAATCATCTGTGGTGTGCCAATCGTGGGCGTAAATAAAATGAACAATCCATTTTTGCTTTCAATTAAAGCATTTTCTATCCCTGCCTGATCTTTTCCTACAACTTTGGCTCGAAAAATAGCGTCTTCATCTTGAGGTACATCTGTTTTACTTAATAATATAGGACTGGGCGTTTGCAACATTTCAATACTCCTTACAAATAATTATAATGACGATTCTAGGTTGCACTAGCATCAACGATAGTGCCAAATCTCAAACATATTCCCGTGGGTTTCTATTGATGCTTTCCCCTTTCATTTATGGCTTTTTCTTCGCATTAGGAGGAATGACTGCATCTATATCTGATGACTGCTTTTCAACAGAAGAAGCTTCACATTCCTTGCGTTTGATGGCGGTATGTACATGCGTTATGGAATTCACTTCATTGAATGCTACATCAGGATAAGTGTGAGTGTGGCGCTGCTGATGATTCATAGTTTCTCTTGCCCAATCATTTCCTAGCTTAGCGACTAATTCTCTTGGTATAGCAGCCAATTGATTTCCACGGAAGGATACGTCTTTGAGCGCTTTGCATTCCCCTAAGTTCGCAGGCAAGTAAGACAAATTGGCGTTATCGCAATATAGTATTTCCAGTGCTTGACATGCTTCAATTCTTTTTGGGAAGAAGGATATTAGTGTATTACTACAATCTAGCTCTTTTAACTTCCGGCAATTTCCTATTGATGCTGGCAATGAAGATATAGGATTTCCTTTGCATTTAAGAATTTCCAGAGACTTACACATATAAAATTCTGGCAAAACAGCTATTTTGTTGTTTTGGCAGTCTACAACTTTGAGCGATTCACAATAAACTAATGTTTCTGGTAAAGAAGTCAAGTTAGCCTCAAAGCAGTTTATAATTTCGAGCGCTTGGCAGTTCGCTAAACTTTTTGGCAGGATATATAGCGAAGAATAATAGCAATCTAGTATTTTCAACGCTCGACAATTTCCCAATGTGTCTGGCAAGAATAATATATCAGTTCCATTACAATCTAAATATTCGAGCGCCGCACAATTACCTATTGACATTGGTAATGAATTTAAAGGATTGCCGCCACATCCTAGAAATTTTAGCTTACGAAAATTACCCAGAGATTCTGGCAAGACGGAAAATTCGTTAATATTACAATGTAAATATTCAAGAGATTGGCATTTCGAAATACCCGAAGGAAGGTTTGAAATTGAATTGTTGCTAATATCTAGATATTTTAAATTAGACCAGTATTTATTGTATTCTTTAGCTTCAAACAAATCATTGGGTATACGTGTGATGCCCATCTCAGACAAATCTAAAGAGCTGCTGTCGAGATCAATATGCTGCTTAATAAAGTTGCTATTAAACTCATCTAGCTTTTGACTTTGTTGTTCAAGGACCTCAATTTCAGACATGCTTTTATCAACAATAGTAAAGCTGTGCGTAAGGGAATCGTCATCTATATATTCTACTTCATCTTTTTGTCTAGTCTTTACGTAATCTAAGGCCTTTTTGTAAGCTTCTATATAATTATTATTTGGTAGCACAGGTGCTAAAGTGGGCTCTATTTTGAGCAAGCGTTGATATAAACCTGCATATTTTTGATATTCCAAAGCGACTAGCACTTTAAATGAGTGAGACACTTTTCTCAAACGAACAAGTGTTTTTAAGGTAAAAAAACTAAATATATGCATTAATGCTTTCAAAGGAAGCGATTCAATTAGTGATTTATCAGAAAAATAATTTAAAGGATCCAGATTTTTTCTTAGCTTCCTTTTTGATTCATATATTTCATGTTTGAGTATAGAGTTAGGCATTTATTAGCTCACAATGAAGTATTAGCGAGTTAGCAGGGTATTTGAAAATAAAATAAAAATATGTAGTAAATAGTTTTAAAGTGACAAGTGGCATGCATTCGTGAAAAAACGAGGAAATGAGGGGAAAAATCCTCTAAGCGATCATATTGAATTCTAAATATTTTCAAGCCTACGTGAATATACAACAAATATATCTCAGACAGCTGTCTTTAAGGTTTTTTCGTAGTTAGGCAGTTATATACCAATGTAATATAAAATGCTACAATCCTGGGTCCTTCATAAGGTCAAATCGGGATTTTTATGTTGCATGATGATCAAGAACGCGTACAAGCGAATTTACAGAGATTTTTTCAGGCAGGAAAATTCAAAAAGATTAGAAAAATATTAGAAAAAAATCGTGAGTATGGATTAGTGCGATTTGAAAATAGTAGAACGGTATTGCATCTTGCCTTAATGCATCCAAATCCTGTTCTGCTTGAATTTATATTAGCTACTTTTCCCGAGCTCATCAGTATTACAGACGCCAATGGATATAACGGATTCCATTATGCAGTAGAGAACTTCAAAAATAGCGATTATTTGAATATTCTGTTTGAAGCACCTAATGCTTTAGCATTAATTCATCAAAAAAATAGAAATGGTGTATCCGCTTTAGAATTGGCTTCATCATCAAGCAACCCGCAATTGCTTGAGATATTTACAAACTTCATATTTCCTACCCCTGCCAAAGTTCAAGACAACCAAGCCCTTGCAGAGCTTAGCAAAAGATTCTCCGAAATTAATTTCAACGAAAAGAACAATAATTCTAAGCAAGATAGATCTAAACAAAAAAATAAATCTGATGATAGATTTCCTGCTGTTGCGCATATTCAAGCAGCCCAAGCAGAGCTTGATAACTTATCAAAAACTATTGATGCAACATTGTTAAGAGCAGGTTTTGAAGCAGTTAATCATTCGCAAGAACAATTACAAACTAATCCTGTTTGGAATTTATGTGGCGCTCTAAGTCCGTTTGTCTTAACGCAATCTCAGGTTAAGGCAGGCGAAGCTGTTTTTAGCTCAAGAGACTTTAGCAAAGATGAATTTTTAAATGTTTTGCATGGCATAAACTCACAAATGAGCACAGCTGAAATTGTTGACAATATCAACAAACTTTGGCCTGAGTTTGATAATACTAAAAAATTAACAGCCATTTTCATTATTAAAGAGCTCATTTTATGGGACATAGATAATCACTATTTTGATAAAAGAAATGAAATCAACATAAGCATTAACGCATTGATGCAACAAGTAGAATTGGAATTCCAGCCTTTTGGTCATACCTTAACAATGCTGATTAGCAACATGTTAAAAACCAAAAAGAATATTTCTATAAATCAGAATTGCAGAGATTTTAAAGAGGCTCGGGATAAAACACAAAGAGCAAATAGCGTTAAAATGCTCGAATCCTTTGATGAGCTGTTAGTAAGGACAAGCGCCATATCAAAAGAAAGAGAACAAAGAGAAAATATTACTCGCATTGCTAATGAACTTTCCTCTGTTATGCTTGCTTTTTATCACAATGTTGATATTAGTGAGTTTTATAATGCTGCTTGGTCTGATGAAGCAAAAACAAGTTCACCACATATAAAAAGACATATACGCATTGTGAATAGATTAGTTCCATATTTGGAAACCTTTATCTTGAATGCTGAATCTAAAGAAGAATGTGCATCACGAATTTCCCTTCTGATTCGAGTAGCAAGTCATTTGTGTGAAAGTAGTGATGGTGTTGGCCCAGACTTAGGCTCCATTGCAGTAATTGATCAGGTTTTGGGTAGTTTTGCCATCAGCCGTCTAAAGCCCTGTTTTGCATTGCTCAGTGCCCAAGATACACAAAGACTGCAAGACATTAAAAATCTTGCCGCGCCATTAAATGGTTACAAATTGCTGAAAGAAGTAGCAGAACTAACAAGGCTTCCAATTCTCAATCCTGGTTTGCTACAACAGCAAGTAAGATTGGCTTATGAAAGCCCATGTGCACACCATGAAGTTTTAGGTAAAGTCCTCAGAAAAATATTACAACAAAAAAGAGACTTACAAACTAAAACCTTTAAGTATGAGACAAACATGCTGCATCACCTTGCAACAGGAGATTATGTCTCGGATAGTGACGCCGCTGAGCTTCTTGCAGGCCGTTTTGTTCCTTTAGTACTAGATTATATGCCTTTCGAACAAGCAGAAAAATTGGTTCAATTAATTATAGAGGGTTCAATTGCGCCTACTATCTCATACGAACAAAAGAGCTTTAATAAGGAAGAAATTATTGAACCGTTTTTAAAGAAATTTAGTAAATGCGTCGGCTTTGCAGATGATATTGATGAGGCTGAAAACATACTAACGCGTTCAAGAATTTTGGCTTGGAATTTAATTGAATTTTGTAATATTAAATATAATTGTCAAATAAGTCATTTATATCAAATTGGAAAATTTCTAGCAGAGCCTTCACCTAATCAAAGCAAAACATTTAGAAAGAAAAGAAGCATGTCCCTAAAATCAAGTATAGAATTAGAAGGATCACCCGTTTATATTGTTTCGCCTCCACCTGAGTTAACCAGAAAATACTCTACTGAGAAAATGGGTAGCCCTAAACGAACAAGAAAAAGGATCCCAATTTAGAACATGTTACATTTTTGATTTATTTAAGAAGTTAATTTATGCCCAATATATACCCAACAGATGATTTGCCAATAATAGCGCTTCAGACAATGCGAGATCAGTTGATACTGGGCGTTGGCACTGCCGATGCGACATATATTTATAATGTGCTAAGCAATGAGACTAATGTTGAGAATTTAATACGACTCTATTCTCACTCTTCAAACACCTTAAACATTCTTTTTCAATCCATTGATATTTTAACAAATCACTGCAATGCAGCGCCGATTACATCACATGTTTTAGGTTTAATTTATCTGCATTGTAGCAAGCAACTGGATTATAAAACTAAAGTTGCCATTTTAAATATTATGGGTAAAAATGAACAAGAGTTGATGAATTCTAGCAAGGTTGCAAATGATACTCCCTACTATTCAGAAGGAATAAAAAGGCAACGATTGGAAACAAATCAAGATATAGAAAACGATTATGATATTTTAGCATGGAGCCCCTCTCATTTTAAAAAACATGATTTAGAGCAAGGCGAAACGCCTCATCCAAAACGCCAAAAGGTCAAGTTGTTTTCCAGCAGATCTACCCCCGACAATTTATTCAAAAAGCAGCAAAGAGTAATGTCATCTAGTAAAAGAATGAGAACTTCCCAATAAAAGTTAGAAGCCCATCTTTTTATATAAATGTGATTATCTGTTAGCTGAGTATCCGATACTGTTAATCATCTTGCACAAAAACTCTACTTTAACTATAGTGCGGCGATTATTAGAAGGAGAACGATAAATGTTTAACACCCTAATTGATATAGCAATAAAAGCAGGAGAAGTGATTGCTTTGATGGCTGTAATCGGTTGTATCAGCATTGCAGGCTTAATCACACTACAACAAATAGGTAAAAATAATCGTTCTATAAGAGAGAAATTTTCAAACAAAGGGCACAAACTAAAGCGAGGCATTTTGAAAAGAGTAGCTCTCAATGCTATTGAAAATGACGATGATGAGGTAGTTGATCTCGCCATTAATAATTTAGGTGATTCATATATAACCACCTTCGGCAATGACGTCATTCGAGGTGCTAAAGTTGTATTTTCATCTTGCACCAACGAAGACAAAGCTAAAAAACGTAATAAGCTTTAGTTTTCCTTAATTAAATTAATGCTCAGCCCTTCACTGCTTAAGCAAAAGGGCTGAGCTCAATTTCAATCACTAAACACCTGGTTTGATATTCTTCAGACCCTCAGAAACAGAGCTTGAAGGAATTACGCCTGTTAAGGCACCTGCAACCCCAAGGGCGACGGCACCTAAGAAAAGTATCGGCTTTGGTACATTAAAATAGCCTGGCTCTTTAGCTTTTGGTTTGTTTAAACCACCAATCTTGTCTGTTGTTGATATAGGGTTAAAACGTTTGGTATCGATACCTCGAGCACTGGCAATACTCATAATTGCACTGCATTGCTCTGCACCTAAAATATCATGTGGATTTTTGATGCCATCACAACCTTTAGCGTTTTCACCAGCAAGTTTCATACCGTGACCTGATAGGTATAAATGCGCTATGTTTTCATAGAGATCTACCCTTAGGTGATTTTGACCACTGTTTGCCACACTGGGAAAAGCATTATGCTCAGCATAGGTTTCAAGCAGTCCTGCTAGCACAATGGACACTAACTCTTCTCTGTCTTTGCCACTAACGCAAGATCCCATACGTATACCAATTTTATCCATTAAAAGTTGCTCATAAGCTGCCAGCTCAGCAACTGGGTTTTGGCTATTTATCAAGCCCAAAAATCCAGCGCCATCGCTCATTTGCTGCTTAAACGCACTAAACAAGTAATGATTATTGTCTACTTGGCTATTCAGCGACTGATAATTTAAAAGTGCTAGCTCAATCATCTGTCTATCAGGATGATCAGGGTTAGCTCTTAACCATGCATTTGTTTTTTCGATGATAGCGTTCGTGGTTCTTTGGTTTTCTTGCGCAAGAAAACCGTCTTGCATATAAAGTGAGCCCGCACGCGCCGAATTGACGGGTCTTAAGGAATAAAGCAAATCGATTTCAGGTGGATTGTTTTCATCCTGGACAGCAATACCATGATCTTTATAGAACGCTAACCTTGCTTTGGGGTCTTGTAAGTTCGCTCTCATTCTTTCTACAGCATATTGCATAGCGCTTACTGCTGATGCATCTGGCTTGCCCAGCGGAGAGATGCCTGCTACTTCAAACATGGTTGAATAAAGATTTTGCAGTAACAGGGTATATTTACCATCAGCCCCTACTTCTATGAGCTTGAGGCCTTCAGCTGCAAATTGCGCCAAATTAAAAAAGGTGATTTCATTTTTTGATGCTTGGTTGCTTTTACTTATATCAAAAGGCGCTAACATACCCGAACGAAGTTTTTTTACTGTAATATTACGCTCTCCTTTAACAACACGTGTTGTTGAAAGGTAGGCATTTGGAGTACCAGGATATCGTCGAATCGTGGTTGGAACCGCTCCTAAGAAATCACCTAAGTTGGGTCTAGGCTCTTCAAGTGCTTGCCATGCCATCACTTTGCCGGTGAAATAGTTTCTTTCCCAATTAGGTAATTGCTTAAACCACTCGGGTTTATCTTCAGCTAAAATACTTAACCAGGATTGCGTTTGCAGGTTGTTAAAGGTAGTGATGGGGGCTTCAATACGTGTAATAGTCCTATCACTGTCGCTTTTCTCTATGCTGGTGCTTAGCGTTTTTCGTGTTAACCAATTTTGATGATTCTCTGCATTGCCTAATTCTTTCAATAGGGTTTTAAAAGGCTTTGCTCTTTGGGTATATACTACGGTATTAAGGCAGTTGATCAGCGATATTTGCAGGTCGCAAATATCTTTTTTCTTCAAGGAACCTTGTTTTGCTTCCCAATCTTGTTGAATTTGGGTTAATGCTGGCGCATCTTGGGCGCCGGTTTCTTGACGATGAATCAGCTTGGCTGCTTCAATAAAACTTAAGCCTCTTGCTTTTACAGCAGCAGTATAGCCACCGTTGGTGTCCATAAGCCCACCCATTTGCGGGAACTCATCGTTCCATTGATGTGAAACGATAACTTGCTCAAGACGTTGTCTTTTAGCTGAATTATTTTCTTCAATATTACGTTTAGGCATCTCAACATTCCTCAATCTATATTCAATTACAGCTAGTAAATAGTGAGGCACTTTGATAGATAAAAAGTAATTCACTATCACGAGTCATTAAATCGACAATGCCTCATGATAGACCCGTCTAATAATTAAACTAGGCGATTTTTTATGCCAGTCCTCCTAGCAGGAGAAGACCTATCACTTAATGTTTTGGATGATATTTTTGATTGTTTATGATGTCAATATATTTGCTACATTTGCGATTAACGGTCAATTTAAATGGCTAAAATGGATTGTTAGCATTCATCAACACTGGCAGACTTATATCGTGATAATACAGTGCTTGCGCTTCCAAAAATAAACTAACTAGAAGTCATATAGCACCAAGACCTTAGCAATATTCCATAGCTCAAGCGTGTCAAGTAATATGCGACACCATAACAATATATATCCTCTTATCGGATAAGTGTTGTCCTTGGTGCTCTGCTTAATTGAGTTATTAAGCAAATAATTGTACTATTTTTGACAATAATATATTGTCACAATCCAAACGGGCATTTGAAAATAAGCAGGGCACATGTTTTCACATCACAATGTAAACCAATCATTTAATTTACCTGAAAATCATATTTCATATGAAGCTGAATCTGTTGTTCAAAAGCTTATAAAACCCTTACAAGAGAAGCTTTCAATTTCCTATTTTAATTACTCTATTACTTACCCTGACACTTCAGGCTTCACGCTTCATAACAATGCAAGATTTTATGAATCCTGGTTTACTAACGAATTCCCGATGTGTGAATTATCCTTTGAACCAGGTTGGTACACCTGGGAAACATGTAGCACACCCACCTTTCTTGCTCTTTCAAAACAAATGGACATCGGCGATGGCGTCATATTGTTCGAGCGTCGTAACGGCATGATGATTACATCTGCTTTTGCAAGCACTGTTGATAATAAACAGGCTCCTAATACTTTCTTAAATAATTTGACAATATTAAAACGTTTTTCTGGCTACTTTAGCGAGCAATGCAAGAATTACATCGATAGAGCACATAGTCAAAGAATTACCCCTTTGCAAGATAAGATAATGCAAATTCAGCCAGAACCAAGAAATTATTTTATTGATAATGATCTGAGCTCACACGAACTATTTCATCCTTTTAACTTATTATCAGTACGTGAATATGAGTGTTTCAGATTGTTAATCAATTCCTATTCTACTATGGCCATCAGCGAAAAACTCGGCATATCAACCAACACCGTAAATGTGTATATTTCAAGAATCAAGCGTAAACTGCAATGTTACAATAAACAGCAAATGCTTGAAAAAGTAAAAAGTACTGGTTTGGTTGAATATTTCTTGAATTAAAAAGAGCACACCCTAAATAACATCTTAGGGTGCAGCCACCTTCTTACTATCCAAATCTTCGTTTTTGACTTTGTTTTTCATTCTCGATCATGGTCATTAAAGGTTCCTGACGCTCTTTAGGATAAAGTTGCAACATCGCCTTCGCCGTTTCAAAACGCCCCTTTGCAACCGCTTTTTCAAAAGCAGTTTGGCAGTTTTTATTTCTCGCCTCAAGATCAATAATTTCATGTGGCTGATAAGATGATAGCGAGAACGTTTTGCGAATAGTTAAATTAGCCAACTTCTCAATTAATTGTTCAGCAACATGCTGATTTTTCATTTTTGCAATATGGTGAAGTGCTGTATTATCTGCAGCATCTGGCTTTGAAGTGAGCTCATACCAGGATTTTGCGAAATAGCCACTGTTATCAATAAGGAAACTTTGAAGCGCTTGCGGATCTTGTGATTTGACCGCCGCAATAAATTTATTATTATTTCGGTCATTGCTAATTTTTTCATCAGTCACATGTTTCGCAATTTCTAATAATTGAGAAACCACATGCACTTGACTAGGATCAATCAATGATTTTATTTTTTCTAACTTGGCTGCATTCTTTTTCCATTTTAAAAGATCTACCAATAAAAACATCGCATCAGATCTAGCAAATGAAGCTGAAATCATGCGCCCAGCAAGTTCAAGATTATTATGCTCTAATGCTTCATGAATCACGGTTCTGCCGCGCTTGTTTTTTGCTTTAAAGTCTACAAGACCTTGTAGATTAGCGGCTCTTAGATGTTCAGATAATTTCCAAATTTGTAGTCTATTTTCTCTTGCGACGACATGAAAGTAGGTGTCTTGTTCTGAATTGTTGACATCAAAGCCAACAGGTTTTAATTCAGATGAAAGGTGCGTTTCATCAATGATTCTCTCCAGCGTTTTTCCAATAGCAAGAATTGGCATTGCACCATTCTCTGTAAGCGCAGTTCCAAGTAAGCTATTTATAATTACGACGCATTTTACCTTTGCTGCTTCTAGTGAGTGTAACGATGCTATTTCATCTAATTGGGCAAGACAAGGTTTGATACGCTTTTTAGCTAATCTTTCTGGCACTTGGCCTTCTATAGAAAGAATAGTACCTTTTACTTTTCTAATCATCTCTCTTACAACATGATTTTTTGCAAGTTCAACAAATTTATCACGCATACCAAACTGATTGGGAAAATAAATTTCCAATAGAGCATTATAATCCTGAGCTTTAATTTTATCCTGCAGTGTTAAGAAATTTGGATTATTTTTTAAGGATTGCATCAAATCCTCTTTAAAGGCATCGACCAAAGCCATCGCACCATGTGCTCCAACTTGGTCGATTAATGCTGGGTTTTGAGATATTTCTGTTAATTCAGGGAAAACAGTAATCCCAAATTTAAGCTGTAGAACTCGGTTTATCATCGCAAGTTCGTGAAAATCCTTCGCTTCTCGTATTATCTGTTGAAATTTATTATCTGATAATTTTTCACAGGCCATTAAACGATCTACCATAGCCCTCATAGCAGGTAAGCCATAGCCAATATCTTCTGGATTATTTATATTGACTTCTCTAACATGCAACCAGCGAGGATCAACTACCATCATTTCGTTTGAAAGGAATGGCGTATAAACCGCCCAAGCATGAGCACCTAACCTTTGGCCATCTTTATTGTGAATTTCGCCGCGATATGAACGCGCAGTGCCTTCAGGTAATATTTTTTTCTGTATCAAATGACCAATGGCGATTGCGGCTAAAATACCTTTGTGGCGACACTCTAAAAGACCTTCATCGATTAATTCATCCAGGGGTACTTCAAGGCCCGTTGGTTTGCCAGCAAGAACACCTAATTCTCTTCTGGTTAGATATGTATGAAATCGACCACCCAACTCTTTCTCAACTTGTCTGCGAGATTGTCCTTTGACGCTGGGATGATTTGTTGAAAGATCATCAACCTCTTTATTTACAAGCAAAAGTATTTCCTGCGTATTTTTGCCTTGCGCTTGATTTTCTATCGAACTAATCAAGGTTGTAATATGCTTTGAGTCTAAATCTATAAACAATCTTTCAGTGTTATCATTTCTCACTAAACTGACGAGCTTCCTTGGTGTGTTCACATCAGAAAAATCTGTTTCTATACCTAAGTCAACATATCCTTCATGATTAATGTGTAAATTTCTTTTTGCATCTAGTGTATAAAGAAAGGGTTCAATACCACTTTTACTAAAATACTCCTGACGCATTTCTAATTCTAATAATTTTTCAATGGTAATCACCACATTGTACTTATCTTTTTTAATGGGGTGGTTTACACAAATTGCTTTGAGTTTTGGGTTAAGTTTACCTACTAATTTTGTAGCTTCACCCATTGAGAGTTCAACTGAAGCCAGCTGGCTTTTCAGCTCCGTTGTGAGCCCATTAGACCCAACGCTAGTTTCTGTCCAAGATATATCCGTTTGCTTTTTCAACTTGTTTAAAAGTA
>CAZBZP010000029.1:0-25382 GCA_964496435.1 Uncultured Candidatus Berkiella sp.
TTTTGATAAAGTCGAATATCTCGGTGCAGGAAATGAAGTTAATTGTACTGTTAGACATTAATTTAGTTAAGTCCTGTAACCCTATTTCTTTTATTCTACATTAATTAATTATACAATTTTCTTTTATTAATGTTAGTAAAAATACAGGATTAATCATGTTCGCTGACTATTCACATGATGCCCACTTATTTCCACGCTGCATGTCATTTCTTGATAGCATATTCCCAGGCTGTAAAGCATTTGCAGAAAAAGGGGAAAAGTATCATGCTTCATGGCGCCAAGGCTCAACGCCTTTTATTATTGAACATGAAGGCGAGATCATCGCGCATGCTGGGATCTGGCCTGTTACATTGATGTTAAATGCGAATGAACATCAATGTGCCTTTATTCATGGTGTAGGTGTTAAGGCTGAGCATCGTTCTAAAGGTCACTTTAAAGAACTTATGCGCCAAACAATGGAATATGCAACTAAGCATTATGACTCATTTGCTTTGTTTACAGTAAAGCCCTATTTATATAGTAATTTTCCTCTCAAACTGATGTTACCAGAGTATGACTTTGTTGTTGATGAAAGCACAAAGTTTAGAGCAAAAAAATCTGATCTACGTCTATTAAGCTTAGGTAATGAGCAGGATTTAGCCTTAATTCATCAATTATTGCTAAATCGGGTGCCACTCTCTCGGGAATTTAGTTCTTTAGGCAAAAATAGTGCAGCGCTCTTTATATTGAATTCAATGAACAAAAAAATTTATTATTCAGAAAAGCTAAATGCCATGATCATGTTTGATATTAGAAATGATGTTTTATTCCTAAGTGAAGTTGTTAGCACTAAACAGCATCATATTGATGAAATCATTGAAATACTTCCTGCTAACTATCATAAAATCGTTTTGCAATTTTGCCCAGATCAGTTTTTAGATAAAAATGAATACAGCGCGGTTTTAGCAGGGCCTGAATGTAGCTTTATGGTTTCTTCGAATTTTAATTTTAGCGCTCAGTGCTTTCGTTACCCCGAACTATATTGGTGTTAAGTGTTTAGCTAAGCCTTATGCTATAATAAAAGCCGCTTAAACTAGCACACTGACCAATTTCGCATTGCTTAGAATGAAAAGGTAGGCAATTTATGATTCAAGGTATTCATTCTCTTTCATCCATTCCCACTATTCGTTTTATATTGAAAGCTGCTGAAAAAAAGATTTTATATAATGATCTTAGTATCTTTCGTGCATGCAATGGAACTGCATTAGATGACCTTAAGAATAAAGTACTAAAGCATGTGAAGGATAGGGATGAATCCACATTTGATGAAGCTGCGCTTTTTGCTAAAATCTCAAAAAACAGTGATATTACTTCACTTGAATGGGCTGAATTGTGCAAACAATTAGTACAAAAGGGGAAATATTGGAAACCAACTTTTCATCTTTGTGCAAGCAGGCAGTTATTATTTGCCCAATGGCGAAATTCTCAAGGCGACTTAAAGGCGCAGGCTTTGTCGTTTCTTAACTTTCTGGGCCAACTTGATAAAGATGGATTTGGGGAAATTGTCTCAGTTTTTCATAATTATCTCAGACTATTAAGAAAGGCAAATTTGTTTGTTATCCGTGCAGATAATCAAGGACAATATGAAGGCTTTAATGTGAAGGGCTTAGCAAAGATAACAGGGCCCATATTTTTTGATGCCATGGATTTTAAATTATGTATCTTTGAACAAGAGCAATCAGAGCATTATACCAGTGCGCATAAAAAAGAATGTTTATTTTTAGCAGATCTTGCAAATGAGTTTTTCACGAATGACTTTTTTGACCAAGTATATTCCCAAAAGACCTATAAAAATTTTAGTCAAAATGCAGAAGAGTTGCTAAGCTATGAACAAGTAGTTGAAAGCTCATTTTTTAGCTCTCCTGTCTTCGTGCATACAATGGCTAAACAGATCGATGAAAAGCTAAATAAAGAGATAACTGAGCTTAAAACGTCCAGCAATTCTAATACCTCATCAACCAGTGAAGAGGCTTTAAGCAAAACATCTTCAAAGAAATCCAAAAAGTCCTTTTCAAAATTCTTTTCTGGCAATAAAAAGGAAAAAGATAAAGAAAGCACGGGTATTTTGGACACTATCAATGAATCACCTGCCATTGTTGATATCGATGAGTTTGAAGGCAGTGATGAGCAAAAAAAGCCTTCGTTCACAGTCAGGTTTAGCAGCTTAAGAATAGCTTCTGCAGATTTAAGGCTAAAAGATCATGACAGATTAGATGCTCCTAGAGGTGAAGAACCAACACTGATGGGTGTACAAGCGTTAATGACGACTGGGGATACTTCTAAAACAACCATCGATAAGAAAGCGTTTTAAAGGGAGCTAAAGCAATGAACATTATCGCTCCAAAACTCCAGCAGGGAGATGAGGTGCGCGTTATAGCGCCTTCCTCTAGTTTGAAAATTATTGATGAAGACAATGTTAAATTGGCAATTAAAGCAATTGAAGCGCTGGGTTTAAAAGTTAGTTTTGGAAAATATGTGAATGAATTGGATAGAATGGGTTCATCCTCAATAGCATCTAGGGTTGAGGATATACATGAGGCCTTTAAAGACACTAAGGTAAAAGCAATATTGTCAGTAATTGGTGGTACAAATGTAAACCAATTGTTAGCCTACCTTGACTTTGACCTTATTCAAAGTAATCCTAAAATATTATGTGGTTTTTCAGATATCACCGCTTTGCAAAATGCTATATATGCTAAAACCGGTTTGATTACTTATTCTGGGCCGCATTTTAGCACCTTCGCAATGAAAAAGGGATTTGAATATAGCTTGCAATATTTCAATAAAATGCTTTTTCATCCTGAAAAAGTAAATATTGAGGCCGCCAAAGAATGGGCTGATGACGCTTGGTTTCTAAAACAAGAAAATAGAACATTCAAACCAAACGAAGGCTATTGGATCTTTCACGAAGGGGTTGCTAAAGGCACTATTGTAGGTGGTAACCTTTGTACTTTTCAGTTGCTTCATGGTACCCCATTTATGCCTTCATTAAAGGATACAATTTTATTTATAGAAGCAGATTCTATTGCAAGAGATGATATTGATGCGTTGGAATTTGATAGAGATCTGCAATCTTTGATTCATCAGCCCCATTTTAAAGCGGTAAAAGGGATGGTGATTGGCCGCTTTGAAAGTAAATTTAATATGGATAAAGAGAAGCTACAATATATCATTGAGACCAAAAAAGAACTCAAAAACATTCCCATTATCGCTAATGTAGATTTTGGACATACGAACCCCATGTTCACTTTCCCGATTGGCGGTTGCTGTGAAATAGAACTTAGCAAAAATGCGGCGAGTATTATTCTATCTGAAAACGCTCATAATTAATGTTTAGTGTGATTTCACCCTTTACCGTTGAGCGCCGATGAGTGGTAACGCTATAAACTATTGAAAAGCATGAAAATTTTCGCTTAGTCCGAGATGAGGCCCCGCTATCGAACTTTGTCGCAATTTAGTATAATAACTAAATTATTTTAATAGTTGTTATGCGGGGAAAATATGTTGCAAGGTTTGGTTGAAGGTTTAGGTTCCAATGTTCAAGGTTTGACTACTTGGGGAACGCAATTTTGGCAAGACACTGCTTGCGCTAGTCCATTCATTCAAAATTATATTGGCTGGTGTCCACCGCCTGTGATCTGCCAATATGTGCCTGAATTTATGTTGGGAACTTGCAAAGCCGTCGTTTCAACACTGAGCGATAACTACGCTTCAGTAGTAGAATCACTTGATTCAACAACAGCAATCTATTCATCCATAGCCGTGGCAAGTGCATATTTTAGCTGGTATTTATATCAACAAACTCAAGTTGCTCAACAAAAGCAGCTAGAGATGACGCAAGAGATGCTGTTAGCATTTCAAGAAGCTTCTAAGCAAATTGTGGAAATTCACGCCCAATTAGTTGAATTAAGCACAAAAATTGGAGAGTTAACACCTAAAGAAGCAGATACGAAAATTGATGCTATTAAGCGTGCTCGTGCTCAGTTAATGGCTTATATGAAACAAGCTGGCGTCAGCGATATTTTCTATGGAGACAGAATACGTGAAATGGGCTTAGAAATTCTTTCTAAGCACAAAGAAGGTAGGGAACTATTTCATAATCCGATGCAAGTTATAGAACTGGAAGAGAAAAGATTAGATAATTTGCTCGAAGCTAAAAAAGAAGAACAAAGCCAAAGAAGAGCTAAAAGCCCTGCTTTTGCCCTTCATGTTGAAAAGGATTCAGCAGTGATAGCGCGCGCTAAGCTGTTAAATGAGATTGAAGCACGAGGAGCGCAAAAAGCAGCATCATCATCAACAGGAAATGTTGCTAGACCTTCTTAAATCTATAAGGAGCGCTAGCCACTTGATTGGCGCTCCTCTTTAATCTCAGCCTATTACAAGAAAATTGAACTTTATATACATTTGCTCAGTCTTAGGGGTATAGCAAGGAGTAAATTGTAATATGGTAATGATTCACATACATACAGATAATTTAACAAAAACCAAGGTTATACACCCTAGTGGCGGTGCTTTGTATTTGCAGCAAAAAATTGATCAAGCAAGGCAAGAACATGCAAAAAAGGAACAATTAAGACTTAATAAAATAAAGGAGCTCAGATTAGAAAAAGAAAGGCAATTACAAGATTTGTTAAATTCCGTAAAAATAAATATCACGCCTAAAAAATAGCGCAAAATATATTCTTCACTTATAAACCTCTATTTATTCCCTCATTTTTAGTACAATGAAAAGCTAATAAGAGAAATAATACTTAGTTAAATCACAAAGAATTTCATCAATAAACATACTCTCGTGATAATTTCATTGGATGAATAGAATGATCAAAGAAAAGCATTTTATCTTAGGTTTGTTTCTAGTCACGTCCCTTAATGGTGCTGTGGTTTTAGCAAAGGAGCAAAATCCAACCTATTGGCAAGTCAATAGTGCCCACGTCATTAATATTTACGAAAAAAGTAATTTAGACGCCAGAGTGTTAGCCATTATTTCAGCCAAAGCACAAGGCCTTAAAAATTTAGGTTGCAAAGGAAACGTCGTGCAGCGAAAAACATGGTGCAAGGTTGAATACCGCGAGCAAATAGGTTGGGTAGAAGCACGATATTTGAGCCCCTACAATCCACCTACAGCGACACTCGCTAAATCCGATGCTACGAATCCATTCCAATTGAATTGCGATAAAATAGAATACAGTACTGATAAGCTTATCTGTCAGGACCCTCAATTGAAAAAATTAGATGATCATTTAAATGCCGTTTATAAGCAAGCAATTGAGCTCGCCAAAGAAAGTAGTGATGATGCGAATACCCAAGAAGACATATTAAAACGTTCTCAACAAACCTGGATTAATGAACGAAATGACTGCTGGAAAAAATCTCATGAAATGGCAGAGTGCTTAAAAAAATCATATGAGACGAGAATCACAACACTTCAAGCTGATTGGAATTTAGAGCCTCCTAAGGCTGCTAACCATTTTATATGTGAAGACAAAAGTGCATTTTTAATTATTGAATATACAAGCACTTTGCAACCAAGTGCGGTTGTAGAATATGAAGATAAAAAACATGTGTTTATCGCAACACCAACGGCTAGCGGTGTTCGATATAATGGTGAAGCTGATAGTTATGTCTGGCTAAAGGGTAAGGAAGCACTTTTTGCCTGGGATCTATCAAAGCCTATTCAACATTGTCAGTTGATTGAGCCTGCGCAATATTCTCAATAGGTTTGAGGGCTAGTAAGTACTATGGAGATCTATTGTTTTCAAGTGGCTAAATGGCATGATAAATCAATCTATTCTGTAGGTTGATAATTTTTTTTACGATTAGATCTCTCGTTAACTAAAGAGGCTAGATAATATCCACATAGACTTTGCATTGCGGATTCACACACAAGCTTTGATACAGTGGCAATAGTAAAGGAGCTGAGTGCTGGGCTTAAGCAAAGTACAGAAAAGGCAGTGCCAATTGCAATTGCACTGAGAGGATCATAAGCATTTTGGCCAAGCACATATGAACAAAAAAAACTGATAGGTTTGCCGCCGCTGACCAAAAGTGTTTCGTTGGAATTTAGCTTTTTCATACTATGCCTAACTTTATTTAATGGGGCATTATACAATAAGTTTGTTAAATATCTATATCTATTTTTATTTTTTAAGGTGTATTTACACCGGTAGGGTATTATAAATGAATCACATTGCTTATGTGGAAATATTAACGAAAGACCTTGAAGATAAAATGAGAAATGATCTGATTGCCTATGAATCTCGTCATGGGATAGATGTTAATTATAAGACCTTTGCTTTGGTCTTATATGATGCTCAAAATGAGGCAATCGGGGTGTTAAATGCTTATACGGCTTTTGCAGAAATCTATATCAACGACATTTGGGTTGATAATGCGCACCGTGCTAAAGGGTATGGAAGGCAGTTAATAAGAGCGCTAGAAACTCAATTTAAAAACAAGGGGTACAATAACATCAATCTAGTCACCAGTGCATTTCAAGCACCTGGGTTTTATGAAAAATGTGGTTTTCAACTGGAGTTTGTTCGCGTTAACAAAAAGAATCCGCAATTAACAAAGTCCTTTTTTGTTAAATTTTTTGAAGAAGAAATTGAAACACAAGGTATCCTTCAACATTCATAAATTGAGAACAAGGCACTGTCAAAATGTTACTGAGTTGATATAAGCTAAACAACTTATTGATAATTTTTCCATTAAAAATTCATTCAGTAGATTACTAATTGAAAATCTCTATACTAGTGTTTAGAGAGTGGTCAATTAGTTTCAAGTAACAAATGACATTGCTGTCCTACATGAGGAATGATCATGCAACAAACTACACAACCACAAACAAAAGAAATTCCATCTGAGCTTGCAGCTCATATTGAAGCAATAGTAGATTTGACAAAGCAAAAAGCTTGGATAACTGCTATCTATTACAACAAAATTGTCCCTTTTATAGATAACCTTATCCGTGTTCAAACATTTCGAAATAGAGAAATAACGCTCCATGAGTTATATATACTAAAATCCTATTTCAGTAAGAACAAACAAAACCTATCTGAAGCCCAAAGAGCAAATTTTATTTATTTACGAAATGCTATTAAAATTTCGGATGCTTTGGCAAGAGATATTGAATATTCATTTTTTGTGAATGTTGCTAAAAGACGTTCGGGTTTCAGCATTGATTCATTCTTGCCAGACACATTTAGAAGGCATTTGCGTTCTATTCTAGAAATTCAAATATTATTATTTATAGAATCAGAACTAAAGAACCTGCGCACGCCAGTCAATGAAAGCCAACGACAAAAGCTTTACCAATGGGTGAGAAAAGAGTTAAATATCAAAAAGGGTGAAAATAAATCGGAAAATAGCAGCATTATCACAGATTTTACGCATACTAGCCCAAGTCTACTCTATTATTTTTTTAACGGCGCTCAACATTTGTTTATTTTACATCAATTAGAAGGTATCCAGCTAAGAGCTGTTGCAAATGATTGGTTGAAATGGAAGCAAGTATTGATGAAAGAAAGATTTTCAATGAAGGAACTTTTAACTTTATTAACTGTGCCAACGACAAAATTTATTTTTTATTTATTTTATTTGTCTTTGTTTCCGTATAGAACTTTAAGAACAGCAGTTAATCAACTTAGTAATTACTGTGCTGATAAATTGCAAGAAATTATGTTAAATCATTTTCCTAATAACTCTAAGAAGAAAACCTGGACTGCCTTGAAAATAGTTTTTCAAATGAGCCTTTATGTTTCGCTCATATTGAGTGTTGGATTACCTCTTTTTCCGTTGCCCTTAATTTGGCTTCCTGAACTCCTCATGTCTAAATGGTTACTAGTGGTTCCACTATTATATAGCGCCTCTATTCTCACAAGCGGTACGATAGCAAGATTATTAGATAAAAAACCAACGACTGAATTGAGAGTAACCCCAGCTAATAACCTTGAAAATATACAGCAAACAGTAGAACCGCCAACACCAAGGTCATTCGTTGTTAAAATGCCCAGCCATACTCAGCTAAAAAGACCTCGCTTAAATTTAGAAAATGCTGAAACTAAAAAAACAACCAGTAGAATCCATCCCGGATGATTTTTCTGTAGGTCGCTATAATTTATTTAGTATCTAATGCAAAACTTAATGCGACCTATATCCAAATAGCAGAATACTATGATTATATTAGAGCCGCCAAACAAAAAGTTAGGCAGGAATTTTTTTCCTTTCGGCTTAGTATTGCTTGCAACAATGCTAGCTTTGGTGTTCTTAACGATTCAAATTAATGATAATAAATATAGAAATGAAGTTATCAATTATTACTTTCATAATAACTTAGATAAAATTGAATTCCCACTATATATTAAATTTATGCGCAAAAACATGCGCAATGAATATTATTATACAGGACTAGAGAATATAAAAAATCAAAAGGTTACCGAACTGGAAATGTATTGGATGTTATCTACAGATCCATTTTTTCAAGAATGTTTAGACAATGAACAATGCTTATCGCCCAACACGTTAACATATTTAGACTGGCAAGATAAACGACGAGAATATTTGCATTTGCTAGACAAAATATCCTTCTTTAAATATGGCTTCAAACCTGCCGACCCTTCAGTGCTGAATATTTTTAGCAGCCTTGTTATTAATGCGGATCTTTATCAATTTGTAATGAACATACTATTTTTAATTGTTGTATGTGCGGTTATTGAAGAAAAAATTGGTTTGATAGGTTTGTTGCTGAGTTACGCACTGTGTGGTCTGTCTATGACTTCAATATACAGTCTAATAGTGCCATTTAGTCTAGTACCGATATCGGGTGCCAGTGGTGGGGTGGCTGGATTAATAGGTATGATGTTGGTTTACAGCAAATTTAACAAAGCTCAATTACTATACTTCAATTTTCATGAGTTTCGCACAACAAAAATTCAAAGCCTATATTTTTTAATATTGTGGCTGGCCATCCAATCGATATTAGTTTATTTCACGAGTTTCGATATTGTTGATTTTATCTCTCAAAATGTAGCACTGATGGTCGGTATTTTATTAGCTTTTGTTTTGAATAATTTATCGACTAATAAAATTAGTATAAAAAGAAAGCGTTTTGAAAAAGGTGGCGATCTGCAAGTTAGGTTAAAGGCAGCTGTTAACGAAATATCTCTAATGAATTATGCAGAAGCTAAAAAAATACTTTATCCTTTATTGGATGAATACCCAACAAATAAAGAAGTACTTCTTCAACTTTTTAACATTGTTAAGTCTAATCCTGCGAGCGAAGAATATCATAACATTTCCCAAAAAATATTTTTAATAAAAGATTCATCAAGATCGACAGTCACGATGATCAATTTAGTTTTTAAAAACTATGTGAGACGAGCCCAACCTACCATCCGTTTTGATGTCAATACCTTTATGAGCTTATTGCAACGATTTCGAAAAGCAGGGTTTTATGAGGATGCAGAAAAAATATTAAAAGTACTCATCAAGCACAGTAGTAGTGATAATTTATCAGAAGTCTTGGCTAGAGAGCAGTTACTTCTTGCTCGTTGCTATTTATTAAGGAAGGATAAGGTACATGGTGACAGATTATTAGCATGGTTGGTAGAGACCTTCCCTAATACTGAATCTGCTAAACAAGCAAAATCATTTGTTGAAGTTAAAAACACGGGTTCATTCCTTTAAACTTTCTTTTTGCATCAAATAACGATGCGCTCGTATAGCTGGTAAAAAAACGATAGGATCTAATTTTTCATCAGAGCGTTTTGCGCGGCCTTCACTCTTATCACATCGATCACTTGGTGCCTTAAATTGAGGAGAAGGTGTATCTTGATTACAAGGAAAGAAAATGGGTATAGGACCTTTAATCATCATTCGTTCAATATCATTATTCTTTTTAAACACAATGTTTGCACGTAAATGAGGCGCTAATTCTTGCACAATGGCAAGTGATTCATTCGGGGCAAGCATTCCTAGTTTTTGAAGCTGAATATCAATACCAACATCATTACCTTTTTTTAATAATAACTCTTGGGCTTTATGTAAGGAGATCTTGCGAATAGAGCGCGTATGCGCCCAAGTCCAACTGATTTTATGTGGAGCATGCTCAAGAATGGGGATAGTACGGTAGCACTGCTTGAGATGAAGGCGTGATAGGCCTGTTGTGGATAATGTTTTTGCAGTAGACAAATTTCTTGAAACAATGCTGTGCATTTTTTCTGTTAATTGTGGGGATTGTGAAATTAATTTTTCAGCTTTTAGCGCCAGTACGGTTTTTTTGAATTTATCTTTGCACTCGTTGACATGCATTGCTAGTTTTAAAGTAGGGAGAGATGCGCCTATAAAACCCGGGCATAATAAAATTTCCCTAGGTGCTTGATTGTCTTGATATTGAAGTGCTTGCAGGATCTGGCAAGCTTTCTCCCGAGATTGATGCGAGGCAAGCTGTGCATTTTCACCGTTGTTCTGAGTCCATGCGATGAGATGTGATTCTTTAACTAATGCATCGCACAAAGTAGATATGGCCAAAGTCAAAGCTGAAAACGCATTGAGTACTTCTATATGGTGCGAAGAATCCTGCACTACATTTGCTCCAATAAGTTATTTCTAGAATTTGTTTTGAGAAAATATCATGAGTCATAAATCAGAACATCCAGCCGCGATGTCAACAAAGGGTTTTGAGCAAGCCTCTTTTGACCTGATGAATACTTTCTTAAACGCCTGTCAATCAATGAGCACCTACAATAAGACGCCGCCTGCAAGTTGGCAAGACATATTCAATATGGAGCATATCTATAAAGTATGGGTTGGTGAGCTAACACGAAGCCCGACTAAATTGATGCATGCTCAAAAGGACTTTTTTGATGAATACCTTGAACTGTGCCAGCAAATGCAATCCTTACTCCAGGGCAAAGAAGTCATCAAGACCATAGCACCTGAAAAGGGAGATAAACGCTTTAAATCTGCTGATTGGCATGAAAAGCCCTATTTTTTTTACTTACAACAGTCTTATTTATTGTTGGTACAGCATTGTAATAAATTTGTAGAAGAAAATAAAAGTGATAATCCTAAAATTGCAAAACAAGTGAGTTTTTTCACGAAGCAATTTTTAAATGCGATTGCACCCAGTAATTTTATCTATGGCAATCCAGAAGTTATCAAGCAAATTTTTGAAACAAAGGGAGATAGCTTATTTCAAGGCTATAAACATTTTCTGAACGATGTCATCGAAGGGAAGGGCCACTTTAACATCAAAATGACAGACACTTCTGCATTTGAGATTGGAAAGAATATAGCGACGACGCCTGGCAAGGTTATATTTCAAAATAGAATGTTGCAACTGATTCAATATGAAGCGACAACAGAAAAAGTGCACAAACGACCCTTGCTGATGATCCCGCCTTGGATAAATAAATATTACATCTTAGATATTAGAGAAAAAAATTCATTAGTAAAATGGATTGTTGAACAAGGCTTTACCGTATTCATGATATCCTGGGTAAACCCTGATAGTAGCTATCAAGAAACGACCTTTGACGATTATCTTATTGAAGGCCTTTTAGAGGCAATATCGGCTGTAGAAAAAGCAACCGGTGAAAAAGAAATCAATGCGCTTGGTTTTTGTATTGGTGGCACTTTATTATCTTGTTGCTTAGCATATATGAAAGCAAAAAAAGATAAGCGGATCAAAAGCGCTACATTCCTTACTACTTTGATTGATTTTACAGATCCTGGCGAAATTGAAGTTTTTATAGATGATTGCCAATTGAATTCCTTAGAACAAAAGATGGAAAATGATGGGTATTTAGATGGGCGTGTATTAATGACAACGTTCAATATGTTAAGGGTGAATGATCTCATTTGGCCTTATTATATCAACAATTACTTATGTGGACAAAGCCCATTCCCTTTTGATTTACTCTATTGGAACTGTGATTCTGTAAATTTGCCCAAGAAAATGCTAAGTTTTTATTTGAGGAATTTATACCTTAATAATCTTCTCATAGAAAAGGATGCATTAGCTTTAGGTGGCGTTAAATTAGATCTTTCAAAAATAGATATCCCAGCCTATTTTTTATCAACAGAACAAGATCATATCGCACCGTGGGAATCTACGTTTATGGGCGCTAAACTTTTTAGCGGTCCCACAACATTTGTTTTAGGCGGATCTGGTCACATTGCAGGTGTCGTTAATCCCCCGTCTAGTCATAAATATAGTTTTCGCTTTTCTGACAAATATGTTGAACACTTTAGCGATCCTAAGTCATGGTTAGGCGCAAGTTTGCAAGGAGAAGGCTCTTGGTGGGCACATTGGATTAAATGGTTAGAACAATATTCAGGCGAAATGCTAAAGGCCAGAGTGCCGGGAAGTGGTAAATTACCGATATTACAAGATGCGCCAGGAGAGTATGTAAGTAAACGCTTACTTTAAGCAAGAAAATATTTTGTTAATGTTCTATGCTTTTTAAATACTGATGCTGTACAAAGCACTGTATTTATGTGACGTATATTGAGGTTGATGTGTGATGGTACAATCATGAAGATTCTTGTTTGTGATGATTCCGTAGTTAATCGCCAAATTATCGGTGGTTACCTTCAACAAATGGGGCATAAAGCAATTTATGCAGAAAACGGCCAGCAAGCTGTTGAATTATTCACCAAATATGAACCCGATTTAGTACTCATAGATGTTGAAATGCCAGGTATGAATGGCTATGAGGCAACAAGAGAAATCCGTCAGTCATGTTATGACTTTTCGCAATGGACGCCTATTATTTTTGTCAGTAGTTTCATTGATGATGAAAGTATTGTAAAAGGAATAGAAGCAGGTGCTGATGATTATTTGACCAAGCCAGTTTCTGCTGCGGTGTTGCGAGCTAAAATTCATGCCATGCGTCGACTCGCAGCAATGCGTGAAAATCTCATTGACTTTGGTAAGCAGCTAAGAGAAGTAAATGATAAATTGCTGAATTCAAATCAACTTCTTTCAGAATTATCACTAAAAGATCCCTTAACACGTTTATGCAACAGAAGAGCCTTCGAAGAGTCTCTTACTAAATATTGCCGTAGTGCCATCCGCAACAATGAACCCTTGTGTATGATGATGTTGGACGTGGATAATTTTAAATCATTTAATGACACATATGGCCACCAAGCAGGAGATTACTGCTTGCAACAAGTAGCCCAAGTGCTAAAACAATCTTTACACCGTGCTTCAGATTTTGGCGCCCGTTATGGTGGAGAAGAGTTTGCTATTTTGCTTGCAGACACGCCCTTTGCCGGCGGGATGCATGTAGCAGACAGAATTCGAATGGGCGTTGAAGCCTTGCAAATTAAAAATAAGCGCGCACCTCTAGGTGTTGTGACGGTGAGTATTGGTGTAGCCTGCACTAAAATCGATTCAGAATTTGCCAGTGAAGCCTTAGTTGCTGCATCAGATGCAGCCCTTTATGAAGCCAAGGAGTCAGGTCGAAATTCAGTGATGGGGGCAAAAACACTGGTAGATGATCAACTTTCAACTGATTTGCTTAAATCAAAAAAACATCAAAAAAGACTACCTAGCACTGGCGTAGGCTAATTTGCCTTCGCCAAGGCTTCGGTGACAAGCCATCAAGCCTAGGGTTTAATGGCTTGCGTTAGCTTGGTCGCTTCATTTATCTCATTTAATATTTCCAGAGCAAGACCAAGATTTTGGACTAACCTCGGATTATGTTTTACAGAGCTAGTCGTTAATATAAATTCAAGTGTACCAATCATGGCAACAATATCATGCATATTTGTGTTGAGAATATTGACTATTTCGCTTTGTGTAGGCGCTCTTTCCTCGGTAGTGGTTTTTCTAATGATTGCTGCTAATGCAGGGTTTTCTTTTGGTGTTTCGGTTTTAACTTTAGTTTGACTAAATCGTGTTAAAATAGCCTTCTGCTTAGTTTTGGGTTTCATAGTGCCACTTGCAAGAGCATCATTATCCACACGCTCACCGAGTGATGGGGGAGCGTCACTCATAAGTTTTGTTACATTCATCTTTTTTATCCTAGTATGAAATGAGTTGATAGGAATAATTTACAGGCTCATTTTATGGCGATTTTGAGCATTATTCTCGCTTTGAATTATATTGGAAATAGCATTATCAAATATGGTTGCGAACTTATTTTCTACAAGGCAATCAGGCAATGCATAATAAGCTTCATCACTGTTAATAGAGCATAAAACAATCGCTGCATTATATTCTAATGCTAAATTCAAGCATTCTTCTTTTTTACTATCGCTTAGATTATCAACATGGGCGACCAGGACGGTTTGTATATCTGGGGCAAATCTGCCTATGTTAACTTCGTCATTGTATTGCTGATAAAAATCTTTGCTATTGGCATTAACACAAACAAAAATAACGGATGCAGCACTTGTCCATTGGTATTTGTTATCTACAGGGCCCCAAGGATTCTTGGATTTGATAATTTTGATTTGTTCATCATTTTCCAGTGTCCGATTCAAGAAGTCAAAATAACTTGATTTTGTAGCACAGTATTTATCTAGAATTTTTGTCATGACATCATATTGACCTGTAAAGGCAACAGTTTTCATTTTGCTATCCTCTGTTATGTATTAATCGTAGAAGGGGTTTTTTTAGGGCACTACCTGTGTGATATACCCATTGATTCATTAAAACTAAGTGAAGAACTACTTCAGTTCTCGCATTTCCTTAGCAAGAAGACTTATCTAAATTGTCGTGAATACTAGCAGAAAAAGTTAGTCTGCTTCAACCTTTGTGTAGATATTTATGTGACAATGAGGGGCCTGAGAGGCTGTTTTTAAGTTATAACGGTTTCTTTTTTCTATTGCATTTATTCCCAGCGGATATTTGCTATGATAGGCAAAATTTAAACTATCCAGAATTGTATGAATCTAGTTGGTAATATATCAAAAATGGAAGTACAGGCGACATCGCCTGTGACTTACGCTTTGCCTTTAAACGAGATGCGTTACCCTTTAAATAATCATCTTGGCAAAACGCTCAAGCTGCAATTTATGCAGCAAATCAATTGTGTTGCATGCAAAAAAAGCATCAAAAAGAGCTACCAAGATGGATATTGTTTCCCTTGTACACAAGCTTTGGCGCAATGTGATTTTTGCATTTTAAAACCTGAGCGCTGTCATTTTCATTTAGGGACATGTCGTGAACCTGAATGGGGACAAAGTCATTGCATGATGCCCCATATCGTTTATCTTGCTAATGCCTCTGGTATTAAAGTGGGGATCACACGTAAAACAAACGTACCTACACGTTGGATTGATCAGGGCGCCATCACAGCTTTGCCATTATATGAAGTACCTACCAGAAGAGTATCTGGTTTCGTTGAAGTTGCATTAGCAAAACATATTTCTGATAAAACCAATTGGCGCAAAATGCTTTCTTCTCATGATGATTCAGTTGATTTATTGGCACACCGAGAAAGCATTTTAAAAACCACAGAAGCTGATTTACAAGACGTTATCAACACCTTTGGTAAAGATGCGCTAGGACTTATCAGCCAACCTCAAATTACAACCATCTCTTATCCCATCTTAGAATACCCTGCAAAGATAACCTCGCTATCGTTTGATAAAACACCGATAGTTGAAGGCACTTTATTAGGCATCAAAGGCCAATATCTTATTTTCGATATTGGTGTGCTAAACATCCGCAAGCACAGCGGTTATGTGATTGCCGTTAATTAACCCACATACTATTTTTTATGCCCAGCATTGCGCAATCTAATGCATGTCATTAAGATAGCGGCTCTTTAATTTAGTAAGTCGTAGGAGATTATTTATGTCCAAACAAGGCGTTGAAAGTTCTATTCCATCTGGTAAAGAATTAGAGGAATTAATTGCAGCTTCAAAAGATCCCCGTTTGTTAATTGATTCGATAGAAGGTTCAGGGGATGATTACAATTTAGCTTCATTCAACAATCATAAAGCTGCTGGTAGAGCACATCATCAAAATAAAGCGAAGTACAATGCTGCTGCACAAGGCAGAAAACCGAAGAAGTAGAAGAACTTTAAAGGTTGCAGAGCCCAATCTGATAATAAGATTAGGCTCTGAAAATGGATTAATTGCTTTCTAAGAAAACCCGCTTTCTTTCAGGATTACTATAAAGCAGGGTGATGTGTTTAACTAAACCAATCAAACCGATGACATTGATAATCAACATTAAGTTCATGAAAATATCGGCGATATTCCAGATCACTTTGACGTGAAACAATGCACCTAGCGGAATAATGGCAACAAATAAGTACTGAAAAGGCTTAATGAATTTTTTGGAAAACAGAAATTCAATGGCCTTATCTGCGCAATAGGACCAGGTTAAGATGGTCGTAAAAGCAAAGAAGAACAGTGTTACGGTAATCAGCTGGCCAGCCAGTGGCAATGAAAAGCCACGTTTAAAGGCTTCAATGCACATATTGGTGCTTTCTAAACCAGTTACAAGCCAAGAGTCGGTCATGATCAAGACAAGGCCTGTTAAAGTGCAAACAAGCATGACAATCAAGGGTGAAAGTGTGCTGATAAGACCTTGGGTTAGCGCGGTTTCAGTTAAAGAGCTTTTGCTTTCAACGCTTGAATGAATAATAGAATCGATACCCACGCCCACGTCGGTAGCAAATAGACCTCTATCAAAACCCACACGCATGGCTTGTAAGACAGCAAAGCCTGCAACACCACCGGTGACAGCTGTCGGTGCAAAGGCTGATTGGAAAATCAAATCTAAAGCGGGTAGTAGTCTTTCAAGATTAAATAAGACTATTAACAAGCATGAGCCGATATAACCTACTGCCATAAAAGGAACAACGAAGGAGGCAACAGCTGAGAAACGATGTAGTCCACCTAAGATAACAGCGGCCACAATGATGCTCATGCCTACCCCTGTTGCTAAGGGGGGCACGCCCGCTTGTGTAAAGGGAAGGGCAAGTGAATTCATTTGCACCAGATTGCCGACGGTGATAGCCGCAAAGATAGCTAAGACGCAGTACAATTTTGCAGTGCGATTAAGGCCCAAACCTTTGGAAAGATAGTACATCGGGCCGCCAACGAATTTGCCATCACTTTGTTTTTGACGGAACAAGACGCCTAATGCGCAACCCACAAATTTTAAAATAGCACCGAATGTGGCCATGACCCACATCCAAAATAAAGCACCAGGACCACCCATGGTAAGAGCAACGGCGATACCTGAGATATTACCTGTGCCTAAATTGCCGCCCAGAACAGCTGAGACAGCGCCAAAGGAGCTTGAGCGTTTGCCGGATGCGTCTCTGTCGCCAATAAAAAACTTCCATGCTTTAAGCATGTGCGTGCATTGCACAAATTGAAATCGTAAGGTAAATGCGATGCCAACGACAGCAACTAACGGGATAAGGAGATAGAGAGATATCAAGTTTTTGAGTTGATCTATCATATTACTTCTTAGTTTGAGGGCCGCAAGGGAAGCTAGTGTAAGTTTAAGTGCGGGTACAGTCAATATTATAGTGTGTTAACTATTGAATGTTAGCTTGCTGGGTTTTCTGGCGCTTTGGCTGGAGGACATTGAAAGAGTAAGTGCACCTGCCCATCTTCTGCCATGGTTTCAAGTTTGATAGGAAAGCCCCACAAAGTATAGAGGTGTTTTAATACTTCTTGGGTTTGATTGCCTAAGGGGCGACGATGATGTTGAGTATAACGTAAGGTTAATGAACGATCGCCTCTTTTATCAACATTAAATATTTGAATATCAGGCTCTTGATTGCCAATATTAAAATGCTCACTCAGACGCTGACGAATTTTATGATAGCCTTCTTCATCGTGAATGGAGACGACCTCTAAATCTTCTCGATTATCATCATCAAGAATATTGAACAGTTTAAGATCGCGCATAACTTTAGGCGAAAGAAATTGTGCAATAAAACTTTCGTCTTTAAAATTACGCATCGCAAAATCTAAGGTTTCAACCCAGGAAGAACCTGCTATGTCTGGGAACCATCTTTTATCTTCTTCCGTTGGCTCCTCACAGATCCGGCGAATATCGCAAAACATGGTAAAGCCCAGTGTATAAGGATTAATACCTGAGTAATAAGGACTATCAAATGGAGGTTGAAATATCACATTAGTATGATTATGTAAAAACTCCATCATAAAGTCATCATTAACAAGGCCCTCATTAAAGAGTTGATTCATGATGGTGTAATGCCAAAAGGTAGCCCAACCTTCATTCATAACTTTGGTTTGTCTTTGCGGATAAAAATACTGTGCCATCTTACGCACGATGCGCACTAATTCTCTTTGCCAACTTTCTAAGAGTGGTGCATGTTTTTCAATGAAATATAAAATATTTTCTTGTGGCTCTTCGGGAAAACGCTTTTCATCTTCTTTGTGATCTTTGGTTTTCGCCGTTGGCAGGGTGCGCCAGAGTTCATTAACCAATGTTTGTAAATATTCTGTGCGTTTGGCTTGGCGTTGCTTTTCTTCTTGTAAGGATATTTTATTGGGTCGTTTATATCTATCGACACCATGATTCATTAAGGCATGACAAGCATCTAATATTTCCTCAACTGCGTCAATGCCATAGAGTTCTTCACATTCAGCAACATAGTTTTTTGCAAATAAAAGATAATCGATAATTGAATCTGGGCTTGTCCATGTTTTAAAAAGATAATTGCCTTTAAAAAATGAGTTATGGCCATAGCAGGCATGCGCGATAACCAAGGCTTGCATCATCAAGGTATTTTCTTCCATTAAATAGGAGATGCAAGGGTTTGAGTTAATGACCAACTCATAAGCTAGCCCCATATAGCCGCGCTTATAATTCTTTTCTACATTTAAAAATTGCTTACCAAATGACCAATGGCTATAACCTAAGGGCATGCCCACAGAAGAATAAGCATCCAACATTTGTTCAGAAGAGATTATTTCAACCTGATTGGGATAGGTGTCAAGTTTATAATGAGCAGCAATACGCTTTATTTCTTTATCATACTTTTGTAATAGCTCATGCGTCCATTCGGAGGAATCTGATATTATATGTGTTTTAGGCATATAGTCATTCCTTGTTAAGGCGCAGTTATATTTTCTTGGCGTTTAAATAATTCTCTAAACACAGGATAAATGTCTTTTACATCTTCAATATTTTGCATGGCAAATTGGGGACATTTTTCTTTTACATCAAGATAGGCTTCCCAGAGACTTTGATGGTGCCTTGGCATGATTTCAACATAAGCAAAATATTGCACAAAAGGTAAAATGTCATTCATAAGCAAATCACGGCAACGTGGGGAATCATTGTTCCAATTGTCACCATCAGAGGCTTGAGCTGCGTAAATGTTCCAATCTGATGTGGGATAGCGTGCTACCATCACATCTCGCATGAGTTCCAAGGCGCTAGAAACGACTGTGCCACCGGTTTCTCTTGAATAGAAAAATTCTTCTTCATTCACTTCCTTGGCAGAAGTATGATGCCGAATAAATACCACTTCTACATTTTCATACGTTCTAGATAAAAAGAGATAGAGTAGAATAAAAAAGCGTTTAGCAATATCCTTTTTAGCCTCGTCCATAGAGCCAGAGACGTCCATTAAGCAAAACATCACCGCTTGGGTTGTTGGCAAGGGTCTTCTGACACGAAAGTTATATTTTAAATCAAAAGGATCTATAAACGGAATTTTCTCAATTTTAAGTTTTAGATCCGCAATTTCTTCTTGTATTTCAGCAATGCGGGGAGACTTTGGTTCATTTTTTAAAAGTAATGCTAATTCTTTTTCTAATTCTTCAATTTTTCTTCGCTTTGGGCCACCTAAGGCTATTTTTCGCCCCAAAGCATTTTTCACAGAGCGTACTACATTGATGTTGGCGGGAGTGCCTTCAGAGGTAAAGCCGGCGCGAACCATTTTATACGAAGGAATTTTCGCGACTTGAGTTTTAATCAGATTAGGCAGGGCTAAATCTTCAAAAAATATTTCTAAAAATTCTTCTTTTGAAATCTCAAAAACAAAATCATCTTGTCCTGTATCACCAGCATTACTGGCTTGGGCCCCTTGACCACCTTGGCCTTGTTGTGGGCGTTTGATTAAATCGCCGGTCACAAAGTCCTTATTGCCAGGCAAAATGATATCTCTAACGCCACCAGTACCATAAGAAAAGGAGGGCTCACTAATATCTTTGGCTGGGATCGTAATTTTTTCACCAGCTTCATCAATCTCTTTAATAGAGCGACCAGAAATGGCTTGTCGAACAGCTTCTTGGATCTGTTTTTTAAACCGACGCATAAAGCGCGCTCGATTTACCGCGCTTTTATGCCGTCCATTGGGTCGTCGGTCTATAAAACGTGACACGCATTACTCCCTTATGAAGACTTACGCACACGTAAGTACCATTCACATAATAATCGTACTTGTTTGGCGGTATAACCTTTATCCACCATTCTGTCGACAAATTCTTGATGTTTCTTTTTCTCATCAACAGAAGCTTTGGCATTAAAGGAGATGACAGGTAAGAGATCTTCAGTATTGGAGAACATTTTCTTCTCTATCACCACGCGTAACTTTTCATAGCTTGTCCAGCTTGGATTTTTGCCACGGTTATTTGCACGGGCGCGCAGCACAAAGTTCACAATCTCATTACGAAAATCTTTTGGATTTGAGATCCCTGCTGGTTTCTCAATTTTTTCAAGTTCATCATTAAGGGAGCGTCTGTCTAAAATTTCACCCGTATCAGGATCGCGATATTCTTGATCTTGGATCCAAAAATCAGCATAGGTTACATATCTGTCGAAGATGTTTTGACCATACTCTGAATAGGATTCAAGATAAGCTGTTTGTATTTCCTTGCCTATAAATTCAACATAACGAGGCGTGAGGTAGCCTTTAATGTATGACAAATACCGCTCTGCAATTTCAGGCGCATATTGTTCTCTTTCAATTTGTTGTTCAAGTACATAGAGTAAATGAACAGGGTTGGCAGCAATCTCTGTTGAATCAAAGTTGAATACCTTGGAGAGTATTTTAAAAGCAAAACGGGTAGAAAGACCTGTCATACCCTCATCTACACCTGCAAAATCTCGATATTCTTGATAGGATTTTGCTTTAGGATCGGTATCTTTTAAATTTTCACCATCATAGACACGCATTTTTGAAAAGATGCTAGAATTTTCAGGTTCTTTCAGGCGCGACAATACAGAAAATTGCGCCAACATCTTTAAGGTGCTTGGCGCACAATGCGCTTCTCTTAAGGAGCTGTTAATGAGTAGCTTTTTGTAAATTTGCACTTCTTCGGTTACTCGTAAGCAATAGGGTACTTTTACGATGTAAACACGGTCAAGAAACGCTTCGTTATGTTTATTATTTTTAAAGGTAAGCCATTCGCTTTCATTTGAATGGGCCATGATGATCCCATCAAAAGGAATAGAGGCCGAACCTTCTGTGGCGTTATAGTTCCCTTCTTGCGTTGCAGTGAGGAGGGGATGCAACACTTTGATAGGTGCTTTGAACATTTCAACAAATTCGAGTAAACCACGATTCGCTTTGCAAAGACCGCCTGAATAGCTATATGCATCAGGATCATCTTGCGCATACTGTTCTAATTTACGGATATCAATTTTACCAACCAAAGAGGATATGTCTTGGTTGTTCTCATCGCCGGGTTCTGTTTTAGCGACGGCAACTTGGCTCAGACGTGATGGCCAAATTTTCACGACACGAAATTGATTAATATCGCCGTTGAATTCATGTAAGCGTTTAACAGCCCAAGGAGACATAATGCTTTCAACATAACGTCTGGGGATCCCATACTCTTCTTCGAGAATAGGGCCATCTTCATCAGGATTGAACAAGCCTAAGGGGGATTCATGTACAGGTGAGCCCTTTAGCGCATAGAACGGGATCTTTTCCATCAAGCCCTTTAAGCGCTCAGCCAAAGATGACTTACCACCACCAACGGGACCTAAGAGGTATAACATTTGTTTCTTTTCTTCTAAGCCTTGAGCGGCATGCTTTAGAAAGGAAACGATTTGCTCAATAGGTTCTTCCATACCGTAGAAGGAATCAAACGAATCATAAAGTTTGATAACTTTATTTGAGAAGATGCGGCTTAAGCGCCGATCATTACTGGTATCAATTAATTTGGGTTCACCAATAGCACTGAGTAAGCGTTCAGCCGCATTGGCATAAGCCATTTTATCTTCTTTACATAATTGAAGGTATTGCTGCAGGCTGTATTCTTCTTCTTTAAATCTGCCATCGAAGCGATCTTTAAAGTTACTAAATACGTCCATGTGGACTCCTTGTCACAAGTCATTAACTTGGGTGCTTTTTAATAGTTTAGCAAACTACCTAGAGTGGTGCCTGGATCCTGGGTATTTTAGGAGATACACTAATAACATTACTGCCGCTCTCTTTTATTATATTTTAATCATAGGTGCCTAAAGGCTATATGAAAATGCAAAACGCAAAACTAAAGACTACTTATCTCAAAGATTATCAAATTCCTGCTTTTTTGATTGAAAACATAGATTTACATGTCGAGCTGCAAGAAGAAAAAACCCTAGTTCATGCTTTATTAACAATTTATCGAAATAAAAATGCAACAACACCCCAACCATTGGTGTTGCAGGGCGAGACTTTAAAATTATTATCTTTGCGCCTTAATGATAAGCCGCTTTCTGAACAAGATTATGAAGTCGATGCACATTCCTTGACTATTCATTCAGTGCCTGATGATTTCACTTTAGAGGTTGTTACAGAAATCTATCCACAAAAAAATACGAGCTTAAGTGGTCTATATCGTTCTGGAAAATTATTTTGCACACAATGCGAAGCGCAGGGCTTTAGAAGAATAACCTATTATCTTGATCAGCCTGATGTCATGGCTTTGTTCACAACAACCATCGTTGCTGATAAGACACTCTATCCTGTCCTACTTTCCAATGGGAATAACATCGAAGCAGGTGAGTTAAGCAATAACCGTCATTATGTGAAATGGCATGATCCTTTCAAAAAGCCAAGCTATTTATTTGCCCTGGTGGCAGGGGATTTAGTTAAAGTAGCTGATAGCTATAAAACCCAATCTGGAAGGCAAGTTGCGCTTGAAATTTTTGTTGAAGCTCAAAACAAAGATAAATCACAATATGCTATGCAGGCATTGAAAAATTCCATGTCATGGGATGAAAAAGCCTATGGCAGAGAATATGATCTTGATATTTACATGATTGTCGCCGTTAGCGATTTCAATATGGGGGCGATGGAAAATAAAGGCCTCAATATTTTCAATTCAAAATATGTGCTTGCCAGTATCGAAACCGCAACGGATATGGATTTTCAAAATGTAGAAGCGGTAATAGGCCATGAGTATTTTCACAATTGGACCGGCAATCGCATTACTTGCCGTGATTGGTTCCAATTGAGCCTAAAAGAAGGGCTAACCGTTTTCAGAGAGCAACAGTTTTCTGCTGACATGGGCTCACCCACTGTAAAACGTATTCAAGACGCACGCATCATTAGAACAAGACAATTTGCAGAAGATGCAGGCCCCATGGCGCATCCAGTGCGACCTGAATCCTATATAGAAATTAATAATTTTTATACTTCAACTGTCTATAACAAGGGCGCTGAAGTTATCAGGATGCAATATATTTTGCTTGGCAAAGAAGGCTTTAGAAAAGGTATGGATCTCTATTTTGAGAGATTTGATGGCCAAGCTGTAACAATTGAAGATTTTGTCCAAGCCTTAAGCGATGCGAACAATAAAGATTTAACACAATTTTTCAGATGGTATCACCAAGCAGGTACACCACAGGTGACGGTGAAAGAGCATTATGACTCCAAATTGAAGCAATTCACTTTGACCATTACGCAAACCTGCCCACAAACACCCGATAAGTTGCGAAAAGCGCCTTTTGTTATCCCCATTAAGATAGCCTTATTTGATGAGAAAGGTGAAAAAATTGCGCTGCAATCGCAAACGCCACTTCATCAAACTTCCGATGGCGATTATTTGATTGTTGATAAAGAAAGCAATGAATTTATATTTGAACAAGTGCCCATTAAACCGGTGCCTTCCTTGTTAGGGCATTTTTCTGCCCCTGTAAAGTTAGCATACCCTTATACGGAATCTGAATTGGTTTTATTAATGACTTCAGATGAAGATCTCTTCAACCGATGGGATGCCTCACAACGATTGGGCACCAAAGCCATTAAATCGTTGATGAAGGATTATCAGCAAGATAAAACATTGTTAGTACCTACTTCGCTTATTGAAGCTTATCGTGAGTTATTACAACAGGCTATTCCCGAGCCTGCGCTCTTAGCACAGATTTTAAGCGTGCCTTCTTTTGGCTATGTGGCACAAGATTTTGAAAAAATCGAGATTAATGCTTTGATTTGCGCCAGAAAGACCTTGATTGAAACTTTTGCAGAACGTTTAGAAGAAGAGTTTGCTAAAGTCTATGCTTATGCTCATGAAAAGGATGATGGCTCCTTAAGTGGTCAAAGCATGGGTTTTCGTGCGCTAAAGAACACTTGTTTATTTTATCTTGTCAAAGCAAGTGCAAAATGGTTAAAGCTCGCCCAAGAACAATATGAAAATGCGAGAAATATGACAGACAAGATGGGCGCGCTGAGTGCTATTAATCATTCAAGCTCAACCCTACGTCAGACTCTGTTTGATGATTTTTATCAACGCTATAAAACAGAAGACTTGGTGGTGAATAAATGGCTAAGTTTGCAAGCTTGTGCTGATTTGCCCAATGTCTTGGAAAACATTCAGTCCATCATGAATCATGAAAGCTTTGATTTGACCAACCCCAATAAGGTCTATTCATTGATTAATGCTTTTGCGATGTCAAATCCTGAAAGATTTCATGATGACAAGGGCAGGGGGTATCAATTTATTGCAGACAGGGTTTTAGACATGAATCAACTCAACCCACAAGTGGCTGCGCGTTTATTAGAAGGTCTAACCCAATGGAAGCAATTAGATCAGACGCACTCTGAGCTGATGAAACAAGCCTTAGAAAAAATTGCCGCCGTGGAAAATCTCTCTGAAGATGTTTATGAAATTGTGAGTAAATCCTTGCAATAATTCATAATCCACAACCGCGTCAGCGGTGAAATGTAGTAGCCCACCCACGAGCGTTAGCGAGGCGGTGGGTTCAAACCCACGAGCGCAGCGAGGCGGTGGGTTCAAACCCAGGTGGGTTTTAATATAAAACAAATCCCCATCGATAAACCGCGTCAGCGGTGAAATGTAGTAGCCCACCCACGAGCGTTAGCGAGGCGGTGGGTTCAAACCCACGAGCGCAGCGAGGCGGTGGGTTCAAACCCAGGTGGGTTTTAATATAAAA
>CAZBZP010000030.1:0-24143 GCA_964496435.1 Uncultured Candidatus Berkiella sp.
TGGGTTTTATATTAAACAAATCCCCATCGATAAACCGCGTCAGCGGTGAAATGCAGTAGCCCACCCACGAGCGTTAGCGAGGCGGTGGGTTTTATATTAAACAAATCCCCATCGATAAACCGCGTCAGCGGTGAAATGCAGTAGCCCACCCACGAGCGTTAGCGAGGCGGTGGGTTCAAGCCCACGAGCGAAGCGAGGCGGTGGGATGGAAGGCGGTGGGACATTGACCCAATACACAACTGATTCGTCATAGGTTTTCATAAAAAGATTGCAGCCACATCAAACAAGCTTTTTTTAGGTTTTTTGCCCTAAAACTTTCAAAAACACCGGAACCTTGCATCGAATATACATCTCCAAAATATAAGAGTGATCTTTTTTGGAGAATAACCATGCCACTTACAGTAGCTCAAATTAAAGAGCAGCTTGATCAGGATATTAGCATCTTACAGCGAGCAAAAGCCTTATTTCCTGATGCTGCAGATTTTGAAACATTCATCAATTTGTTAATCACAAACAACCCCTCAACGGGCACTGAAGAATCTACACGCAAGGGCTTCGATGTCATTATGACTTCTGCCGAACGTCGAGCACAATCCAATAATCCAAACAACGCTAAACTCAAAGATGTTCTTGATGCTTTACCTAAAGATCAAGTATCGAACTTAGCAAACGAGTATAAAGCTTATGTTTCACGCTGTTTAGCAGAATGGTCCACTGAGCAACCCAAATATAAAGCCGATGGTAAAACGCCTTTAAGTGCCGTTTATCATCGTGGCCCGCATGGCGCTGAAATGAGTCATGATGCGGGTGTTTTACTTAAGAGCCAAGCAGAAAAGTTATTTGGCGAAAATATAGCAATGCAAAATGCTTATCTTGAAATGGCAAAAGCAGCCCATGCGATACATGATATTATTCAATCAAAGGGACCTCCGACCAATGAAATTGAAAGCTATGAACGTTATATGCAAGGCACAGATAGCATTATGAAAAAGATGAATTTAACAGCCGAACAGCATCAAGCGCTGAGAACGGTGATTGATAGTCTTGCCTGGGAAACCATAGTGGTAGGCACAGTGTTTCATTTCCCTTCAAAGCAACCCTTAGTCGACATTTTAAACGATTTTGCAGTAAATAGACGCAACGATAAAATGAAGCATGCCGATCCTGCTATTGCTTGTGCAGCATTTTCTGCAGGTAAGAATGACACCAGGCGAATGGATTTGAAGATGGGCTTTAATGATGATGCTCTCCTTAGATCCCAGACGAATGCTGTGGGCGGACGTGAAAACATGGTGGTTGATTTTTTTGCAAAAAATGCTGATAGAGAAGGTCAGATATCGGCTGCTCATCTTGCAGGTCAAAATGTCCGCATGATTTGCGAAGGTAATACTCATTTTAGTTTTGGTAATCAAGATAAAGTAGCCTTTGCAGCTAATTTAACAAATTTAATAGAGAAGGCCTCAATGGCATTTACACCTGAACAAAGAAAAGATCTAATACATCATTTTGATGAAATATCAGATGAGCAATTTAACAAATATTATGAACTTTTAATGACGAGCTATACCAATCCCATGGGTGAAATAGCCTTTGCTGCAGGCATTAAAGAAGATATTTACATCAAGGCAAATGACAATTTTAGCGCGTTATACTCCAACAATCACTTTGATATACCCCGAAACGGTGATATGTGGGTCAATTATGCTGCAAACTTGAAAAACTTCATTGCTGAATTTCAAGCTAAAGTAAATGCTGAGACCGATCCGAAGAAACAGAAAGATTTAAAAGTTGCCTTCTTTTGTGATTTGGCTTTACTAGGAGCCCATCAAGCGGGCTCATTTTTACTGCGTAATGATAAAAATTATCTGGTTGAATTAAATAAAATTAGCGCTGAACTACATTCCCAACTCAAGGAAAAAACATCTAAAGGAGATTACATCAGCCCTGAGTCCAAGCTGCTACAAGAAAAGATTGCTAAAGTTGATCACGACATTAAAATGATAGAATCACAAGTTGCGAATGAAAATAAAATGAAAAATTCCTCACGTCAGGAATCGGTAGTGAAAGGATACAACCTGTCAAAATCGCAAGATGCTACAAGTAACAAAGAAAATACAAATGCTGAGAATAAAGCTAAAAAGATGTCTGAAGTGATAGAGTCTAGGAACAACCCTTCGCATAGACGCTAAGAATGAGGTTCTTTAAGGCATTTTGGCTAGCTTTTCCTATTGATTGCAACAAAAAGTCAGTCATGCTACCCTGCTAACAGATTATCAAGTATATTTCTTTTAACAGTAGAGCCTGACTCATGTGGATTGATTTAAGTCCCCTCATTAAAAACCGCGATTTTCGTTATTTATACTTTGGTCAGTTTATTTCTTTAATGGGCACCATGTTAAGTTTGGTAGCCTTACCCTTTCAAATATATGAAATGACCCAATCCACCTTCATGGTGGGGATATTAGGCGTGGTTGAACTTGTTCCTTTGCTGCTGACAGCCTTTATAGGTGGTGCCTTAGCAGATGTGATGGATAGAAGAAAGCTCTTGCTTTGGTCTGAATTTGGTATGGCGCTAGGTTGCGCGGTCTTATTATTCAATTCATTAGCTGCACAACCTAATATTTGGCTTATTTATATTGTATCAGGTCTATTGTCGGGTTTAAGCGGTTTGCATCGTCCCTCTTTAGATGCCATGTTTCCTCGCTTAGTAGCACAACATGAAATACAAGCTGCAAGTGTTTTGGCTTCCCTGCGCGGCACGGTTGGCATGATAGGGGGCCCTGCTATTGCAGGTTTGTGTATATCTTATTTAGGCTTGCCTTGGACATTTGCCATTGATTTGGCAACTTTCGTCGTTTCTATTTTTGCTATAGCAATGATTAAAAGCATGGCACCCAGCGAAAAACAAGACAGACCCAGCTTTAAAAGCATTGGCGAAGCCATTCGCTATGCTTTAAGTCGTCATGAGTTATTAGGAACCTATGTCGTTGATTTTTCAGCCATGGTATTTGCAATGCCCAATGCACTTTTTCCTGCTATCGCACAGGCCTTAGGTGGCACAAAGTATTTGGGTTGGCTCTATTCTGCACCTGCCATTGGGGCTTTGGTCATTACCGTGCTTAGCGGTTGGACTAAAAAAGTGAAACGCCATGGCGCTGCTGTTATTATTGCGGCAATATGTTGGGGCATATCAATCATTGCATTTGGCTTTGCGCCAGATATTTATACGATGCTAATTTTCTTAATGCTCGCAGGCGCTGCCGATGGTGTTAGCGGTATCTTTAGAGTCACTATCTGGAATGAAACAATTCCTGATAGAATTCGCGGCAGAATGGCAAGTTTAGAAATGCTGAGTTATATGAGTGGCCCCTTATTAGGCAATACTTATGCTGGTTTCATCGCCTCTGTGAGCACAACGCAAATTGCAATTACCTCAGGTGGCAGCTTATGTCTTTTAGGCGTTTGCTTAAGCGCTCTCTTATTACCCGGCTTTTGGAAATATCACGCTACACAAAGAGAGACAATAGATCCCTAACTTCAAATGGGGATGCGTATTTATTTAAAGACGGGGCGCAAGGTCAGGTGAACTGCTTGATGCCCTGTATCGGTCGCACCAACAGCAAAGTAGATTGGGCCAAGAATGGAATCTGCGCCAACAAATACAGAAGCTGAGCCAACTCGATCATTTTGCGATAAATTTGGTCTACCCCACACTTTGCCTTCCTCCAAGGTTGCACCAACATAGATTGGCAAGGGGCGGTTAGGGATGATATTAAGCTTTTTCCATTTATAGAAATAGATAGCTGAAATTAAAGCTGCATTGTCGCCAAGTAATTCTTGCGTGTTAAGGCCGGTGATTTCAAATAAACCACCTAAACCAAATTTTTGAGAAAAGCTGGGGATATCATCTAAGGTGCGATTATATATCCCACCTAAAACAAAGGCATGCTTTCCGCAAGATATGGCGCCTAAACTGGAGAAGGTCAATTGATTGTAATCACTGTCACCGCCAAAATCCTTATCAAAAGCTGCTAGTGTTACTTGACCCTTAAGACCATGTGAAGGGAAGTAAAGATTATCCAATGTATCCCATTCTAATTTAAGGCCAACATCAGCATCTTCTATATGGCCATCTGGCAAATAAGTAGGGCCTGTTCTGCGTTTAATATCATTATTTTCATATTGCCAAAATGCACTCAAACGACCCCAGTTGCCAAAATTTCTGCCAAAGGCAAAATTAAGTTGACCAACCGTGTTTTGATAAATCGCAAGGGGATCATAATCATAATAAAAGGTTTGAGGGACGCTGTTGAGAGACACTGAAGGATTAACAAACCATGCTAAATCTTGTGTCAAGGGCTGATAAATTTCAGCAAAAATACCTTCGCCATGTCCTATATTGATAATGACACGCCATTCACCTAATAAAGAATTAAACTCTTCATTCGTTATCCCTAAAACCAAGTCAAAAATATTAGTCTCTCTGAAATTCGTGTCTAATAATAAACTTCCCTGGAAGTAAATATGATCTTTACCTAAGTCTTTAGGCTCCACAACCAGGGCTTTACCTTCTGAAGTGTCTTCAATGCCATAATAGATCCTGTCAAAAATGCTAAAACCATAGAGCTTATCTATTTTTTCATTAATTTCTTGTGGGCTAACATAGTGGCTATCGAAGCTGAGGTATTCAAAATAAGTGCTTGGTTGAATAAGTGATTCGTTTTTAATGCGAATTTCATCAATTCTAACAGGACTTGTTTCGACAGGTTGTATGCCTTGATAGGCAGGTGAGGACAGCGCTTCTAAGCGATGACGTTGCGCAAAGGTGGCATTTTTGCCTGGATTTACGCCTTGGGCAAATTTGTTAAAATCCTCTGTATCAATGCTTTTGAGATTAGGTTCAATAAGAATATCATGCGCGCTTAAAAACGTTTCGCTTTTCGCGACATTTCTATTGGTTAAAATATTAGTGATTTGTCCCAAAACCTCTGTTAAATCGACTATCTCTGCTTTGGTGGAAAGTGGGGTGCCCACATTAACCACAATCAGAATATCAGCGCCCATTGTTTTCGCAATTTCAATGGGTAGATTTTGACTCACTCCGCCATCTACGAGCAGCATATCCTCTCTTTCTATAGGCGAAATAATGCCGGGGACGGCCATACTTGCTAATAATGAAAGCGCTAAATCGCCTTTGTCTAATATAACAGGAGAGCCCGTGACTAAATTGGTTGAAACGGCTTTAAAGGGCAGCCTTAAATGATTAAAGTCTTTGATAGGTTGTTGGGCTAGGAGATAGCGGTTAAAGGTTTCATATAAGCGTTGTCCGCTGATGAGCCCCGCAGGGATGTGGAAGCCGCTAGGCGTATAGCTAATAAAATTCTTTAGGATAAAAATGTCTGAATCTAGTTTGCGACGGAAATTAAGATCGGTTCTTCTAATTTCATAGCTAAAAATATCATCCCAATTTAAGCTAGAAAAATCTTCTCTAATCGTTTGAATGGGAATGCCTGCAGCATAGAGCCCCCCAATCACAGCGCCCATGCTTGTGCCCACAATATAATCGATGGGCACCTGCATTTCTTCTAAAGCTTCAATAACCCCAATGTGGGCAGCGCCTCTGGCACCCCCGCCACTTAATACTAAACCAATTTTGGGACGTGACTCATTAGCAGCCAAAGCCCCAGACATATTAGTTAGCATCAAAACAACGGTTAGTAGTTTTTTCATTTAGCTACTATTACACTGGGGTTTTGTTTGATCAAGCCCTCTTACATCCGGCACACAGATTTATTTGAAGCTGTTAAACTCGCTTCCTCTAAGTGCTGTGGCCCCAACATAGAAAGTGTGGTCTCATACCTAAGCGGTTCTCCATTTTCAACAAATAAGATTGTTGGATATGAGCTTAGAAGAAGATCAATTTCAACTCCTTCATCTTCAACCGTCAAACTCCGCATTTTATTCGTTAACTCATTTAGTGCTGCGCTATCGCCTTGTTCAATCTCCCTGTGTTGCGCGTCTTGGGAAGGATTAGCAGGAGCGCGAGGAGGATGGCTTGGTCCACTAGAACGGAAGGTTTTTTTATAAACATTCACAAAGAGCGAATTAATTGAGTAACCAAAAATAATCAATAAAGCTTGTGCAGGGGCTCCTGTCATCACGCCTTTCCAACCTTGCTGGGCTTTAACCTTTCTTAATATGGAAAGAGCACTTTCTTTTGGTTGATCTTTACCCGTATTTTGATGGATAAGTGTTTGCACTAATTTTAAGGGCGCTCCGACTGTTGCGGCGCCAACGCCTGAAGCAAAGCAGGAAAAAGCCATTGAAGCATAAGGGTGTTCCTTCTCATAAGGTGCAACCACCACTTGTGACCAGGCATTGGTGCTAAAAAAAGCAATGCCCATCACAGATTGTTTCAGCGTTGTAATGCTCAGTCCACGATACATTTCATTAGCCACGCCATTCATATTGCGCACAAAGGAGCTATGAGGTTGCTCGTGATATATTTTAGATAAAAATGAAAAAAGATTAGTAGAACCTTCTTGGGTTAATTTGAAATTTTTATAACGTTCCATAGGAGTTGAAATGAAGCCATCACCTGCACCCGTTAAGGCACCGGCAATAAAACCTTTAAAAAAGTGAGCATAAGGGTGATCATCAGAGACAAAGAAGTCTGCAATATCTAAGGATGCCACTTGTAAATAACCTTTATAAGCGCCTTTGGTGCTTTCGCGTGTCATACCAATAACGGTGCCATCCCACAATCCTTTGACACCTTGTTTTTGTAGCACTTGCTGTGACGCTTTCCACATATTAAGTGGGCCCGTTGTAGAACGCACGCTTTTATTTTGGACTGCGCCCACTTTGGCTAGTGGTTGAGAAAAGGGAACAGCTGCAGCTTTTAGAAAAGGATAAGCGACAAATGCGCCCCATTCTTTTGTGGTATAGCCGAAATATTTTTTTGGACTAGGTCCTTCTTTTATCATGCCCTTTACTCCCTGATGCTTTTAAAAAGGAAGACATATTGCCAAACTTAATTCATCGATGCAACCAAGTAGGAAATCGTAAAAAGAGAAAACTTAGCAGGGGCGTGGGCTATGTTTTTGTGCTTTATATTTTTCAACTAACAATTGGATGTTTTTTAACTTATTTTCAAGTTGTTCAGCTTTTGCAGCAATGCGATCTTGTTCAGGTGTCGGGTGATTATGATGGAGCACATGTAATTGTTGGAGCGGTTTTGCTTGTTGGGCGGCATCAGCCTTTGCGGCTGCAAAATCATCCTTTTTTTGAATTTTTATTGCATTTTTATTTTTTCTGTTTTCTATAAATTTTCTATCAACATCTGAAATGGTTAATACTGTTTTAACTTTTTCCATTACGCTTGGATTCTCAAGAGCCGCTTGAAAACTATTGGGTGATTTTGCTATTTCTTGCTCCATAATTTGCGCTTTCTTCGCTAATAAGTCTTCTCGTTTTTTGCTTCGGGTATCAAAATTGTCCTGATGATATTTTCTATTATCCAATAAGCCTTGACGAGATTCATTTATTTCTCTTTGTCTTTGTTCAAAATCTAATCTCATTGCGTCAGGTATACGAACATGTTTATCATGTTTTGCGGCAACCAAGGCGCCGCCATAAAGATGTTTAGCGTTACGAATTTCAGCATCAAGTTGTGCTTGCTTTTGTGAAAGTGTAGCCAAAGCTGTATCACTTTCCTCAATTATCTTCAAATCATACTTATCTTTTTGATCAAATTTATTAAGTGTGCTTTCAACCTTGTTTTGTCTTTCACGAACTCTCGTAATAAAATCCACGAGTACATCATTATCAATATGAGCAAGCGAAGGGCATAATTCTTTGAGCTTTTCCGCTTTTAATAAGGAGTCCTCGCGCATTTGCGCGCGGATATGATGCTTTTCTTCTTTAAGCTCACTCAATTGCTGATTATAGGCATGCATTCTGTTTTCAATGTCGTTTAACTTGTGAAGGCAGGCGTCAAAGGAATCATGGAAGCTAACAGTGATAATGGCGCTCAGATTTTGCTGGGCTTCGAGAATTTTAATTTTTTCTGCTTCAGCTATTTGTAGTTGGCGTTCATATTCAGCACTGGCCAGCTTTAGCAATAACACACGTAATTCTTGTTGAAGTACTTTAAGTTGTTCCATTTTGAAATAAGTATGCGCTGCTTCTTGGGATAAGAAATACATCTGCAAGCAACGAATAAAACCAACTATCTTGGCATCATTAATAGATTTTTTTTCACTTAAGTAATCTTGAACTTCCTTTTGGTTAAAGTTCTCCTGGCTAACGCTGGCGAGGTTGACTAATTTAGGGCTGGATTCCAAATCGGATAAAATTTGGCTAAGCACGCTTTCCTTAGATTGATTGTTTAATATCAATGTGCGAGGATCAACTTTAATATCATATTGCGCAAAAGCGCTACGTAGACGTTGATAAGATCCGCCTTGCAGCAAATCGTATATGGATATTTGTGCTTGTGGAAGCGCTCTCATAACAAAAAGAATCTCCCATATCTATACTCGCTCTGACAAAATGAATGGATAAATAGTTCAAAATGTACAGCTAGGTGTAGGCGCATTAAATTGAGAAAAACAATGTAAAATAAGGACTTTAGTCATAAAACAATATGGATTGAATGTAAATGCACCTAAAATATCTCCCTTTATCTACCATGTGTCTACTCTTGGTTTAAAAACGCCCACCGTTTAGGTAACTTAATTAGGAGATAAGATATTTTTAGCACACAGGAGCTACACCATGTTTTTGCGACGTTACCCACAGAATAATAACCCTGGTGTTTTACAAAGAAAAAGGATCCGTGGTTTAGGTGGTATCGCAGCTGCTTTACCTGCTATGGCAATGGGTGGTTTTAAATATGCGGCCCCCTTAATGGGCTATGGTTTATTTCAATTATTTAAAGCACGCAAATTAGAAAATAAACCACAACCACAACCACAACCGCAAGCGCAGCAGCAAAATTTAGTCACTGGACTGCAAGCTGTGGCACCTATTTTAAATTTTGGCTTGCAGTATTTGTTTAAGACTCATCAAAAACAACACGGGCAAAATGCAACTAATGCTGCCGCTAAGCGCCAACAATTGCTTGCGCCTTACGCCGCTAAGTTAAACCTTCATAAATTACGTCCCTAATAATAAAAAAGAGCAGCATGCGCTGCTCTTTTTTTCGCTCAAATAAAACCTCAACCTCTCCATTGATTTAAAGCCTCCTGCCGATAATCCTGAACGCTTGACAAGCTGGACGTAATTCGCTATTGTTTTTGTGTAATAGTGCGTTAATACAAAAGGACAACCCATGAAACATCGACATAAACCTTTGTCGGATAACGAAGATCCACAGCATCAACTCTATGAAGCGATATTAACTTTAAAGAGTGTGGAAGAAGCAAAAGAATTTTTCGAGGATTTATGTACGCCCACTGAACGTCAAGCAATGGCGGACCGTTGGCTTGTGGTAGAGCCCATTAAAGAAGGCATACCTTATCGCAGCATCTATGAAGAAACAGGTGTTAGCGTAACAACCATCGGTAGAGTCGCACGTTGTTTGTCATTTGGGCAAGGGTACAACCTCGTTTATGAACGCATAAAGAGGAAGCATCATGCAGGCAAACGAAAGGCTCAGCATAGCCATACAGAAAAAGGGTCGACTTAGCGAGGAATCACTCAATTTATTACAACGTTGTGGCTTAAAATTACTTCCCTCCAAATCATCCCTTTATTATTCAGCGCAAAACCTCCCCCTCGATATATTACTTGTTAGAGATGATGATATTCCAAACCTCCTTGCTCGAGGTGTTTGTGATGTAGGTATTCTGGGTGAAAATTGTTTACAAGAAAGCGAGACCCAAGCAAACACTACCCCGTTTAGAAGGATTTATAATTTAGGATTTGCTAAGTGCCGTTTATCTATAGCTATTCCTAAAGATGAAACCTTTAATGATATTACTTGGCTACAAAACAAAACCATCGCAACAAGCTATCCAGCTTTGCTCAAGAATTTTCTTAACTTGCACAAACTCAATGCCAACATCGTGAGCATTTCTGGCTCTGTTGAAATTGCACCCCAATTAAAAATGGCAGATGCAATTTGTGATTTGGTGTCTACAGGTCGAACACTAGAGGAAAATAATCTCAAAGAAGAAATCATTGTCCTGGAAAGTGAAGCTGTGCTCATTCAGCAAGACAAGGATTTGAGTGAGGTAAAAGGAGAAACGCTTAGTGTCCTCCTTCGACGTATGGAGGGTGTACAGCAAGCGCAAGAAAGCAAATACATTCTCTTTCATGCACCCAAAAATGCACTTGAAGAAATAAGAAAGTTATTACCAGGAAAAGAAATGCCCACCATCATGCAGCTTGATGATGATAGCCACAAGGTGGCAGTGCATGTTGTTTCACGGGAGGGCGTTTTTTGGAACACGCTGGAAAATCTAAGGCAAGCAGGTGCATCTTCTATTTTAGTAATGAACATAGAAAAAATGATGGTGTAGAGGTAAAAATGAAAAAGCTGTATTGGAATAATTTAACGAAGTCTGAACAAGAGTGCATATTAACGCGTGAGACACAAAGTGAAGATGACTCTTTGCGTTTAACGGTGAATGAAATAATCACGCAGGTTAAAACCAAAGGTGAACAAGCCTTAAAAGCATATACCTTGAAATTTGATAACGTTGCTTTAAGCAATTTGTTTGTATCTCAAGATGAATTCTTAAAAGCAAAAAGCCAAGTATCGCTTAAAGCAAAAGAAAACATACAATTTGCCTTAGCTAGAATAAGAAATAATAACTTGGCACAAGTGCCAGAAAATGTCGTTATTGATAGTCAAGATGGTGTTGTGTGTGAATTACAGTGGCGAGCGATCACTCGTGTCGGCCTTTACGTCCCTGGTGGCACAGCTTGCCTGGTTTCAACGCTATTAATGATAGCAGTTCCCGCTATGGTTGCAGGCTGCAAAGAAATGGTGTTATGCACACCACCTTCACGCGATGGCAGTGTAATGCCGGAAATTTTAGTTGCCGCGCAAATGTGTGGCATTCAAACCATTTTAAAAGTAGGGGGCGCCCAAGCCATTGCTGCGATGTCATTTGGCTTTGGGGATTTTACTAAAGTGGATAAAATTTTTGGTCCAGGAAATCGCTATGTGACCCAAGCAAAATTGTTATGTTCACAACAGGCAAATGGTGTCAGCATAGATTTGCCTGCGGGCCCCTCTGAATTGTTAGTGATTGCAGATAAAGAAGCGAATCCATGCTTTGTTGCTGCTGATTTACTTTCTCAAGCTGAGCATGATGTATCTTCGCAGGTTATTCTATTATCTGATAATGAAGGTTTTGTTCAAGAAGTGATTATTGAGCTTGAAAAGCAACTTGAGAAATTACCTAGAAGAAGCATCGCGTTGGCAAGTTTGCAAAAAAGCGCAGCCATCATTGTAAAAGACATTGCCCAGGCAATTGAAATTTCAAATGCCTATGCCCCAGAGCACGTCAGTTTGCAAATACAGAAACCGCGCCAATATATCAGCGCAATTCAAAATGCAGGTGCAGTATTTGTTGGTCCCTGGACTGCCGAGACCTTATGTGATTATGTAACCGGTGCAAACCACGTATTACCAACACAGGGTGCTGCCAAAAGTAGAAGTGGTTTAACCTTGTTGGAATATATGAAAACAATTTGTGTGGAAGAAGTATCAGAAAAAGGGTTTAGCATGTTAGCACCTTTTGCCCGTGCATTTGCCGACATGGAAGGTCTTAAAGGGCATGAAAATGCGCTAAGTTTGCGAGCCGAGGTACAAAATGACAAAGGTTGAAGAGCTCGTAAGAGCAGATTTGTTTGCGATAGAAGGCTATCCTGTCAAGCCACGGCCTTGTGAGTCTATTTGGCTAGATATGAATGAATTACCTTGGGATCTGTATGTTGAAAATTCAGATACAAACCTTAATCGCTATCCCATCGTGAGCGAGGAACTGATTTGCAAGATAGCCAATAACTATGGTGTCAAGCCTTCTCAAGTTTTGTTAACACGAGGTAGCGATGATGCGATAGATTTGTTGATCAGATTATTCTGCACTCCTTTTCAAGATAATATTTTGATATGTCCGCCAACATTTTCAATGTATGCCTTGAGTGCGAAAATTCAAGGTGTTGCAACATGCACGGCACCTTTGGAAAATAAAAGCAATTTTACTATTGATATTAAAAAGATAATCGAGAACATAAATCCCAAAACAAAAATTTTATTTCTTTGTTCGCCCAATAATCCAACAGGTACAAGCATCCCCCCTCAGGAAATGCTAGCGCTGCTCTGTGCGTTGCAAGAAAAGGTTATTGTTGTGGTTGATGAAGCTTATGCTGAATTTTCTGAGAGTGCCAGCAACAGTACTTATCTGGCGCAATTTCCAAATTTGGTGGTACTGCGTACCTTTTCAAAAGCTTTTGGTTTGGCTGGGATCCGTGCAGGCGTTGTTGTCGCCAACGAAGGCATAATCAGCTTTATACAAAAAATTATGCCTCCCTTTGCCATATCGCAACAAACACTGAGGGCCCTTGAATGCGCACTGGCGCCTTCAAAAAAGGCTCAACTTAAGGATTATGCCAAAATTATTCAACAAGAACGTGAGCGTGTGCTAAGCGCAGTTCAAAAATTTTCCTTTGTTAAAAAATCATGGAAAAGCGAAGCCAATTTTATTTTGCTGGCGCTTGAGGATGCACAAGCATTTCTTAGTTTTGCTAAAACGCAAAACCTGATTATCAAAAATTGCAGCACTTTGCCTTGGCTTGATAACTGTGTTCGCATCAGTATTGGCACACCAATAGAAAATGAAAAATTATTGCAGATATTCCTAAAATTTGGTGCGTTATGTTGAAACAAGAAAAATATTTATTTCTCGATAGAGATGGCACGCTTATTTTTGAACCAGATGATTACCAAGTTGACACTTTGGAAAAAATAAAATGGAAGCCGCGAGTGATCCCTGCCTTACTCAAATTGCAGGCCATGGGATATAAATTGGTGATGATTAGCAATCAAGATGGTTTAGGTTCGCTTGCGTTTCCTCTAGCACAATTTGAACTTGCGCATAAAGTTATTGTAGATACCTTGGCTTCACAAGGTATTCAATTTGAGGAAATTTTAATATGTCCTCATCTGCCACAAGCACAGTGCGAATGTAGAAAACCAAAAGTAGGTTTAGTGATGGATTATTTGCGAAAGCAAAAAATTGATCTTAAGCATTCTTATGTCATTGGTGATAGGCAAACTGATTTGCAATTGGCGCAGAATATGGGAATTCAAGGTATATTGATAGATAACCAATCTACAACCTGGGAGAACATTGTTACCCTTATTTTGGAGCAGCATAAAAAAATTAGCTTAAAACGTAAAACCAATGAGACAGACATTGAATTGGAGCTTAATGTCAATAATGCTGATGGCACGAGTATTCATACAGGTATTGCATTTTTTGATCACATGCTGATGCAACTTGCTGCACACAGTGGCATAGGCTTGACATTGCAAGTAACAGGAGACTTGGAAGTAGATGATCATCATACGGTGGAAGATACCGCCATTGTGCTGGGCATGGCTTTGCATAAGATCTTAGGGGATAAACAGGGCATTAACCGTTATGGTTTTGTACTTCCAATGGATGAAGCGCTAGCAACAATTGCGCTTGATTTATGCGACCGATCAACCTTTAAATTTGAAGGGAGATTCTCGCGCGACAATATAGGTGGGCTATCAACAGAATGTGTTCCTCATTTTTTTGATAGCTTGGCGACACATTTAAAAGCAGCGCTACACATTAAAATTGAAGGGCAAAATAACCATCATATGATTGAAGCAATTTTTAAAGGGGTGGGACGCAGCTTGAAAATGGCATTGCAGCAGACAGGTTTTGCAATACCCAGTACAAAGGGGATTTTATGATTGTTGTCCTAGAAGGTTGTGGTAGCAATCTTGCAAGCATTCAATATGCCTTGAAGCGGTTAGATAAAGCATTTGTGTTAACAAGAGATCAAGCCCTCATTGAAAAGGCAGATTATGTCATCATACCAGGCGTTTCAACAGCAAAGAGAGCGCTAGAAAGTTTAAATGATGCAGGGTTAGCGCCGACGATTAAAAATTTGCGTTGCCCCGTGCTTGGGATCTGTTCTGGCATGCAAATTTTATATGATTGGTGTGAAGAAGGGGGGCTTCATGGTCTTGGCATCCTTTCAGGTCAAGTGAAGAAATTGAATGTATCTAATCAACCTTTGCCGCATATGGGGTGGAATAATTTATGTGATTTAAATCCCCAGTCAAAGATCTTAAAGGGAATTAAGAGCAGTGATTATGTTTACTTTGTGCATAGTTTTGCTGCAGGAATTGATAAAAACACAGTGGCTGTATGTGATTATGCTGAAAAATTCACTGCGGTTGTTGAAAAAGATAACTTTTATGGAACTCAGTTCCATCCAGAAAAGTCTGGAAAAATAGGGATTAAAATATTAAATAACTTTTTAAGTATTGGTAATAAATATGCAAATAATACCAGCGGTTGATATTAAAGCAGGCAAGTGTGTTCGGTTATATCAAGGTAAGTTCGAACAGATAACTGAATATGCAGGGCACCCATGGGAAGTAGCAAATAACTATGTGAATGCAGGTGCTAAACACTTACATATAGTTGATCTAGATGGTGCCCAAACAGGCGAAGCCGTGCAAACGTCGAGAATTGCGCAAATTTGTCAATTAGAAGGGATCAATACACAAATTGGTGGCGGTATTCGCACACACCGTCATATCCAAATTCTTTTTGCGGATGGCGCAGCGCGCGTCGTCATTGGTAGCTTAGCTGTTAATGAACCTGAGCAAGTAAAAGAGTGGATAAACGAATTTGGTAATCAAAGAATAGTATTAGCTTTTGATGTCAATATCAGTACTAGGGGAGAGCCCATAGTGTTGACCAATGGATGGCAAAAGCAAGCTGATAAAAATCTTTGGGAGTTATTAGACGAATATCAAAGTGTGGATTTAAAAAATGTTTTATGTACGGATATTAGCCGTGACGGCACATTGCAGGGGCCTAATATTGATCTTTATAGACAATGTGCACAGAACTTCCCACATATCCATTTTCAGGCATCAGGTGGAATAGGTTCATTAGATGATCTTATCGCTTTAAAGAAGTTAAATATTTATGGCGCAATAGTTGGAAAGGCTTTGTATGAAAAGCGTTTTACCTTGCAAGAAGCATTAAAAAAGGTTAAAGGATGATAGCGAAAAGAATTATTCCCTGCTTAGATGTCAAAGATAATCAAGTTGTAAAGGGCGTTCAATTTAAAAATCACCGCGTAGTTGGTCAAATCGAAGAACTTGCAATTCGTTATGCCGAACAAGGTGCAGACGAATTGGTATTTTATGACATTACAGCAAGCTGTGAAGCAAGAACTTTAGATAAAACCTGGATTAGTCGCATAGCCAGTGTGCTTGATATTCCTTTTTGTGTCGCAGGTGGGATAAGAACCATAGAAGATGCTAAGAAAGCATTGGCAAATGGGGCAGATAAAATTTCAATCAATAGTCCTGCGCTTGAAAATCCATCTTTGATTAATCAATTGGCAACAGAGTTTGGTTCTCAATGTATTGTGGTTGGTATTGATAGTTTATATAAAGAGGATGACTACTATGTTTGTCAATATACGGGCAAGGAAGATATGAGCCGTACTTTAAATGTGAAAACCACGGACTGGCTTTACGAAGTGCAGGACAGAGGAGCAGGTGAAATTGTGCTGAATTGCATGAACAATGATGGTGTTCGCAAGGGTTATGATGTGGAACAACTAAAAAAGATGCGTCCATTAACTTATGTTCCGCTTATTGCATCTGGTGGTGCAGGACATATGGCAGATTTTGATCATGTTTTTGCAAAGGCGAAAGTTGATGCTGCTTTAGCAGCAAGTGTTTTTCATGAAAACAAAATAGAAATTCCAACATTAAAGCGTTATTTAAGTCAACAAGGATTTATTGTGCGATGCTGAACACAAATTTTGATGAAAATGAACTTTCATGGCAAAAAATGAAGGGATTAATTCCTGCCGTTGTGCAAGATAATCAGTCTAAAGAAATACTCATGCTAGGTTATATGACAAAAGAAGCCTTGGCAAAAACCTTAGAAACACGCAAAGTAACTTTTTTTAGTCGTAGCAAGAATAAATTGTGGACTAAGGGGGAAACTTCAGGGCATTATTTGGAAGTTTGTGATATAAGAGCTGATTGCGATCAAGATTGCATCGTAGTGAAAGCACAAGCGCTTGGTCCAACATGCCATCTTGGTAATGTCTCTTGTTTTGAGACTAAAGAGGAATACCCAAATAATTTTATTTCTTCACTAGAAAAAATTATAAATACAAGAAAAAATGTTGATCCCAAAAAGAGTTACACAGCCTCTTTATTCACGGCTGGGCTTTTTAGAATGGCACAAAAAGTTGGCGAAGAAGGGCTTGAAGTTGCATTGGCCAGCGTTTCAACATGCAAACAAAAATTATGTGAAGAGTCGGCTGATCTCTTGTTCCATTTATTAGTGTTGTTAAGTGCTAAGGGGCTTAGCTTTAATGATGTGATCCGCGAACTCAGATTACGTGGTCATAAAAAAGACGACAATAACTAATATATAAATATAAAATTATTTTTATTATTTTTGTGAGCTAATTAGAGTGAGTGAGCGCATACAACGAACTAGAAATTAAAAATCAAAAACTTGTACTGTAAAGATGTTCAACCCACCTGAATTCCATGTTAGGATTACCCGCCATTAAAGAGCTTAACTACACCCTTTAAGCGAAAGGCTTAAAGGGCTTAGCCAACATAATAAAAGAGGAACATCATGAAGTTCTTAAAAAGTCTGGCAGGAATATTTGTAGGGAAAATCGTATTAAGAGCACAACTTATCCCCATCGGTAGGTTGCATGGCTTAAAATATTTATGGACTAAAATTTTTGTTTCACAATCTGAAGTCGATCGGCTGAATAGATTATGGCCAGACTTTGTTGAAAAAAATAAAGGCTATCAACAATCAAATCCTGAGCGTTATCTCGAAATTCAAAGAGAGCAAATTATAAGACCGCACGGTGTTATCCTAGATTGCGTTGAAATGACTGATAGCAATAAAAATCCCACAGAATATGTTATTTATGGCTGGGGACGCAGTGATTGCTATGAGTTTAATCTAGAAAGATTAGCAACAGATGCTTTAAATCTAAATAAAAGAATCATTACCTTTAATTTTAGAGGTGTCTGTCATAGCGTAGGGCAGGTTTATAATGAGAATGATTTAATTAACGATTATATGTATCAAGTGCAGCGCTTGTTGTTAAAGGGCGTTCCACCTGAAAATATAAAATGCTACGGTCATTCTTTATGTGCGGCGGTGGCAACATTTGCTTTAGAAGAATTGATACGTACCCATAAATCGTTAAAATTTTACAATGATCGCTCCTTTGCGAATCTCATTGAAACATCTGTAAGACTTTACTTTAGAAGGGCAAGCAGCCGCTTTAGATTGGTAACAACATCAACAATAATTATTTATGCCCTGACAAGTGGTCTATTGCTGAGTTTTGGTCTCGTGTCTTTATTGTCAAGTGCCTTGTTATTAGGTCTGGGAACATTAACTGCTTATTGGCCTCTCACGCATAAGTTTTATGATAATACCATTGGCAATTTGCTAGAAACTATTATGGTAACAACAATGCGTTTTGGTGGTTGGGAGTTAAAAGCTGCGGAAGCTTACGACAAAATCCCCTTAGAAAATAAAACTCATACAGTAATTAAAAAGCCTTCAAACGAGGCTTCCTCCTTGCTAGGGGCTCGGGACCTTAAAAAGCCGGCAGAGGACAGGGTCATTTTACATGAACATTCACTTCATCGTAATTTGCCTGGCTATCGTGCGGCTAAAAAATCACTTAAGCAGGATCTCGCCGTGGCAATTGAAACAAATCAAACCCAGACAATTAAAGAATTAAAAGACAAATTAGTTAAAATGAGTAATGTAAAGATCACGGGCGGGGGCCATATGAGCGACCCTAAACTGCTTGTAACAAGATATAAGTCGCCTCACACAAATCAAAGCATAAGTGGGCAACAACTTTTTTATGACTTTGTAGAGCCTGATGCTGGACATATGCTGACGGATCCCAAGGATTATAAAGCATTTTAAGCCCTCAACCTTTTGTGCATTCTCTTAGCAGAGCTATTGATGCGCTGTCCATAGGCAGCGTATCATCTACACGTTAATAAACCATTCTAATTTATAAAACTACCTATTGGCTCCCTGAGGTTCAATGGTATCAAAATCTAAGTTTATTAACATTCTTTGGTTGTAACATATCATCATGAGGAAAACGCAATGTACCATGAACAAGTCGTTGCCTATACACAAGCAGTAAAAGTATTTTTTGATGACTATGTTGCTTGCTTAGAGGAGGCCTCCAGATATTTCGTAGATCACAGGCAGTCAGATGCGCATTATTATTATTACGTACTCAAACAAATTTCCAGCCTTAATGCCATTCGATCGCGTGATAGAATGAGTGATTTACTTACAGATAGAGATAAATTACCGCCAGTAATAAAATCCTATGCCATAAGCGATTTACCCAAATTATTTTGGGATTTTTTTATTGGATTGTTCACAGGATTGCTCACAAAAATTACGGGCAAGCCCACAGAGATTACAGTCCAGGAACCTGTGAGCATAGAATTAAGAACAAAGCTTAGGAGTGTTTTTCAAAAAAACACAGATTATCTTTTGCGTGCACAGGAAATGTTGCAAAATCAAATTGCTAATTTGCCCAAAGAGGCGGCATTCCTAGCAGCGTCATTAATAGCCACGCAAGTCAAATGCGAAAGCATCTTAGCTAAATATACTAATGCTGCCTCAGCAGCCAAGAAAAGTTGGCTAAATAATGCTTTAAGGCTTCGAGGTGCAGAAGCATCTGTTAAGGCCTTGTGTGCGCAAGATCAAGGTGTAAACACGAGTGTAAAGTTAAAGCAGCTAGCAATCAGATTGAATAAAGAAATGTATGGAGAAGTGAAATCCACGCGTACAACCAAAGAGAAGGTTGATGATGATGGTTTCTTTATAGGGAACGGTTTTGGTGCGCTGCATTATAATTATACCACACAGCTTGGACAGATCAGGAGATCACTTAACACTTTTATAAGTTATGGAACTCAAGCTGATAATATAGAAGTAACGCGGGTAAGGGCATCTATAAATCATTTAGGGTAATCAACGTGCTACAAAACAAACAACAGGAAATTGATTTTTTTGATAATCTTGCCAATGCGCAGGATTATAATGTTTTTACGGATGAGGCAAATAAAAAAATCATTGATAAAGTAGTACAATGTTTAGCATTGCAAGAACATGCGCACATTACTGATTTAGGCTGTGGCTCTGGCATTTTTACGCAACTTTTACAGCAACGCGGATATGAATGCGTTGGGGTAGATTTAAGTTATAACTTGCTTCATCTTGGCAAAAAACAACTTGGCAGTGTGCATTTTTTGCAAGGCGATGTTGAGGCTCTACCCTTTAAAGATAACAGTCTTGATAATATTGTCTTAAGTTGTTTATTGCACCATCTGCCTAACCCCTATTTTTGTGCTAAAGAAGTTTTTCGGGTGTTAAAACCAGGCGGTCAATTTGTTGCCTTTGATCCCAACCGGCTCAATCCGATTATGTATCTCTATAGAGACAGAACCTCGCCTTTTTATAGTGCCAAAGGGGTAACGCCTAACGAGCGCCCCGTGTTACCCGGTGATCTAAGAAAAACTTTTAGCGCAGTGGGTTTTAAAGTAAAATCTCATTTTGTTGATGGCTTAACTTATCGTTATGTAGAATCAGAAATGGCCAAAGGATTATTGCCCATTTATAACTTTATTGAACGCTATTTTTATAGAGCCAAGTGCTTAGAAAATTTTCGTTCATTTGTATTTACTGTAGGACAGAAATAAATAAGACAGGGAAGATGAAAAGTACAAAGTTAAACTTAAGTTCCTCGATTTTTCTATTGGGGGCGCTGAGTGGTTTTATTCTATTATTGTTAAGAGCCACGCAAGTTATCTCCTTTAATGAAGCGCATCATATTGTAACCAGTGGATTTGAAGAAGAATCCCTTTATGCCATGTGGAAATATTTGCATGGCTTACCTATTTATAACGATCCGCATCAGATCCCTTTTAGCGCATCTTATTTCAATTGGTTATTTTATGGGGTTTATGGCTCTATTATTTCTGCCTGCGTGCATTTTTTTGATTTAGGCGAAGCGTGGATCCCCACCGTTGGTCGAATGATAACGTTAACCGTTGTTGCATTTGCCTTTTGGATAAACTATTGCCTTTTCATGATTGCCAAAAATAATCAAAGCCCCTTGCCTTCATTTGTTGCGGCTGTCTTAAGTGCTTTCCTGTGGTTTTCGCCTTTAATCGGATTTTGGGCCATGACGGTGCGGCCTGATGTTATCGCCTTGGTTTTTGATCTATGCGCTGCCTATTTTGTTTTAAAATATCCTGCTAACACCTTAAAAGGTATTATTTTTGCAAGCGTATTTTGTTATCTTTCCTGGGCTTGTAAACAAGTTAATATTGTCATGCCCGTTGCGATTGGCCTTTTCTTGTTGTATGAAAAAAGATATCGCGCCTTTATCGTATTAAGTACATTGCTTGGTTTAGCTTATGCATCAACCTTGTTACTTGCTAATTATAATTTATTGAAGACCCTCTTTTTTGTGAATACCTCTGTGCCTTTTTCGCAAGATGTCTTAGTTGGTAATTTCATTAGCTTTATCAAAAAATCTTTCCCTGCCTTACTCTTATTTGTATGCCTTTATGCAAAGGTTTTATTTACAAAAACCTTGCGCGCTAGCGTTTTTAAGGATGAATTTAGTAAACTAGGATTTTGTGGTTTATTGGTGTGGGCGCTGATTTTGCTTCCCTTTAGCGCAAAAGTCGGCAGTGCAGAGAATTATCATTTTATCGCGCTCTTTTTCCTATTATTAACTATTGGGGGCGCTTTAAAGCACATCCAATTTGAATATCAAAAGAGTATGCAAGCAAGCTTTGCTTTGGCAGGATTTTTCTTTTGTGTATCGGTTGCCTTTGCCTTTTCAAAAGGTACTTTAGGTAGCATACAAGCACAACACCAAAATAATATGGCACTTAAACAATGCCTTGAAAAATTGCCACAACCTATCTTTGTGGTTAATCATTATGGTGCCTTGCCCTGGATGAATCCAAGCGCCATGTCCTTTGTGTTAGCCTATAACTACTGGCGTGACAGGAACGATAATCGCCCCTTTGAACATAATGGGATTGGCGGTCTTATCAAGCAGGGCTATTTTAATAGTTTAGTAATACCTAAAGAGTTTACGACTAATTTTGATGGCGCAAATTTAAGTCATTTTCATCTGCATGAACAGGCATGTTTGAATTACGCTGTGCTTACTAAAAAGGATGATGCATGAAATCACTTATTATTACAGGTGGAGCAGGGTTTGTTGGTGCATCCCTAGCCATACTCTTTAAACATTATTATGAAGATCTTGAAATTATATGTTTTGATAACTTATGCCGTCGAGGCAGTGAGCTTAATCTTCCTAGGCTACAAGAGCATGGTATCCGTTTTGTGCATGGCGATGTGCGTAACAAAGAAGATTTAGACAAACTACCAGGTTGTGATTGGCTCATCGAATGCTCGGCTGAACCCAGTGTTCATGCAGGATACAACGAAAGCCCTGCTTACTTAATTAATACCAATTTAAATGGTCTTATTAATTGCTTGGAGTTTTTGCGCCAAAAAGGGGGTAAGTTACTTTTTCTATCCACCAGTCGCGTATATCCCATTGCGAGTTTACGAGATTTACATTTAAAACCCCAAGCAAAACGCTTTGTTCTATTACCTTCTAAAACCCCTGGCGTATCACCACAGGGCATTGCTGAGAATTATACATTGGAAGGTTATCGCTCCCTCTATGGCAGCACGAAGCTGAGTGCGGAACTCTTTATTCAAGAGTATTGCCAAATGTATCAGCTTAAAGCGGTGATAAATCGTTGTGGTGTTTTGGCTGGCCCCTGGCAAATGGGTAAAGTTGATCAAGGTTTTATGGCTTTGTGGGTAGCGCAGCATCAGTTTTATGGCACATTGAATTACATGGGGTTTGGTGGGGAAGGCTTACAAGTGAGAGATGTGTTGCATGTCGAAGATCTCTTTCATTTGTTAAACTTTCAATTTAAAGATGATTATTCACAAACAGGCCAAATATTTAATGTGGGTGGTGGTCTAAAAAATAGTGTTTCGCTCTGTGAACTTACTGACATCGTAAGACAAGTCACAGGGAAAAAATGTGAGATTGGGTGTGTGCCTGAGACTAAAGCAGCGGATATACCTTACTATGTGACAGATAACAGCAAGGTCATGCAGCAAGTGCCGTGGCAACCTCAAATTAGTGTGGAAAATATTGTTGAGCAAATAGGGCAATGGTTAGGGAAAAACGAAAGTAAATTGCGTTCTTTGTTTATATCATAAAAAGAAGGATTGTAATGTGAGTGTTGCTATCGTAACAGGATCGGCAGGTTTAATTGGATCAGAAGCGGTTAAATTTTTAGCAGCCAAAGGCATGGATGTTGTTGGTATAGACAACAATATGCGTAAGGAATTTTTTGGAAATGATGCTTGCACGCAATGGAATTTATCGCTATTGCAACAAAGCGTTAAAAATTATACACATTTTTCATGTGATATAAGAAATCAAAGCACCTTGGAAACCATTTTTAAGCAATATGGCAAATCCATTTCTCTTATCATTCACTGCGCAGCACAGCCTTCTCATGATTGGGCAGCATTACAACCCCATACAGATTTTACCGTAAATGCGAATGGCACCTTGAATTTGTTAGAACTCACGAGACTGCATGCAAGTGATGCTACATTTATTTATCTAAGCACCAATAAAGTCTATGGCGATACCCCAAATAATTTACCCTTAGAAGAATTAGCAACAAGATGGGAAATTTCTCCCTCCCATCCTTATTATGGTTTTGGTATTGATGAATACATGTCAATCGACCACAACAAACATAGTTTATTTGGCGTTTCAAAAGCGTCAGCTGATTTAATGGTGCAAGAATATGGTCGGTATTTTGGCATGAAAACCGCTTGCTTTCGTGGTGGTTGCTTAACTGGGCCTGCACATTCTGGCACGAAGTTACATGGCTTTTTATCATACTTAATGCGTTGTAACATCAGCCACACACCTTATACGGTATTTGGCTATAAAGGCAAACAAGTCAGAGATAACATTCATAGTTATGATCTCGTGAATGCCCTGTGGCATTTCGCTCAAGCTCCCAAAGTTGCTGCTGTTTATAACATGGGTGGTGGGCCGAATAATAACTGTTCGATGTTAGAAGCCATTAATTTATGTCAAATGATCAGTAAAGAAGAAATGATATGGTCTTATGATGATACTAACCGTATCGGTGATCATATTTGGTGGGTCAGTGACGTGCGCAAATTCAAACAAGATTATCCTGGCTGGGATTTTAAATATGACATCACCAAGGTGTTGGCAGAGATCTACACAGCCTTAAAAGAAACACATACGGTAAACCATGAACATGCATGAGGCAAAAGTAAGCCAAACTTGGCTAGATAAAGGGGTAAAGGGTTTATTTTCCGTTGTCATTCCAGCTTACAACGAAGCAATAAATCTTAAAAATACATTGCCTCCCTTAATTGAAGCGCTCAATAAGGAAAACATACAGCATGAGATAGTGGTGGTGAATGATAATAGTTCTGATAACACCGATGAGGTTATTGCAACACTTAAAATGTCATATCCCACCATTCGCATGGTGACAAATTCACCACCTAATGGTTTTGGTTTAGCAGTGAGATGTGGTTTACAAGCATTTGAGGGCGACGCCGTCATAATCGTCATGGCTGATGGCTCAGACGCACCTGAAGATGTGGTTGCATTTTATAGAAAATTACAAGAAGGTTATGATTGCGTATTTGGATCACGTTTTATCAGTGGCGGTAAAACAGTAGATTATCCTCTTCATA
>CAZBZP010000031.1:0-22793 GCA_964496435.1 Uncultured Candidatus Berkiella sp.
CAATATGAAGTTTGATAATGAAGCCTTTTTTCAAGCGATAAATGATGAAAAATTGGGTAAATTAAAAGCAATGCTTATTCTCAAGCCAGAAATATTGCATACAGCTGAACCAAGAGATCCTGGTGATCTCGGGTTGCTGGAGATATATATGCAGCGCTTAAAAATTGCTGATAATGAAGATGGAATCGTGATAGATGATTTTGATCTCTTAAAACAGTGTGCTTTTGAAGGCCTAGATTATCTAGCACAAAAGCATGGCATGGATTTGGTTCTCATTGCTTTAGAAAAAGCACCTTTTAGAGTAATCACTGATGGCTTAAAATATAGCATAGCAGGCGTTGAAGCTGCTAAAAAAGATCATATTACACTGAGTAGTTTTTGTATGTTTGCAGTTACGCTGCAAAAACATCTTGCAACATTAAACTATAATGATGCTCAGCTTAAAAAGTTGCCTTTGCGAACACAAAAGGGATTAGCCAGCCTTCAACTTCTGTGTAGCGTTGCTGAACTAGAACTTATCCGCGTAAGAGAACAACCTGACTCTCCGATCTCAGGTATGTATCCTGCCGCTAAGGATGCTGAATGCACTCTTATCACAAGGATGTTGAGCTTTTATGAAGCTTTTGCTTTGCGCTTCATGCAAGAAAGAGAAACAATCGCTTTTGAACATATAGTAGTGCAAGCGCATAAAGCACTTAGTCTGTATAAAGCCCCACATAAAAACATGGATCTTTACCAGGAGCTTAAGCAAGTGCTTGATACATGGAAGAAGTATGGCTCTGGTCAGCGCAAGCCCTTTGACTATAAGGGGGCGATAATCAGATTGGAATTCAAATTCCAAACAGGTATTGACTTTTCTTTTGAAGGGAAACAAGTTAATAGACTCGTACTAGTGCAAACTGGTAGTCCTATTATGGGTAATTTTTATGCGCATTCAAATAGGCTTGTTATTCATTTCAAAGATAAAAGCACTCAAATATTTGAGCTTAGACCTGATACACAATATCAAAGCAATTTCACAAATAACAGAGAAATTGTAGTGCGAACCCAAAAGGTGATTAAAGACCTGGGTGGGATGATAGATGACACACTCTATAACCTTAATAACAGAAAGGTACTGCTCTGGAAAGAAAGTGCTTTTGCTCGAGCAAGTAAACATGATAGTCCCGTTCATCAGTTTTATAAACAAGCGCACCATGACGTTGCTGGACGTATCGTTCAACTACTTCTAAGAAAAAATCCTGCTCCCAAAGAAGTAACTTTATTTTCTTTTGGCTGTGGCAATGGTAAAGAACTTTCGCTTGCTTATCAAAGAATATCGGAAAATGGGATCCTGGTGAAAGGATTTGGGTTTGATATTAATACAGAAAATTATAAAAAAGCAGCAGCGCAACATCAATCTTTAGTATTTGCAGAAGGGAATGTCCATGACATTGAAAAATCACTGTCGCAACAGTGCTTCAGTAAGGATTCTTTTAAAATAGGTCTTTTTATAGGCATTCTCACCGATTCAGTTATTGGCACTACAGTTGATGCATTAAAAGCAATTCAACAAACAAGAGAGTTAGATTATCTTTATATTGAAGGGTTTACCCATATACTCTTACATGAAAGAACATTAAAAGCAGTAGGTTTTAATGTCATTGCAGATAAAATTTCTGAAGGCATGTTTGAGGCTATGCGTGCTACTGAGTTAATGATAGCACCTAATCGTTTTGAGCTTTCTTGGATGTCAGATGAAGAAAGATGTGCTTATTTAGAGAAGGTGAGTAAATCCCGCTCAAAAGCAAAGGTTTTTGATAATCTTGATTTATCTTTTAGCGCAAATCCATTGCGTGATTTAAAACTATTTGAGCCATCTACCTTGAAAAATATCAAATCCGTTGATATCAGCTGGAGTTACCTCAAAGACGATGAAATAGGGCCTTTCATGGACTTGTTGGCTCAAATTGAAACGCCAAGGCTGGTTCTGTTGCTTAGCGCTGCACAAGGGGCTTTTGAAGGTATTAGAAAAGCCGCTGCCCCGATAAAACATATCAAATTGTCAGAGCGAAATGATACCGCCAGCATCGATGAGGTGCCTGCTTTTAGACCGCTAGAAGCCAGGCGTTGGGATATTTACAGTCAATTACCAAATACGCGCTTAAAACGATTGAAGCTCTAAGATAGCCCTGAGATTCTTTTTAAGTTTTTACCCTTTACTATGCTAGCTGCATTTTAAAGGCTATATTTCCTTGATATTACCCACAATTGAACTTTTATGAGCCAAGCTTAGTCGATAAAAAAGAAATTGGATAAATATTTCTGTTTTGAATATTAATTTATCGCTGTTTTTGTTAAATTAAATTTTATCCAGCTTGTTTTTGATGGCATATCACAATACATATAATTGCTTTATTCTGAGGATTTTAGTTAAAAACGAAAGCATGCATTAACATAGAGGTATATATGAAAAAATTAGCTGCATTATGTTCAATTTTATTGTTTGTAGGTGCATGCTCTAGCGACAAGGGAGACGAGAAAAAGGAAGAGCAAAAAGAAGCGACCAAAAATGTCGTTCCTGCAGAAGTAAAGGGTGAAGAAATCAAGAAACCACAGGAACCCGCTGTAGGTGTCTCACATGAAGCCGTACCAAGTGCCGCGCCGGCTGAGGTAAAGAGTGAAGAAGTGAAAAAACCTGATGAGGCGCCTGCAGCAAGTCCTAGTGCTGCGCCAGGTAGCGCACCCTCTGGCGTAGACAATGGTGGCGTTAAGCCTGCACAAGATCCTGCTCATGAGGGGCAAAATGGCGCTGCAAACAGTGCTGCCTCACCTAGCGTCGATAATGCTGGTGCACAGCAGCCACAGAGCCCTCCTGCTAACGATGCCCAAAAGGCACCAGAACCAGGTGGCAGTGTTGCTCCTGCTGACAATAAAGACGCAGCGCAACCTCAATCCTAAGAAAGAAATTCAAGCATAGGGATAGCGTTGGGTTGTAGAGAAAATGTAGGTTAGGTTTATGCTAACCTACATTTTTATGTTAATTGATTTCTCGATACTCTGCTTTTTGATCCATAGGAAATGTCTTAAGTTCTTTAGCTTCCAATAATTTATTCAAATCAACAAATCTTACCTCTTGGCTTTGATAGGTTTTAAAATAGATCTTCAAATTTTTGAGATCTGAGACATTGGTCCATTGCGTATGATTTAAATAAGGTTTGCCATCAGGACCGATATCGCGTGTTACCCCAATTGGAATATCGGTATTGTTAATGATATGCCAGCTCAAGTTTAAACCTTCTTCAGCAGTGTCTACAGGTAAAGACGATGTTTGAATCGCTAATGAACGGATCAAACGAGATGGGGGGCTAAAATCACCAGGCAGGCCATGCATGCCTTCACCTTGTCCTAGATCATCTAATTTTTTGCCGGCTATTTCCATTGGAGGGACATTTGTAGCGCTCAGGTTAACGTAATTTCTCAAATTTATCATATGCCAATCGAATTGAGGTGAGTTTGTGATTACGCCAAATGGGTTGTCATAGATTTTCATGCCACCTTCGACATATTCAACAACGATCTGTTCGCCGGTTGCATCAGTAATGCGAAAATGTAAGGGAAATACTTCAGGCTGACCTTGCGCGACTTTATCTACTACCACAATATCTTGAAGCGCCTTTTTCACTTCAGCAACAGTTGCGAAATTGCCCGCAACCCATGTTGGAAAATAGGTGGCACTAAGGGCCTTTGATTGATTCTCTTTGTTTAACTTTTGATACTGTGCAAAACCAGGTAAGTAAAATGCGCCAACACTTAAGCCCTTCTCATTGAAGCCCTCAACAATAAGATTAAGGTTCAGGGCATTAATTCCTAAAATGGCATATTTCTGATCCCATTTTGCACCTGTTTTTCCATCATCAAAAATTACTTGGTTTGTATGGTTGCGCGGTATGAAAATAACATTAGAATTCAATAGGGCAGCAAATTCCATGGTTCTTGTAGAAAAAACAGTATTATCTTTGGTTTTAACAGTGATGCCTGTACAGGCTTCTAAAGGCAAAACAGCAAAGAGTGATATAGAAAGAATGATATTGGTTAATTTCACAGAAGTTTTCCTTTTTGTAGAGACTGGCATAATCTTAATCTACATAAGCATGTGATAATTCACAGCTGGTCAAAGAAAATACTATGTGGGGCGAGGCACGTTGCTACAATAATTAAAATAATCTACTTTTATTTAAATTATTAGCTAAACCATAAACAGAAAGCACAAAAATATATGTTGTTGATTAAAGATTTTCGATTGCTTTCTGCGTTAATCACTCTGTAATAAACATCTAATTTTTTTAAGATTTTTTCTTTGTCAGATTGTGCTCTTTTAGATTGTTGTACATCCATTTCTTCCATTGCAGATGAATTATCTGTGTCAGCACTTAATCCATCATAAAGTATATTGGTATTTGTCCTTTCAATAGTGCTTAAGCGTTCTTTCAAGCTGACAATTTCCGCTTCAATTAATTTAAAATGGTGTACTTGCGCGCTTTTTTGCTGCGTGAAGATCTCTTTTATCATTGCAGCTTTATGCCCTATTATGTTTAAGAGTTTCATAGCAATCTCCAAGAAAGTTAGCCTCTTCGATTCTCTTATAAGCCTTAAGTGAATACAACTCGGTTCATCTATTCATTTGAAAGTAGCCAAGGCCTCAGAAATTGGTGTAGTTCCAATCATAAGTTACATAAAACTATAATTTTTGTTGACAGATGTAGCTGAATAACTTACAGTCGGCAAATACTTAGCAATAACCAATTTGAAATAAGAGGAAAACATAAGCATGAGAGCACTTAACAGACATGAAGTTCAAGAGATCAGCGGTGCAGGTGATTTATGGCAAGTGTATCACACAACCACACAACAAGATGTAACGGATACTTATTATGTATTAGGTGGGATGTCCGCTCTTGCTGGGCTTGGTGCATGGGGTGTGATGGGCCAACAGGCTGGTGCGGCTGTAGCATGTGCTGGTGCATTAGTAACGTTAGTTTGTGCGATGGATATGCAAAGCAAGGTTGGTACAAATCCATATGAAGTGCGTAACTTTGATCAAGGCTTCAATGGTACAAGTACTTTGGAATGGTAGCAGAAAGATAATAGGACACCCCTCAAAGCAGGTATTGATTTAGTTTGATGCTGAGGGGTTGTCCAAAATTATGTCCTAAAATTTCAACTATGGCATATGGAAGCTAGCGAGTAAATTGCCATGTAAAGCAAGGCAAGCATACATTCCTACAATACCACTATAATAAGCTAAAACACCTGCGCCACCAGTGGCTAAAACCGTGCCTAGACCTATCCTTGTAAGCAATTGGTAGCCATAATATCCACCAACGAGATTACCAACCCCAAAACCCGCCACTACAGAGCTCATTACTAAAGATATATCAAAACCGAATGCATCCCCAGAGCTTATCTTGGCGCCGCTGATATGTTGTATTTCATCAAGCCCTAAATTTCTCATCCTTATTTACTCCTTGGGAAATTATAAGAGGCTAGCCATGTGGGCACTATTAAAGTGCCAACAATTCCCCCAAGATGCCCTGCTAAATGAAAACCAGCCATACCTAAAAAGGCGCATTCAGCTGCGATGCCGATACTAAACAAAACTACTGGGTAATAACGAATGTATGGATAATTTGTTAGCAAATACTTTTCAGGTGTAAAAAATGTAGAATTTGCACCGCTAACGTGATGGATTTCGCTCAAGTAAAGTTCTCTCATACATGCCCTCATGTCGAATAGCTATTCGATTTATATTTCCTGTCTGATAAACCCGTTAACTCATGTAAACTAAGCGGAAATAAACCCGCCAGTTCTTGCTTGTACATACATGCTCTGAATACGAGCAGAGCAGTACTAAATCCCTAAGCAAGAAGACTTATCTAAATATTTCGTGAATATTAACAGCAGGTGTAGGTGTGTTCAAATATATCCTGACAAAAACAGGGTAAATGATGTTTTTAAAGGCTATGACTAACTTGATGAATATTGAGTTTAGCAGGATGATGGGGGATACCAACCATTATATGTTTGCATGTGAGAAAATAAAAGAAGTAAAAGCAGTTAGAACTTAAGGCATGTTTTCAAAAATTCGTTTGCAAAAAGGTGGTAATTTGAAGGTGTATACGATTTAAATAAATGCTTAAAATTTCTAGATGCTTGCAGTGCAATAATTAGATTAAAAAAACAAAATTGATATCAATAGCTAATGATGGTATAGATATAAATGCGCTAACTTAATCTAGAGGTGTTTATGACTTCATCAGGTCCAAAGACACGGTCAAATAAAGCAAACCTTGCTACAGATATGATTGGCTCGCTTATTGCATCATTTGCAAAATTAAGTATATTTCAACCTGCCGACACTGTTGCAACAAATGCCGTTGCAGGTAAAGAGAAGTTCTCTCTATTTAGACAGGAATTATCTAATACAAATTGGATAGGTAAAATTCGTCTGTTTTATAGTGGTGCAGCTATAGAACTCATGAAGAAAGTACCATCTAACAGTTATCGATACCCAGCTCAACGCGCTGCCAATGATTATATTGATGCGCATTATCATGAGAAGTTGCATGAATACTTCGCTGAAAATACCGAAGCTGCACAAGCTAGTATCGCTGGCGGCGTATCTGCAGTATTTGAACCCTTTATTACACAACCTTTAGATACGATAGTGGTCAATCAACAAATTCATCACATGCCTATATTTGAGACAATACGCACAATGACCTATCGTGATTGCTATCGGGCTGCACTTGAAACAGGCGTGTTCCGAAATTTACCTGCTGGTGTGACTCTTTTTGGTGGAGCCCAATGGTGCAATCATCAATTAGGCAATGATGATAAGCACAGCAATACTTTGGATATTGCATCTAAAACTGCAGGTGGATTAGCAAGTGCGCTGTCATCACAGCCAGGTGAAGTGCTTAAAGTGCAAATGCAAACAAACAAATGGACGTTCTGGCAAGCAGTTCACAATATTCCTATAAGACAGTTTTTCACAAACGGCGCAAAGTTTCGTTTAATGAGCGGGGGCTTAAAAGCCGGGTTAGGATTATTAATTGCAGAAAAAGCAATGGATTTTTCCGCTGAGCTTTTTTCAAAAGAGCAACGTTATCGATCCTAGCGGCAATAAGGCAGGCGCGCTGCTAAACGACGCGCCTATAAGAATGCTAAACTGATATAATATGTTTCTAGATGATTAGATTCAGCTTAAAAAAGTCCCATTCGTTTTGTAATGGCAGCAATCTCAGCATCTGCCTTAGCTATTATTTCTGGCGAAAGGTGAGTTTGAATGACATTTCGACGCTCATAGCATGGCGTAAATGCAGGCATAGCTGGAGTTGATGAGATGCAATCTAAGGGAGCTTGGTTTTCAGGTGGTTTCAAAAGATTGGATGAATCTGCTATAATCTGAAGGCTTCTATAATTTTCCATACGCGTTTTAATTATTTGGTAGCATGCTTCGCTCATTTTGCATTCACTAAAATCTAAGCGCCATATGCTTTTCGATTTATTGCTTGTTTCGAGCAAATATTCAAGACATTCTGCATCATCAAGCTTACCTTTTAGCACAACTGATTCTAGCGTGGTATTTTTCTCTAAGCCAGCTATGAGTGCAAAGAACGATGGGCCCATACATAAGGGCTTTGTTAATTCAAGATGAATTTCGTTCAAATACTTGGCCTGCTCTAAAAAGTAAGTAAATCTATTATTTAAGCAACGTGAATCATTGATAGTTAATTTAGTAAATGATGGAGAATCTTGCATAGCTTTGAGCAACCACTCTTTTTTATCATCTATAAATATAGAACTTATTGTTGCAAGCCCATCTGATGGAAAACATGCCAAAAATGCATGAATGTTCTCTTGCCAACGAAAAAAAGAGTGCTCAGGAATTGTTTCTAATTTCCTTTGTAGCCATGAGAGGGCATGGAACAAGGTGTCTACTACAGCAGAAGAGCGGCATTCTTCCCTTAATTCTAATGCCATAATAACTAAACTAAAATCCTTTCTCAGCCTTCCAAAAGTTTCAAGGTTACTAAAGAGATTTTCAGGTGGCAATATAATGATATCTTTTAGTAAATTTTCAGGCATGATTAAACCTTTTTCCACATTTTCTTGCTACCTCATTAATAATTATTTTGCTTGTATCATCAGGTTTGCCATAGTAATTAGTTACAACAGATTTTAACAATGGTTTCCATTTGTATTCTAAAGACGACAAAAACATGCCAACAGGTGAAACCCCAAACTCATCGTTTAGATCACAAGTAAGTTCATTAAAGAGTTCTACGGCTGTGCGAAAGCAATCTGTTAGATCCTCACTACTTAAGCAGTTAAATACTTCACGATTAACACCATTGACTTTAATTAATGCAGCGCATGCCGAAAAATTACTTTTGGTGGCAACTTCAAAAAAATGTTCTAACTTTGATAAATTATATTTGTTTGTATTGAGCAACTCTTCCACAAGTGTGAGTTTAGACTCACTGATTGCATAACAAATTGCTTCACCGCAGGCGCATTTTATTCCAACTGTTCTCTTAAGTTCTTCTGAAAGTGCTTGTGCATGAGCTTCTTCAATCGGTGCATCATATGCTAATGTTTCAAGCGCTCTGTTGAAATAGTCAAACACCTGATCATGGGTCATATCACTTCTAAAACCATCAATGATCTGCTCTTTGATAGCTGCTAAATGCAGTGTAAGGTTGTCGTGATCAATACAATGGGGCTCTTTTAAGGGGGCTTCTGGTTCATTATAACGTTGCATGTTATGTGCAGAATTTTGCTGATAAAGAAAATGCATCGTTAAATTCCTACTCTAGAATAATTTTGAAAGTAAAAGCATTCGTAAGTGCCAAATGAATTTTAGTCGTTTTCAACTATACAAACTCCGTATTCACGTGCTCTGTTTGTATAATAGGTAGCTAGGCACTCATCTTAAAGCGTAGGGATGTTACATACTAAACTTATCTGTGTCAAACAAAACAAAGGCATACAATATTTTCTGCATTGGAAAATATATAAGTTAAATGTAGATTATTTATGGCATAAACAAACTTTGGGGACATCCCTCAAACTAGATCCTGTTTAATCTATAAAATAATTAAATGACAAGATATATCTGAGGTACGTCCCTATAGTTGCTCTATAGAATAATAATGGTACACCTCTTGGCAAGAGGATGATCCCGTTTTAGCTACACTTGAGATTCATAAATTTTCCACACAATTCATCTTCTTGATATCCATGAATTTGTGCTGTAAAAAGCTTTTCACCTTCAGGTGATACAATTTTAAACTCTTCGCCATTATTAGCTCTTGCCTGAAATTCATTGTCTTTTCTGCTGCCAGTCGCAAAATCCAGTGTTGAAACTGTAGCTGATGAGAACTTAATGAGTGTAATATTTTTCAGCAAAGGGCTGGGCTCAAACTCATCTAATAAGGGAAGGCTTTCATTACAAACATGTGGCATGGCATTTATAAATGCTTGCATTGCATCTTCGGCAAATGCTTGTGAATAGTTGCCATGACAATCCAATATGTTGATTTGGGGTTCGCTTGTAATACGTCCACGTGAAGCAGACATTACCACTGCTGTTTTCATTAATAATCCACCTGCAAACTTTAGTAAATTTTTAAAGCTGTTTAATGATGGAGCTAAATTGTTAATTGGCATAAATCCTCTACACACAAAATGAAACATATAAACTCAAGGAAGTGGAATCTAGTTTAATTGAATAACCATGTCAATAAATAGATTACAAATTATAGGGGGCTATGGTCCGTTCAAAGCAAGAAGAACAACTGTGAAGTTGTATCAAGATATCGGTTTGTCCACTCAAAGATAGATTTCAGCAATTTCACTTAAAAACTAAAAAGAACTTTATGTCGCGCATATTTGAGGGGGCATCTGTATGTTCATCTATAAAAAGCAATCAAAAATGTTCATAAAATAGTGTAGTCTCACCTGCTTGAACTTATATCAAAGGAGTATGTCTATATTTATAGATCGCAAATGAAGGGGCATAAATAATGCCAAAAGAAAAACCTTGGAAATTTCAGGCATATGAGGGAAGTGCTGAGGATATTGAATTCAAGCTCACCCCGCAATCACTTGAGCTTTTTGAGCAGGGATTACCATTTCAAGGGTATATAGGGTTGCTTGAACTAGAATCGGGGAAAGTACATTTAGTGCCAAGCTTTAACTATCCTAGGGAATTTAGAGAAGAATATAAATTTAAAGATGAAAATGGTGTAATACAAGATAATAAAGAAGCTTATCATTCATGGGCAAATGATATTGATTTTATGCAGAACAAAAAAGGAGAATTCTTTCATGCAACATCTGATAGTGGTAAGCGCAGAAATAATTACTATGTGACGACTTTCGATCCTTTGGGGAGCAATACTGGCAAAGCGCATGGGAAATCCGTTTCCTTTACTAATACTAGCCAAATTGCAGGAGCAAAAGGCTTGGTGGTTGGGTTTGGTGTATGGAAAGGTCAAGGGACTGTCATAAATGAATTTAGAGATCGCTCCTTAAGTCAAAATAGACACGCTATTCAATTTTCAAATGAATTCACAAAAGATTTAAAAAATAAATTAAGTGATCTTTCCGATACAAAACAACTGCAAATTCTTGAGTTACAACGCGAGCGAAGCTTACCTCAAGAGTTAAGTACACGACTTTTAAATTATTTATTAGAAAATTTACCCTGTGAAGAGAATATGTCACGAACTTTACTATCCGATGGTCGTGCGTTTGACATACCTAATCCTTTTATTCAAGCCGTGATTGAAGGTAAAAAAGAGGAAGTTAAAGCGTTTTTAGAAGCAGGTATGCATGTTAATGAAATTGGAACAAGTAATAGGGAAACAGCACTACATGCAGCAGCTAGGATTGAGAGAAAAAACGTTGATAATATCGCAATATTGGCTGATCTATTGTCACATCCTGAAATTAAATTGGACATCCTAAGTGCTAAAGGAAATTTGTTTTGCGATTATTTAAGACCTAATGAAAGCAAAAGTATCATTGATGAGCTTATAAAAAGAGGGCATCCTAAGCAAGCAAGAGAATTGGTTCTATTTCTTCTCAAGAATGGAGGTGAAGAATTAGATGCTCTTTTAGATCAAAAATATTTGTATAAACTTTTCCTAAAACTCAAGAATAAATACGCAGATGAGCCTAATACCATATTGTTAACTAAAGTTATTAAAAACAGGCAGGAGTTGAGCAATTATGAATACAGCTACCAAAAAAGCATACTCAGTTTACATGATATTGCAAGTATGGATAGCAGCGATAATAGTAAAATTCCAAAACTGACTGAATTGCTTTCTCAGTCCTATGTCTTAAATGATAATGATAATAAATTATTTTATCGTAAATTGTCGAGCGAAGAAATATCCAATATACTTAAGGGTATGCTTGAAATGGGTAATGAGGTTCAAGCTGCTAAATTTGCAAGATGGTTATCTCAAAAAGGAGATTTTAAGTTAATATCTTCAATAGATAGCAAAATGCTATTTACTCTATATGCGCTGGCAATAGAACATTCATTAGATGATTCTCATCGATTGTTATTTAGGTTTTCTGAGGATTGCAACAAACCAAGTAAAGAAGAACCATTGTACAATGAGTTAATTTTTGCAAAATGTTGCCTAGATGAAGATTTTGCTAAAGAAAATATGCATAAGGTAGATGTCTCAGCTCTTTCTCAATCATTATTGCTAGCAGGCTTAAAGAAAAGCATGTCAAATTACAACATCAAAGTGTGTAAAGAAATTCTGAAAGAGGTTGAATTTAATGATAAAAATGCATGGATAAAAATATTAAATTCTGTGCCTGACAAACGTGCTTTAAAAGTAAGTGTCCGTGCTCGTGAGTATTATAAAAACTTCAGAGAAGAGCTTAGGGAGCGAGCTAAGGAATTAGAATCTGACTTAATGGAAATTATGGATCATTTAAAGGATGATCTTAAAAATGCTACAGATAATGATTATTCAGAAGATATTGCTGAAATTAAGACCGCTGTCAGTGTGTTTTCACATCCATATTTTCATGTTAAACATGAAGAGCAAAAGCCTTTTCCCGATGTGAAAAAACATTTTGAAAAGATACATTCTCTTAATGAAGCCTTATCTATAAAATGTGCTGAAAAACGACAAGCCCGCGATAGAATTGACCAAGGAAAAGTTCCGTCACAAATAGGAACTGCGCCTAAAAAAAATTGAATAAAGCCTTATCGCGTCCCTCATATAGCATGAGATATCAAGAATGAAAGTGATACTCATTAATGATACTAAAACTAGGATACATGATGTGTTAGCTCGACAATATATAGGTCAAATATGCTATATAACATATAACATCAATCGCTAGTGTATGAATTATATGCACCAATTAGATACGCTAAAGAATAATCCGAAATTGCTTATAATTCCAAGTTCTATATTTATTATCAGCGCTATTTTCTTTTCATTGCTGTATCATGCCATTAGCCGCTATGACAGAGAAAGCACGCAGGTTAGCGTGGAGCATGTTTTATCTATCCTCGAGCTGAGTATCAAAACGAAATTAGAAGAGCAAATAAAAGCTTTGTTTCGAATGAAGCAAAGGCTAAATAATCAACCTACCATGGCGCTACAAGCTTGGAAGGATGATGCTGGCAATTATACCCATGATATGCAAGCTGTACGGAGCCTTAAATTAATTACAAACAATGGTACAACTGTTGAAAATATTCAAGCTCATTCTCACGACCTAAGTTGTGCCCCTCAATTAAGCACTAAAAATCGAGATATATATTTTATTTCTGGACCTAATCTGTGTGCACAATATGCTGTCACCTTTGAAAATGCACCGGCTTTACTTATCGCTACTTTGCATATTCCAGCATTTGTACAGAGTAGTACCGCTGGACATTTATTCATTAATTTTGGCATGCAGATCACTTATAGAGGAAATGAAATATATTCGTATTTAGTACAAAACACTAAAGTTATGGACAAGTGGTCAAATTCAAAAAAAATTAATATACAGGGGATTTACCTAACGCTGTCAGCTTGGCCAACAGAACAATATATCAAAGAGAGATTTGGCTACATTCCCATCACTGTATTGTTAATAGGTATTTTTGCCTCACTATTTATTGCTATCGCTAGCGGATATTATTTACTTTCTAACTTGAAGCAAAAGGAAATTATATTAAGCGAACAGCGTCAGAAGCTACTTTTCGATAGCATCACGGATTATGCCATTTTTATGCTTGATCGTAATGGATGTATTATTTCTTGGAATAAAGGTGCAGAGTATATAACAGGCTATAATGCAAACGATTTTCGTAGCAAGCATTTCTTAATGTTAAACCCATCATCAGATAAGCCTGAGAAGCCTCCTGCATATGAGCTTGAAATGGCATTAAAAAATGGCAGGTATGAAGAGCAAGGCTGGAGACTTAAAAAAAATGGCAAGCAGTTTTGGGTTAATACAGTAATAAATCCAATTTATGTTGAAAGGAAATTATTAGGTTTTTGTAAAATTACCAGAGATGTTACTTCACAAAAAGAAGCAGAAGAACTTAAGGATGAGTTTATTTCAGTTGTTAATCATGAACTTCGAACACCACTGACAGCAATTCGCGGTTCCATCGGACTTATCCTTGCTGGCACAGAAGGCCCTGTCACACAAGACATGAGTAATCTCTTAAGTATTTCTGATAAAAACTGTGAAAGATTGTTATTGCTCATTAATGACATGCTTGATATTGGCAAATTGGATAATGATAAAATTTCAATTGATATTAAAAGAGTGAATTTAAAAGAGATAGTGAATCAAACAGTAGCACTAAACGCTGAGTATGCCAAGAAATATGATGTTGATATTAATGTGATTGCGCCTATTGATGAGGTGAGTATTTTAATCGACCCTTCACGTTTTATTCAAGTCTTTACTAATTTATTATCCAATGCGGTAAAATATACTGAAAATCCAAAAAGAGTAGATATTTATTCTACAAAAGTTAATGATCAGATCCGAGTCTGTGTGAAAGATTTTGGTCCAGGTATTCCTGAAAACTATCGAGATAACATATTTAAAAAGTTCTCCCAGGTACCCTCAGACAGTGTTCCAAAAGAGGGAACCGGTTTAGGTCTTTACATATCAAAAGAATTAATCAATAAAATGGGGGGAGAGATCAATTATACAAGCATCCCCGATAAAGAGACCATATTCTACATTGAGCTGCCGATTGCTTAAATAATTTCGCGAGCAAAAGGCTAAGAGTACGCCTCTGGATACGAGTTTAATGGGACATCCCACAAAACATGAGCTAACCAGAGAAAATGGGACCCTCCTAAATGCACTTAAAACAACGAGTAGAATGTAATTACTCAGGTTGTGAAATTACACTCCCATTTTTCAGGTGTTTTTCAGATAAAACAAAGATCATGGCAGATAGCTAAACTATAGTTGTTTAGCTTTTTTATCTAAAATAATTTTTTTTAGGTAGAAACTACATCATGATTTTTAAAGCATCCCCTCATCTGACATTGAAAGACAAAGCCTCCTTTGCATTATTAAATTGTATGGACATTTTTTTAATCCTTATTTCAAAGAATTATGGCTTTTTTCTCTTTACTTTCAAATGGCTTTCGCCGTTCATTTTGCAAAAGTTAAGCCTTGTTTTTGCTAAGCGAGCTTATTATCGGGCCAAAGCACTTGTGCCGGCCTATCAAAAATTCACCTCATTTTCATCAGCAAATGAGATCCCTGAGACGGATAAAGAAAATTATGTCAAAAAATTCTCTATTGAAGAAAGGTGCTTACATGGCAAAATTCCATCAAGCCAAGTGAGTATTGATGAATCCTCAGGCAGCACAGGGCTTCCCTATAATTGGGTAAGAACATATAAAGAAAGAAAACAATCACATGTCACTATAAGACACTTTACGCAATATTGTTTTGGTCAAAAAGTACAAATTGTTATCAATGCCTTTTCTCTTGGTTCATGGGCTACAGGCATGAATATGGGCGTTGCCTTAGAGAGAGACTATATCGTTAAAAATACCGGGCCGGATGTTGATAAAATACTGCATACCATGACATTTTTCGGGGCTAACCATAACTATCTTATTCTGGGTTATCCACCCTTTGTAAAATATCTTATTGATATGGCACAAATTCAAGGTTTTGCACTTAAAGATTTTAATATTTGCGCGTTGGTTGGCGGCGAAGGCATGTCTGAAGAGTTAAGGGATTATTTACTGCAGCATTTTAAACTTGTCTATAGTGGCTATGGCGCAACTGATATCGAAATTGGTGTTGGTGGCGAAACGCCTTTGAGCGTTGCTATTCGAAGATTAGCGAGAGATAATCCTGATGTAAAAGCACATTTATTTGCTAATGATTCTCGCTTGCCAATGCTATTCCAATATAATCCATTGATGCATTATATTGAGGTTAATGATAATGGTGAGCTAATTTTTACTATTAATCGTCTTTCTCGCTTATCACCCCGAATACGGTACAACCTACATGATGAGGGTGGTGTTATGCGTTTTGATGACATGGTTCAAAAATTAGCAGAAATTGGGATTGATGTTGCTACATTAACAGATGATCCCAATCCGCATATTAAGCTCCCCTTTGTGTGGATACAAGGTCGAAAGGATTTTACCATTAGCATTATGGGCGCGAATATTTATCCAGAGGATGTTGAAAAAATTGTGTATAGCCAAAGTGAATTAGCAAAAATTACCCGTTCATTTTGCCAAGCAGTTGAAGAAAATGGCCAAGGAGAGGTTAGACCAGCATTTTATTTTGAAGTAAGTATACCCCCCTCATTGGCCTTGCAGAGCAAGTATCAAGAAGCGATTGTTTCAGGGCTTTTATCATTTAATAAGGATTTTAAAGAGGCTTGGAAGGAATATCCCCAAGCTTTAACGCCCCTTATTTATCTTTTTGCGCAAGGCGAGGGTCCTTTTAAACAGAAAATGGGTCAAATTAAACAAATTCGAATGCTTTCTCAAAAGGATAATGAGAATAAGGTCGCTTCAAGGGCGAATGAGGTCGACTTAATCAAAGAGCCATCTTGAGTTGGACTACTTTTTTAAGCTCAAATATAGGCACACTTATCAATTAATGATGTGTGGCCTATATTGTGGTTAATGGGCTCTAAGTAATAGCTAAAACGTAAAACGTTTTAAGTTTATCCCTCATGGATATTTGTTGTCGTAGGCTCTAATTCATTATTCGCAAGAACAGGTGGTGGCACGTTGATAAGTGGCACAGAAGAAGTTGATTCTGCCGTGTTTGTCACAGTATTAACAGATTGTGAACTTGAGCTTGAAGCTTTGGTTGAAGCGAATAAAGGGACACCCCTCAAAGAGATCATAACAACTGTAAATGTTGCATTAATGCATTTGGCATTTCTAATTTATTAATATACGTTGCTATATAAATGGGGAATTTCTTTGAAGGGTGTCCCTATAGGTCTTTGTTATTTGAAGTGCTGCTTTAGCAATACTGCCAAACGTTCTGTGATTAGTGTCGTATTCTGCGCTACTATTCAACAAGGTAAAGAGTGCATTTAGTGAAGCACAATAATAATTAATTGTCGCCCATTTCACGACAAATCCCTTAGATAATAAATCGATTAATATGAATTTTACTTCTAACGTCAGTTATTACCAGCCTAAAGTCTAGAATCAGTAGCAATTAGATATTAATTAATTTAAATTATCGCTCATCCAATCCCTTAAGGCAGAAACATATGATTCAAGGTTCAACCAATATCGAAGAATTTGATATGGATTTATTATTAAACATATTCAAACATTTTTCCTTAAGCGAGTTGACAGCGCTACGTGCAACTTCCTCTTCTTTCAATATAGTGGGTAGAAATACGCAATTATTAGATCATGCTGCGCAAGCTTACTTCAATTTCAGCAAGGTAAAGTTTGCAAAAATGGGTTTTTATGAAGCTATTGAAGCTTATCTACATCTTGTGATGGGGAATGGGTATTTTGAAACCTTAAGGTTATCCTGGAAGGAACAGGATCGTGAATTGTCCATTTTAGAAAAACGCTCTGATTTACTTAGTAATAAAATGATTAAAAAACTTAACGGGGCACAAAACAAACCTATTACTAAAGCGAACTTTTTAAAAAGAAATAAAATAATCAACACCGCTAATGCTTTATTATGTCGGTCTCCTGAACTAATAAATGCTGTTAATAATACAGCAGAACTAAACCTTAAAAACATGGGGTTAACGAGGCTTCCATTCGAGCTTATAAGAATTATAGCTTTAGCTAATGGTTCATTAACTAAGGTTGATTTAGAAGGTAACAAATTTAAATACTTGCCGACATCGTTTTTATTAAACAACTACAATATCAAAGAGTTAAACTTAAAGAACAATTTCTTTGAGTTTTTACCAAAGGGGATAGCTGATTTAAATGCTCTCGAATCTTTTGACATAACAGGAAATCTAATTAAATGGCCAACAGCTGAAGAAGGTTTAAAATTGCTAAATATAGGGGTAAAGCCAGGTCATCTTAAATCCAACTATGACGATCCGTTTACACCTTCGAAGACAATGATGACTTTTTTTGCTAATGCGGTATTATATTTTATATTAACTAGCGATTTCTTGGAAAATCTGGATTGTCCCTATCCACTTTTATTGGATACATTAATATTTTTACTTTATTATTCAAATGCAGCGTTATTTGGAATAACAGCTATAGGACCTATTTTTAATTTATTACTCCATAATCACTTAATGGACAATTGGAAAGGTATTGAATCGTGTCCAACAGCAATCAAACAATATACACCTCAAGCAAGTGCTTATATGGAAGGTAGAAAAATAAATGGCGTGCTGCCCTATTTTAAACGCCATTTTCAAAATGGAAGCAACCTAGGGGAATTTAAAGCGGGCGTCGAAGATACTATATGCAATCGTCCTTCGAGAATTAAGTTCCCTGAGCCATCTTTTAAAGAGAAATTAACAGCTACCTTGAAAAAGATATGACTTCCATGATTCCAGCACTAGCTGAAATAGCCCTTATTTAATCTGGAATAGGGGTGAGGGACACCCCTAAAAGAAAGCATAACAACTGTAAATGTTGCATTAATGCATTCGGCAGTTCTAATTTATAAATATATGTCGCTATATATATGGGGAATTTCTTTGAGGGGTGTCCCTATAGGTCGCTTCTGTAATCTCTTTTGGAGCTATTTTAAAGAAATGGTTCCAACAAAAATCCTTATTAATAATCATTGACATTAATTCAATTGCAAACTCCGCAAACTCTATACATTCATGAACTCCCTGCTAGACTAGGTTTTTCTGCTGACCTAAATCTAGGAAGTTTTTAGGATAGTGAGTATCGCTTTGCCTGTTGTTTGTGCGGCTATAAGAGGTACAATCCGGGGTCAGGCTTGAGTTATCAACGAAGGCGATTAATAGAATCAAGGTTTTTTGTAATAAAGGTAGTAAACATGTATTACGGCGATACTAGGCAGGCTGTTCAACAACCCGGACAGGAAAGAGTACAACAATCCTTTTCTCATTGGTATGGAGATCTTTCTGCGCGTTTAAGTAAAGTTAAAGCAGAAGAAAAACTGAGCTTCTTGCTCAACACAATTGGTAAGGAAAAAATCCGTGAGTATATAAAAACTATAAATCATCTATGTCGGGTCATTGAGCTTTTACCTTCCTTCCCATTGGAAATAAGGTATAACTTTTTATTATCCCTCTACAGCAAGGAAGAAATCAGAGAGTTTGCTAAGGATCATCGAGAGTTTAGACTGTTAAAAAATCTTTTTTTCCCTTCGCAACGAGATCAACTAAATCTTATCATATATGATGAGAAACTGCTGGCAGTCAAAGCGATTCTTAGTCGAATTCGTAGAGCAATCAGATTAACGCGCTTTGATTTTGGAATTTTTGAAACAAAACATTATGTTGCTATCTATAAAAACTCGCTAGACAAAAAATCTGTCCCCGAACCTGTTATGAGGCAAATTGAAGAGTTTAGGAAACTATGCCGAAGAGAGCAAACTCACGCGGATGCGTTGAAAAATATTCGAAGCATCGGTGAGAGCGCTGCGAATCCACCACAAACTTATTTTAACATGTTCAAAAAACTAGCAATAAGTAAAAGTGAAACTGAAAAATATTATGATAATTTTGCAAATGAAGAAAGTTTTAGTAAGGCTTTTATGCCCATAGAGATTCCACCCACGCTCTCGCCAACGCGGTCATAGTCGGGGGCAGGCGCGTTGCATTTGAGGGCTTATCTTTAATAGGTAAAATGATAATGGAGCACCCTTCACAAGGACAACCTTATGAATTGATTAAATATACATACTTGTTGAAATAAGTGTGGGGATGTTTATTTTTGGGAAAGACAACAATATGATGAAAGTTATCTAGAAACTCAAAATAGTCTCTTTCATTATGGGATATTTAGTAATAGATTGTTCTCAATTTGCATATGGATTAGATGATTAACTTTTAACTTTAATGATTAGGAGTGTGATTATGAGTGGAATTTCAAAGGAACGAATGCAAAAAGCGCTAGAGCAAGAAAGAACCATCTCCGCTGAAGATCATGCCAAGGTCAAGGCATTGGCAGCCATAGTCAAATCGCCGCGCAGTTTCATCTTTAAAAATCCCGACGCATACGGTATGCAAGGGTGGCATGACCTCTTTATATCTTCTGATGATGGGACACCGCTTGAAGCCTGGTACATTCCTGCCAAAGGAGGCGAGAGCAACAAGCTGGTCATTTTCAACCATGCGCTCCCGATGTGCCGAGCCGGATTTCCTGGACACTTTGGCGCACCCTGGAGCAACTTTGACAATGTCGAGATTGATTTCGTGTTGCAGTACAAACATCTGACTGACGCTGGTTACAACGTGTTGACCTACGATTTCCGCAATCACGGACAAAGCGGAGCCGCGAACGGCGGTGTCAGTGGTATTGGCCAATGGGAATGGCGTGACTGCGTGGGCGTTAAGAAATATGTCGATGCTCATCCGCGCCTTGGTAAAATGAAAGTTGCCCTGTTCAGCCAATGTCTGGGCGGCGTTTCCCAGTATGCAGCGATTACCAAACATCCTGAACTTTTTGAAAATGTGTTGTGCATGTGCAGTCCCCTGGTTCCCAATATGCCAGCTATTTTTGAGGCCTTCTCCGAGTTGCAGGGTATCGGACAATATCAGGAACTTATCGATCTGGAGTTACTGAAACTGGGTGGTTTCCCTGCTGCTGACATGGCGGGATCAATCTGGGCGCCTGCGGTAAAAATGCCTGTATTAATGTGGCAGGTGTTGGAAGATGCATGGACGAAGAATCCTGAAGATGCGCAAAAAACCTTTGATCATTTGGGTAGCAAAGAAAAGGAATTAGTTTGGATTGAAGGAACCACGCGCCGCTTCAAGGATGGGTACAATTGGTTTGGTCGCCAGCCTGAAAAGGCATTATCCTTCCTTGATAAATACATGAAATAACTTTAAAAAATGTTAAGCATTGAGGGGTGAGGGACACCCCTCTAAGAAAACATAACAACTGTAAATGTTGCATTAATGCATTCGGCATTTCTAATTTATAAATATACATCGCTAAATAAGTTGGGAATTTCTATGAGGGGTGTCCCTATAGATTCTCCCTATAGATTCATTTCCTCATTGATAACTATATGTAGAGATATAAATGGGAGGATATGTATGAGGGGGGCTATATGTCCTTTCTTAGCTATTTGGCAGTGCCGTTTTAAGCCTATGCTGAGTAAAATAGCTGCATATCCACACTATCTTATACCTGCCATTAAATAAACATTATATATATCAATAAGATAACGATATATATTCTATATTCTAGATTTTAGAATATAGAATGGCATATACTTATTATATGGAGGTGCAAAATATGCTAAAGCCAATTGATTTACTGGTTGGATTAAAAATCGTAACGTCTGATGTAAATTGGACCCAAATGGGGGTAGCGAGTGAGTTATGTCTTTCTAGCTCCCAAGTTAATTCTGCCATAAAACAACTTCTTGATTCTGGTTTGCTCGCAAAAGTTAATGATAAACCCTTTCCCGTTTTAGCTGCGATTGAAGAGTTCATTATTTTTGGGATGAAGTATTGTTTTCCTGCAAAGCTGGGGGCTTTAACGGTTGGCGTGCCGACTGCTTATGCGGCTGAACCTTTGAGCCAACAAATTATGCCGGGGAATGATCCTATTCCTGTTTGGCCTTATGCAGATGGAAAAAAACGTGGCGTTGCTATAGAACCTTTACATAAAAATGTGCCAAAATCATTAGCATTATCACCAGATGAAAATCTACAAGAAATATTGATTTTAATCGATGCATTACGTATAGGTAGAGCACGAGAAAGAAATTTAGCTACAGAATTCCTACGTAAAAAATTCAAAGAGATCGGTGCATCCAATCAAAAGGTAACTCCAAGAGCATAGAAAATGAGTAATATACCTATCGTTATTGAAGTTGCTAAAAGAATGGGGCCACTGCGAAAACAATTAGTGTTTGTTGGCGGTAGTATTGTGGAATTACTTTTAGATAAAGACTATCCGCTGCCTCCTCGAGTAACATACGATGTTGATACCATTGTTGAAGTCTATCGTTATGGTGATTTTGCTAAAATCGAAGAAAGTTTAAGAGCTCAAGGGTTTAGTAACGATCATGCTAGCAATGTAATTTGTAGATGGCATATTGATGGTTTTATTATCGATGTTATGCCAACTGATAGTCGTATTTTAGGATTTAGTAATCATTGGTATGCCGATGCAGTGAAAAATGCACAAAAGCATAAATTAAGTTCTGATTTATCTATTCTATTAATCTCTGCACCATATTTCATCGCTACAAAGCTTGAAGCTTTTGAAGCTAGGGGAAATGAAGACTACCTCGGAAGTCATGATTTAGAAGATGTCATAACAGTCTTGGATGGCAGAGAATCAATTGTTAATGATATAACAAATTCAGATAAAGATTTAAGAACTTATTTATCGAGAAAAATTAAACACTATCAAAACAATACTCATTTTATGAACTCAATTCCTGGGCACCTGTCGCCTTATCAAGCAGTAGTTGATCAAAGAGTAAAAAGAATTGAAAAGATATTTAAGGCGATAATATGACATACTTCGAAGAAACTATTTACTGAACATTAAAAATGAGGGCGCCTCATATAGTCACTTAGATGTATGTAAAACATATGCATTGGTTATGATCTAAAGGCTATATAATGTTGGTTAACTTTTAAATGTATAAATACTCCTTCTCAATAGCCTTTATTAGTTATTGATACTCTGAACTTCCACATATAAACACCTGTCCAGATATAAATGGGTTTGTTTATCTGCGGCCTAAATGTCTCTAGATATTTTGCTCAAGAAAATTGTGCGATGCAGGAAGTTTTCTTTTATGAGGGGCAACTTGGCTAGATACTGCAATTTAGATTCAGCCCGCCTAGGCTTAAGCTTCGACGAGGCATAAGATTTTGTAAGAATTGCCGAAGGTGATTTAACGAAATCAAATGGCGCCTCGGGCAGGGATTGAATTTGTGTGAGAGACCTTGCAGTTTAAGGGCTTGTGAGAAACTGAAGGAAAAGTACCCCCACCGATACCCCCAAAATGAGTGGTGGGGGAGGGGAAATTGAGACTGTAAAAAAGATTGTGTAACTGCTTATTCTTGATTAACCTAGGGCGCG
>CAZBZP010000032.1:0-22319 GCA_964496435.1 Uncultured Candidatus Berkiella sp.
TTTAAAATGAAAAGCAAGGCCGTTAAACAAGGCCTAGCTTTTCATTCTGTGCGTGGTTTTGTTTTTTGTGTTTTCCAACCAAGCACAGGATTCATCTTTTACATTTTTGAATTCCTTTTGCGCTTTTAAAAGCCCTTCAAAGGTATAATACAAAGGCTGTTTTTCGTTTTTATCGTTAATCAACCAAAAACCAACTTGTTTTTCATCGGATTTACCTTTGTTCTGGACTTCATTATTGTAAATTTGCCAATAGAGTATATAAGGTACACCTGATTTTAAATATTTTATGGTAATGTCACGATTAACCTGTTCGTGTTTCTGAGGATCAAAACCCACATCTTTAGCAGAGACACCATATTCACCAATAAATACGCGTGGGCCGCTGATGCCCGCTTTAGGCTTTAAATTTTTCCCAATATATTTGAGCGTGTCATTAATTGTATCTTGAGAACGCTGTTGCACATCATAGCTAGAGTAGGAGACATAATCAACATTCGTATTTGGTAAAACCTTATTCACTAATCTATCCATGTTTTTATCCATGGCATCTCTTACTCTATTTAGTTCTGCATAATGGTAAATTTTGGATTTGCTCTTTTGACCAACATCTTGGCGGGCATCGTCAACAGCTTTTTGACGAATATTGAGCCAATCAATCATGCCTTTGATTCGTTCTGGAGATGCATTTTTAGTGGCATCGTAATCAGGCAGTAAATACCAATCGCCTTCCCAATTACCCAGATAAAAGATTTTTTCAACATTGGCATTTTTAAGCAGTAAGCTCTTGCTAAAATCGTAGGTAGCTTTATATTCTGCTTGCAAGTCAGCTTCACTTAAATCACATTTTTTGCTACCAGAGCGCCACCATAAGAAATAGGTAGAAAATGGCATGGACATAAGCTTGTCTAAGGGGCATTTTTCATCATGACTGACTTTAATCATGTTGTAGCCCATTTCTAACATCTTTTCTGCTTGTTCAATCACGGGGTTTTTATCTTTTTCAAAATGATAGGCGGCGCCTATAGCTTGTGTTCCGATGATTTGTTCTTGCTGAGCAGGCTGTGTCTTGCTTGTTATGTTTGGAGATGATGTTAATGTTGATGAGGGTAAGAAAGTTTTTGCACTTTGCTCATTAATAGATTCAATTTTATTTTTTATCAAGTTGAATCTTGTAGCAACATCAGCTAAATACTTGTCATTAGGTTGGGTCAACATATGTATAGTAGCGCTTAAATCCTTTAATAAATCTTCTGGAATATCCTTGGGAATTCTTTTTATTTCGATATGACCATTATTATCTATAGAAAGCACATCTTCACCGAGTACTTTAGTAAACATGATAAATAATGCAACACCTAAGCCGTACTTATCAGTCTCCTTATTAACAGGCACCATAATCGGATCGCCTGCACCATTTTTAGGGCGAGATTTATCGTAAGCTCTTTTAGGTAAAAAGCTGGGTCTACCCCAAATTTCTAAATCCTGAGTTTGTGGCTCCATATATTTACATTTTTCAAAATCAACAAAATAGAGCGATTTGTTGTTAGGGCAAATCATGATGTTGCCAGCATGTAAGTCTGCATGTATAAAATTATGTTGATGCATTTTCTCTAATATATTTGTCGCAAGCTGTGCATAATCTAAGCAATCATTCAGTGAGCCGATATCGTGTGCTTTTGCTTTTTCTAAATCAACTCCATCAATAAATGGCATATAAACGTGTAAGGTGTCATTGGTGTTTTTATGCAAACCTCTATTCATGTTCAGCATTGACAACACTTTTTGCTCAATCTCAATTTGATTAGTGCTATCGACATGATAGCTTTCCTTGTTGCGCGATTTATCATAAATTTTAACAGCTAAGAATTCACCAGAATCTAGATTTTGCGCTAAGAAAATGGAAGCATTTTGACCTTCGCCCAGCGGGCATTTTGTAGCATGGGCTATCGTGCCAGTTTTTGTTTTTATAATTGTGTCTGCGTTTGTTATTTTGCCCATAGTATCAAAGGCATAACCTTTTCTTTTGGCTAAGGCTATAGCATTTACATTTGTAGTTTTATCTAATGTGGTTTGTAAGGTCATCTTCGTGCCCTTTATATAATTAGGTTTGCAGCATATTTAATGCTGTTTGGAATTCATGACAAAAGATTAACATGCTTATGTATACCGACCTATTTCAACCGTCAGTCAATTTCTGTCTTTTATCCCTTATAAATCAAGCATGTAGCGAATGTCTTTACAAAAGATGATGTTTATCTGTTTGTGAACTACTGCCATAAAAGGCTGTCTAACACATAGGCAAAATAGGTCATTTAGGTGGAATTACAACATGTCTCATGGCCCACAAGATGATAAAAAAATCAGCAAAATTAAAACAAGAGCAAGGCATCTGGTAAAAGAAAAGCAGCCAAATGATGCATATTCGTATTTTAAGCATTACCAAGAAATCAAAGCAGCTGAGGAGCTTGATAATATTCGTGCATTTCGTGCGAGAATAAATGCAAATAAAAAGAACGAAGAAATGCTCATACCACGCCCGCCCATTAAGCAGTTAGTGTATAAAGGTGGTGGCGCAAAAGGCGGCGGGCACCCTGGCGCATTTGATGCCTTAGAAGAACAAGGTTTTGCTGATGAAGTTGAAACGGTGTTTGGCGCTTCAGCTGGCGCGATTACCGCATTTATTATTGGATTGGGATTTTCAGCTGAGCAGATATCAGCAATAAATAAGCGTACTAATTTTCTTGATTTTACAGATATAAAACCTGACGGCTGGGCTGCATTTTTTAATGGTAATCATGCTGGTAACATATTGGACTTTATGCAATATGGTGCTGTGTTTACTGGCGATGCTTTTCATGATTGGGCATCGATGATGGTAGAACAAATTCTTGGTTCACCTAATGCAACCTTCGCGGATTTACATAATGCGCGCATGCTTGATCCTACTTTAAAAAACATGGTGTTCAAAGCAACCCGCTATAATGCGCAAGCAGGTGAGCGAATAGAGCAGACATTTTCCTATATCGATACGCCAAACATACGAATCGCTGATGCCTTGAGAGCTTCAATGGCATTTCCAGGTGCTTTTGCGCCCATGACGGTGAGGGATAAACAAGGTAAAATATTTGGTGTCTTTGCAGATGGCGGGATATTAAATAATTATCCTATTGACGAAGCTTGCAGACAAGAATATCAAGACAGACGTTACAAACCATTGGAAAGATTAGATAATGAGGGAAAAGCACAACAAGTTAATCCCTGCGCAGTTGGCTTTAATCTTGTCAATAACCTTGATCACTTAGATGATAACATAACACCCTTGAGTCCTCGATTACGCCGATTAATCGAAAGTAAAAATAATGCTAAATCTAAATCAAAAAAATCAGCCCAAACAAGTGATGTTGAGGAAATTAATGGTGAATGGCGCTTTAATGATATTCTCAATGCAATTTTATGGCACAAAATTGGTAGGCCGGTTAGAGAAAAGGTAAGGCAAAAAGAAGCTATATTTAATGATCAAACCGTACAAATATGGGTTGAAAACGTTGGAACCCTGGAGTTTGATGCCTCTCAAAGCAAATTAGACAATCTTTATGATAGCGGCAAAAATGCCATGCTTTTATGGTTAAAAAGAAATAGAAATCCCGCAGAGCCTTATCCTTATCCTGATAATTTTGATGACAGACCCACGAATGCTGAAAAATTATTAAAGCAGCATAATCCTGCCAGTTATTTTCAACAAAGGTTAACGGATTACTATATTGAGCTGTTGAATGAAATGAAAAAGGCACAAATGCAAGGAAAACATAATGATAAGGACATAGTTAAAAATGTTAAAATACATTATTTGTGCCGCAAGATTGAAACGCTTGTGCAAGATGTTTTAAAAAGACCAAATCTAAATGTTGAACAAATTGAGAAAGCAGCTTTTCATGATGCAAATACAACTATAAAAGCAAAAGAAGAACAATTTAAACAACAAAGAGCTAAAAGAGACATTTTTGTCAATGATCAATTATTACTCCAGCATGTTGCCGAGAAGCTAATCAAGCACCCTAAAGAAGGTTGTCGTTTGCTAAGAGGGCAAATTTCTAGAGTGATCCCACTTATTAGATTACATCATGGTGGTAATTTGTTAAGTATAGCTGTGCAAACAGGTGATGTTAGCGTGGCACAGGAAGTATTTAGTATTGTGAATGAGGCACTCAAGCAATGTTATTACCAAGGTCGAAAAGAAGATATAAAATATAGCATGCCCCAGATGCTAAATGATTTTGCAAGGCCCCCTTTGTTTCACGTGCTGGCAGGAAGCCATGATGTTGAAATGATAAATCTTCTTTTAAAACAAGGTGTCGATCCATTAGCTATTAGCCCACAATCACAAACAAATGGCTTGCAGGAAATGATTCATGCCAACGATTATGAATCGTTTAAAGCTATCATTCATTATTGTAAATCCAGAAGAATTGATGTAAAAAACATTCGTCTTGCCAATGGTATGAGTATCGCGCATTTTATTTTACAATATGCTGATAAAGGGTTTATAGCTAAATTAACTAAAGATAAGCAGCTTGCCCAAGCGCTATTGAATTATCACATCAAAGATGGCAATTATAATGACATTCTTCATCAAGCTGCTATATTCTCTATATCGCCTATAGATGTAAGATGGAAACTTGTTGAAAGTTACTCGCCTAAAAAAGGCCTTGAGTATGATAAAATTAAACAACAAGGCATGAGCAATGTTAATTCACATAAAGCCAAAAGAGAATTTGCTAATAGCGCTTTTCAAACCATCATCGAATCTGATTCGGGTGAAATTTTAATAGACAATATAAAACCTCAGGTTTGCTTGCAAATGTTAAACTCTTTTGCAGGGCTAAAGCATGAACTTCGATTTTGCACTTTAGCTCAAGATCCCGGCTTTGCTGATATTTTTATTGCGCTATGTGAAAGGATAAATAAGGACAGTAGTACCAAAAAGCAATTGCAACATATGCTCAGCAAAAAAATCAATGGCAAAACAGCACTTTACCTTGCTGCGCAATCAGGCAATACAAAGCTTGTGCGCTATTTAAGACATACATACGATTGTGATGTTAATAATGCAGGCCCCATTGATGAGCCTTGCGCCTTAAATATTGCTGCAAAAAATGGCCATAATGAAACTGTGAGTGCTTTAATGAAGTCTATCACCTATGGATTACGAATTGGCTATTGTGCGCTTAGTCGTCGTTCCCAAGAATATCATTCCCAAAAAACCCCCTTACATCATTTAGCTATAAACGGCAGCCCTCAAGCATTTTGTGATGTATTGTTCGGTGGGGGCCTTCGAAGTAAACCAGAGGAGGTTGCTTTAATGAAAGACAAGGACGGTAAAACGCCTTTTAGTTATCTTATAGAATTTGATAGATTAGATATTCTAGAGGAAATTTGGAAGCGTGGTAAAGGGGCACGTAAAGGGTTTATTTGGAACGATGATTATCTATTTGCAGCCATTTTTGGTTGGCATTCAAAAGATAAGCATTACGAGGAATTGGTAAAAGCAAAATTAATTAATCCCAAAGCCTATGACTTTATCTGCCAGCATTTAACCAGTAGCCAAGCAAAAGCCACTCATATCAAAAGGCAAGTTGATAGAGGCGTTGAGAAATCCCTGGAAAATAGAAGAAGTCGTATCATGGATAGCGCTAAGGAAATGACGGACATGGAAATGTCGATTATGGGGGATAGCTTAGGAGGGGAAACCTTATATGACGACTGGGTTTCCCTTGCAGCGAAGGACAAAAGGCCTGTTTGTATGGTAAAGCAACAGGTTTCTCAGTACGAGAGCGCGCTACACGCCAGAGAAGACTCAGCTAAGTCACTTTTTCAAAAGGCTGAAAAGGAAGCTAAAGGCCCTAAAAAATAAGCTTAAGCTAGCAATTGGGGCGGTTTTTTTACTACAATACTTCCTTTTGAGAACAAGCGTACGCCGGTGAAAACACAGCTTTTTGCAACAGCCCATCAATTACTTTTAGAAACCACCCCTGAGATCAAGGTGCTTAAAGTTGCTCAGCTGTTTGAGGCGGCGCTTGAAGGCAACCTCGTCCAAGACGAAGACTATCCTGTGAGCCAGGAAGTTATCGGTGGTTTGCCTGTGCATTTGGCTTTGGTTGATCCCAAAGCCGTTAAAAGACGAAGACTCTCTACCCAAGAAGGCAAAGCAGCATTAATACATGCGTTGGCCCATATTGAATTTAATGCGATTAATATTGCCTTAGATGCGATATACCGCTTTCGTGAAATGCCATTTGCCTACTATCAAGATTGGTTACAAATTGCAGCAGAAGAAGCCTATCACTTTTCTTTATTATCTCAGCATTTATCTAGTTACGGTCATGTCTATGGCGATTTTCCTGCCCATGGTGGTCTGTGGGAGATGGTGCAAAAAACAGCAGAAGATGTGCTTATTCGCATGGCTTTGGTACCGCGTTTATTAGAGGCAAGGGGCTTAGATGTCACGCCAGACATTGCGCACCGTTTGCAACAAGCCAATGATGAGGTAGGTGCTGAAATATTAAAGATAATTTTTCATGATGAGCTTAACCATGTGCGGGTAGGCAACATTTGGTATTATCGACTTTGCGAGCAAAGAAAACTTAATCCTCAGCAAACATTTCTTGAACTTTTAAAGCGTTATGCGCCGGCTCATTTAAGAGGTCCAATCGCCGTTCATCATCGTTTAAGGGCGGGGTTCGAAGCTGCTGAGCTTGATATGCTTGTTGAGATGATTAAGGCATAACCCCCTTTGATTCCAAAGAGGCTATACGATATGCTTTAAGCATATTTTCGTTGGGGATAGGTGAACCATGTTAAAAAGCAAACCTAGAATTCGGACGGATTACCACGAGTTAATTTCCAGAGCAGCACCACTTCATGAAGAAAAATTCAGTCTTTGGCTCAAGGCTGCGTTTATTTTGGTTTTTGGCTTTGTTTTAGGGCTACTCTGTGCAAAATATATGTCTTCATTTCGCAGTGAAACATTAGCTTCCAACACTAATAACAATAACGCACCACAAGTTATGGCCGATCAATCAGCTGATAAAAGAGCTTCGGTATTATCAAAAGTGTGAGATTCTATTTCTTTGATACCCTGTTCTTTGTTAAAGGTAGCCAGTGAAATATTAGTTGGTGTGCTAATGATAAAGCTGGCCGTATCATGCCAATCGCCCAAGACAAAGCGCATTGCCGGTTTATTATCCAGTAAGTGAGAGTGAAATTTGGGGCGGTGCACATGCCCATGCAACATATAAGAAACTTGCGCTTGCTTCATTAAGCCTTCAACTGATTCTGGGCACACATCTAAGATGCTTGAGACTTGCTGTTGTTGATAATGTTTGCTGCGCTGTCTTAACTTGTTCCCAATGCGCGTGCGACTTCTTTTGGGCAGTAATAAAAATAGCTTTTTAGTGATGGGATGCTGCGCTACTTTTCGGTAACGTTGATAAACAATGTCTTGGGAGCAAAGTTTATCACCATGTGATAGCAATACATTGTTTCCATAAAGTGAAATAATGCTGTGATCGTCTATTTTAGTAATATTGGCTTCTTTTAAGAAAGCGTTTTGTAAGAGAAAATCCCTGTTACCTGCCATGAAGAAAAGTTGAATACCTTGGCTGGAAAGTGCTTTGAAAGCGCGTGCTATTTTTTTATAAAAGTCAGTATGTAAATCCATACCAACCCACACATCAAAGAGATCGCCAAGGATATAGATCTTTTCAGCCATTAAAGCAGGCCCTTGCAAAAAATCATAGAATAAATTTTGCAAGGACTCTTGATGAGAGCTTAAATGCAGATCAGAAATGAATATCGTTGCTTTAGGCTTCGACAAGCACTTCTACCTTTTCAATAACAACATCTTCTTTAGGAACGTCATCATGACCAGCTTTAGAAGTTGTGCCAACTTTCGCAATTTTATGCACAATGTCCATGCCTTCAACCACACGACCAAATGCACAATAGCCCCAACCTTGTGGCGTTTGTGATTTATGATCTAAAAAGAGGTTATCATTGACGTTAATAAAAAACTGGGATGAAGCAGAATGTGGGTCGCTGGTGCGCGCCATGGAGATGGTGCCGGTCTTGTTGCTTAAACCGGTATTTGCTTCATTCTTGATGGGATCTAAGCCCCTTTTTGAAACCATATTGGATTCAAAGCCACCGCCTTGGATCATAAAGCCATCAATGACGCGATGGAAAATAGTGTTTTCATAAAATCCTTGGTTAACATACTCGAGAAAGTTTTCTACCGTTTTAGGGGCAGCGTCTTTATCAAGTTCCAAGGTAAAAGGACCAAAATTGGTATGAAAAACTATTTTTTGCATAATAATATACTCGCTTTCAGTCAATAAGGCGCATAGGGTATCATGTACTGATTGAGAGGGCTAGAAAATATTCTATTCGAATAACTAACACAGATAAGAGCAACAATTAAATGACGACCAGTGTTTCAGTTAAAACGCGATTTTGCCCAAGCCCAACAGGCTTGATGCATTTAGGTAACTTACGTACAGGCTTGTTTAATGTCTTGTTGGCAAAATCTTTTGCTGCCAAAAAGCACAAGGCTACCTTTTTGCTCAGAATCGAAGATACGGATTTGGTACGCTCTGAGCAAGAATTCGCCCATAAGCTTATGGCTGATCTACTGTGGCTCAGCTTAGATTGGCAAGAAGGGCCAGAACGCGGGGGAGAGCACGAGCCTTATTTACAATCCCTACGCTCGCCAATTTACCAACAGTATTACCAACAGTTGTTGCAGCAAAATCGTGCGTATTGGTGCTTTTGTACCGAAATGGAATTGGCCATCACGCGTAAAACCCAACTACAATCAGGTATTGCGCCTCGCTATCCTGGCACCTGCCGTCATTTGACGCCTGAGCAAATTGCGCATAAACGTGCAAAGGGGATAAAGCCCGCTTTACGTTTTCGTATTCCTGATAATGAAACAGTGTTTTTTGAAGATTTTATTCAAGGTCAAAGAACATTTGCGACAAACGACATCGGCGATTTTATTATTGAAAAAGCAGATGGCTCTGCTTCTTTTATGTTTTGCAATGCCGTGGATGATGCTTTAATGGGCGTGACGCATGTCATGCGCGGTGAAGATCATCTTACCAATACCCCCAGACAATTATTGATCTTAAAAGCTTTAAATTTAGCAGCACCCCTTTATGGTCATATGCCTCTCATTTTAGGCTTTGATGGCAAGCCATTATCAAAACGAAATGGTAGCCAATCCATTGAAGCACTACGTGAGCAAGGCTATTTTCCTCTAGCGGTTAATAATTATTTGTCCAGATTGGGGCATCATTTTGAAAATGAAAAATTACTTTCCTTGGATGAATTAGGTGAGTATTTTGATATTACCCATATTGGACGAAGCCCAGCGCGTTTTGATATAGCCCAATTAAAACATTGGCAAAAAGAAACCGTTCTAACCAAAAACGATGAGGAAATATGGGCTTGGATAGCGCCTTTTGTTTCAAATCTGGTTTCAAAAGAAGATGCAATGCACTTTACGCAAACGGTAAAACTCAATATTGTCCTACCAGAGGATGCATTGGAATGGGCTAAACAGTTGCTCACCGAAGAATGCATTTGGGATGAAGACGCTGTTAAAAACTTAGAGGGTGAGGCTGGTAAACACATTTTGGATAATTTGACCCAAGCAATTACCAGCGAGGGGGAGAATTATGCGGGTGTTGTTAAATATTTAACTGAAAAGACAGGGCAAAAAGGTAAAGCCCTCTTTCTACCCTTAAGAAGCGCTATTACTGGCAGAAGTTATGGGCCAGAGCTGGCTAAAATATTCATTTTAATGGGTAAAGATGCTCTCTTAAAGAGAGTAGAATTAGCAAAATCAAAACACAGCATTTAAGAAAAACCATGTTACATATTTATAATACCTTTACACAGCAAAAAGAAGTTTTTAAGCCCATAGTGCCTGGTCATATTTCTTTATACGTTTGTGGCATCACGGTTTATGATTATTGCCATATTGGTCATGCCCGTGTTTTTGTTGCCTTTGATGTTATCGTGCGCTTTTTACGTGCCAGTGGTTGGAAAGTAAAATATGTACGAAATATTACCGATATTGACGATAAAATTATAAAGCGCGCAAATGAAAATAAAGAATCCATTGAAGCCTTAACAGCGCGTTTTATCACCGCGATGGATGAAGATACGGCTGCCTTAAATGTTATAGCCCCCGATGAAGAGCCCCGGGCCACCCATCATATTGAAGGCATCATCAAGATGGTGCAAAAGCTGCAAGAAAAAGGCATTGCTTATGTTGGTGATAATCAGGATGTTTATTTTGAAGTGGCAAAATATCCTAGCTATGGACAACTTGCGCACAAAGATTTAACGCAATTACAAGCTGGCGCCAGAGTAGAGGTTGTAACGCAAAAGCACTCAAACCTAGACTTTGTGCTGTGGAAAAAAGCAAAACCTGAGGAACCTCATTGGCATTCTCCTTGGGGTGAAGGCAGACCTGGTTGGCATATTGAATGTTCAGCCATGTCAACGGCTTCCTTAGGAGATACTTTTGATATTCATGGTGGTGGACCAGATTTAGTGTTTCCGCATCATGAAAATGAACGGGCACAATCTGAATGCGCCACGGGCAAAACCTTTGTAAACACCTGGATGCATATTGGTTTTGTGCAAGTTGATAAAGAAAAGATGTCTAAATCCTTGAATAATTTTTTTACGATCAGGGATGTTTTAAATCAATATGATGCCGAAATTATTCGCTATTTTCTGATGGCGAGTCATTATCGCAGCCCCATCAATTATTCTTTGGAATTAGTCGAGCAAGCTAAAAGTGCGTTAGAGCGTCTTTATACTGCTTTAAGAGGGGCGCCAATAGACAAGCAGGCAACATCCCCCCACGCTGAATCATTTAAAACACGCTTTTTTGAAGCCATGAATGATGATTTTAATACGCCGATTGCTTTTTCTGTGTTATTTGATTTGGCTACCAGCATCAATAGCGCAAGAGAATCAAAAAGCGATGATTATGTAGCTTTAGCTTCCATGCTAAAAGAATTAGGTGGCATTTTAGGATTGCTTGAAAGAGAGCCACAAGCATTTTTGCAAGGCAAAGTGGAAGATACAACGCAAATTGATAATCTAATACAAGCGCGCTTAGATGCGCGGCAAAATAAAGATTGGCAAAAAGCGGATGAAATTCGCCAACAACTTACGCAAATGGGGATAATCTTGGAAGATACGCCGCAAGGAACGACGTGGCGAAAAGCTTAAAATAAAAAGCGTTTTATTTAGCTTCATTGCAATAGAGTTTTACGGCCTCTTTGGTTTTTTCAATTTGCTGAGAGCGTTGTTCTTCTGATAAAGCAGTGACTTGCCCGGATGGTTCTTGCAAGCGTATTCTGGGTTTGGATTCTAATTGTTGTAAGAATGTTTTTGCGCGCTCGCAATTTACTTTCATTGCCTCTTTATTTTTTGCATCTACGGCATCTTTTTGTGCTGTTGCTGCCGTTGGACTTTCAGCTGGCTTTTCCTCTTTTGTCTGCGCTGCAGGTTGAGTATTAGTGGTGGCAGGAGCCACTTTAGGATGTAATTCTGTTGCCTTTACATTAGGCGGTGGTTCTTGACCATAATGGGTTTGACCCTGTTCATCTTGCCATTGATAGATGGTGGCCAAGCAAAGGCAGGGCATTAAGCTTAGCAATAAAATAGCTTTTTTAATGACCATTTTTCTTTACCTCCATTTCTTGCGCTAAAGGGGTGCCATCTTCATTACGGATTAACAAGCGGTTAGCATGCGCAAAATCGATAATATGTTCATATAATTCGGGATGAGATTCTTTTAAACCCATATCAACGATGACACTGCGATGTCCACGCAAATACGTTGGCTTAAGTAGGGGAGAATAATAGATCCGCTGGTTTTTGAAGGTGGATAGCACGCCACTGACGCGCTCTGCCCAATCTGAAGGTCGAAAGGTCTTTCCTTCTAGCGTTACTCCTTCAATAACGATTTTTGGCCTTTTTATTCTTCCCATAGGGTATACTGGCTTACACGACATATATAGTAGTATAAACCCAATAGACTTGGGCCGCCCTTTAATAGATAGTTAACATAATTATTTACTGAAAAACGCGGTCTTCACTATAATTAATACCAGTGGGAAGAGTGATAGACGTTTATGATGCCTGAACAAAAACAACCCGATTCCTTAGATTTACATCGCAGCAAGGGTATATATTTGTTACCCAACTTATTTACGACAACAGGCCTGTTTGCTGGCTTCTACGCCATTGTAGCAGCCATGCGTGGCGACTTTGAAAAGGCTGCTATTGCTGTTTTTATTGCGATGATAATGGACGGGCTGGATGGTCGGGTAGCGCGCCTTACTAATACACAAAGTGCCTTTGGGGCAGAATATGATAGTTTGGCTGATGTGGTTTCATTTGGTATCGCACCTTCCTTAGTCGTTTATAGTTGGGGGCTTTTCAGCTTAGGCAAACCTGGCTGGTTAGTTGCTTTCTTTTATGCAGCGGCAACAGCGCTGCGCTTGGCGCGTTTCAATTCTCGCTTGGGTGTAGAAGATAAACGTTGGTTTCAGGGGCTACCTTGCCCTTCGGCTGCAGGCTTAATTGCTGCAATGGTGTGGGTTGCGCATGATTATGGTGTGCCTGGCCATCGTTTATGGGTCTTAGCTGCTATCGTTACCGTTATCACAGGCGCTTTGATGGTGAGCAGTATTCGTTTCTATAGCTTTAAAGAAATTGATCTCAAAGGGCATGTGCCATTTGTGGCTGTCCTTGCTGTATTGATCTGCTTTGTTGCCGTTTCTATTGATCCACCGCTGTTTTTGCTGCTGGGTTTTTCCCTTTATGTTTTATCAGGACCTTTTGGTGCATTAAGACGAAGTTACCTTGCTTGGCGTGGTAAATCTCGCTCTAGAAATCGCGTGGACCACTAATGGCATTAACGCATTTGCAGGATTATTGTTTAGATCTGATGGGGATCACCCAGTGGCAGTCTAAAGCCAATATGGTTGATCCCAAGCCTTATTTGTTATTACTCAATGAACCTTTGAGTGAAGAAAAAAACCAATTATTATCGCGTTTAATTCAAGCTTTAAAATGGCCAGTGCAAAATACCCACATAGAAGTAATTGCAAACTGGCATCTTGCAGGCATTGAAGCGCTTATCGATAAATATCAAGTTCAAAAGCTTGTTGTATTTAATGAGCAATTTGATTTTGAAGCAAAAGGGATTGCTTATGTTGCCATACCTTCTGTGAGCGAAATGCTAAAAAATGTTGAAGCAAAGAAGCGGGCTTGGGCAGTATTACAGAAATTTGTGGGCTAACATGAAAAAATAAGGGCGGAAAAATCCGCCCCTATTTGAGAAAAGACAGCATCAATTCGTGTGTGCTTCGTCTTCTATATCTTCTTCTTCTTCCTCTTCATCTTCATCGAATTCTTCTTCTTCTGCATCTTCTTCTATTAGCGCAATATGATAAATGATGACAACTTCACCAAGTTCATAAACGATATCGCCAAAGCCAAATCCAGATAAAACGAGTTGTTTATCTTCTTGCTCTTTAAGAACGATGTCTAAAGTTGCTTCTAATTCATCTTCGCTAGCTGATATGCGACCGATAAGACGTTCTAAGATGTCGATTTGATCTTCTTCTGAAACGGATTCCAGCTCTTCCATCGCACTTGGATGGAATTTGATATCGATTCCCAATTCTTCTTTAAGTTCAGGAAAATCAACTAATTCTTCACCATCATTGATGCGTTCAACAGCTTCAATGGCATTTTCAACTGTATCTGTTTGGAAAAAATGGTGGAGTGCTAATTGTACACACTGCTCAGGCGTAATTTTAAGCTGTTCGGCTAGACTGTTAAGTTCGCTGCTAAAATCATCCGTAAGCTGAATTGTTAATGTCGCCATTTCTTCCTCATTGTTAACTTCAAAAAACATTAAAAAACCTTCAAGGCGCTACTCTAAGCGCCTTGAAGCAGATTATCAACACCAGGCTCTACCAAAAACCTAAATATTTCCACCACATCGCACCAACGGTTGACCAGATAGCAATATTAATTAAGCTTGTTAGAAAACCAATTTTCCACCATGTTTTGATATCAACATAGCCGACACCAAACAACAGGGGCGCAGGGGCTAAACTGTAGTGAGTTAACCCGCCAAATAGATTGCTAAAGAATATAAGAACAAAAACAGCCAGCATTGGAGGGGTGCCTAGTGCAAGTGAAAGCCCCAAGAAAGCCGGGTACATGGATGAAACATGCGCAGTTGAGCTCGCAAAGAAATAGTGGGAGTAGAAATAGATTAGCGCAATGATAGGGAAGGCATAGGTCCAATGTAACCCAGCAAAATGGCCTTGCACATTCTTGGTAAACCAATCTAAAACGCCATATTCTTTGAGAAAACCGGCGAGCATGATGAGCACGCAGAACCAGACAAAAGTTTCCCAAGCGTCATGGATCCTTACCAGGGATTTCCATTCTAAAACACCAGTGAGTAATAGGATGCTAAGGCCAACCATGGCAGCGATGGCAACTTCAATATTAAATTGATGGCCAAAAAGTGTCTGTTTACCGAAGATCCACAGCACTAATAAGGTCAATACGGTAAAGGACATAATCCATTCATTCCTGCTCATACCGCCTAATTTTTTGAGCTCTTCACGGGCAATGGCCTGCGCATTAGGCGTTTCTTTTATCTCTGGGGGATATACCTTGTAGATAAAATAAGGAATCAAAATGAGACTCAGGATCCCAGGAACAAGTGCTGCTAAGGCCCATTGGTTCCAGGAGAGGGGAATGTCAGCATCATTGGTTAGCTTTTGTAAAACCGGATTGGCTGCCATGGCAGTCATAAACATGGTTGAAGTGATAACCGTTACTTGAAAGGCTGTAATGGTTAAAAACGCACCAATTTTTTTGGCTGATTCGCTATGAGGGAAACTCTTATAGGACTGTGCAATACCTTGTAAAATGGGATAAACAATACCCGCAGAGCGGCCCGTTACGCTGGGTAAAGCGGGTGCCAAAATAAGATCGGTAACCATAAGGCCATAACTTAAACCTAAGGTTTTTTTCCCAAGCAGTGCCGTAAAAAAGTAGGCGATACGCTTGTCTAAACCTGTCACGTTAAAGCCTTTGGCTATAAAAAGGGCAAAGACAACAAGCCATACAACATCACTACTAAAGCCAGCATAAGCTTGCTTCATGGTGATGGTGTCGGTTAACACGGCAAAAACAACTGAAATAAGGGCAACCGCACCCATTGGCAGGGGCTTAATAATTAAAGCCAAAATCGTGATGACAAATATAACAAGAATATGCCAGCCTTGGGCCGTCATGCCTTCGGGGTATGGGCAAAACCAAGCTGCCAGACCTAAGCCGAAGCATATAAGAAGCGGTATGATGTTTAAGCTTTGCTCATCCTGAGGCATTTTTTTGGGTTCCTTTTCAGGATGACTCATCGAGGTACTCCACAGTAGTTTGCTAGATATCGGGCAATATGATAGTAATGCCACTCTCATAGTGCAACTATATTAATTTAGGACCCAAAGAGGGGAAAGATGCCTAGCTTAGATAATGAGATTGCAAGACGCCGTACTTTTGCAATTATCTCCCACCCAGACGCGGGTAAAACCACCCTAACCGAAAAGTTATTGTTATTCGGAGGTGCCATTAAGTTGGCAGGTACCGTTAAGGGTAGAAAAGCGAGTAGGCATGCCACCTCAGACTGGATGGCGCTTGAACAACAGCGCGGGATATCGGTAACGACCTCGGTCATGCAATTTCCCTATAGAGACGCTATTCTCAATCTGCTTGATACCCCAGGCCATGAAGACTTCTCTGAAGATACTTATCGCACCTTAACGGCAGTGGATTCTGCATTAATGGTGATAGATGCGGTAAAAGGGGTTGAATCAAGAACCATTAAATTGATGGAAGTGTGTCGTTTGCGCACCACACCCATTATTACTTTTATCAATAAGTTAGACAGAGATAGCCGCGATCCCATTGAATTGTTGGATGAAATTGAGAAAGTCCTCAATATTCAGTGTGCACCGATTACTTGGCCTATCGGTATGGGTAAACTTTTTAAAGGAGTTTATCACTTATTGCAAGATAGTGTTTATTTGTTTGAAGCGGGCAAAGGCGCTGTTGTGCAAACCCCTGAAATTATCAAGGGCATAAACAATCCGCTTCTTGATGAAAAATGCGGTGATATTATCAATGATTTTCGTGAACAATTGGAATTGGTCTTGGGCGCAAGTCATCCTTTTGATCAGCAGGCCTTCTTGGAAGGCAAGTTAACCCCAGTTTATTTTGGTTCTGCTATTAATAACTTTGGTGTGAGTGAAATATTAAATGCACTAGTGGATTATGCGCCAAAGCCACGTCCCAGAGAAACCCAAGTACGCAGTGTTGAACCTACGGAAGCCAAATTCACGGGCTTTGTGTTTAAAATTCAAGCCAATATGGATCCCGCGCATCGCGATAGAATTGCCTTTTTACGTGTTTGTTCTGGCAATTATAAAAAAGGCATGAAAATTCATCATGAGCGTCTTGGCAAAGATGTGCAGATCTCAAATGCGCTCACTTTTATGGCAGGCGAACGTGACCATGTTGAAGAGGCATGGCCAGGCGATATCATCGGTTTGCATAACTATGGCACCATTCAGATAGGTGATACTTTTACGCAGGGTGAGCGTCTTAAATTTATTGGGATCCCTAATTTTGCGCCAGAACTTTTTAAAGCTGTGCGTCCTAAAGATCCCCTTAAAATGAAAGCGCTGCAGAAAGGACTTATTCAGCTTTCTGAGGAAGGTGCAACTCAGATTTTTAGGCCAATTGATTCTAATTTAATCATCGTAGGTGCCGTTGGGGTGCTACAATTTGATGTAGTAGCTTATAGGTTACAGTTTGAATACAACGTTGAGTGCGTATATGACGAGGTTAGAATAACGACTGCACGATGGGTTTATGCTCAAGATCAGAAGAAGTTAACGGAGTTTAAGAACAAACTGAGTATAAACTTGGCTTTAGACAGTGCAGAGCACCTTACCTATCTTGCACCAACCAATGTTAATTTGATGATGACAATGGAAAGATGGCCGGATTTAATGTTCAAAGAAACTCGAGAACATTAATGCTCTGCCTTGCCTAAACCCAAACTGGTTTGAGCATTAACATTTATAGGACATCCAATTTAGCCAAGGAAGGTTGAACATTGCTTGATCCTGAGAAGATAGTAGCCAGACGCCTAAAATTTGGGATCCCAAAGGATCTCCCTCGCTATTGGAATGATAACTGCCCAACAAAAACTTATCTATTTAATGCCATCGCTATCCTGGCACCAGGATTTGAGCGCTTGGCTATATCAAGCGTGCTTCCCTTTAAAGATGCCATTACAGATAAGCAACTCAAAGAACAAATTTTAGGCTTTATAGGGCAAGAGTCTGCCCATGGCAGTGAGTTTATTCGCTATAACCTTATCTTAAAAAGCCAAGGCTACGATATCAAAACCTTAGAAAAGTGGAATTTAAAAAATTTTAGGTGGTTGGCCGATAAACTATCAGACAAAATGCATTTATCCTTGTCCTTAGCAGGGGAGCATCTCACCGCCATTATTTCTGATCTTGTACTCAGAGATAAAAGATGGCTGGAAAATGCCCATGCTACGAATGCAGCGCTCTGGCGTTGGCATTCCATTGAGGAAATTGAACACAAGGCCGTTGTTTTTGATTTGTATCATTCGTTGGGATGTGGATATTTTGCCAGGGTATGGGGGATGTGGTTAATCTCGCTGACCTTAGGCAGATTATTAATCCGTAACTTTGTGCATATGGCAAAGGTTGATAAACAAGTAAATAAATTTTCATTTTGGAAAGATACTTTCTTTTTGCTTTGGGGAAGTAAAGGTTTTTTAAAGCAATTGTTTATTCCATATTTCAAATATTATTCTCCAACTTTTCATCCTTGGAAACAGAATAATCAGGATCTTATAGAGAAGTGGAAGCAGTTTTTTTATAGCGCACAGAGTAATGATGAAATGGTTCAGCTATTGCAACAAGATTAAATATTTATTTTAAGAGGGACGCCACTGTGAAAAAAATAGCATTGTTACTTGGCATGTCATTGTTAGTGACTCAGGCTTGGGCAGATGTCGCAGATGATATTGCTGATCTTAAAGTACGCATGAAACAAATTGAAGTTCGTATGGGGTTAATTGAGCGTGATATGGGGGATTTAAAAGAAAGTAATAAATCACCTTCTGTTCCTATCAATCAAGCTAATTTGCCTTCCGCACAAGTATTGATTTGGGCATCAGAGAGTATTGAACAGATTTATACTTATAATTATCGTAATTTTCCTCAGGTGCTAACAGATATTCGTCGTTTTTTCACACAGCAAGGTTATGATTCCTATATGAAAGCCTTGAATGATTCAAACAATATACAGATAGTGCAAGATAAACGTTTATACGTTGCTGGCAAAGTAAGGGAGAAAGGTAAGGTTGTTAAAGAAGGCGTGAATGCTGGAATATATACTTGGGAAATTCAAATTCCACTTGTTGTGAACTATAAAACATCCAATGAATCTACCAGTCAGAACATTATTGCAAATGTTGAAATAGTGCGCGTTCCTACATCAGATAATCCTGTTGGTATCGCTATTCACAGCATTACCGCTACTGTTGAAGGGCAAGGTTCCCAAGCGCCCACCGTACCTGCCACAAAATAAATAAAGGTGAGGCAAGCAAAGATGCTTGCCTCGTTTTTTAAACAGGCTCATATAATGCTTGCTTTAGCGCATCTGCGGCAAAGTTGAGCGCCACATGCGTATCTTTCAATTTGGGATAAAAACGCATAAAGCAATGAATCATACCTTCAAAACGTTTGAAGGCAACATGAACTTTCGCTTCCTCTAATTTCTTAACATAAGCTTCTGCTTCATCGCGCAAGGGATCACATTCTGCTGTAACAATAGTTGCCGGTGGTAAATTTTCAAATGATGTTGAAAATAGGGGGGAAGCAAGCGGATCGCTTCTATCTTGTTCAGGGTGAAAGGCATTGAAATCAAGCCAATCAATAAAAGGCTTATCTAACATATAGCCATATTCGAATTCTTTTTTAGAGGGGAAGGGGGTAACAAGATCCATCATTGGATAAAAAAGTGTTTGGTATTTGATGATGGATGACTTCTCATCGCGTAATAAGTGTGTGCAAGCAGCTGCAATGTTGCCGCCGGAACTTTCTCCCCATAGCGATAATTTATCTTGATCTAAATGGAGTTGTGATGCATTTTTGTGAACCCATTTGATACTATCAAGACAGTCATAAACAAAGCGTGGAAATTTGTTTTCTGGAATTAATCGGTGTGAAACACTGATGATTTTCATTTGTAGGCTATTGGCTAACAAACTACAATAATCATTTCCAGAATCTAAACGATTGAGCACATAAGCATTAGCAGAGATATAAAGCACCCCGGGAAGTGTTTCGTTAAATTGCTGATTACTTGGGCAATAGCACCGTAAAGTTATACCATTATCAGTTATAAAATCTTGGTAGCTAGCTTTTTCAATATTGAATTTAGTTGGTCTCAAACTTAAACGCATTTGTTCAGGTGTGAACAGATGCAAATTGCCAAATCCATTTAAGTAGGCCTTTGCAATTAAGCGCTTTAACATGGGATCAGATACCATAAATTGCTATCCATTGTTAATAAGAACTTTGGTTTAAGTCTATGCTAAATGATATACTTTTGCTTATGAAAAAAACAAAACTCAACCTTAGTTATATTTATGCTTGGTTTTTAGTCTTTATTACGCCACTTTCAGTGCCGCTTGCTATTTGGACGTGGTATGAAGGTTGGGTTACAAAGAGCGACATTCTGCTTTGCATTGTAATGTATTCTTTGTCAGGTTTGGGGATTACCCTCGGATACCATCGACTTCTCACTCATCGTGCTTATCAATCAAAAAGATGGTTTAAACAATTTCTTTATGTGTGTGGCACCTTTGCCATGCAAGGTGGACCAGCAAGTTGGGCATCACTCCATATCCAACATCATCGTTTCGCAGACAAACCTGGCGATCCTCATACACCTGCTCAAAAGGGTTTTTGGTTTGCTCATTGTGGTTGGATCTTTCATGAACACCGACCGAATTTTAGAAGATATGGTAAATGGCTTTTAAAAGATCGCGATGTTCTGCACATCTCTAGAAATTACATACCCTACAGTTTGATTGGTTTAATCGTACCTTTTATCTTAGGCGGGTGGATTGGATTATTGTGGGCAGGATTCCTGCGTGTATTCCTTTGCATTCAAATGACATGGTGCGTAAATTCCGTGTGTCATTTATGGGGGCGTACTGCTTATGCCATGAACGATACCAGTAAAAATAATGCTTTCGTTGCTTTATTAACCTTCGGGGAAGGCTGGCATAACAATCATCATCGTTTTATGCAAATGCCTTTTCTTGGACATAAATGGTACGAACTCGATTTAGGTAAATGGCTACTCATAATCTTAAAGCCCCTTGGCGTTGTCTGGGATTTTAAAATTCCCAAAGAACTGCGCTCAGGGACATCCAATAAAACAACACCCGCTGCGCCTGTTCTTGAGGACAGCCACAATTAATTAACTTCCGGGACATCCAATAAAGTGTCTCGGGACATCCAACAAGCAATAGCACTACTCAAAAGTATTACAGGACATCCAACAATGCGTGTTGCTCAGCTTTAGCTTCATATATAAATAATCAATTTTTAAACAATTCCTATCAGTTGTTAGAATAACAACATACCAAACGCATTAATTTTACAAAACATATTGCGTAGCGCAGTTATTTTTTGTAACAATATTGTTATGATTTATTTTTAAGTAGATTTCATTTTCGTTGGCGATCTAAAGAAGTTTGTATCATGACAGTATCAAGAGCGCAGAAAGTCGATTTAAGCGTCACTCCTTATTATCATTGCATGTCACGATGCGTACGGCGTAGTTTTTTGTGCGGTGTTGATATTGAGACAGGGCTCGATTTTTCGCATCGCAAATCATGGATTGAGGAACGAATACTTTATCTTTCTACCATCTTTGCTATTAAAGTATGCGCTTATGCTGTAATGAGTAATCATTACCATACGGTTTTATTTATAGATAGATGCCAAGCTAATGCTTGGGATGCGCAAGAAGTGATTGAACGTTGGAAAAAATTATTTCCACGAGATGCGGATAAAGTGACAAAATCTCATTTATCAGAGAAGCTAAAAAGTGAAAAAATAAAGCAGTGGCGTGAGCGTCTGATGGATTTAAGTTGGTATATGCGTTGCTTAAATGAGCCAATTGCTCGTTTCGCTAATGAAGAAGATGATTGTACAGGCCGGTTTTGGGAAGGACGCTTTAAATCTCAAGCCTTGCTAGATGAAGGGGCGCTGCTCTCCGCAATGGTGTACGTCGACTTAAATCCCATACGTGCAAAACAAGCAAATAGACCAGAAGAATCAGAATTTACCTCAATCTATGAGCGTATTAAAGCCTTTACGAAGGAGAAAACTATAAATCCACAAGTTAATATTAATAATGCAAAACAACCCTCTAGGTTGATGCCTTTTTCAAATAGTGAAGAAGGTGATGCCAAACCAGCAATTGAATTCAGCCTTTGTGACTACTTAGATTTAGTAGATGAAACAGGCAGAATTATTCGAGAGGATAAAAAGGGGGCCATTCCGGATAAGCTTGAACCAATTTTAATTCGTTTAAATTTAACAAAAAAAGGCTGGTTAAATATGGTTAGCAATTTGGAGCAAGGGTTTTTTTATGCAATTGGCAGTGAGCTTAAATTGCTAAACTTTAGTTCTCGATATTCTTGTCATAGAGCAAAAGGGATGCGCGCTGCCAGAAATAACTATTTAAAGGTTGCTTAGCTTTTAATGAGGCTTTTTTTAATAATAAATCAAATCATACCTAAAATATTCAATATTAATTTCAATATAAAACACCTATGTTATTTATTCATACAATTGCACACATACTTTCATTGTTAACAAAGTAAGATTAATAATAGAGTAGTCTGCTATTTCTTGGGTGCACAATTGTATGCACATAAGGACAACCAATTATATTCAGCTAATAAACGCTTTGATTAGATTAAATTAATAAATTGGATGTCCTCGATATACTCGATATATCCTGGATGTCCTCGATATATCCTGGATGTCCTCGATATATCCTGGATGTCCTCGATATAT
>CAZBZP010000033.1:0-20449 GCA_964496435.1 Uncultured Candidatus Berkiella sp.
GTATTTGGATCACGTTTTATCAGTGGCGGTAAAACAGTAGATTATCCTCTTCATAAAATGATACTAAATCGTTTAGCCAACACTTTTATCAGGGTTTTATTTCAAATTCGATATAACGATATCACCAACGCATTTAAGTGTTATCGTCGTCATGTTATTGCAGGCTTAAACCCCTTGCTCGCACATCATTTTAATTTAACCGTGGAATTACCGCTCAAATCGATTATTCGTGGTTTTAATTATGCTGTTGTCCCTAATGCTTGGTATAACCGTAAAGAAGGGGTATCAAAGCTTAAAATACGGGAGATGGGCAGTCGTTACCTTTTTATCGTTTTATACTGCTTAATAGAAAGACTCTTTTCCAGGGGCGATTATAAAATCAGTGCTAGAGCTACTGTGTAAATACCTAGGAATTGGTATATACATACGAAGGGGTTTGAATTTAATGACGTCTGGTCTTAATCTATAAGAGTGATCCCCTAAAATGGTTAAATACCAACATGTCTCATAAAGCCACATTGTTAAGTGCCCTACTGATTGCAGCCTTGCTGCCGCACGTTAGCGTTGCAGCATTAGCGGGTGTATCAAGCCAAGCCTCCCAATCAGGCCAATTCACCGGTGGTGAATCAGGGGCAGATGCAGGTGGTGCTGGTGGTGCGCACGCACCAACGGCTTCGCAAGTTGCCCAAGCTGCAGGTGGCAGTAGTGGCGGCGGTGGTGCTTCAGGTGGTGCTTCATCAGGCGGCGGCACGCCTTCGCAAAGTGGTAATGCCAATGCGGTTAGTTCCATATTGCATCCAGCCGCTAAAAAAGACGCACAAGCCATCAGCACTGAACCGCCAGAACCAATGGATAATGATGAAGTTCGCGGTAAATTAATGGACAACAGCATCAATGCTTATCCAGGAAAATGTGCATGCCCTTACAGTCGTAACAACGATGGCTTTGAGTGTGGTGTAGAAGCCGCTTATTATAAGCCTGGTGGTTATCGCATTTACTGCTATCCCGAAGATGTCAGGAAGCAGCTAGACATCTATTATCGCAAAACCCATTAATTTCCTACTACGCCTTAAGGGCTTGGAAAGGCAAGCTTCCCAAAGCAAGCAATAATTTCCCTATTGCTTGCTCATCGTGTTTTAGATTTAAAGCAATGCGCAAGCGACTTTGTTGTGGTGGCACAGATGGTGGCCTGATGGCAGAGACACGAATGCCTTGTTCACTCAAGTATTGTTGCGCTTTCATGGTTGTGGCAGCATCTTCTAAAATGATCGGAATAATATGGGTTGAAGAATTGCATGTCTTAAAGCCTAATTTATGTAAATCATCACGCAGTTGCTGCGCGCGTTCAAATAAGTTTTTCACTTCATTTTGTAAGCTGGGAACAAGTTCCCATGCCGCTTGCATTACGCCTACTTGCATAGGCGAGGGGGCTGTTGAAAAAACAAAGCCTTGGCATTTATTTACTAAATAACGTTTCAGCGCTTTGTTACAAGCAATATAGGCACCACTGCCACCTAACCCTTTGCTAAAGGTGCCCATACTCAGCGTGATATCATTGGCATAATCACTTGTTAAACCATAGCCATGCTTGCCGAATAAGCCGGTGGCATGGGCTTCATCAACATAAATAAAAGCCTGATAAGGTTTAGCAAGTTTTATAATGTTTTCAAGGGAGGCGACATCGCCATCCATGCCAAAGACAGATTCGGTTAAAATAAAAATGGGTTGTTTATTATTTGCCTTTGTTTTTAATAAAAAAGCCAAATGATCATAATCCAGATGATGAAAGCGATGTTGTTTCACGCCAGCCAATTGGCAGCCTGCATGCATACTGGCATGGTTGAGTCTGTCGCTAAAAACCAAGGGGACTGCGCCTAACACTTTTTGATCTAACAGGGCACTTAAGACAGATATATTTGCTTGGTAACCACTATTAAAAATTAAAGCACTTTGTGTACCTTTATCTTTGGCGATGATGTTCTCAAGATCATTTATTTGTTTTTGATCAGAGGAAACTAATCTGGAGGCTTTACTACTCACGCCGTATTGTTGCGCACAGTATTGCGCAGCTTGAATAAGTGAGGGATTTTGGCTTAATCCTAAATAATCATTGCTTGAAAAATCATAAAGATAGTTTTGATGGCGTGGTAAATGACGTAGTAAATGTTGTGAACGCAACTTGCTGGAGAATACTGTATAAGGGTGGGTGATTTTCGGCATACTCTTCTCAGTTTGCGTATCAAATGGCTCTACATTTTTGATGGTAGATTGTAGATATTATTAAGCTATTTCTCAAGCTATTTAGAACATGCCAAAGGTTGGTTAATCAACTCCGGCCATTTCTTCTCCCAACCTTTATGGTGGCTAACACCTTTAAAGCTAGTCACTTTCACACAAGCTGGGTTATTGAGCTCCTTGGCAAACCCTTGTGCGAGCCAAGTGGGGATAATGGGATCATTCTCACCCACGTAGTGATGCTGAGCTATGTTTTTAAGTTTGTCAGCCATCTTTGTGGGGTTGAGCGAACCTGAGAGCGGGGTAGTTTTATGAAATCGATTCAGACGCTCATGATTAAGATCGCCAGCAACCGTAATCAATCCTTGGATGTCCTTTCTTTGTGCCGCAACCAGCGCGGCAACGCTTGCACCACCTGAAAAGCCTATGAGGGTAAAGTTTGTATGCTGATTTAATACGGCATAATTATCGAGCACTTCAGATACTGAGCTAATCACCTCTTTTGCATAGCGATGACTTGACCAATATTTAGCATCGCAATGCTTATCTAAGTTCAGCGGCGTGTACTGGCAAGGCCTTGCAATATAGATAACATTCTCAAAAGGATCGCGCATCGCCAAATGCAATGCCAAAGGTTGTAGCGGTGTCGGGTTGTTTGATAATCGATATCTTGTTTTCCAACTATTACCATCGCCTTCAATATAGACGTGATAGTTTGCAGGGCTTGGATTTAAAAGCTTTTCATAAGTCGTTAATAGAAAAGTATTTGTTTGCTGAGTTCTTTCACTAAAACCTTGTAGTTTTGCTTGGTTTAGACTTTTTTGCGTAGAGGGGGGGTAAATTTTTGGTGCACTGCTACATGCAATTATAAACAAGAAAGAGATATATAAGTAGTATTTGATTTTCATTTATAAGATTCTAGGTTAAGCAATGTAGCAATGGCGAGTAAATTATCATAAATAAATCAATGAACTAAAGTGATATTCATTCGCAGTGGGGGAGACTTAGAAATTCTTTTCATGGAAAGCTTTGGGCGAAGCCACACCAATGGTAGGATTGAAGAAATATGTCAGGGAGAGATATAAGCATGTCCGTAGATAAATCAACATTATCTTCGCTATGGGCTATTGTTTTAGTAGGACTTTGTCCACCTTCATTTGCCGCCTTTTCTGATGTGGGCTCCATGTTTGATGCACTGCGTCCAACAGCAGCAGCGACCTCTTCTGAGCTTTACTACTTAATTGCCGCAGTCGATGCCATACCCGATCCCCAAGCTAGGTATGATGCATTGCTAACATTAGTACCTTCGGCTGATGGTAGTTTGCGAGCCGCTTCTGAAGGACCGATGCGACAAATGGATTCAGTACTTTATGATCGTTTAATGAGAGTCAAAGCAACCTCTGGTGTTTCCAGCGGAGATGACAATAGTTTATTGCATGCAAAAACCAATCGTGAGAAAAAGGTCAAAACTAAATTCAAACAATCTCAGTTTGGACCACAAGATGCCAGGGCACACATCAGTGCACAGACAAAGAGCCAAAGTGCAGACACGAGTACCGATCCTGAATCTTTATCAACAGTAAATAATAGCGCAACCACACCAGCGCAAAGTGCGGCGCCTGCGCAATCAACAACAGACACAACAACAGCAGCAACAACAACAGAACCTGCAGCAACAGATAGCAGCACAACAACGGATGTTGCAGCGAGCGATCAAAGCGCGCAAACAGAATCAGCGCCACTTGAATCAACAGAATTAGCTGAATTAGATAAGGGCGTGTGGGCACAGCTGGTGGGAAATAACACCGGACAAGATGAACGTTACAATGTACCTGGTTATGATGCCGATGTTTTGGGTTTATTAATTGGACGTGATCATCTTTTCTCAGACAAATTGATGGTTGGTGCAGCGATGGGTTATGTTCATGCGCGTGCGGATTCACGCGGCCCTTCGGGAAGCTTCTTAGAAATTGATCGCTATCAACTTACCTTATACGCAGGCATGAATTTTGAAGATCCCTTCTTCATCAATGGCTCTGTTACACTTGCTTACAATGATTATGAAAACAGCCGCAAAATTTTAGTGCCACCCTATGGCGGCATTCCCTTTGTAAGGATTGCGTGGGCTGATTTTGGTTCTTGGGAAACCAATGCGCATATAGAGGGCGGCTATCGATGGGTTTGCGGACATTTTCATGTCATACCCAAAATGATGCTGACCTTCTCTCAATTTAACGTGAATGGTTATTTTGAAAGCGATGCCTTTGGTTTAGATCTGGATGTCAAATATCAAGATATGACCTTTATCCCCTTAGGGCTTGGGGTCAAATTTGAATACCAAAATGAATTTGAAAATGTCTATGTTATCCCAGAAATGCATATCTATGGTTTCCATGATTTCAAACATCAACCACAAACGGCAAAAGCCCTCTTTACAGCAGGTGGCTATGATTTTCTCAGCCAAGGCGCCGCGCCAGCAAGTAATAGCTTTGAAATTGGAGCCGGTTTAGCAATACACAGCTATCAAAATACGGCAGTGACCTTCCAATATGATTATGCAGCGAGACATGAATATCATCGAAACAGTGCATTTATCAAAATAAGACATGAGTGGGCATAGGATGAAAAGAAGCTTAGGTTTTATTCAAACCGTTTTAGCCTCTAGCATTTTTGCTTCAAGTCTGAGTTTTGCCGAAACAACAGTAACGGCGCAATATGATGAGCCTGTTCCTAATCCTCAATTGCTAGGTTCAGCAACTGGCGCTATTGAAGTCACGGCAAGCGGTAAAATTAATGCCACGGGTATTAATGGCATTGATGTTGATGATGCCAATATTGTGATTACCGTTGATCCCAATAATACAACCTCCGGTAGCTATGCCATAATAGCCTCAAACGGCAATGCCATTAATATTATCAATGGTGCAGGCAAAAATACCGGGACTGTTATCTCTATTGGTGCGGGCAGCAACATCACCACCACAGGCACAGGCAGTGGTATTGCTATTGGCGATACCGCAGCAAGCATTGTCAATAATGGTGGTCTCTTTGGGGGCGCTTCTGCTATTGATATCAGTGCAGGTGGTACTAATGCCATTATTGTTAATAGCGGTTCAACAGCTTTAATCCAGGGTGGAACAGGACCCAGTATATTTGTTGAGGGTATTGTTGCTAATGGCGGCACAGGCTTATCATTATTAAATACTGCCAATGCGGTGATTAAGGCCCTTAACGCGCAAGATGCGATACAAATTAACCAAAATTTTAACAGCATTACTAATGATAGCGGCAGTACAATAAGGGCTGATAGCGGAAATGCAATAAATATTGCGCCCAGTGCATTGGCAGCTATTTCCGGCGAACTTATCAATTCCGGATTGATTACGACAACTGGTACTAACCAAGTCATTGCCATCATGAATACTTTCACTGGCAGCATCACGAATAATTCCGGTGGTGTTATTTTGGCACAAGGTACTGGGGCAAATGCTATTTTTGCTAATAGCGCCTTTGGTACTATCAACAACCTTGCTGGTGGTACTATCCAAGCAACGGGAACAGATTTTGGCATAAATGTAACAGGTAATACATCTGTGGGTACCATAAATAATGCCGGTACCATTGCAACCAAAGCGGTATCATTACTTTATAACACCAATACCAATTCAACAGGCTTTATCAACACAGGTACCATTACCACAACGTCTGCTGCTAATCCAACAATTCTGGGGCGTGCAGGTGCGGTTGTTAATAGCACGGTTGTGAATGGTATTGGCTATGGTATCGTGAATAGCGGTGTTATCTCTAACACCGGGGGTGGCTCTGCCATTGATGTTTCAGCCGCAGGCACGAATATTCCCTTGTTACAACAAGGTGGCACGATCACAGGTAATGTGTTGTTATCAGGCGCAGGAGGTCTTGCTTTAGCAATAACCAATGGCACTATTGTTGGCAATGTGAGCACCTCGACTACGAATGCAACAACGCTACAACTCAATGGTGGCACAATCACTGGCACAACTACATTGGGCAATGTTGCGGGTAATATTGTTAATTTAGTAGGCACCAGCGCACAGGCCATCATTGGTGGTACCAATAATGACACCTTTTATTTAAGTGGCGGTTCATTTACCTCTTTAAATGGTAATGGTGGGGTAGGGGCAGGCGACATTATTAATGTCACAGCACCTTTTAACCAAAATGGCACCATCTTTAATGTGCCCACCATCAATGTGCAAAATTCAGCAATATATACCGTAAATAATCAGATTACAGGCACCACCAAATTCAATATTAATACTGGTGGTAATATGATAGTTAATTTTGCGAATTTGAATGCTTCGCCTAATAGTGCCATTACGATTCAGCCCAATGCCAGTTTAACGCTCAATCAAGGCACCACTTTCAGTGCCATGACAGCCACGAACAATGGCACCATAGCCTTACAACCCTCAAGCGAATTAGATCTTTCAGGTAATTATGCGCAAAGCGCAACCGGTATTTTAGCACCTGCCATTGCAACCGCCACCAGCTTTGGTCATTTAGAAGTCGCGGGCACAGCAACCTTTGATGCTAATAGCCAATTAACACCCTTTCTAAATACGGGTGGCGCCTTTTTGCCCTTAGGCACGCAATTTGATGCTGTGCATGCAGCAGGGGGCGGGATCACAGCACCAAAATTAGTGCAACCGCCATCAGCAATCATTTTCTTTGATCAAACGGTTACACCAAACGACATCATTTTAACAGTCGATGCCAATCCTATAAACAGCGTGGTTTACGATGAAAATGCGCAATCCATTGGTGCAGCCTTAAATCCCTTGTTATTTAATGGCACGACCAATCCTGAATTGTTGGCCGTGTTAGGGCAATTAGAATTAATGCCTGACAGTACTTATCTTACAGAAGCACTGTTACAGTTGGTGCCTTCTTTAAATTATGCACTCCCAGCTTCAAGTCGTATCAGCATGGATACCTCACTGGATAGCGTGCAGCAGCGTTTAGAGCAATTGCATCGGGTTTCAAAATTAGGCTCTGATGAAGAATATAAAAATAATAGAGATTATGAACTTTATAATGGCGTCAATTACGGCGATAGAAACATCATCTATTTAGGCTACAACCGCTTTAGTGCTTGGGCCAAAGTGCTTGGTGTCATTATTGACCAACATAAATTAAACGAAATTGATGGTTTCCAAGCTGATGATGTGGGCCTTGCTGTTGGTGGTGACTGGCGTTTAACCAATGATGCCTTGGTAGGTGTGTCTTTAAGCTGGAACAAAGTAGAAACCACAGACAATACCACAGCCGAAAATAAAATAGACACCTGGAGTTATCAAGCCACTTTCTATGGTTGGTTTGAACCCATGGATTCAGTTTACCTAGACACCATGTTGGCTTTTGCCTCTCATAAATATGAAACCTTGCGTAACATGCAAATTGGTAACTTTAGCGCCAATGCAACCGCAAAATATTTGGGCACGCATTATGGCGCCCAAGCAGATTTAGGTTATGTCATTTTAAGCCCTGATAATTGGTATGTCGCGCCTTATGCTCGTTTTCGTTATACCTACTTGGATATAGGCAATTACTCTGAAACTGGGGCAGGTGGGATAAATCTGGGTATTGAACACGATGCCATCGAAGAAATGATTGGTGGTCTTGGTATCAGAATTGCGGGCAAATATGATTATGTTCAAGCGATTTATGTGCCTGAAATATCAGCAACCTTGTTATATGACTTTGCGGGCTCAGCAGAACAAATGCAGGGCATTTTCTTAGGCGGCGGTGGCATTTTTAATGTGACCAGTAATACCCCGCAACAATTAATTCAATTATATAGCCTGGGCGTGAATGCTTATACCAATGATGGTTATTGTGCTGCTTTGAAATTGACTTTTGAACATCGTGAACAATTGTTTGGGTATTATGGCTCCTTGCAAATAAGTTACCTGTGGGATTAATTAATAATCTATGAAAAAAACATTGCGCCTTTCACAAGCTGTTATAACCTCAAGCGTATTTGTAGGGTCGTTGGCATTTGCAGACACGACTATCAAAGCACCCGTAGCAGGGCCTATTTTAACCAGTGTAGCTGGCAACATTGTTATTGATCAACCAGGTCAAATTAATGGTGCTGCTAATGGCATTAATATCGATACCTCACCCGCAGCTATCGTGACGGTTGCAAACAATACCAATGCCAATAATGCAGCGATTTACGTTTCTGGTTTTGGCATTAACATTACAACAGCAACAGCCAGCATTACCAATAATACCGGTACGGCTATTATTTCAACCGCCTCCAATGCCATTGAAGTGGCAGGGGACACAGCCGTTATTACCAACAATTACATCATTAAGGGTGCTGTTAGTGGTATTCATCTTGCTTCTGGTACCGATCCCAATATCACCAACGCAGGTGGCACGATTCAAGGAGGAACTGCTGCCAGTATTTTAGTCGATAATGGCAGTTCAGCCCTAGTGTTTAATAATATGCTTAATGGCTCAACCGCAGGTACGGTGCAAGCAATTAATGCACAAAATGCCATTGAGCTTAATGGTGCTTTTACCTCTATTAATAATGGAACAGGCAGCAATATTACTGCTGTGAATGGCAGCGGTATTTTTATTAGTCCTAACTCAGATACTGATGGCATAATTAACAATAATGGTACAATCTCAATCTCCAACACCGGCTCAGGCTCAGCCCTTAATCTTGCAGGTGGCACTAAAGCGTATACTGGTATTATCAATAATTATGCAAACGCTTTTATAAATAATGCTGGTACAGGTAATGCGCTTTTAATTAACACTTCCTTTGGCGCAATTAACAATGCGGGCACCATTCAGTCTACCTCTGCAACGGCTACCCCCGTATCTATTGCAGGTGGCGCTACGGCGGGGACGCTTAATAATAGTGGAACAATCGCCGCAACAGTAGCAGGGGTAGATGCAATTTTTTTTGCAACAACCCTTGGCACCGGCATTACCGGCATTAACAATTCAGGTACCATCAGTGCTGCCAATGCCGCTAATGCGACTATTAATGCGACAGCTAATTCTGTTATTGTGCAACCGAATGGCATTGTCAATACGGGTACTATTTGTGATGGAAAAGGCGTTGGTGCTGCTGTCGCCATAGATTTAAGCGGTGCGAACAATGTTATACCACTTTACCAACAAGCTGGTAAGATTATTGGCGCCGTTAATTTGATGGGGGGCGCGAGCACTGTTGCAGCACCTGCCTTAACCATGACCGGAGGCACAATTACCGGTGGGGTGACAACTTCTGCTAACACAAGCATTTTAAATATCAGCGGCGGCTCGATTACAGGCACAGTCAATCTTGCGACGACGGCTAACACTTTCAATCAATCCGGGGGCACCTTACAAGCTATTACCTCTGCTGGCTCTAATACGTTCAATGTGTCTGGCGGTAGTTTTACGAGCCTTACTGGTGGTGCAAATGATATTTTAAATGTAACTGCAACCTATACGAATAAAGGCCCCATCAACAATGTGCCTACAGTCAACACCACGACATCAGGCACAGTATTCACAGTGGATTCACCCATAACAGGGGTTAGTACAAAATTAAATATTAATCCCAATACCACCATCATTGCAGATGAAGGTAGCATCACAGGCACAGGCCTTGCGAATGTGCAAGATGGCGGCACCTTAGCGATTGCCAATGGTTCAAGTGTCAGCATGGGGACGGCAAGCAATTTAGGCACTATTGCCATCGCGAATAATGCCTCCTTTAACACCACCGGCGTTTATAATCAAACCGGTGATTTTATTACGCTTATTCAAGACATGACCCCGGTAACAGGGCATGGTCAAATTAATAGCGGTGGTGTGGCAACCTTTAATGCAGGTAGCACCATTTCTCCTGTGTTAGGCTCAGGTTCCTTTATTTTAAATAATTTTCCAATTCCTGTGGTTACCTCAGCAGGGGTGGTTGGATTTAACAATATTACCGTCGATAATCCACCTTCTGCAGTGCTATCGTTCACTAAAAATTTAAATGGCAACACTGTTGAATTAATTTCACATACCAATCCCTTTGCCTTGGTCGCAGAGCCAGATATCCCCTTAGCCATTGCCGCAACTTTAGATGGGCTTGTGCCACAAACAGCTGCACAGGTGGCCGCTTTAGATCCGGATATCTTAATCTTGTTGGGGCAATTACAATTAGCGCCTGATGTCGCAACTTTATCTGATGAGCTATTGCAATTATCGCCTTCATTTAATAATGCGTTGCCAACTTCTAGCCGCATAGCGATGGATAACGCTTTTGATAGCATTCATGCGCGTCTTGAAGGTATGAGCAGAATTGGTTTAATTCAGCAAGAAGCTATTAATAAAACTAATCGTGATTATGAACTTTACAATGGCGTGAATTATGGTGATGCCAATGTGATTGGCTTAAGCGGCAGATTTGGCGTATGGATCCGCGGTGATTTAACCACCATCGATCAACACAAACGCCATGAAATAGAAGGCTTTCGTGCCGACTCAACAGGCTTTGCTTTAGGCTTTGATTGGATAGCGAATGATTTTGCAACGGTGGGTATTTCTGAAACACTGACCAAAGTAGATACCAAAGATGCCACGTCGCAGCAAAACACGCTCAAGGATTACAGTTATCAAACCACGATTTACGCTAATTTTGTACCTTATGAATTGTGTCAGGCGAATTCAACACAGACAGTCTATATAGAAACCATGGCCGCTATTGCCAGCCATAAATACCAAACGGCGCGTAATATTGTTATTGGTAATTTGGTTGATCAAGCTGTTGCTAAGTTTTACGGTTTTCATTATGGCGTGCAAGGTGATGTAGGCTATGCCTTTATCAGTGCTGATAATTATTTGGTAGCACCTTTTGCCAGATTTAGATATACCTACCTTGATGTCGATTCTTATGCTGAAACCAATGCCGGTGGGTTGAGCTTACTGGTGCAACATGATCCTATCCAAGAAATGGTGGGTGGTTTAGGTGTGCGCTTAGCCATTAAGCGTGACTTTATACAAGCGATATACGTCCCTGAATTTTCTTTTGCCCTCTTATATGATTTTGCAGGCCAAGCAGAATCAATGCAGGCTAATTTCTTAGGCGGCGGCAGTCCTTTCTATGTAGATGGCATTAAACCTGCACAATATATTCAACAATATGGCGCTGGTATCACTGCATACACATCAGATGGTTATTCCTTCACGGTCAAAGGCAACTTTGAACATCGTAATGAGTTGTTTGGCTATAACGTTTATCTGCAATTGCGATACGCTTGGGACTAGTCACGCCAAAGCTTTAGCGCCCCCCTTGTTATCAAAGGGGGGCCTATAACGCTTCATTATTTGCAAGTTAATAAACAAAGCGCAAATAACTTGATTCCATCATAAAGAATGACAATAATCGTTTCTTTTTTGACTTGAGAGTGAATCAACATGATTTGGGCTACCACTATCAGCCTTTTTAGTCTTTTTATGCTCTGGATAGGGTGGCGCTCAAGTGTGGGTATTGAAGATCTCAGACAATATCTGGTTTCTCATCAGAGTTTTAGAACCTTAGCCTTGTTTAGCACCATAGTCGCTTCTTTTGTGGGAGCGGGTTTTGTTATGGGAACAGCTGAAAAGAGCTTTGAATTTGGTATTGGTCATGCCTTGGGATTGCTTGGTTTTGGCTTGCAATTGTTTCTAACGGGTTGGTGGGTTGCACCACGCATGAAAAGATTTCGCCATATGCTAACGCTTGGTGAAGTTATTGAAAAACATTATGGCACTGTTCCGCAAATCTTAACCGGTGTTTTATGGCTCTCCTTTTGTATTGGTATTTTAACGGCACAAATGAGCGCAATGGGGAATTTGATCACCAGTTTATTAGGTTATGATCGCGCTTTGAGCATTTTGCTTTCTGCTGGCATTGTTATTATCTACTGTTTTATGGGAGGCATTCGTGCCGTTGTTGCCACGGATGTTGTTCAATTAGTCCTTTTGCTATTAGCTATTATTTTAGTGGTGATCTGTGGTGTTCATTATGTTGGCGGGTGGGAAAGTCTTATCAGCGCTGTTCCTGCAACGCATTTTGTGCCCACATCCTATTTATCAAAGTGGGATTTATGTTTCCTCTTCTTTAGTTTCCTTTTGGGAGATGCGCTCATTCCGCCTGTTTTTCAACGGCTATTGATGGGCAAGAATGAAAAAGTGAGTCGCAAGGCTTACATGTCTGCAGGGTTAATGGTCGTACCTATATGCGCATTGGTTTTTTTGCATGGCTTGATTGCTTATGCCATAGATCCTGCAACCAGCAAAGAAGAAATTACCGTCACACTTTTTAATACAACCTTGGCCTTACCCTTTGCCGTGATTGCTTTGGTTGGGTTTATGTCAGTAATTATGTCCTCGGCTGATAGTTACTTGAATGCAGCTGCAGGTGCTTTTGTGAATGACATTATCGTGCCTATCAGTGGTAGGACGCTTGATAGTAACCAGGTATTAACAATTGCTAAGGCAACCACAATTTTGCTGGGAAGTTGCAGCATGCTTTTTGCCATTGCCGTGCAAGATATCATGGATATTCTTTTAAATACCTATCAATTTTGGGGGCCTACCTTGGTTATTCCGTTGATTGGTATCTTTAGCAATAAAACACTGCCATCTTGGGGATTTTACGCCAGTGTTTTAAGCGGTGGTTTGGTTGTGGTTTTATGGAACAGTTTGGAACTTGAAACGATGACCCATGTGACATCGCTTGTTGCAGGGATCATCGCCAATGCGCTTGTTTATGTGAGTGCCTATCGTTTTTGTTTGGCAAAACAAATGCTCAAACCAGTTTGAATTAAGTTATTAATTCAAACTGGGAAGCGCATTACTGTTTGCGTACTAGAATACTACCAATCGAATACCCAGCACCAAATGAACATATCAACCCATAATCGCCTGATTTCAAATCATCGTGATTTAAATGAAATGCCACAATAGAACCACAAGAGGCAGTGTTAGCATATTTATCTAAAATAATCGGCGCTTCAACGCGCGTTGCATCGCGGCCAAGTATTTTTTTAATAATAAGCTCATTCATATTAATGTTGGCTTGATGAAGCCAATATCGTTTTAGATCATGTGGGGCTAAATTTTCAGCAGCAATATGGGCCAATATATGTTCTTCCACTAAGGGAATAACTTCTTTGAATACTTTACGACCATTTTGTCTAAAGCAATAACGGGGAGTAGGTTCATTGTCACCCACTTCAGCGTGATTTAAAAAGCCGCTGTTGTTACGAATGTTATTCGAAAAAGAGGTGAGCATTTTGCAGCTAATGACTTCAAAGCCTGGTCGTTTAACAGTTTCCTTTCTTTCAAGAACGACGGCAGTGCAAATATCACCAAAAATAAAGTGTGAATCGCGATCGCGGAAATTAACATGTCCTGAGGTAATTTCAGGTGTGACCATTACAATACATTTGTTTTGGCCAGAGCGAATTGCATGGGTTGCATTCGCTAGAGCAAAAGTCGTTGAAGAACAAGCCACGTTCATATCATAGCCATAACCTTGAATGCCCATGGCTTGTTGAATTTCCATTGCCATGCCTGGATAAGCGCGTTGCATGTTAACGCAGGAGACAATAATGCCATCCACTTCTTGCGGTGTTTTTTGTGCATTATCTAGTGCTTGATGAATGGCATGACAAGCCATCTCACACTGTAATGAGGTTTGATCGTCATCTCTTGCTTGAATAGCAGGACGCATCCGCTTGGGATCTAAGATCCCTTTTTTATCGATAACATAACGATTATGTATACCTGAAGCTTTTTCAATAAAGGCGGCACTGGAATACTCTAGTGCCGTTATCTCACCCTTTTCAATGGCCGCTTTATTGGCACGGTTAAAATCATCAACATAAGCATTAAAGCTATTTACCAGCTCTTCATTTGAAATCTTATCCGTGGGGGCATATATCCCCGTTCCTGATATAACGACATCGTAAGTCATTCTATACCCCTAATATGCGTCAAAATTGCACAAAGTATAACGCAAGCAAGGACTCAGCTTAAATGGTTATATAAGGAGATATCATGTTTATAGTCAGTTATATATATTCTTTTTCAGCTATGTTATCTTTTTTATGTACTTTGGGGCCTTTGAGCTGTTCAAGTGCTTGATGAACTAACTGAAAAGTTTGCTCAAGCAAATTGCTAAGCTTTTTTACTGACTCTAATCTCATTTCTTGCACAACAATTTCGAGTTGCAAGCAATGATAGGAGAATTGTATTGCGCCTATATCGATACTGCGCAAACGTAATTCCCTTGCTGCGCCTATAAAATTCGAATAATTTTCTTCTTCTAATGCTTTATGAAGATTAGCAATTTTTCTCTTTGCATCGTGCAAATAGATATCAATTAATTCAGGAACTTCTTTTTGAAACTGTTGTTGTAATTCACGTAAGTACGAGGTTTGTATTATGCTGAGATGTTTCTCATCTCCCATGATGGTTACCTACCTTGAGTTGTTATTATAAGTTTTTGCGATTTTACGCGGCGGTAATCATTATAGTGTATATGCACTTATTTAGTTAATGTCTCTCCGATGCTACCGTTCATCCTATTAATGTTGACCTAAGAAGACGAGAGGTCTAAAAATACATCTATGATTTTGCATAAAATCCGCCGAAGGTTAGCAAGTACTGATAATATGTGCAAGTACCCCAAGTTGATTTGTTTACAAACTAACTAAGTTTTGATAGGATTTTAAAACTAGGCAATTTTATTAGAAACAGGAAAGATAATGAGTAGCCACACATTTCATCCCTCCCACAGAGAGACATTTCTTGAAGAGCTTCAAGAACTCGCTCAAGAATTGAAATGCCACGGCCACATGCAAGGAACACCTGCTTTACCCAAAGCCAAGAAATCAACACTGAGTCTAAATCAAATACTACGTATTCAATTAATGATGCATCCTGTTGATAGAATGAAGCTCAGTTTAGAACTCGGTGCCAATCCTAATTATAAAGCCCACAATAAATCCCAGTTAGATATTGCGACTGCTTATGCAAAGCTATATGGGGATCCAGAAATGGTTAATCTTTTAGAAGAATATGGCGCAACCCTACCTAAGAAGAATCGCGCTAAGAAATCCACTTAGAAATTATACTTATCTTCATTATTTTCAGAAGTCGTTTTGCTTGATGCCATTTTTACATCAACTTTAGGTTTTTGCACTTGTTTTGCAACCTGAGGCTGAGCCTGAGGATGACGTTGTTGCAGGTCATACTTTAAGATAAGTAATAATGCAAAGGACCATGAAGCGATAAAAGCTAATAATACCTGGCCAACACTTTCAATAACCATTTGCGGCTGAGCTTTTAATTCAGGGATGAAAACCGCTAATATTTTCCCAAGCATAATGAAAAAAAGCACGACTAAAATAGCCAGCAAGCAAAAAACAAAACTTCTAAAGAAATTTCCTTTTACCAGTCGCGCGCTCTCGTCAATTGATTCATTTGCGCCTAAATTATCGATAAAGACCAATATAGGGGCAAACAACTTTGGAATGAATGCCGCTATCAAGATGAGTCCTGTAATACATAACCAGGAAAACATATAGAGTGTGTTAACTTGGCGAAACCCTAAGAAGAAATAAACGCCCACACAAACGCCCATGATGAGAGCGGGTAATAAAAACATTGAAAAGATACAGCCAGCAAAGGGGAGAAAACGCGATAGTGTGAAATAGAGTAAATTTTTATAGCTGGTAGTCATTCCTTTAGCGACCCCATCTATGGCGCAAAATAAGGTTCCAGACAAAATCAAAAGGATAACCACTGCAAAAATCGCGATTTGAGAATGTAAATGCGCGTAAGGGGCTGGGTATAAACTTGCGCCAAAACGAATGAAGTTTAAAACCAACAAGAGGCTAATGTTCAAGGCTAATACCTTAGGGAGACTCAAGCGGTAAAGCTTGCAGCAATTTGTAATAATGGCATCGTTTGATAGGGGAGCTTTAAGCGGTATTAGCGCCATATTTAACCTCTCAATCATTTATGGTAGACACTTACTTCTGCATCGCTTTAGGTATATTTATTATAGTGTCTTTTAGGAATTAAGGTCATCGAAGGGAAAAGGGGTAATTATGTTAGAATAACGATATAATTATTGCCATTAAATAAACCTAACTTTCTAACTTAATTGGTGCTCATCATGAAACAGGCAGATCTTGCTAGCGTTGCCAGATTACTGATTACTTGTCCTGATAGACCAGGCATCATCGCGCAGGTAACCACCTTTTTAAAAGATCATGGAGCCAACATCACTGATCTGGATCAACATTCAACCGATCCCATTGGTGGTACATTTTTCATGCGCCTTGAATTTCAAACACCCCATCTTGATCTTTCAAGTAAGAAATTAGAGGAACAATTTTCCACTGATGTTGGCACGCCATTTAAAATGGATTGGCAATTACATTATGCTGCCAATTTAAGACGTATGGCCGTTTTTGTATCAAAGTATGATCATGCTTTTTTAGAAGTGCTATGGCGCTGTTCACGTCATGAATTGGCAATGACAATTCCGTTCATCATTTCAAATCATCCCGATTTAGAAAGCGCTGCCAAACATTTTAATATTCCTTATTATCATATTCCTGTAAGCAAAGACACCAAAGCGCAAGCTGAAGATAAAATGTTAAAACTCTGCCAAGAACACAAAGTAGATGGCATTATTTTAGCGCGCTATATGCAAATTCTTTCCGAGCAATTCATTGAACAATACCCAAGCAGGATTATTAATATCCATCATTCATTTTTACCTGCCTTTATAGGTGCCAATCCTTATCAGCAAGCTTATGATAAGGGCGTGAAGTTAATCGGTGCCACGGCGCATTATGTGACTAAGGATTTAGACATGGGGCCGATTATTGCACAAGATGTGGTTAGAGCCTCACATCGCCTCAATGCGGATGAACTACGCATTCTTGGTCAAAATGTCGAACGGACTGTATTGGCGCGTGCGATTAAAGCTCACGTTGAAGATAGAATCATTGTTGATGGTAATAAAACCATCGTTTTTGATTTAGAATAAAAGCCATGACACTCAGCATTGCCAACCTAGACAAACAACACATTCCTATGATGGTGAATGCTTTTGCACTATTGGGTTGGCAAAAACCGGCCTCATTATTCGAAAATTATCTGCATGATCAACAACAAGGTAATCGGGTTGTTTGGGTGGCATTCATCGATGGGCAATTTAGCGGCTATGTTACTTTAAAATTACACTCAGCCTATACTCCTTTTCTTGAAAAGGCTATTCCTGAAATTAACGATTTAAATGTATTGCCCCACTTTAGAAATAGAGGTGTCGCTAGTCATCTTTTAGATTTAGCAGAAGCGAAGGCTAAAACAATTAATGACATCGTTGGTATTGGGGTTGGCTTAACGGCAGATTATGGTGCAGCACAAAGGTTATATGTTAAAAGAGGCTACATGCCCAATGGCCGTGGGATTACCTATGCAAACAAAGAAGTGCACTGGGGCACTTCTTATGTTGTTGATGATGATTTAGTTTTGTGGTTTAGTAAAAAATGCTAAATCTTTTTAACTAAATGCGCGATGAGACCAAGCACAAACAAGACGATAAAAACAAAGAATAAAATGCGGCCTATTTCACCCAATGCGCCTGCTACCCCAAAAAAACCAAAGAATGATGAGACAACCGCTAAGATGAGACACACAACAGCATAAAATAATAAGGATTGATTTTGAAGATTAAACATAGAGCCCTCGCTAAGTGATATCTAAAACACCTTCTGATTGAACAATATCATCTTCTTCAAGTTCACAAGTTACTTGATTTTTATCATTCCATGAAACTTCACGCCATTCAACTGGATGGATGGTGGTGTCTGCTTTACTACGCGCAAAGGTTTCATAAGCAACTTCCCTTGCTCTTGCTTCTGTTGCTGCTCTAATGCGGACATAACCAGGTGAATTTTTTACGGTTAATTTCCAGACGTTCATATATTTCCTATTTTATTCAAATAATGCATATACAAATTAAAATACATTTGAACTTACTAAAAACATAGCCTATTAAATTGAATATTTAGGCGACTACACACTAAACATAGTTGCAGCGTCTAAATGCTAGTTTTACATTATTAATTTAGGTGTGTGAAAAGAGGAAGGCTCCTATGTTACGTGCCCTTACACCAAATAATCCTACAAAAAAATTGACCAGCCTTGAAATGGCATTGCTAGAATCTGCAGTTAAAGGAAATGATGAAGTATTTGATAAATTGCTATCCGCCATAAAACGTTCCTATGGTGGAACAATACCCTCTGAAAAAGTAAAACAGATTTTTGAAGAAGGTATACCAGAGGGTGCAAGCGTTTTGCAAAAAATTATCGGAGATTATCCAACTAATGAAACGCCAATTAATTCTTCAACTGCTAAAATAATACTGAGTCTACTAGACGAGTTAGAAAAAGCGAATTATGACACACAACTTGCCTTGCCTTTCTTTCATACGTCAATATCTGCTTGGGCAGGTAAGTATGGTTTTGATACCGTGCTTGCTCATCCTTTAGTGCAAAAGGAAATGATAATAAGGCAAATCCAAGATCACTTCCTAAGTGGCGATATTGAGCTAGCAAGAAACATTTACGCCAACTTGAGAGAAGAATATAAATTAACACATCAATCTGTCTTTAAATTTTTGGGCATTAGAATTAAAGACTCCAATCTAGACATTGTTGTGAAAGATAGAATTCTCGCAGAATTATTACAAGGTAAGGATATTGATATTCATGAATTTTTATATAATGCGCAAGAACAAAATATAGTGCGCAACATTATTGCTGCAAAATTTACAAGCGTGCAAAAGACGCAAGTTTTTAAAATGCATGAGGCTATCTACAATTTAAGCTTGGAAAATCCTCCCAACCAACATCAACCTAAAGCCATAAAATTGATTGAATCTTATTTTGGGAAGATGGAACCAAAAAGAAAAAGTGAGGAGGCGAGTTTAACATTAAAGCACCTGCTCACCAGTGAAGATTTTATAGGGATTGCGCGTCCTATTATGGCACAAGACACCAAAAGAGCTATCTGCACCGCATTGATTAAGCAAGGCGCAAAGATAGAGATTCCTCCTTGCACTATTACTTTACTTCCACCTCAAATTATGTTTGATTGTTTAGAATTAGATGCTGGTACGAACGAAATCTGTAAAGCCTTTACATTTTCGCCTGAATTATCAAAAATGGATTATCGTAGCATACTTGTAAACACATTTGGCCGAGTTGAAAAGGTCATTCCTGAAACGCAAGCAATTGCCTATTTACCTAATCAAGCAGCACTAAAAGCCTTGTGCAAAAATGCACGACCTTGTTTTACAGTTGATTATTTTCTTGGGATTGATCCGCTTACAGGATTTTTTCATCCCCATCCCGCAGAAGATGATGAAGATTATCAAAAAAAGAAATTAGAAGCAGATGAAAAGGACAAAGCAATACAGACTATTTTTGAAAATGGTTTGGTTGAAGATATGGATAGCATAAAACCAGGTGCTTATCAGCTGCACTTTAATGATCCAAAAACAGATGCGCCTTATGATCTTTATCAATATTTCGAGGATAATCCAAACTTCAAAAAAGCACTTTTGACAGCACAAAGAGATCAGGAATTAGTAGGTGAATACTTACTGGCTTTAGCAACCCTAAGAAGTGATTCGCGCAGCAAAGATGAATTAGAAATTTTAGATGAAGAAATAGGGCCTATCCTTCATGGTGGCCATGAGCATAGTTTGGCTAAGATTAAGGAGTTTATGCATAAATATCCTGATATTGCTCCACATATTATTGGTCATATGAGTGATGTCGAAAAACCAACGAAGCAAGCAGAGGGCAGTACGATATTTAATACAGCCCAATCCTTTGAAAAGCAAAGAAAGGATAGTGCTGCGAAGAGTTTCAATGTGGTTGAGAAGGTGGAAGAAGTTACTACTGGAGTGACGAGGACGCATAAACATAAAAAGTGACGCTTTGAGCGTCACTTCACTTCTATTACTTTCCCATGGGTTATACGCTCAAGCTCGCTTGTTTTTAAACTAAATACGGCAAAGGGTGTGCCTGCTGCTGCCCAAATTATTTCATGCTTTAGTAAATCCACATCAATATAAACATCCATTTTTTGTTTGTGGCC
>CAZBZP010000034.1:0-19323 GCA_964496435.1 Uncultured Candidatus Berkiella sp.
GGTCAAGCAAAAGCTGCAGTGCTTTAATAGAAAAGATATGATTGAGCGCGCGCATCACTTAGGCTTGATTAGCTATGCTGATTATGTAAATTAGCATAGCTAAAGTTTAGCTTACAGGATGCTGCTGTGTTGTAACTGCTTCAACAGCTGACTGCACTGCTGCATCTGTATGCAATGGTGCTACTGGCGCACTTGCGGCTGATGCAATTACAGTTTGTGCTGCCGTTGATGTCGTTGTTGCGGTAGTAGATGAATGATCATCAATAATACTTTGATTATTCTGAATCACATCTGCCAATTTTAAGGTAACGTCTGCTGCCTTGCCGCTTGTACCATCTGCATAGTTAAAGCTAATAACAGAGTGTATGGTATTACCATTTAATTGAGATGCGCCCCCTATCTGCGTAAGGTTGATGCCGGTAATGCCTAATTGGCTCATGGTTTGATATTCACCCGTATCCATCTTGCCGTTCTGATTACCATCAACCCACATGCCCAATTTACTCCAGATTGAATTGGAGTTATCAATAATACCATGGTTTTGCCCTGCCAAGACTTCCAAGGCTTGTAAGTCGGTTTTCGCACCAGCAACATTTTCAGTTAAAATATAATTTTTAGAGCTGATAGCGCCACTGCCACTGTAATCATAAGTGAGTATGCCATTGTCTGGCCCTACCCAGCCCATATGCGCACTATACGCGCCATTATATCCTTTTAAATCCATCATCACATTAGATGATTGCGCACTGCTCAATTGAAAGCCGGAATTATGTAAATCAAAAACAATCGGTGCAGTTTCTGTTTCAGACATGCAAACCAACTGAAAATTTTCTTTACTATTAACTAGCGCCCATTCATTACCATAACTATCAAAAAATCCTACGGGTACTCCGAAGGATCCAGTGAAGAAATCGATGCAAGGAATTGCCAATGAAGTACCACCTTCACCTTCGCCATAATAATAGAAAGGGTAGTAGCTTAAATCAATTTCAATACCTGTAATCGGGTTATCACAGCTTAGAGGTTCACAGCAGTAATAACATGAATCCGAAGATGGCTGAACTACTTCAATTTTGTAAGAATCACCCACACTGGGATTGTTTTCAATGGGATCAACCAGTACGCCGCCTTCTCCAGCATATATATAGGCACCCCCACCCACTTGCTTAAAGAGTATATCAGCGCTGCCATCATCACAAAAACTTTCAAAGGTAAATTTAAAACTGCTATTCAGTAAAGAGGTTATTTCAGCTATATTGTCTTGCGTTAATCCATAGCTCAAATAGCTACATTCACCGCCATCACCATAATATCTTTCGTAATAAATTGAAATGGGTATAGGATTGCTACAACATGGTCCCTCCGATGTTAGGGGTGCTGCTGATTCAATTTGTGGCGTGACCAATTGGAAATAACGTGGCACAAAAGGGGAAAAGTCATGAAAAATATTTAAATCCCTTGGCACACTATTTTGTAAATAGGGTAAACCAAAATCAATATAGGGTAATTCTTCTGAATGGCCTTCACTTAAATTACCGGTTGCCGTTCCCTCAGCTCTATTTAAATGTTCTGTGGTAATGTTAACCTGCTGATCTTGATTAGGGGATTCAATTGCATTTTGTGGGGCTTGGCTCTCATCAGAGGGCGGTTGTTGCGCTTGTTGTTCCTTATTTTCTTTATCTTCCTGCTGATCTTCGCCTTGGTTTTCTCCTTTGTTTTCATCTCCTTGCTTTGGATCAGCCGAAAGGCTTTCCCCGTCTTTTTTATCCTCATTATGATTTTGATGTTTATGCGCTTTAACATGAACATCTTCAAATACACCATTTTCAAAAGACAATGGCTGCGAGGTAAATGCGTAAATCGCATTATCCAATACCGCTGCCCCTAAATTCTTCTGTTCATGCAAAACCTGGTTGTATAGTTCCGTTTGCTGCAGAATACTGACAATGCTTTTTTCAAGTTCAACGTTCATCACAGCCTCGCTTTAGAGTGTATTTACGCTGTATATATTAGTGCTCTTACAATACATGGTTACGCTTTTTTTGGGGGTAGGGAATCTGACTTTGGTACTAGATGCTCAAAATATATTGAGTAATGGATATGTCTTGAGTGGTATTATACTGCTTATGAGATTATGTTAGGTTCTTGGTCGATTTCTAGGGGATATTTTAGTTTACACGCTTTGGCACTTTAGCGACTTCAAATAAATTGCCAACATAGTTCTCAGCGCCAACATGACCTACTGTGATGCTTAAGTCAGCAAATATTTTCCCGCCGATATCCTTATACCTTTTGCAAAAACTATAGCTGGTGGATAAATAAGTGCCATCAAAATTCTCTTGATCAAAAAAGGCATACAAGGTATCTGCAAATTCCCTTGGGAAACCATCAGGGACATTATTAATCTTTTTTTGTGGGTAGGCTTTGATCATGTCAACAAAAACATGGCGTTTAATCAGCATAAAGGCTGTGCTAATATTTTTAACTTCTAAAGTGCCATTTTGGGTTTCAAGGTTTTCACTTAAATTTACAGCATAATCTAGCAAATGCATTTTAATTAAACGCTCAAATTCTTCTTTTGATATTTTTGCGTCATTTAGCAATGCTTTGACTTTATCATGTTTTAATCTATCCCATTTATATTTTTTCATTGGGATTGCCGCACCTATAATGGGTTTATCAGCCATTATCAGGCGCAAGACATCTTCGGCCTCCCAGCTCATATCCGCATCAATAAAAAGCATATGGGTGATAGAGGGATCACGCATCATGGTTGCAGCAAGAAAGTTACGCGCCCTGGCTACACAGGAATCATTGGGTATGTGTTGATGAACGAGTTTTAAACGGCTCACCTCTTTTGAGGCCGCATAGGTTTTTAATAGGGAAATAGCATAACCCATACTGCAATCCCCATTGTAAGAGGGGGTTGCAATCATGACTTTGAATTCACTGGGCAGTGTTTGAGGTGCTTTATTTTCAGTACCTGGCATAAGCTTATTCTTTTATATAAGAGGCTTACACCAGGTATCGGCGAGGTTATGATTCTTCTAGAGACATGAGCGTAGCATTACCACCTGAAGCTGTGGTATTGACTGAAAGTGTCCGCTCTGTCGCAAGTCGGGGTAAGTAATAAGGGCCCCCGGCTTTAGGTCCGGTTCCTGATAAGCCTTCCCCACCAAAAGGTTGAACCCCAACCACGGCGCCAATCATATTACGGTTAACATAGATATTGCCCACACTAACGCGTGAAATAATATAATCGATGGTTTCATCAATTCGGCTATGAATGCCTAATGTCAAACCAAAGCCCGTACGATTTATTTGCGCAATCACATCGTCCAACTTTGAACCTTTAAAACGAACCACATGTAAAATGGGACCAAACACTTCCTCTGTTAAGATATCAAGCGAAGGAATTTCAAAAAAGCGCGGTGCAAAGAAAGAACCTTTATCAGCACTTTCTGACATCGCGACTTCATAAATCAGCGTGGCTTTTTCTTTCATTTTAACGGCATGCGCATGTAATTGTGCTTTTGCGTTTTCATCTATAACTGGGCCTACATCTGCATTCAGTGCGCCTGGATGCCCTACTTTTAATTCAGCCATTGCGCCTTTGATCATATTGATAGTTTTATCGGCAATGTCTTCTTGTAAGAACAACACCCTTAAGGCTGAACAACGTTGACCTGCGCTTCTAAAGGCAGAAGTAATCACATCTTGTGTTACTTGTTCTGTTAATGCGCTTGAATCTACAATCATTGCATTTTGACCACCGGTTTCGGCCACAAAAGGAATGATAGCGCCTTCTCTTGCTGCTAGCTTTTGATTGATAGAGCGCGCCGTTTCGGTTGAGCCTGTAAACACAATGCCTTTTACTCGTAAATCACTCACCAAGGTATTGCCCACCACACTACCGCTGCCGGGTAGTAGCTGCACAACATCGCGCGGGAAGCCTGCTTCATGAAGCAATGCAATTGCGCGCGAGGCGATAATCATGGTTTGACTAGCAGGTTTTGCAATCGCGCAATTCCCTGCTGCCAAGGCGGCGGTAACTTGCCCTAAAAATATAGCTAAAGGAAAATTCCAAGGACTGATGCAAGCAATCACACCGCGTCCATGCAAGCTCAAGCTATTCATTTCCCCTGTTGGCCCTGCCAAAACTTCAGGCTGTGCAAAGCGCAATGAGGCTTGATATGCATAGTAGTTACAAAAATCGATTGCTTCGCGCAGTTCGCTGACAGCATCGTCTAGTGTCTTACCGCCTTCATAGACTAACAAGCTCAAGAATTCTGTTTTATTTTTTTCCAATAGTTCAGCCATATTTTGTAAGCATTGCGCTCTTCTTGTGGCGTCCCAGAATTTAAAGCTGCTATAAGCCTTATATGCCCGATCTAGGGTAACGGCTGTGACTTCTTTGGTTGCAAGTTGTACTGTGCCCAATCTTAGCGATTTAGCTATGGGTGAAACGCACTCATGGCTATCAATACTGCTTTGATTGTCTTGCGCTGTAGCACTCACTTTATAATCAAAGTTCATTTGGTTTATTTTTTGCAGCAAAGGATGAAACTCATCAATTGCGCTTAGATCAACGCCTTTGGAATTTGCTCTTTGAGGCGCAAATAAATTTTCAGGCAAGGGGATCTTTGGATGTGGATATTCGCTTAAGGCTTGAAGTTTGCTCACAGGGAATATCACCATCTCTTCGATAGGGAGCTTTTCATCCACAATTCTATTCACAAAAGAAGAATTGGCACCATTTTCTAATAAACGACGCACTAAATAGGCAAGTAATTCTTCATGCGTGCCCACCGGCGCATAAACACGACAAGGTACTTTATCCTGTGCTTGTACAACTTGATCATACAATGCATCACCCATGCCATGAAGGCATTGAAATTCATAAGCTGATAATTTTGCTTCTTGCGCTAAGGCTTGAATCGTCGCCAACGTTAATGCGTTATGCGTTGCAAACTGAGGAAATATAACATCGCCTGCTTGAATCAGCTTTTTAGCACAGACAATATAATTGGCATCTGTGGTTACTTTACGTGTAAAAACAGGATAACCGGATAAACCTTGCACTTGGGCTAATTTAATTTCTGTATCCCAATATGCACCTTTGACCAAGCGGATATTCAAATGTACTTGGTGCTGCCTTGCTAGTGCAATAAGCCAATCTAAGACATAGGGCGCTCTTTTCTGGTAGGCTTGCACAGCCAAACCAAAGCCTTTCCACTGGCCAATCACACCGCTTTTTACGATTGCTTCAATTAAATCTAAATTTAAATCTAAGGTGTGTGCTTCTTCAGCATCAATGGTTAAGCCGATATTAGCGTCATTTGCTTGTTGCACCAATTTTTTCATGATGGGCAAGAGTTCAGCCATCACACGTTCTTTTTTGGCCATCACAAAGCGTGGATGTAATGCAGATAATTTAATGGATATGCCAGGACCTTCAATGGGGCCTTTGCCGTTGCTGGCCTCTTTGATTGCCTCAATGGCTTTTTCATAAGCGGCCAAATATTTTTGCGCATCAAGGGCTGTGAAGGCAGCTTCGCCTAACATATCAAAAGAAAAACGATAACCAAGCACTTCTTTTTTCACAGAGCGCTTTAAAGCGCCTTTAATCGTTCTTGCCATCACGAACTGACGGCCTAGAATTTTCATCGCCTGTTTGATAGCTTTACGGACGATGGGCTCACCACCTTTGCTTGCCAATCGCTTCAAGGTGTTGGTTAAGGTATTACCTTGTTGTTCCTGTTTGACGTTCATCGCTGGTTGAATAATTTTACCTGTGAGCATAAGGGCCCAGGTGGCAGCATTAACGAAAATGGAAGGACTTTTACCAAGATGAGAGCGCCAATCACCATCGGTTAGCTTATCTCGAATTAATTTATCGACCGTTTCCTTATCGGGGATCCTGAGCAAGCTCTCGGCCAAGCACATCAAGGCGATGCCTTCTTCACTCGACAAATCATATTGGAACATAAAGGCATCTAAGCCACTTTGTTTAGTGCGGGTTTTACGCACCTGCTCTATCAGCACCTTTGCTTTTGCCTGCACTGATGCCATAAAGGCTTCTGGCAAAGTAGCACCCTTTAGAATTTCATTGACGCAAAGCGTTTCATCTAAACGATAATGGCTATTTATTGTCTGGCGAAGTTTATCTCGCACCAAATCAAATTCTGAATTGAGCATGTGAATACCTGTTGCAATGAAGAATTAATTAACGCTTTGTTTGATAAGCTTCCATGCGTTATCGTACTGCTCGAGCACTTGTTGGCTGGGCGGTTTCCCTGTGAGGCTGCCTAAGATGACACCCAAGGTGCCAAAGAAAAAGCCAGGGATAATCTCATATAAGCCAAAAATGCCACCCAATGTGCTGTTACATTTCCAAATCAGCACAGCACCAGCACCAAAGGCAACGCCAAGGATAGCGCCTCTTCTGGTCATGTTTCTCCAGAATAAAGCTCCGATGACCGAAGGCCCAAAAGAAGCGCCCAAGCCTGCCCAAGCGAAAGCAACCAGTTTAATAACTGTGCTTTCTGGATCATTTGCTAAGCTCATCGCTATCAGCGCAATAACGATAATGCCTAAGCGGCCAACCCAAACCAATTCTTTTTGGCTGGCCTTTTTTCTAAACATACGATGGTATATGTCTTCGGTTAAAGCAGAGCTGGATGCCAACATCTGTGAATCTATTGCACACATGATGGATGACAATATCGCCGCGAATAAAATCCCCGATAGCCAGGGTGAAAACAAAGATTGTGAGAACACAATAAAAATGGATTCAGGATCAATGTCCTGCTGATAAAAGAAGGCAATGCCTACAAAGCCTGTTAACACGGCGCCAAGCAAGGAAAGGCTCATCCAAGACATACAAATTCTTCTGGCGATGGTGATATCTTTGGTAGTACGCACTGCCATAAAGCGCACTAATATATGGGGTTGGCCAAAATACCCTAATCCCCAAGCCATGAGGTTAACAAATAGCATGGCATTAAATTCATGAAAGGGCTCTAAGCGATGAGGCCCAATTTCCGTAATCAGATTAAGGGTTTTATCCCAGCCGCCAAATTCATTACATGCCACAAAGGGGACGACAAGCAAACAAATGAACATCAAGGTGCCCTGGAAAAAATCTGTCCAGCTCACGGCAAGGAAGCCACCCACAAAGGTATAAGCAACAATAATAGCAGAGCCAATAAGCAGCGCTTGCTCATAAGACATATCAAAGCGTTGCAACAACATGGCCCCACCAACCAGGCCTGATGCCGTATAAAAAGCAAAAAACACTAAAGTTGCCAAAGCCAACATCATACGGATAACGCCAGATTCATCAAAGAAACGGTTATCCATGAAAGCAGGTAAGGTTAGCGAATCGTTGGCCACTTCAGAAAAGACACGCAAAGGTTTAGCAATCAAGCGCCAACTTAGAAAAGCACCTATAGTTAGTCCAATAGGCAACCAAATTTGATTGAGACCAAAAACAAAAATTGCCCCGGGTAAACCCAGCAATAACCAGGCACTCATATCAGAAGCGCCGGCACTTAAGGCTGCAACGGGACCACCCAATTGGCGGCCACCTAATACAAAGTCAGATAGATTTCGAGTGATACGCCAGGCCACAATAGCAATGATGACCACGACACTGAGGTAACAAATGAAGGCAAGTAAGGTTATTAAATTCATCTCTTAACTTTATGTTTTTGTTGCTTTTTAAACACATGCTGGCATTATAGCTCAGTCGCGAAGGAGCATTATAAGGAATATGAAGCCTTCTAGCTAGGTAATAGAAAATTATAATAAGTTGTCATTCTTTCTTTAAAAGAAATAGAATGCACCGCAAAAGTGTAGATCCACCATTATATGAACAAACCATCATCTTATATAACATTATTTCTACTAATGTATGTCCTGTTTCTATTTTACGGGGCACTTCATCCATTTCATGCTTGGTGCTTCCCTAGCGCAAGCGTGGTGAGCATAGTTTTATTCGGGTGGTTAGAGCACATATTCTTATTTGATATTGTTCAAAACTTAATATTATTTTTACCTTTTGGATTTTTTGCCAGCGGCTATTTATTGCTAAGAAAAACACCGCTCTTGAAAGTATTATTGCTAGCAACTATCGCTTCATTTTGCATTAGCTTTTTTATTGAGTCCTTACAAACTTATAATCCTGCCAGGATCCCTTCCCTTTTAGATGTTGCTTTAAACACGGTGAGTGGATTTTTAGGCGGATTAATCGCTATTCCTTTAATGCCGCATTATCCAAAATTAGTGCATTTGGTAAAACACTCCGTGCAATGGGGTGATAAAGACAATCTATGGCCATTGCTAGGTATGACGGTATGGCTGGCTTGGGGTTGCTACCAATTATTCCCCTTCATTCCCACACTGCATCCTAAACAGTTGCTAGAAGCCTTCATGCCCATTTATTTATTTTTTAAACGGGAAATTCCTTTTTACCCAGTGCGGTTTTGCCATTATGCGCTTCAAGCGATGATGCTTTATTTCTCGGGTAAATTATTTATTATCCGCTCGCGCTTTATGCCTTTATTGGTCGGATTTATTGCCTTTATTTTTATTGGCAAAATTGCCGTGGTGGGTCGTTTACTTTCTATAGAAATGTTACTTGGCACAGCAGCCTCCATTATGCTGCTATCCTTAGGGCATCGCCTGCTTGTGCTTAGCAATGGCCTTAAAGCCCAAATGCAAGATGAGCCTTTACGTCAATAAACCCACGCAGGCAAACCTGTGTGGGCCTTTTTGGTTTTTCCTACTTTAAGCTGAATTTTTTTGCACCAGCGGGGAAACCTAATCTTCTTTTAAGATAGTCATCTCTATCGGCAATATCTTTAAAAGTAAAAAGCGCATCCCCATCATGCGTTTGTAGCTTTTGAGCAACAAGCGTTTTTAAGTCACCTACTAAGCCACTTAATGCAGCCTGTAGTTTTGGATTATCTTTGCAATAATAGGAAACCATCGATTTAAATTGTGAATCATCAGTAAAAAGTGTTTTGAGGATTTCAATGGCCGTATTAGGAACTGCATTTTTAACATGCTTCCAAGCGGGGATCAGTTGAGCAATAAAATCGGGGTTATTATGCAATTCATGGATGGCCAATTTTATCATTGGCACATAGTAACTGGACGCCAATTTCAACTGCTTAGTTCGTGGCTCTAAGCTTTTCTCCAATTCATTTAAGGGGCCAAAATACGTATTCATAGGTTCATAATAATGCTGAGCGATATTTAACATAATATCTTTTGGCAGCATTTTTATATTTGATGCAGGCTCATTCATCCCTTGTGAAAATAAACATAAATTGTGTTCAAAATTTAGCATCGTGCATTCCCCCGGTTTTTGATTAAGCTATAGGGAATATTTTAAGAAAATCGAATGCTTAGGTATATTGCTTTCCGCCATGGCGGAAATAGCGCAGGATAAAAGGTAGCGAATGAGGGATGCGTAGTGGTTTTCACTACAAAAGTTGTGCTCTTTTCAATATATCAGCGGAATGTTGATTATCAATTTTTGGTGTGTTGTGAATTGTTCCTCTCCCACCTTAACATCGCAGCGCTTTAGCATGAAGTTAAAGTGGAAGAGGAAAAAGAAGCAAAATCTGGCTTTGCTACTTATTTCTTTTTGTTAATCATATCCGTTGCGGTGCCTTCAAACATTTCAGCAGCAACCATAATAGATTCAGACAAAGTAGGATGTGGGTGAATGGTCAAAGCAATATCTTCGGCAATACAGCCCATTTCAATTGCTAAGCTTGCTTCACCAATCAAATCACCAGCGTGCGGGCCAACAAAAGCAGCACCTAATAAGCGATGAGATTCTTTATCAAAAATAAGTTTAGTGATCCCTTCTTCACGACCTAAGCCTAAAGAACGGCCACTGGCAAGCCAAGGGAAAACGCCTTTATCATAATTTAAACCTTGGGCTTTAGCTTGATCTTCGGTAACACCAACCCATGCCACTTCAGGATCAGTATAAGCAATGCTACCAATGCACTTAGGTTCAAAGTAATGCTTCTTGCCGGCTATCACTTCTGCTGCAACGCGCCCTTCGGGTGTTGCTTTATGTGCCAACATGGGGTTACCCACGATATCACCAATCGCAAAGATATGTGGCACGTTAGTGCGTTGTTGATTATCAACAGGAATAAATCCACGTTCATCAACTTTAATGCCTGCCTTTTCAGCATCAATTTTCTTACCATTAGGGGTACGCCCTACCGCCACTAAAACTCTATCGTATCGTTGTGGTTCACTGGGTGCTTCTTTGCCTTCAAAGCTGACATAAATGCCATCTTTTTTAGCCTCAGCGCCTGTCACTTTTGTGCCTAGCATAATGCTTTCGTATTTGGGTTTAACGAACTTATAAAGTGGCGTTGAAATGTCTTTATCGCAACCTGGCAATATAAAATCGGTTAACTCTACGACGCTCACTTGTGAACCAAGGGCGCTATAAACGGTTGCCATTTCCATGCCGATAATGCCACCACCAATTACGAGCATGCGCTTAGGAATATCTTCTAAAGCAAGCGCACCAGTTGAATCCATAATACGGGGATCATTAGGCAAGAAGGGTAATTTAATGGGGCTTGAACCTGCAGCAATGATGATATTTTCAAAAGTAATGGTGCAAGGATTATCCCCGCTCACGGCTAAAGTATTGGGTGAGGTAAATTTGCCTTCACCAGTGACCACTTGTACTTTACGAAACTTTGCCATTTGCTTGATACCGCCAGTCAAACGATTGACCACGCTATCTTTAAATTCACGTACTTTATCTAAATTGATTTTAGGTGCGCCAAATTCAACACCATGTGAAGCCATGCTTTTGGCTTCATCCAATATAGCAGCAGTATGGAGTAAAGCTTTGGAAGGAATACAGCCTACATTGAGACATACGCCACCTAGTTCCGCATAGCGTTCAACTAAAACAACTTGATCTGCACCTAACAAATCGGCTGCGCGAAAAGCGGCTGAATACCCACCAGGACCACTACCTAAAACAACGACTTTAGCTTTTATATCAGCCATTTTTTCACCTTACAGTAAGAGTTTACGAATATCTTGAAGTTGTGCTGCGATATGCGCAGCAAATTTAGCACCTTCCACACCATCTATAACACGATGATCATAAGATAAGCTTAAAGGTAACATTTTACGCGGCACAAATTGATCGTGCATATATATGGGTTTAATTTGTACTTTAGATACCCCTAATATAGCCACATCTGGCGCGTTAATAATAGGTGTAAATGCTGTGCCACCCACCCCGCCTAAGCTTGAAATTGTAAAACAACTTCCTTGCATTTGTTCTGCTTTTAATTTGCCATCACGTGCAAGCTGACCTAAGTCACCCAGCTCTTTGGCAATATCATATAAGCTCTTTTTATCAGCATCTCTCAAGACTGCTACTACCAACCCATTGGGCGTGTCAATCGCAACACCAATATGATAATAATTTTTCATTACGATATCGGAGCCATTAGCCGCTAAAGAAGCATTGAACTGAGGGAAAGCTTTTAAAGCAGAAACACAAGCCATGATGATAAAGGGCAAGGGTGTGAGTTTTGTACCATGCGCCTTGGCAGCTTCTTGATTTTCTTGACGAAAGACTTCTAATTCAGTGACATCCGCTTCATCAAATTGTGTAACATGCGGAATCGTTAGCCAATTACGGGTTAAATTTTTAGCAGTCCATTTTTTAATACGACTTAAGGGTTTAACCTCGATAGCACCCCATTGACTAAAATCAATTTCAGGCGCTTTTTCGATGCCAAGACCAAGCCCCGCACCTTGGCTAACACTTTGCATTACTGATTTGACATAAGCTTGTACGTCTTTGCAGATAATGCGGCCACGCTGACCACTGCCTTTAACTTGAGCCAAATCAACGCCCAACTCACGCGCAAGGCGTCTTGTTGCTGGACCTGCATGCACACCAGAAAAGTCATAGAAAACAGTTTGCGTGCTTTGCGCTTTTGCAACTTGTGCAGGTTTTGCGGGTGTCGGTGCTGGCGCTTGTGTGGGTGCTTGTGGTGCTTGTTGCACAGGTTTTTCTTGTGCTTGAGGCATAATCAGCGCTTTCATCGTCACGATGGCGCTGCCCATAGATACTTTATCACCTACTTTCACCAAGATACTTTCAATTTTGCCTTGATAGGGCGAAGGAATATCCATGCTCGCCTTTTCACTTTCAAGGGTAATTAAAGTATCTTCTGCTTTAATCTCATCACCAACCTTGATGGCAACTTCAATCACTTCCACATCAGTTGCTGCACCTGTATCAGGCACATTGATGGTCACGACTTCTTCTTTGGGTGTTGCCGCAGGCACTGGCGCCACAGGCGCTTGTGCTTGTGCAACCTGAACAGGTTCTTCTTTCTTCGCTGGTGCATTGCTTTGCGTTTGTTCTTGTTCTTGAACTTCAATCAATGCAATCAACGAGCCTTGAGAAACCTTATCACCCAATTTTATTTTCATCTCTTTGATGATACCAACAAAAGGTGATGGCACATCCATAGAGGCCTTTTCCGTCTCCAAGGTAATGAGCGAGTCTTCAGCCTTGACACTGTCACCAGGCTTAACAGCTACTTCAATTACCTCAACATCAGTATAGTTACCAATATCAGGAACTTTTACTTCTTTAATTGTCGTCAAAACATGACTCCATTGTTTCTCGTTAAAGCGTTACAGGAGAAGCTTTATCAGCATTAATACCCAATTTTTGCAGTGCTGCTTTGGCAACTTCAGCTTTGAGTTTGCCTTCATCCGCTAAAGCTTTAATGGCAGCATAAGCAATAAAATATTTATCTACTTCAAAATGATGACGTAAAGTCTCACGCTGATCACTGCGACCAAAACCATCTGTACCTAAGCAAACATAAGGTTTGCGTATAAACGGCGTTAATTGATCGGAAAACAGTTTCATGTAATCGGTTGCAGCAATAATGGGGCCTTTGGTATTTTCCATACAAGTCTCAACATAACTCTTACGTTGTTTCTCATCAGGATGCAGCCAGTTCCACCGCTGAACATCTTGCGCCTCTTTGCGTAACTCATTAAAGCTCGTCACGCTCCATACATCCGCGCTGATATCATATTCTTTGAGTAATTCAACCGCAGCGATAGCTTCACGTAAAATCGTGCCACATCCCAACAATTGAACATGTAAATTATTTTCTTTTTCAGCTTTTTGAAATAAATACATGCCTTTGATAATGCCGGTTTGAGCATCTTTAGGCATAGCAGGATGTGTGTAATTTTCATTCATTAAGGTGATATAGAAGTATACATCTTCTGCTTTGGCAACCATTCTTTCTAAACCATGATGAATGATAACCGCTAATTCATAAGCAAATGTCGGATCATAAGTCACACAATTGGGAATGGTGCTGGCAAGCAAATGACTGTGCCCATCTTGGTGTTGTAAACCTTCACCATTGAGGGTGGTGCGACCTGCTGTGCCGCCTAAGAGGAAGCCTCTGGCCCGTGAATCACCCGCGCCCCAAGCAAAATCACCAATACGTTGAAAACCAAACATAGAATAATAGATATAAAAGGGAATGGTTGTTTGGTTATAAGTACTATATGAAGTGGCTGATGCTATCCAAGAGCAAAATGAACCTGCTTCATTAATACCTTCTTCTAAAATTTGGCCATCTTTGGCTTCTTTGTAATACATGACCTGATCAGCATCGACGGGTTTGTATTTTTGCCCTTCGGAAGAATAAATACCAATTTGTCTGAACAAGCCTTCCATACCAAAGGTGCGCGCTTCATCAGGCACAATGGGTACTATCAACTTGCCAAGGCTTTTATCTTTGACCAAATGGGTAATGATTCGTACAAATGCCATGGTGGTTGAAATTTCTCTATCACCCGTGCTTTGTAATTGTGAATCAAATGCTTCAAGTGGTGGCACGGTTAAGGGTGCATGCGTTGCTTTTGCACGGCGCTTTGGTATTGAACCACCCAGCTTTTCACGGCATTTTTTCATGTATTGCACTTCAGGGCTATTTTCTGTTGGCTTAAAGAAGGCAACTTTTTCCACCATTTCATCTGTTACAGGAATATGGAATCTGTCTCTAAAGGCAAGCATTTCTTCATGGCCCAATTTTTTCGTATTGTGGGCAATATTGAGTGCTTCACCAGCTGTGCCTAAACCGTAGCCCTTAACTGTTTTCGCTAAAATAACAGTCGGCTGTCCTTTGTGATTCACTGCGCGATGATAAGCTGCATAGACTTTGCGCGGATCATGACCGCCGCGATTTAAACGCCAAATGTCTTCATCAGACATATGCGCTACTAGTTGTTTTAGTTCAGGATAAGCACCAAAGAAATGTTCACGGGTATAAGCGCCGCCTTTGGCTTTATAGTTTTGATAATCCCCATCAACAGCTTCTTCCATGCGCTTTAGCATGATGCCATCTCTGTCTGCCGCAAAGAGGGGATCCCACCCTGAGCCCCACAGCACTTTAATCACATTCCAACCGGCTCCTAAGAAGGCGCCTTCTAATTCTTGAATAATTTTGCCATTGCCGCGTACAGGGCCATCTAAGCGCTGTAAATTACAATTAATCACGAAGATTAAATTATCTAATTTTTCTCTACCGGCTAAGGATAATCCTGCTAATGATTCAGGCTCATCCATTTCACCATCACCACAAAAGCACCATACTTTTCTATCTGTCTTTGCAATCAATTCTCTGTTTTCAAGGTAACGCATAAAACGTGCTTGATAGACTGCTTGCAAGGGGCCTAATCCCATGGATACTGTGGGGAATTGCCAATAGTTGGGCATTAACCAGGGATGTGGATAGGAAGATAAACCTTTATTGGCTACTTCTCTTCGAAAATGTACTAATTGATCTTCAGTAATATCGCCTTGCAAAAAGCTGCGCGAATAAATACCTGGTGAAGTGTGACCTTGGATATAAATTAAATCACCACCACATTCGCTATCCAAGCCACGCCAAAAATGCGTAAACCCAACATCGTATAAGGTTGCCGAGGAAGCAAATGTGCCAATATGGCCACCTAAAGAACTATCGACATGTTGTGCTCTAACAACCATTGCCATCGCATTCCAACGAATCAACGCACGGATGCGTTGTTCCATTTCAGGATCGCCTGGCATGGCTGGTTCTTCTTGCACACTGATAGTGTTGCAATAGCGAGTATTACGCTGATGTTCAGAATGGATCCCCGATTCACGCGCTTTACCGATAAGCGTATCAATTAAATATTTTGCGCGTTCTGGACCCATTGTTTGTACCACCGAGCCTAGGGCTTGAAGCCATTCTCGGGTTTCTTCTGCGTCCACATCCGCCACTGCCGGATCAAACATTAGGAATTCCTTCTAAATCTTTATTTTATAGAGACATGCAACTTTGCAGGCGAAATTATAGCACGCATTTAAAGAATGACTATGCTGCCGTAAGCTCTTGAACTAACTCTTTGTAGTGCTGCCATTGAAATGAGGGGCCCGGATCGGTTTTACGCATGGGCGCAATATCACTATGCCCCACAATGCGATCTAACGTGATCTTGGGATAATCTTGCATGATGAGACAGGTAATATGCGCTAACTGTTGATATTGCGCTTGGGTATAAGGAATTGAATCCGTTCCCTCCAACTCAATGCCAATAGAAAAATTGTTACAATTTTCTTCACCAGCAAAGCAGGATTTACCCGCATGCCAAGCACGTTTGTTAAAAGGAACAAACTGCCATACCTCGCCATTTCGACGAATATACAGGTGACTTGAAACCTGCATGGCTGCAATTTCCTCAAAATAAGGATGCTCATCAGGGTTTAAGTTGTTGCTAAAAAAGGCTTGAACATAATCCCCCGCAAATTCTCCTGGCGGCAGACTAATGTTATGAATAACCAATAAATCAATTTCTTGGTTAGTTGGTCGCTCATCAAAATTTGGTGAGGGATGATAATGCGCGCTTAAGAGCAGGCCTTTAGTAGGATCAATTTTGAGCATATCAAGTTTGCTAACATAATTATATTTGCCTATGCGTTTAGGCTACCGAATGTTTAGACCAAGATCTAGTGGTCCCTCAGGATGTTAGGCATTGCCTTGAAAATGATTCCACAGCTAAAATGCCCTACCTAAGAAAGCCTCTAAAAAGAGCATGCTCTTGTACTTATAAACAGTCCGCTTTTAACTTTAGACTTTATCTGGTCGATAAATAATAAATTCATTTTTAAATTTAAGATATATGGAAGAACAGCCCACACAACCTGATACCCAAGGCCTTGGCAAAGTGATGGCCATTTGCGCTTGGATATTGGCGATATTGATGATGACACTCTTCTTTAGCCATTGGTCCAATAAGCAGGAAAAGCCAGTAGCTAAAATGGTAACGGTGAATGGCATACCTGAGCTCACTATCAAAAGAAATATTAACAACCAATATATCGTCGATGGTTTCATCAATGGAGCGGATGTCACTTTCTTGCTAGATACTGGTGCCAATACGGTTGTTATTCCTGAGAAAATAGCGAAAAAGTTAAAATTGAATTATGGGCCAGAAGGTATGGCGAATACGGCCGGCGGGGTAATCAAGATTTACCATACCCGTATTGAACAACTTGTTATCGGCAACATTACGCTGCATAACGTTGCTGCCAATATAAATCCAAAGGATGAGGACGAAGAAATTTTATTGGGCATGAGCGCACTAAAACGACTCTCCATCTCCCAGGAAGGAGATAATCTTGTCCTAACAGTAAAAAATAGCAAAGAAACAGATAATTAATCCTCTTAACCCTACTCATATAACGCAGCTTAGAGGCTGCTGACCAAGTCTCTTTCCAAAGTGCACAAAACACACAGATGGATGCCTAACAAACATACTTAGGAAGCAATGATATCGCTTGTTGCTAGCGTCGAAAATGCATCTATCGAATAAAAATTCTGCAAAATTATGAAAAGATGAGTTGATGATTGGGTTTTAAACCTTTAGTCTTAGCAAATTTTTCCAGCGATAAACCAAAATGAACACCAGACTTAAAAAAATTGCCCGTACCCTAGGTCTTTTCTTCCTTATCAGCTCAAATCTTGCCATCGCAGATGAAGTTAAAACTGACGGTGGGTTTGAAGTTTATCGTTCAGACGATGATCGCTATTGGTTCAAGTTACATGGCATTGCTAAAGTTGATGCCATTTTCTTTGCAGGCGACTTTGAAGATAAAGCACAAGAATTTCCTAATGGCAGCAATATTCGTGCTTTAGAAACCACCTTTAATGGCGGTATCGGAAAAGATTTATCCTATACAATCGTTTTAGGTTATGAAAATGGATCAGTAACCATCAATGATACTTTTTTCACATACGCTGGGTTTAAAGAAACCGAAATAAGTGTTGGCCAAATTATTTCTCCTTTTTGCTTAGAAAATGCCAATAGTGCTAAATGGATCCCCTTTTTAGAAAGAAGCTTACCCGTTGTAGCGCTTCGTCCTTGTATGGGTATAGGCGTTAATCTCACCAAATGGGGTAAACATTATGGCTTAATATTCGCCTCAGCCACTGTGCCCCATGGTCAAAATAGAGACACAGCTACCATATTGCATCGTTCAGATAGGCTCACAAATACACTACGTGCATTCTATGTCCCTATAAATCATGATAACAACGTCTTTCAAATTGGTGCCTCTGGCGTCTACGCAAATAATAACCCAACTTTTAGAAATGACGCGCCCAATACGGATGGACGTCGCTTTGCTACTCGCCCCGAAGTAAAGGCGCGAAACACGCCAAACTTAGTTAACTCCGGCAGTGCACTGCTTGTCGATAATTATAACGAATATGCTTTTGAAATCAGCGGGCAAAGAGGTCCTTTAGTTCTGGGTGCAGAGTATTTACATGCTTATGTTAATCGATGGTATAAACCAGGATTACATTTTGACGGTTGGCATGCGCAAGCAGCATATGTATTAACTGGTGAAAGTAGAATTTATAAAATTAAAAATGGATCTTATGGGCAAATAATACCAAAGGGTCCTTATGGTGCCTTTGAAGTCGCTGCAAGATACAGCATGGTTGATCTAAATGATGAAGACATCCATGGCGGGAAAGAAAACAACGTTTCCTTATCACTGAGTTGGTATATTAATGAACATCTCTTGATACTCGGAAACTATATTCACGCGAGCATTGATCCAACGCAAGCACTTGGAAATAACTTAAATCCAAGCCCCGATCATCGGCAATTAAATATCTTCGGGGTGAGAAGTCAAATAGTATGGTAAGGCAGAACTTAAAGCCTTAACCATCACTTCTATCATCGTGGCACCATAGGCTGCAAGTAGCGTTTGACTTATGGTGCAACACTGATGTAGCAACACACTTGCTATGCGCTTTCCCTTTTACAAAGCTGACTTTATCCCCTTTTTGAAAGGCTGGGCAATTATCTTGGGTTTTCCAATGCAATCCATTAATAATATAGTGATTGGCCGTCAACACTTTTTCTACTTTATAATTATCAGCTGCAAAACTGCTGCTGCAAAATCCCAACATCAATAAAAAAATTGAATATCCTATCTTCATGAAATCCTCCAATTAGTTATCAATGGGATTACCTTTACACCAAAGTTGGCAAGTGGTTTTTGAATTCAGATCCCTGATTGTCGCACTAACACATTCACCATCTATATTGCCTTCCAGAAACTTAACCTCATCACCCTCTTTCAAGGTCTTGCAGGAAGTGTGCGGTTGCCAAGGAACACCATTGATAATGTAGTAACCATTATCAAGTACCTTTTCTACTTGGTAGACGCCTGCATTATCAGCAGAGAAACCGCTTCCAGCAAATGAAAAAAACGCTAAAAATAATAAAAATTGTTTTTTCATAGAATTACCCATCATGTTTTACCCGTGCTTGAGAGCTGCTGAACATTTCAGCAAACTGAGATTTCACACAGTAAGTAAAAAAGTAGTAGCTATCGTAAATTATAGTCAAAAAGGAAGGTAAAGATTGATATTGATTAACTTTTTAAAGGCTACATATTAAGTAATCCTGAGATTATCCGAAAAAACTAAGAGTAAATTTATTCTTTGAAGAAACCTATGCAAGATAATCATTCAAAATTGCGAACCTTCTTGTGGCCCATTTATGGCATAGAACATAAAAAATTCTTGCCGATGACCATTATGATTGCCTTAATATTGTTTAACTACACAATATTACGCAACATGAAAGATACGCTGGTTATCACAGCCACCTCAGGTTCTGATGTTATTGTTTTTCTTAAATCATGGGGTGTTTTACCCTCAGCAATTT
>CAZBZP010000035.1:0-13934 GCA_964496435.1 Uncultured Candidatus Berkiella sp.
ATAAATTTACCTGAAGCCGTTGAACAGCCAATTCAAAATGCGCCTCAAGATGAAACCCTCTCTCTGGTCAGCGTTAGAAAGCGCATGAAAAATTGAGTTTTGTGAACGGAAAAATATAGGGAGGGAAATATAGGGACACCCCTCATATTATTGTAAATATAGGATTCTACTCCATTGGTTGTGCATAATAATTTACTGAGTTAACTTGTAATGCAAATACATAAGTTTTTGGTCATGCTTTGAGGGGTGTCCCCTTATTTTTGCAGGATCTTATGGGCTGCATTTTGCTCAAAACGTTGTCCATCTTCTATGTAACCTAATACCGTAGCTTCGTGGCGCCAACGTCCTTGGCGCATAATAGAAACAAATGAGGCACCTTTGCGGCTTGCTGTTGTTGCAAATCCACGACGCATGCTGTGAGAGCTATAGCTTTCTGGGTTGGGCAAACCACAACGACCAGCAATGTTTTTTATGATGCTATTAATGCTTTTGCCTGTTAATGGTGCTGTTTTAATATTTTGATGTCTGTCAATTTCACGAAAGATTACGCCATTTTCAATCTTGGCTTTTTCGCACCAATTTTTAAGCGCTTTCACGGGACATAAATCACTATCGCCAAAGGGAAGTGCGCAATATTGACCAGCGCCAGTTGGATCTGTTTTTGAGCGAGGGATTAAAATCTCCATGCCTTCAGGTACATGGGTTATTTGCTCCATTTTTATATTGACTAGCTCACTGACACGCAATGCACCAAAGAATCCCATTTGTAGAATGGCATTATTGCGCCACATGGCTAAAGTATTCTGCTTCTTCATATATTCCACCATGCAATGTAAGGCTTCTATAGTAAGTGCAGTTGCTTTCTCCTTGGGCTTGCCATGAACATGCATGATGCCTGTGAGGGTTTTGCGTACGAGCGAAACGGATGTGGGATCAGCAAAGCCTTGGTAGCTATGCCAATTTTTGATGGCTGTTAGACGTCGAACCAATGTTCGAGAGTTTAAAGTAGGCGCAAAGTCTTGCAGGTAGCGAATAACCATTTGTGGTGTAGCTGGGAGGAGCCCTCCCCACTGTGTAAAGTGCTTTATGTCCTGTTGATAGGCTTTACGTGTGTTGTTGCTGGTGGCTGCTTGAATGTACACATTGGAAGGCCTTGCTAAATCGATAGCACTTGTCTTACGAGCTTCAAGCCCATTCCTGCTCTCAATTTTTTCCAAAATAAGATCCCGAATTATGTTTTGTTCTTTAACACAGGATCATACCCATTCTTTTTTTATCTAGCTACAGATAATAGTGATTATATAACTATAGAATACGTCCTTTATAATGTTTTTAAAAATATATATAACGTTATATAATGTAAAACGTTAAATGGTATGAAATAAAAAGGGAAGCAAATGAGTCGTCCAGGGGTAAGCTATTTAGAGGTTTCTAAGGCAGCAAATCAAATAATGGCAGGAGGGCAAGAGCCCACTATTGAGCGTATTCGAGCCCAACTTAAAACAGGCAGTAATAGTACGATTGGCGCTCATTTACGTTTGTGGCGAGAAAAACAAAATCCACTGCAAGAAATTGCCAGCAAGGAGAAGATCCCTGAAGAACTCATTGCAGTGCTTAAAGATCTTTGGGAGCGCGTCATGTCTCATGCGCAAGAAAAGATTGATACTAATGAAAAATTATGCCAACAAGCCCTTAAGGATCATCAAGAAAGCATTCACCAACTAGAGCAGTTAAATGCGCAACTGATGCATTCTGAAAAGCAATTGGAAGAGAGTAGGGATAGCCTAGTACAGAAAAATGAGGCTCTTGAACAAGCGGTTGCTGAGTTTCGCACTGAAATAGTTACCTTACAAACCAAAGGTGAGGGACAATTACAACAGCTTCAAGAGAAACAAACACGTATTGAAGAATTACACAAACAAAATCTTCAAACACAAGCCAATTTGGAGCATTACCGCACGACTTCGTTAGAACAAAGACAGCTGGAGCAGCAGCGGGCCGAGCAGTATCAGCGTGAGCTTAACCAGACAGTGCAGCAACTTAGAATAGAAAATGAAATGCTGCGACAGCAAAATATTATCCTCCAGCAGCAGCAGGAGCATCTTGAGTCTGAACAAAGTAGGGTAGAAGCAAAATGTGCTGAATTATCCTCACAGCTAGAAAAAATGTCGATTGAATTATCGCAAACGAATCAAATGTTGACCCATAAAACAGCATTGGAAGAACATTGGCAGAATCAACACGAACTATTAGAAAAGAAGTTTGAGGAACAAAATGGCATCACTAATGAATTAAAAACACATAATGTCGTGTTATTGCAGGAAGTAGCTATTATCAAAAAACTACAAGAAGAACTAAAAGAGCAAAATAAAGCATTAGCCCATGATAAGTGGGTTTTAGGTCAAGAAAAAGCACAACTGATGGGGCAGTTAGATAGAGTTTGAATTAATGTTGTTATGCTTGATTTGAGAGGGCATTATTCTATCGGGCTGTTATAGCCGTTTATAGCAAATTATGTCGCAGTTAATATTACCAAAAAAAGCAGCATGTTAGGATAGGGTAGTAATTTAAAAAAATCTACTTGGGGTCATCCTATGGCTAAAGTGTACATAAACGTTAAACCTTCACCAGGCAATCCCACCCCTTCTTTAGTAGCATTTAATAATATATTTAAAGCCTTTAGTGAATTACCTTCAATCAAAGCCACTTTTGCACGCATTTTAAAGGATGGTGACTTAAGTTTCGTTTTTGCCGATCAAAATTTAATGCATTGGCAACAAAATACACGTGAGATTATCTTACCTTTTGAAATGATTAACGCTGAACCAGAACTATTATTTCTGAACATGGCAACAATGCTTTATGTGATTATTGGTTCAAAAGATGCTGAATCTGAAGCTAATTTAATGTTTCTAAATGATCTTAAAAATGCGCCTGCCTTGTTCAAAGATTTCGCAGAAAGTTTAGGTGTAGATTTTAAAAAATATGCATTTCAGTTGGCGGCAGATATCAGCGGTCAAAGGCTTAATGACGAACAGGCACAATTGCTAAGATTTGGAAAAGTGTATTTTGATACACAAAATGTAGAGCCCTCAAAGGCAGTTCAGATTAATAGATTATTAGATGCTTTATGGAAAGTAAGTGCATTTAGGAACTTGGTTAACAAGACAATAATCGAAAGCAATTATCCTTTATCTATCTATTTTGTCGACAAGACTTTGATAGATGGACAAAATGATTTAGAAATTACAGGCAACAATGGTTGTTTGATTAACAAGGATGTCAATTTGCATGATCTGACGGATCTGTTAATTAATTTTATTGTCAAAAGTGCTGATAACACAAACATAGAATGCTCACAATTTCAAAATGCACAAAGCTATGGTCAAGCGGTTTTGGAAAGATCATATATAGTTTCAAGAGATGTCGCCACCATGATGGCGAATATATACGGTAGTGAGTTCGCTCCCGCTGTTTTGCAGGTTGTTGCCCCCCATATCATTGATGCAGCCGCTGTAAAGCTTACGATGAACAAAATATTCAACATCTATCAAGCGCTATCACAGAAAACCTTCTCAACATATTTGATTGAAAACGAAGGAAATTATAGACAATTGCTTTCTCAATATGAAGCGTGGCATCAAAGAACTGCCCATCGTGAGCAACCAAGAGCCTATACCGCATCTTATGATTATAGTCGCCAAGCAGAACATTCAAAAGCTAAAGACACAGTTCCAGCTTTCAATATTTTAAAAGATTATATAGAGAAATATAAAACATACGCATGTTCAGACTCAAAAAGTTATTCTCATTGTATTTTTCCAGGAAAAGAAGCTGAAGTTCATGAGCGTTATAGAAACAAACCAGAACACATTCTTAAAGCTGAAGCGCTTGCTAATGCAACCATGCTAAACCCAAGAACATTTCAATATTCGCACAATGCGATTGCACGGGTAGGTAACTTAATCGATAAAGCGAAATCAGGCTGCTGTACAACGCTGGCTATTTCTGCTTTGAACACACTATTGAACCATAATCCACAGATGAGATATCAGTTGGTAGCATCTCCTGTTGTTGAGGGTACTGCGCATTGCTTTTTGCTTGTCGCTGATCAGCAAGGCAATGTATTGATTGTTGATCCTTGGCTAGCCTCTTTAGGCTGGGAAGGTGTTTTTACTCAAGATGATTACCCATTTCAAGATTATTTTAGTAACTTAGAGTGTTATTTTGATAGTAATAATGATGTGCCTGCTAGAGCAAAGCTCACAGCCTAGAGAAAATATTAAGTTGATGAATCATGAACTTAGAAAATAAAATTCCAAGAACTAAAAAACAATTCAACCTAAGCTTTGAGCAAAGATCACCCATATTGCGTTTTAGCTATTGTGAGGTGAGAAAGCCACAGACCCTAAACTATCGCCCTATAGAGCCAGAGAGAGCAGGTCTTTTCTGTGCTAAGTTTCAAAATCCAGTCTAGATTGCTAGTTTTGCAAGAAGCTAAAAGCGCAGGATATGTTGCTTGTTAGAAAAATTATATTTTCCCCTGATCTATCGATTTTAAGATGGTTTTAGCTTTTGTTCTAATATCTTCTTGCTTTGAGTCGGTGAACTTATCCCAAACTTTATATACAAATGTTAATCTTTGATTACTGTTTAATTTTGATCGGTGTCTTGCAATGAAATCCCAATAAAGGGCATTGAATGGGCAAGCTTTTTCTCCCAGCATATCATTGGGGTTGTAGTAGCAATTTTTGCAAAAATTGCTCATTTTATTGATGTATTTGCCGCTAGCCACATAGGGTTTGCTGGCCATAAAGCCGCCATCACCAAACAATGCCATGCCTAGCGTATTGGGCATTTCTACCCATTCGTAGGCATCGCTATATACTGCCAAATACCATTCTTGCACTTCTTTTACATCTAAGCCTGCAAGCAGCGCAAAGTTTCCGGTAACCATCAACCGTTGAATATGATGAGAATAGGCATGTTCTTGGGTATGAGATACTGCCTCAGAAACGCACCTCATATTGGTTTTTGCGCCCCAATATAATGCTGGTAATGGTCTACTTGCTCCAAGATAATTTAATTCAGCATATTCTGGCATCTTAAGCCAATAGATCCCACGCACATATTCTCTCCAACCTAAAATCTGGCGGATAAACCCTTCGGCAGAGTTCAAAGATACATTTCCTTTGCGATACTGCGCTTGTGCCTTGCGGCATATCTCTAGTGGGTATAGCAACCCAGCATTGATATAAGACGATAGCAAAGAATGATTAAGATAGGGCTCACCTTTAAGCATCGCGTCCTGATAGTCACCAAAATGAGGGAGAATTCGTTCGATGAAATCGTCTAATTCAATGAGCGCTTGCTGGCGCGTAACAGCATAATGAAAAGGGGATAAATTACCAAAGTGATGGGAAAATTTGTCGCCGACCAGCGCTAAAACCTCTTTTACAATTGCAGATTTTTTATGGCTAATACGTTGAGGAGATTTTAAACCTTTGCTTGGCGGTTTTCTATTTTCAATATCATAGTTCCATTTGCCACCAACAGGTGAACCATCGGGCTCAATTAAAATTCGATATTTTTTTCGCATTTCACGGTAGAAGAATTCCATTCTCAGCTGCTTCTTGTGCTGAGCCCAAGTCTTGAATTCATCTATGCTACATAAGAATCTGTTATCAGTGCGTATTTCGACCGGAATGCTAAAAGATTTCTGCCATGATTCCATCATGACTTTAACACGATATTCGCCAGGCTCAGTCACAATTAAATGTTTAGCATTTAATTCCTTTAGTGCGCGGACTACTTCGCCTGTAAAACTGCCACTGTTGGCGGGATCTGTCAGCTTGACATAGCGAACTTGAATGCCTGTATCTTGAAGTTCCTGAGCAAAATGGCGCATGGCTGAAAACAAGAAAGCAATCTTTTTGGGGTGATGTTTAACGTAGGACGCTTCTTCCATCACCTCGCATATTAAGACTGTATCATTGGGCTCTATATCACTCAGAGATGATATAGAGTCACAAAGCTGATCACCAAGTATCAGACGAAGTTTAGCCACTATACCTCCACAGAATTAAAACAAATAGCACCTATTAATAGCATGATTCTAAATAAGTACTAATCTTATGCATAAGAGAAAGTGTTGATCTGTATAGTGAATTAACTAAATAATGGGTGTTAATCTTGGATCCCCTCATACTGAGCAGAATACAATTTGCATTTACAGTTAGCTTTCATATTATCTTTCCAGCATTTACTATAGGTCTTTCTGCCTATATCGCAAGCCTTTTGCTCATTTGGAATTGGAAAAAACAAGATCATTATTTGGTTTTAGCACGATTTTGGACCAAGATTTTTGCTATTTCCTTTGCAATGGGTGTTGTTTCTGGGATTGTACTGTCTTATCAGTTTGGAACAAACTGGAGTAAATTTTCCGAAGTAGTCGGGAATGTCATTGGCCCTGTCATAGGTTATGAAGTGCTTACGGCATTTTTCCTTGAAGCTACCTTTTTAGGTATTTTGCTTTTTGGATGGAACCGTTTGCCAATTTGGTTGCACACACTGTCAGCTATTCTTGTTGCCATTGGAACCTGTATGTCTGGGTTTTGGATTCTATCAGCAAACAGCTGGATGCACACACCAGCAGGGCACGAGGTTATCAATGGTATTGCATACCCAGTTGATTGGCTAAAAATTATTTTCAATCCCAGCTTTCCATATCGCTTTATGCACATGATGAGTGCTGCTTATCTAACAACTTCATTAGTAGTCTTAGCGGTCGGCGCTAAATACTTACTTGTTAAGCAATTCGACAAAGAAGCAAAAACCATGATAATCATGGGATTAGGCATGGTGATGCTCCTTGGACCATTACAACTTTTCTTAGGTGATCTCCATGGTTTAAACACAGCAAAATATCAACCGGCCAAAATAGCAGCAATGGAAGGGCATTGGCATGGTGATAAGCCTGGAGCGCTCGTATTATTTGCGATACCCGATGCAGAAAATGAAACTAATCGATATCAAATTGCTATTCCAAAATTAGGTAGCCTAATTATTACCCATGAATGGAATGGGCTATTTCCAGGTTTAGTCGATTTTCCCAAAGAAGACAGGCCCCCCCTAATAAGCGTATTCTTTGCTTTTAGAATTATGGTTGGGATTGGGCTGTTCATTATATTCATAGGGATTCTGGGCGCATATTTGCTTCTGAGAAAGAAGCTATTTCAAAGTCGAATTTTCTTGATTATAAGCAGTTTTGTATGGCCACTTGGTTTTGTTGCAATATTAGCAGGTTGGCTAGTAACAGAAAGTGGCAGACAACCCTGGATAGCCTACGGCATATTACGAACCAAAGATGCGCTTTCTCCTATTGATGGATTGAGTGTGCTTATATCTCTTGTTTTGTTTTTACTTGTCTATTCGACAGTATTTTCGATGGGAATTTACTATATTCGAAAATTAATTAAAAAAGGCCCGCAGCCTACTGTCGTATATAGCAATGAAGAGGGTTTGCCAAACAGACCACTATCCGCAGCTCAAAAGTCAACGCGAGAATCGTTAGAAGGAAAGCCAACCTTATGAGCGGAGTTGAGCACTTTTTACCCCTGATTTGGGCAGCCTTGATAGGAACAGCCGTTATCTTATATGTCATCTTAGATGGTTTTGATCTGGGTATAGGGATCTTATATCCGATGTACAAAACAGATGAAGATCATGATCTTATGATGAATTCGATTGCGCCTTATTGGGATGGCAATGAAACATGGTTAATTCTGGGCGGCGGTGGATTATGGGTTGCTTTCCCTAAAGCCTATGCTGTCATCATGCCGGGATTATATATTCCAATAATAATTATGTTGTTAGCCTTGATTTTTAGAGGTGTCGCTTTTGAATTTAGATGGGTAGCCAAACCCTATCATTTTAAATGGAACCTCTCATTCACCCTTGGTTCTACGCTAGCGGCATTCTCACAAGGTATTGTTTTAGGTGGGTTGATTCAAGGAATTAAGGTTGTAGATGGGCAATTTGCAGGAGGCCCTTTAGATTGGTTAACGCCTTTTAGTATCTTATGTGGTGTCGGTTTATGTTTTGGTTATGCTTTACTTGGGGCTACCTGGCTTATATTAAAAACTGAAGGTGAAGTTGAAAGACGAGCAAGAGTAATATCAAGATCCTTATTAATAGGTTTGCTAGGTATAATCATTGCTATTAGCATCTGGACGCCATTACATATTCCCAGAATCAGAGATTTCTGGTTTAGCATGCCTAATTTTCTATATCTATCACCGGTCCCTATTCTTAGTGGCCTGCTTGCCTTACTATGCTGGATCGGTATAAATGATCACAAACATATCAAACAAGCCTTTTTTAGTGCGGTTTCTATTTTTATCCTTGCCTATATTGGTTTAGTACTTTCCAATATTCCTTATCTTGTCCCGCCAAGCATTACTATATGGGAAGCTGCTGCAGTACCTAAATCACAAATGTTTTTACTATTGGGAACAGTGTTTTTGTTACCCTTAATATTGGGTTATACAATTTTTGTTTATTGGACCTTCAGAGGGAAACTTAAAAGGGGTGAAGGTTATCATTGAAATTGTTCAAATGCCCTGATTGTAGGACCTTATCTAAAATAGATGCGCATATTTAGCTAAGTGTATATACATATCCTTAGACCATTAGCACGAATCTGTCCTTGCTTTTTATCGTATTAATCATCCAAGTCATCGCCATATGTTTGTAATAAAATCTGCTACATGTATATTTTATCTTAATATTCTTAATAAATTTGGAGAAATATAAGATGTTAATTGGTCCAGAAGAACACATCATGGCTGCAGAAAAAGAACGTCAAGCTGAAGGTGTTGCTAGAATTAATAATGCACTATTTTCTGCTGCCGCCAAAATGATTGTTAAACAAAATGCTAATGTAGTTAATACAGAAGGTTCAGAAGTTTGGGAAGAAGAAGAACACGAAGAAATGGTTACAGCATTTAAAACTGGTGTGCTTGGACGAAGAGCTGCCATTGAAGGCGATGACTCAGATTCAGATGAAGAAATTGATCATTTTTCAGAAAAAAGCTTTGTGGCACTATTAGCTGCACGAAGAATGGCGATTGAAGGCGATGATTTTGAAGAGGAAAGTGAAGAAAGTTTTAGCGTTTCTTTTAAACTCTAAGCTTTTAAATAAACAATTCAACCCATAACTCTCAGGCTAGATATCAATTCAAAGTAATTTCACTTGAATAGGAATGTTTAGCCTGGGGCAGTTAGAACTTACTATCCCAAGCCATATTCAGTCTATACATCCATATCTATATCAAAAGTAAGCATGCTAACAGTTTTTTGACAGCTTGAAAGAAGTCCAAGCCCTTCAACGGCTTTCTCATTATTCTACTTGCACTTGCACTTGCACTTGCACTTGCACGCTAATTTTCCTTGATAATCTATGTTATCCATATAAAATGTCGCAATTATGTTTACATGGCTAATTTCTGCACTAGTTTCTGCTAAATACAGCCACTAAAAGAGAGCACACAATGCCAGGTTCAGTACTTCAAAAAATCTATAGATTAGAATTAGATTCTTTAGCAAAAGAAGGGGGCAAAGAAGTTTTTATAAATACCCTCATCCATTTACATGAATCAGGAATTTATAATCTTGAATTAGTTCAAAACAATGAGGCATCAATAGACAATGCTTTTAATCACATACCGTCTTGGTTGGCAGACCCGCAAATTAAGGCAATATTGAAAGATTTTAAGCTGGAAAAACATAAGTACATTCTTTACCTTCATGAAACACATGTTCCTGTTCTTGAAATATTACCTGAAATAATGAGATTGGCTGATGAAAACGTTGCCTATCAAGGGTTAATTGGATTTATTCATTTAGTAGATGAATATTCTGAATGGAGCACTTCGATAGACGCCATGAGAGAGCTAACACAAGCCTCAGCAAAAAATGATGAAATGTCTAAAAAACTTTTGAAATTACTTTCTGCTTCTGATTTAAGCGCACCGCTACCATCGGTGGAAACTATCAAACAACACTTGCTAAAACAAACGGAAGGCGATTATGCAGGAGAAGCTTTTTTTCGCTTAGCACTAATTTCTCTTTTAAAACATGGTAACGAACAAGACAATGAGGAAGCTATCAAATGGTTGAATGAATCAGTTCTTTATTGTCATCCTTTGGCGCAATTGTTGTTGGCTAAAATATATGCTGATGGGAAAATCGTTCCTAAAAATGATTTGCTTGCCTCAGTTTATTATGAGGTGTCAGCTCAACAAGATATGCTCATGGCACAAACAGCTATTGCTGATAGATATGCTGAAGGTCTGGGCGTTAAGAAAAGTGAAGAAAAGGCTATTGATTGGCGAAAAAAAGCTGCAGAAAATGGCGATGCGATGAGCTTTTACATCATAGGTGATGCCTACGAATATGGATTTGGTGTCGATAAAAGTTTGGTATTGGCCTATGAATTTTTTATGAAAGCAGCTCAAGGTGGAGTAATTGATGCTAAAGCAAGAGCAGCTTTTGTTTTGCTAAATACTGCTAAACTTAATGTTCTTTATATAATAAGGGCAGTCAATTTACTCAATGAAGCTGTTGCGCAAAATTCTCCCGTTGGGCTCTTTTTAATGGGGATTTACCTACATTCTGGTTTATTAAATCCTTATATAAAGCCTGATCCAGCAAGATCTTTAGAGCTCGTTGGTAAATCAGCCAAACTAGGCTATCAACCTGCTCAAAAACTTATATATTCTATGAATCTTGATGTAGGTTTGGCACCCGGTGTATTAGAGGGATGGATCCAAAAGCTTGCGAAGGAGGGCGATCCGCATGCGCTTGAATGGTGCAAAAAGGGCACTTGCGCGAGAGCGCCAATTGCTAACAGCCAGCAACGAACAAAAAACAGCGGCAAAAACTACTTGCCCACGTTTACAAGAAAATCAGAAGAGTTCGCAAACACGGTTAATTTTATAAGTGATGGTGTTGCTGCATTGAATATTGCAGATAAACATCTGCAAAATGACAAAGCAAAAGGGCAGATTAAAAAAAGGAAGTAGTCTTGCTACACTCCTTTTTTGAAATCTAATATATGAGGGATGATTTGCACGGCACATTATGCGCTTGTGGTTAATTGCCGTCTTCGTTCAGAGTCAAGTTTTATACCTTCACTAATAGATAGGCCAGCGCATCTTGATTGAAAATGATTAAAGGCTGGTAACCTTAATTCATGACTAGATTGCATCCGCTTTTTGGCGAAGTCATCGTAAACCTTTTCCACTTCATGTTTATCATTAAAAAAATAACAGGAAGTGTTAGATATGAATATTTGTCCTTTATAACGTTCTTTGGATACGAAAAAACTGTCAATGGTATTTGGTGTGCCACTACGGTACATCCTTGTTACATAGCCTCTTTCATCTTTGCTTAAGGCCGTTGCGCGACCAGTTGGCCCGATGGCACCCATCATCATTTCACGAGGATGATTACAATCCCCTCCGGCGATTGCTAAAACCACATTATCTGATGCTTCTGAATGCATAGAAAGGAGAGCTGATATTTCATGTGAAAGTGCAAATCCATCCCGAGCATAATCTAAGTGCATATTTGTAAGCGACACCATCCTCTTGGTTGGGATATGAGTACAGATCAATTCAAAGGCAGTGTTTTTGTGATTTCGACTGTCTTTAATATAAAAATTGCATCCAAATGGATACAAGGTTTGTGTGTTGTAAAGCGTCATCAAAGGCTTGCAATTGTCACTTGGTTGGGTTATCTGCGGAGACCATCCTCTTTTGTTTAATGCTTCTATAAAGTTTTTTACTATTTGATTTCTTCTGTCTTCAAACTCCCAACTAAGGGCTTTTGTAAAAATGTCGACTTCTTGTAAGAAGATAAAATCAAGTGCCGCATTATTCTCTATAGCTTTATCAATCAAAATTAAATATTGATTTAACTGTCGCTCTTTCCTTGCAAGATATTCATCATCATTTTCCATCATATCAAATGGATTATTGCTAAAAGTTAGGCCGGGAATAGGGCAATGCGCCCCGTCATGACACTTGTCGAGCATGTTATGGGTTAAACCAGAGAGTTGGACCTCAGAATATATATCCTTGACCTTAATGCCTTGAACCGCATGGTCAGATCCAAAGGAACCTAGTGCTTTTAAATGCTCGTGTATCATTGCCCTAAAAATTCCTAGTTATTGAACTCATAATTGAGTTCAACTATACAAGAAAATCATCTTCCCCCTTAGATTTTAGAGACGAAAAGCATCTCTTAATTGACGAGCTGTCAGGGAATACGTAAGCTGCCTCTAGGAACAGACACTTAACAACTTTTAAGAAGTAAACTGATGCAGCAGGGCCCATCTTTCAATCAATATTTAGCATTACTAGAGAATACGTATAATCAAAGAGGTATTAAAGAAGTAATATCACTTATTGAGCGCAACCCAGATGTCATTTATTGGATTTACTCTAAAAAGTCTTCTGCTTTGATAACCTTGATTTGGGCATGTGACAATGGTTATGTTGAATTAGTTAAAGAATTATTGACGCTGCCAGAAATATATTATGTTAAATTAGGTGGGCTCTCAGTTTTTTTAAATGCTGAAGGTTATCATACAAATGTCCTGGCATTTCTTATGTATATTGGTGAAGTTACCCCTAAAAATAAAGATGAAATCGTTAATTTTGCATTGAATAGGCAGGAGTTTAAACGTTCTCTTAAAGCTTTGTATGAGAAGGCTGCCCCCCCGGAAGATGATGAACTGGATTTTGAATTAATGCAGGGTTTTCCTTGGATTGTTCCAAAATATAAAACTACGATTGCGAGCATGCGTTCTGATACTGCACAGACTTTGACAGAATCTGATTCAGAAGTTTCAGAAGGTTTTCTTCAGAGATTTAGAAAGTTGTGGTGTTAAACAGCTAGATTCCCATTATTTTTAAAGCAAAAAGATATAAGGTTTAGATAATTCGCAAGGCAAACCTTAAAGGTTGCCTTTGCGATAGGTTAAATGTTTAAGAGTTATATAGAAGTTTATATTCTTTTCAAATTCTTTTTTATGCTGATAATTCCAGCGTTTCTGTAAAAACCTCTTTTGAGGTTCATTTAACTATCTCAGCTTGGTGTCATTTTATTGACTACAATATATTTCCTGATAATATCAGCTTTTTTACTACGATAGGTCTTCTCGGCAGGAAGTTCGAGAACTGACATTATGTTTATTTTAACGTATAAACGGGTCTATCACTTAAAACGCAATTGTTTAAAAAATTGATATTTTTAGGTGTGTAGATTTCTTCAAACATCGAGCAAAATACGCATCTTTTTGTAAATTATATTTATTTATATTAGGAGTTTTCGTGCAAAATAAAAGCAACGATTTCCTTAATTATAAGCTTCTTTTCTGTGTATTAATAAGCGGAACACTTATTTGGCAGTTTTGTAATAAGACACTTGTTAAAGCATATATCTTGATTAAGAAATATGAATTAATATTCATAAGTCATTTTGTTGATAATGAGAACATTCAAAAAACGCTGGAAGGTTTAGAAATGGCCTATGCAAATCCAGATCAATTGTCCTCATTCTACACTAAATTCATTGGGGATTTGACTGGGCTATACCTAGCTTGGCCTCTTTTTTTGGTAGGTATCAGTTTGCTTGTAATGATGGTTAAGCGATTGATTGAATTTATAAAAACACATTCACAAAATAATATTGAATTTTCACAAAAAGTATATTTGGTTATACCAAAGATAATTTCAATACTTTTAGTTTTTTTACTTAGTTTTATGATTCCGCTAGTCCCAGAATTTGCCGAACTGCTTGTCGTTATTGCCTTTATAATTACAATAATTGGAGGTAATTTTACAAGTAATCAGGCAATAAAATCTTGA
>CAZBZP010000035.1:14034-18414 GCA_964496435.1 Uncultured Candidatus Berkiella sp.
TGGAAATAACCTTAAAAGCATACAAGAGATTTATTCTGCACTAATAATAAGTACAGTTTTTCAGAAAATTAGACTGAGAAATAATGAATAAGCTAACGATAAATACTACACTTTTTATCATGGTGCTAATAGCATTTACCTTATTTGATAAGTATAGAATCATGTTTAAGAAAGTGAAAAACAAATGAACAATGCATTGTTGCCATGGGCAATTTTTATAATTATCGTAATTGCATTGCTTATCTTCGATTTAGGGGTTTTGCATAGAAAAGACAGAGAAATAGGTATCAAAGAAAGCCTTTATACCAGTTTGGGATATATTATCATTGGAACTTTATTTGGCGTCTGGGTTTGGTTTGATCAAGGTGCGCAAAAAGGCGCAGAATATTTGACTGGTTTTGCGATAGAAAAATCTCTTGCCTTGGATAATATATTCCTTATTTCACTGATATTTACATTCTTTGCAATCCCGAGAAGATATCAATATAGAATTTTATTTTGGGGCATAATTGGTGTTATTGCTTTAAGAGGTATTATGATTGCCCTTGGAGCAGCGTTGATTGCTAAGTTCGCTTGGGTCCTTTATTTATTTGCAATATTTCTAATTCTAACTGGTATAAAAATGTTATTTGTTATTGATAATTTACCAGATATACAAACAAATCCATTGCTACGATTTGTGAGAAAACACTTTAATGTTACAAATGAAATACGTGGATCAGAATTTTTCATTAAAATAAAGGATCAAATTTCTAATCGTGAAGTTTGGTATATGACACCTCTGTTTCTAGCACTGATAATAATTGAATTTATGGATCTGATATTCGCCGTAGATAGTATTCCAGCAATTTTTGCAATCACTACAGACACCTATATCGTTTATACTAGCAATATTTTTGCAATACTAGGTTTAAGAGCATTGTATTTTGCTTTAGATGCATTAATCGTCCGTTTTAAATATCTAAAATATGCTATGGCAATTTTATTAATATTTATTGGTAGTAAAATATTTATTGCTGAATTGTTAGATTTAGCAAAATTCCCACCTGTGATTGCCTTATCAATTACATTTGCAATCTTGGCTATAGGTGTCATTTACTCAATGTATAAAACAAGAAAAGCCAAATAATCTATTTCTAGAAGCTGATGCAGCTCTTTAGTTCACATGGGTGAATGTGGTCATTCATATCGGAGAGTTACCTTTTATCTGCCAGTCATTACCTGTTGTAATGTTGTCAAAAACCTCATGTTTTGCATGATTTTTTTACAATTATGTGTTTGATATCTTACATGATATTTTTCAATGTAATCATTTCATCAAGAGGTTAGATCATGACACTAAAACGAGGGGCTTCATCTGAACTGCTGTCTACTGTTAAACGCCCTAGAACAGAAAATCGGGATATTTTTAGTCTTATACAAGCAGGAGATATTGACGGTGTTAAGTCATTGTGGGTTTGTATTAAAGATATACCAAAAAATAATCTCGCAAAAGGGATTGTTGAAGCTGCTAAGTATGGTCGTCTGAATATTATTCAATATTTATCCTCTTCAAAAGTGCCAGATTCTTATACTGAAGAAGTACCTGATCACATTTATTGGGATCATACTGTAACACACTGTTTTAATACCAAACATAAGGCGCTGGAATTTGCCTTAATGAATGATCATACAGAAGTTGCTGAATATATTTTAAATCAACTATCTCCTAATAGAAATGAAATAGTATCAGCAAATATAGCACTTATAAAACAAAACAAACTATCTGGTGCAAGATTTTTGGTTTCTAAGTATCGGGGGTTTAGCGAGAATCAAATCCGCAATTCACTTTTTGGCGCTATTAGTAAAGGCGATCTCAAGCTCGTAAAATTGCTATTGAGTTCACATAATGATACGTGTGATGATACTGTTCTAGATTACTACGATGTCTATGATGCTAGCAGTGATATATTTGATACTAAGAAGTATGAGTATAATCAACTACTTTTTGCTATTCAAAATAATAAATTAGATATCGCGAAATATTTATTAGCTAATAGGCAATGGTCTAGTGAAACAATACGCGAAGCTCAAAAATTGGCGAAAAATTGTAATGATGATGATTTTCTCACGAGTTTGAATACACACGCTAACATTGATAATAGCAATTTCCTTTCCTTCTTAAGTGCTGTTAGCGGGTATTTACCTTCTTTTCTGCGCACTGCTACGCCTGAGCCGGCTGTTGAGAACAAAAATCCTCGTTTCATAAATGATGATATTTCAATCCGCATGAAATATTAATTGATGAATGATATGAATCATAAATACCGGAGGCAAGCAGTGCATATGTGCCAGGTTACAGAGCTCTCATTGCCTGACCAGTCCCGGAGCTAAATGTGATTACACTTTAAATAAATCAACAGAAGGTTACAAAAATGAAACCTTCTGTTGGTAGGGGATGGAGTTATTCGAAGCTCTTTATTATGGCATATTTTTACTCATCTTGATGTTTTAATTAGAAATAGTGATCTACCTTGTTCTTAACAGTGGTTTATAAAGGTTCTAGCGGATGATAAATCTCATTTATATGTGAGTAACTATTTACATTGTTTTCCTGCTGGGTTATAAAGTGTTTTTAAGAGGAAGTTTTGTATGCCTTATGAAAATGTTTCTACTGCTGTAGACCAATTACTTGCTATATTTGATCAAAATGATCTTAATGTTACAACTTCGAGAAGGGAAATAGGCGCCTTATTCTCTTTTATTCCAGCCGGTTTAGGAGCGAAATATCTTCAAAGTTTTTTCCCAGCTGCTTATTCTTATATAGGCATACCATTAAGCATGGCTGCTATATGGCTAGTCAGTTACAAATTATCTAAAGCTACAGCTATATCAGTACTTTATGATAAGCTGCCAGAACCTTTTATGGCTTTGCGTGGACATCTCATCTCCGTTAATGCATCTTCCAAATTACTTAATAAATTTAATGAATTTATCAATGATAATGAGGAAATGTGGATCGGTGGTGATTTAAAAAATCGGTTTGTGCAGCATTTGTATGATACCTGTGATGTAGAAAATATACGTTCTTTAGTTAAACTAGGTTTGGATAAGAAAGCGCTGGGCGATGTTCAATCAAAAATTCAACGTGAACTCAAAGAACAAGAAAATGCTGATGCAGAAGAGGTTGGTGTCAAAGGTTCGAAAGCATTGACTTGGTTAGCAGCTAAATCAGTAGTGAAAAACAAAATAAACATCAACGATAGTGAAAATAGAACTGAAGATGTATTAAGAGTTATTGAAAAAGCACGCAAATGGACTAATTAAGGTGTAGATGCTGATTCATTAGAACTAGGGGGAAAGTTTCGCGCAGCACAGCATATTATCCGCTTTTGGTTAGTGGCGTGTTATTTTCTATAGCTTTATCGATTAAGCTAAGATATTGGTTTAACTGTCGCACTTTCCTTGCAAGATAGTTATCATCATTTTCCATTTCAAAATAATACATACCAGAATCGCTACCGCGCTCCCAGCAAAGTGGGCTCCTCTGAGGGGGCATATCAAACCCCCGCTGGGGAGGGATGACGTAATCTTTGTAACGAAAGATCCAGATGCCAACTGGACGTGCAAGTACACTTCTTTGGTAAATCAAAAAACTAGGCTTAAAGCTACATAGGCACTAGCAGAAGATAAATAATATTTTTATCTGAGTAACTATTTACATAACGGGTTAGCTAGTGTATAAACTGATTTTTGTGACGCAAAAAACATGTGGCGTTTTTATACATCTACTACACAAAATGAGGTCCAACAATGCCAGGTAATATAGAATTAATTCCACATAATGCACCTCAACCTCCTGCTAAGCGAATAGCAGCGGAAAGTGATAAGACTGTTTTAAGCCAGCAATTGCTACATTTAGGTTTTGACGACAATCAATGTCGTCAATTACTAGAAAAGGGTGCTGTACTTATCAATGATGTTATAAGATTACACCCTGAATTTAGCGCCAAAGGATTTACAAATCAACACATTGTAGAAATTGCGATTAAAGCTGGCTCACGGGGGATAACCGCTGTACCAACCTATTTTAAAGATTTATTAAGCCAATTTGGCGTTAGTAATATTGTTAGAATAGCAGCTCATAGTGGTGGCGCAAAAACTCTGGCTGCGGTAGTAGAACATTTTGAAGCGTTAACAAACCTTAAGTTTACGCAAGAACAAATTATCAATATGGCTGCTTATCCTTGCGGCGCAAAAACGCTGGCTGCGGTAGTAGAACATTTTGAAGCATTAAAAAATCTTGGGTATGATATTGAAGATATTGTCAGTCTGGCAAGACGTAATAGCGGTTCCGTTAAAATATTAGAGATAATAAAAGCAAGAGCGCACAAAGCACAA
>CAZBZP010000036.1:0-17955 GCA_964496435.1 Uncultured Candidatus Berkiella sp.
AATATGCATGGGATAAAGCAATCCATTGGCTGATCCAAGGTTTTCATTATGGTCAGCGTTTCCTGGGACAATTCATTAGAAATATTCCCTATTATTTAAATCAAACCTGGTTGTTGATAAAAGATTGTGCATTGGCGATAAAAGACACCGTCATCAAGTTATATGAACTGGCTTTACCATTTGTAAAAGCTTTTTGGAATGCATTTACAGATTTTATCTCAAGGCTGGCAACGCATGCATTTGAAGCAATCAAAATGCTATTTACAGCTGTTGCCAAAAGAATTTTTATGGGTATTGGTATTATCTATGGGATCAGTTCGGTTTTAGTAGAAACCCTGGGTTATGGATTGAATGCTTTAACAATGAAGGCATTCGGGCTTAATCTTGCCCATTCTGCTGCTTTTGCTGCTGTTCAAACAGGGCTCAGTATTGCACTTGCCAGCGTTGCCACCGCAGCTATTGCTTATTACAGCTATAAAGCGGTTTGCTACTTATATAGAGCGGCAAGGGAAAGCATTCATACGCTACGCCAACAGATACCATTGTTGCAGCAACGCATTCAAAGGCAAGCACAACCACAAGTAGATGCTCAAGCTCAAAATACGATAGCGCATGAAGAACAAGCGCGCGCTTATCTACCTGCGCAACAACACAGCAGAAATCAAGCAAGACAGCAAAGGCAAGAAACACAAGAAGCACAAGTGCCTAGACGTAGTGCGAGATTGGCAAATTTACGTGCTGCCTAGCTTGCCTTATTTGTGATCCTCACCTATCAGCAAGATTTTCTCAGCATGCTCAAGATGTGAAAGCTGCCCATAAAGCACTATCACATCACCAGCATGTAACTTGAAATTAGGTGGGGGCTCGACAATTCTTTCTAAGCCTCTGCGTATTGCCATGATTTTTATTTTGATATCAATCAAATTCAAGTCAATGATAAAATGATTAACGGCAAAGGCTTCATCAGGTAATTTGACTACATGCAGCCCTTCTTTGAGGGCAATATCTTCCTCAAAGGTGGCACTTTCCAAGCCAGGAAAGACCATTCTTAATAACACATATCTTTTTTGTCTGCTTTGATTTACCCATTCATTCACTTTTTCAGGAAGCACATTCATCATTAATAGGATATGGGATGAAATCATTAAGGAAGTTTCAAAAATTTCAGGTATAACTTCAGTCGCGCCTTTTTCATAAAAAAGGTTAGTTTCAGCATCATCATGACATCTTACAATAATGGGAATTTTCTCATGATGCTTTCTTATCAGTTCAATGATATTGGCTGTTATCTGCGGGTTAATAAAGCCTATAATGATAGCTCTGGCATGTTCAATATGGGCATGCTGTAAATTTTGATAATCTGTTGCATCGGCATAGAATACATTGTCACCAGCTAGACGGGCGTTTCTTACACGCAGGGGATCTAAATCAAGGGCAATATATTGAAGATTTGCTTTGTCTAAAAATCGCGCAATATTTTGTCCCACACGGCCATATCCACATAGCAATATATGGTCCTTCAAGGTTTGATTGGCAGTTTTGAGACTGTCTTCATCATCTGCGGCTAACTTTTTGTCTCGTATTTTTAATACCTTTAGTATGGCGTGTTGATGTTTAATCACCAGCGGGGCAAGGAGCATACTAAATAACAAGGCAGCTAATATTACCTGACCATATTCATCGGGAAACAAACTAGATTCTAAGGCAATGTTGAGTATGACAAAGCCAAATTCGCTACCTTGGGCAAGAATTAATCCTGTTTGTAAGGCAGTGTATTTTGATCTTGTAAAGAAAAGCCCTAATACAGATATTAAAAGTACTTTGAAAAAGACCAAGGCAACAAACATCAAAAGGGTCCAATTCCATGCCGTAATCATCGTCGTGGTATTAAACTGCGTGCCTACTGTGATAAAGAAAAAGCCTATCAATATATCTTTAAAGGGACGGATATCTGTTTTGATTTGATGTTTAAACTCAGTTTCACCAAGCACCATGCCGGCTAAAAATGCACCTAATGTATAGGACAAGCCTAATGAAGAAGTAATACCTGCACATAGAAAAGTAATAAAGAGAATCATGAGCGTAAAAAGCTCAAGTGAATGATTGCTGGTGATCTTATAAAAAAGCGGTTTAAGGACTTTTGTACCCACAAAAATCAAAAGGGTAATAGCAATAGCACCTTTAATTAATGCCAAGCCAAATAAGCTGCTTAAGGGTTGAGTCTGTGTTGACTCCAAAGAGGGTAATAAAATTAAAATTGGAATTACCGCTAAATCTTGAAATAACAAAATACCTAAGGCATGTTGCCCAGATGGGTTATTAATTTCGCCTTGCTCCGTTAATTGGCGCAGTACAATCGCGGTGGATGACATTGCCACTATAGCGCCCACAATAAAGGATTGAATGAGCGTAAGCTTGAAAACCAAGCCTAATGCCATGGTCAGCAAAATACTGAAGATCACCTGTGTGCTGCCAAAACAAAACACATCCTTTTTCAGTTGCATTAATCTGGGAAGCGAAAATTCCAGGCCTACGGTGAACATGAGGAATACAATGCCAAACTCAGCAAGTAATTTTATTGCATCTGAACTCGTTAAGAAGCCAATTCCAGAGGAACCAGCCAAGATCCCAACCACGATATAACCTACTAAAACCGGTATTTTGATGCGCTGACAGAAAGCTGTCACAAAGATACTGAGTGTTAATAAAAGCAAAATGCTGCTGAATAGATTAAGTGTCATTTCTTCAATTTGCATCCTAAGGTGATAGTTAGCTTGTTAAGCAAATCAAATAGCATTGTCACTTTGATTAAATCACGTGTTTTAATCTTTGAAAACTTACATTTGCTTTTAATCAGATCAATAGAGGTGTAAATTAGTTTATTATATTTACAGCCCTAGACTCAGATTGTGTTAGTGTTCTTGCAGTGATATAGTGAGTTTCTATGAAAAAAAATTCACTTACTAGAAAACTAAGCGTTATCCTTTTTATAAAAGTAATCCTTCTCTTTTGTCTATGGAAAATCTGTTTTAGCCATCCTTTGTCAGTCAGTGATCGCCTTAATGGCATCAAATCAATTTATTCATCATCATCGGAGAGCCTGAATGGTCAATGAAACCGTCGTCGAACTGTCTCGACTACAATTTGCACTTACTGCCCTTTATCACTTCTTGTTTGTACCCTTGACCTTAGGTTTAGGCTTTATATTAGCCATCATGGAATCGGTCTATGTCTTAACAGGAAATGAAATATATAAGGACATGACTAAGTTTTGGGGCAAGCTTTTTGGTATTAACTTTGCCATGGGTGTTGCGACGGGGATAACGATGGAGTTCCAGTTCGGTACGAACTGGGCATATTACTCATACTTTGTAGGTGACATCTTCGGGGTGCCTTTGGCAATCGAAGGTTTTATGGCCTTCTTTTTAGAGGCAACACTCATCGGTTTGTTTTTCTTTGGTTGGGATAGGTTAAGCAAGGCCAAGCATTTAATGGTGACATGGTTGGTGGCCATCGGGGCCAATATGTCGGCATTATGGATATTAATAGCCAATGCTTGGATGCAACATCCCATCGGCGCAGAGTTTAACTATGAAACAATGCGTATGGAATTGTCTAGTTTTTCGGCTATCTTCTTTAATCCTGTTGCTCAAGTTAAATTCGTACACACTGTTGCTTCAGGCTATGTAACTGGCGCTATCTTTGTTTTAGGCATCAGTGCATATTACTTGCTTAAGCATCGAGACACCCACTTTGCCAGACGTTCATTTGCTGTTGCGGCAGGCTTTGGTTTAGCCTCCATTTTCTCGGTTATCGTATTAGGCGATGAAAGTGGTTACACCGTTGGTGAAATACAAAAGGTAAAATTGGCTGCCATTGAGGGAGAATGGGAAACACATGCACCACCAGCACCCTTTACCTTATTTGGGATCCCAAATGATAAAGAAAGACGCATGGATTATGCCGTTAAGATCCCTTATGCCCTAGGTATTATTGCGACGCGTTCTCTTGATAAACCGGTAATTGGTTTAAACGATCTCATGAAAGAGCATGAGGAGAAAATCAAACTCGGTGTCAAGGCGCAACACTTATTAGACAAAATTAAAAAAACAAAAGAACCTAACCCAGCCTTAATCAAAGAATTTGATGAGCTTAAGGATTATTTGGGCTATGGATTGTTAGTTAAACGCTATTCACCCGATTTGAACAAGGTAACAGAGCAAGATATAAAAATTGCAGCCTATCAAGGCTTCCCGCGAGTTGCTCCCATGTTTTGGTCATTTAGAATCATGGTGGGGTTGGGCTTTTCAATGCTGCTATTGTTTGTCTTGGCCTTTTATTTCAACATTAAAGGCAAATTACAACACCGTAAATGGCTGCTCCGTTTCGCCATCATCAGTATTCCTTTTCCTTGGATAGCGGCCGAATGTGGCTGGATAGTGGCAGAATATGGCCGTCAACCTTGGGCAATTGGTGAAATTTTACCAACCTATATGGGCGTATCAAGCGTCTCATCAGGGCAGGTGTTAACCAGCATCTGTGGATTTGTTTTGCTTTATACCTTGCTCTTTGTTGCTGATATATTTTTGATTGTTAAATATGCGCGTTTAGGGCCCAGCGTGTTAGGCACAAAACGTTATCATTTTGAAAAAAATGAATTAGGAGCTGCCAATGCTACTTGATTATGCAACACTCAAAATTATCTGGTGGTGCTTCATCACCGTACTTTTTGCCGTATTCTTTGTGCTAGGTGGTAGAGACTTTGGGGTCAATATCCTGCTGCCCTTTGTAGGCAAAACGGATGATGATAGACGGTTGATTATCAATAGCATGGGGGCTACTTGGGAAGGTAATCAGGTGTGGTTTATCACCGCAGGTGGAGCCGTGTTTGCTGCCTGGCCGATGGTTTATGCCACAGGGTTTTCAGGCCTTTACTATGCTTTATTTTTAGTTTTAATTTCCCTCATTTTGCGCCCACCAGGAATGGATTTTCGTAGCAAAATGAAAAGCCAGGCTTGGCGCTCCATGTGGGATTGGGCATTGTTTATCAGTGGTTTTGTTCCTGCCTTAGTATTTGGCGTTGGTTTAGGTAATTTAATGTTGGGGATCCCATTTGATTTTGATGACATCCTACAATCTCACTATCATGGCAGCTTTTGGGCTTTATTGAATCCTTTTGCTGTCTTATTTGGTTTATGTTCAGTTGCCATATTAATGTTGCAAGGTGGCGTTTATTTACAAAAGAAATTAATTGTTGATTTCACAGAGACATTAAAAAGAATCAATATCATTGCCGCTTTGGGCTTTGTTACTTTGTTTGTGCTTATTGGCATTTGGATAGCTTGGGGTGTGAATGGTTTTCAAATAGAGACTATTGGCAACCTGCAGGATAATTTGATCCCAGTGCACAAGCAGGTCGCTGTTATGCCAAAAGCGTGGCTAAAACACTACCATGAATTTCCGCTGTTATGGTCACTGCCGATTTTGGCCGTGATTTGCGCTTTGGGCGCTGCAATCTCCTCAGCCAAAGAGTGGTGTGGTTGTGCGGTGTTTTTAAGTTCATTAACTATTATTTTAGCGCTACTTACTGCGAACGTAGCTATGTATCCCTTCATTTTGCCTTCATCTGTTAACCCAGATCACAGTCTTACTTTATGGGATTCAGTCTCTAGCCATCGTTCCTTACAATATATGTTTTGGGTAGCGGTTTTCTTTTTGCCTATCATCACTTTTTATACCTCTTGGGTATACAAAGTTATCAGCGGTAAAATGGAAGTAAAAACAACATTGAATAAGCCTGAAGCTTACTAGGAGGCCTTATGTGGTATTTTACTTGGATATTAGGTGTTTTGTTTGCATGTTCATGCGGCATTATCAATGTGGTGTGGTTAGAACATGAGCATCTATTAGAAGAAGATGAATAAATAATAAAAACCATAATAATAAAAATAGGGAGAGGATAATGGCAATCAAAGGTGTTCAATCGCATCAAAGGATACAGTTCAGTCCCGAGTACATATCTTTAATTGCCTACCTCAATCCTGAGAACCCAAGAAAAACCGATCATGAGTATAGAGCATTCGCACTTTCTGCGCTAAGCGATGATGAATTTACTGTTCTTATGGCAATGCTTAAAAAAACGCATATCGATAAGCTTGATTTACAAATTGAGTCTATAACAACAGAACAGGCCTTAGCCTTATTAGAAATAACACTGAGTAATAAACAACTTGTTTCAAAGCACATGAAATTGGGGCAAGCTTTTGAACTAAGAGAAAATATTCAAAGTGATGATCCTGAAGTGCTGCTAAACAATTTGCTCAGCGTGCAACTGCCCAGTGCATCACAGCAAGAGTCTGAGAAAATTGGGCAGATTATGAATATCAGTGCTGCCAAAGTATTTGAGCTAGACATCAAAGACATCCCTGTGGGCTGTATCTTGTATGTACTTGCCGTAATAGGTATGCATCCCTTTGTCACTCATATTGATATTAAAATGCCGCTATATAATGTCGATAACCTGAGTACTTTAAGAGAATTTTTGAAAAAACCAGTCAGTGAACAAGCCCCACTTGCAAGCCAAGAAGAAGATATGTCGGTCATGTTTGCTAATATGTTAACGATAGCTCAAGCTGATTTGGCAGAAATCAGGACAGCGGCGAGCGAGGCAGCAACCTCAATATATGATAGAGGAAGAAGCTTTCTAAGTGCTTATATTAGTCCTGTGGTTCAAGCCATTAGGGATGATCTTAACGGGGCGATGGAGCTAGATGAACCTGATACAAGGCAGGATGCGCGGCCAACAATTTAGGTAGGAAGCTGGGCGCTTCAAGAAATAGAATGATTATTTTGTTCCTTACGGCCGCTCAGCGTTTAAGCATATCATGCTGGGAAGATTGTAGTCGCTTCGCATGCTATTCCTTGCAAACAAATTCATGAGTTATCGTTATCTTATCAGCCCTGCTTCTCGTAATGCTGCCGTAATACCAAGTGTTCGCATATTATCCATCTTTTCTGGATAAAGCTTGCCATCCAGGTGATCAATTTCATGCTGTATAATTCTGGCTTCAAAACCTTGAACGCGTTTTTGAAAAAACTCACCCTTTTCATTTTGTGCTTTAACTTCAATCCACTCATGTCGTGGTACTAGGCCACGCACTTCAGGCAAGCTTAAACAGCCTTCATAAAGATAGACAATTTCATTACTTTTAGCGACATACTCTGGATTGATCATTAAGCAAAAGGGAACCGGATCTTGATCAGGATAGCGGGGATGGCTGGTATCAAAACCATAAGTTAAGAGTCGATAGTTTAAGCCAATTTGTGAGGCTGCTAAACCAACACCTTTGCAAGCTTTCATGGTCTCAAAGAGATCTTCAACCATATGCTTGAGCTCTTCGCTGCCAAACAGGCTTTGTGGCAAGGGGATAGTCACGTGCCTTAATTGGGGTATACCAGCTAATACAATATTTCTAATAGCCATTTAACAGCCTTTATTCTTAGTTGCTCGAAAGCCTAAATTATAATTCAACTACAGGAGAAGCTAAATGTTCTTCTTCTGTCTTTTTCTTATGACTGAGATCATCAGCGAGCATCAAATACATACCAGGTACAACAAAGAGGGTAAAGATGGTGCCAATGGAAATACCAGTTGCTACCACCAAGCCAATATCATAGCGGCTTACAGCCCCAGCACCTGTAGCTGTAATCAAGGGGAACACGCCTAAAACCATGGATGCTGTGGTCATTAAAATAGGACGAAGACGGATGGTGGAGGCACGTTCAATGGCTTTACGCTTACTCATGCCTTCGAGTTGTAAATCATTTGCAAATTGCACAATTAATATACCGTGTTTAGAGATTAAACCAATCAAGGTTACTAAACCTACCTCAGTGTAAATATTAAGGCTGGCACCACCGACACCTAAGCTAATAAAGATCATAGCGCCGCAAATGGACATAGGAACACTGATTAAAACGATTAAAGGATCGCGGAAGCTTTCAAAAAGCGCCGATAGGGTGAGGAAAATAATAATGAGCGCAAAGAAAAAGGTAACAAGTAGTGCGCTGCTTTCTTGCATGTATTGTCTTGATTGGCCAGCTGTATCTTGGGTATAACCATTTGGCAATTCTTCATTGCTAAGCTTGGTTAAGTAATTAAGTACTTCACCCATGGTGATCCCTGGGAAAGGAACCCCCATAATCGTTGCAGAATTAAGTTGTTGAAAGTGATTAACAGATTCTGGCACAACAGTTGTTTTTAAAGAAGCAATAGTAGAGAGGGGGACAGAAGTACCATTTTGGGTCGTTATATAATAATCCAAAAGTTGTTCTTCATTTAAACGTTCATTACGAATGATTTGTGGGATAACTTTATAAGAACGCCCAGACATACTGAAAAAATTAACATAATTTTGACTGAGGTTAGAGGCCAGTACATTACCCACATCGGACATCGTTAAACCTAGTTCTGAAGATTTGTCACGATTAAGATCAATAGAGGTTTGCGCTTTGTCGATTTTAAGATCGGTATCCACATAGATAAACATGCCACTTTTTGTGATCTTATCCATCATGGCTTGGGTTACTTCATTTAATCTATCGTAACTTTCCGTTGTTTGAATGACAAATTGTACCGGTAGGCCGCTGCTGCCTGGTAAGGGGGCAGGTTGGAATACAGCTACTCGAGCGCCTGCAATATCGTTAACTGCCTTTTGAATAATAGGTTGCAGTTGATCAGTCGTTCTTTTTCGTTCATCCCAAGGCTTCAAGACCATACCAGCAATACCAGAGTTTAATCCTGAGACCCCATCAAGTTGGAACACATGATCGGTTTCTTTGAAACTGGCAAAGACATCATAGATTTGTCTGGAGAATAGCTGCGTTTGCCCAAGGCTTGCATTGGGGGCGGTGGTTAGCTGGGTAATAATAATCCCTTGATCTTCATTAGGGGCGAGTTCTTGTTTAGAGCTTGCATAAAGGTAATAGTTACTCATTAAAATGATGGCAGCAAAGACAGCAGTGACGGGTAAATAATTGAGGGTACCATGTAACATCACTTCATAGCGTTGTTCTAATTTTGTGAGTTTCTTATTGATATATTCCATCAAGCCGCCGCCACTGTTGTTCGACATTTTCAGGAATTTTGAGCACATCATCGGGGAGAGAGTAAGGGCGACAACGGCGGATATTCCCACTGCCGCGGCAAGGGTAAAAGCAAACTCAGTAAAGAGCGCGCCAGTCAATCCACCCATAAAACCGATGGGGACGTAAACGGCAATTAACACAACTGAAATTGCAATAATGGGGTTTGCTAGTTCTCTTGCGCCAACAAGCGCTGCTTGAAAGCGTGAGACACCTTCTTCCATATGGCGGAAAACATTCTCAACCACGATAATGGCGTCATCGACCACCAAACCGATTGCCAATACTAAGGCCAATAAGGTAAGAAGATTAATAGAATAACCCAGTACTAACATAACAAAGAAAGTGCCAATCAATGATAAAGGAATGGCAATAACAGGAATAATCACTGAGCGTGCGGAGCCTAAAAATAGGAATATGACCACGGTTACGATAATGAAGGCTTCCAATAAGGAGCGTATCACTTCATGGATGGAGCTATTGACGAATTTGGTTGAATCATAAACAATTTGTCCGTTCAAACCTTCAGGAAATTGTGATTGAATTTCAGGGAATATCTTTCTGATGTTATCAATTACGGTGAGCAAGTTGGCAGCAGGGGCAACTTGGATACCTATATACACGGCCTGCTTGCCGTCAAAACCAACAATTGTGTCGTAGTTTTCTGAACCAAGGGTAACATTTCCTAAATCTTTTAAACGAACAATCGCGCCATTTTGAGATTTGATGATTAAGTTTTCAAATTCTTCAATCGTATGTAAGCCTGTGTCAGCAATTAAATTTACCGTTACCATTTGTCCGTCAGTACGGCCCGCGGCAGAGATAAAATCATTTGCTGCTAAAGCACGAGAAACATCATAGCCTGTCACATTGTAGGCTGACATTTTATCAGGATCTAACCAGGCTCTTAAAGCAAAGGTTCTTTCGCCTAAAATTTCTGCTTTTTGAACACCATCTACAGCTTGTAGTTTAGGTTGAACAACCCGCACTAAATAGTCAGTTATTTTATTGCTCTCTAAAACGTCACTATTAAAGCCGATATACATTGCATCGATAGTTTCACCAATAGAGACAGAAATTGTGGGTTGTTGTGCTTCTTGTGGTAAGAGGTTTAATACCGCGTTCACTTTGGTATTAATCTCTGTCATCGCTTTGTCAGGGTCATAATTGAGCTTGAGATTGGTGGTGATTGTGCTGGTGCCTAAGGTACTTGAGGAGGTCATGTAATCGATACCATTGGCTTGTGCTATCGAATTCTCAAGTGGTGTTGTTATAAAACCAGCAATCAAAGCTGGATCTGCACCTGTATAAACAGTGGTGACAGTGACCACCGCATTTTGGGTAAAGGGAAATTGGCGAATAGGTAATAAGCTCATCGCTCTTAAGCCTAAAACCAATATCATAAGGCTTACTACCGTCGCTAAGACAGGACGGCGAATATAGAGATCAGTGAAATGCATCTGCGCTCCTTGCTATTCGTTCACCAAATTAGGATGCGGATTATTACTTGGCATAACGGCATTATTGATGACGACCAAACTGCCATTTTTTAACTTCAATTGTCCACTGGTGACAACCAAATCGCCTGCTTTGATGCCTTTTAATACAGCAACTTGATCACCACGCGATTCGCCGACAGTAACGAAAGTTTGGCTGGCAATATAAACTTTTTGTGCTTTTTCGTCTTTGGCTTTTTTCTTGGATTTATTTTCTTTGTCAGTAGAAGGTTGTTCTTTTAGAATGTAGGCAATTTCACCATAGGGATTATAGCTAATAGCTGTTTGTGGCAGGGTAAGGAATTGATTAGCTTGTCCGGTTGCGACCTCAACGGTGGCAAACATACCAGGCAAAAGTAATAGGTTTGGATTATCGATTGTTGCTTCAACTTGAACGTTTCTTGTTGCCACATCAATGATGGGATTAATCGTTGTTATTTTACCCGTAAATTTTTTGCTGGGATATGAATCTGAATTAAGTGTAATCGTCATGCCTTTTTTTATTTTTTTTAAAGATTGCTGTGGTAAATAAAAATCAACATAGATAGGATCAAGCGCTTGCAGCGTCACTATCTTATCGCCTGGGTTGATGTATTGGCCTGGATTCACATTACTTACGCCAAGTCTGCCGGTAAAAGGGGCTAAGATAGTTTTCTTATCTACGATTGCTTTTTGCTGATTTACTTGTGCAATGGCGCCTTTCAAGGTAGCTTCATCATTATCGAGGGTTTGTTGGCTTACCGCTTGTACTGTAAATTGTAATTTGTCTCGTTCATAGGTTATTTGCGCTATTGCCGCTGCAGCTTTGAGGGCTTCTAACTGTGCTCTTTCCGCATCGTCATTGAGTTTCACAAGCAAGGTGCCCGCTTTAACCTGGGTGCCAGGTACAAATTGAATCGTTCTAACCATGCCGGCAATTTCAGAAGTCACATCAACACCTTTGATTGCCCGCAAGCTGCCAGACGCTTTTATTCTGGGCTGCCATGCTTCATCTTTAGCTTCAATAGTAGTAACGGCAATGGGTGCAGCACTGGCGGCCATATATTTTTTCATCATATGTGCACTAAACAGGTGATAGACAACAATGCAACCAAAAAACAACCCTAAGCTGATGAGCATAATAATCATTTTCTTAGCCACGGGTATTTTCTCCTTGTGCAACACTTGTCCACCAACCGCCCCCTAATGCTTGAAACAAAGCTGCGGTGTCGGTGTAACGTAAAGCTTGAGCCTGAACTTGATTTATTAAAGCGGTATTGTAATCACGTTGTGCCGTCAATAATGCTAAATAGGTGATTGCGCCTAATTCATGTTGTTTTACTGAAAGTTCATACAATGCTTTTGAACTGCGAACAGATTCTGTTTGCGCTTTAAGAAAGTGGGCGTCAATTTCTATAGCACGAAGGGAGTCCGCTACATTTTGAAAAGAACTCAATACAGTTTGTTGATATTGAAAACGTGCTTGTTCAAATGCTGCAATCGCGCTGCGTCGCTTTGCAAGTAATGCGCCGCCATGAAAAATAGGTTGTAGTGCTTGGCTTGCAATACTCCAAACCAGGGTGCTTGGATTAAATAATTGATCAATTTGTAGTGCTTCCCAACCATAATTACCATTGATGGTTATTTGTGGTAAAAGGTTTGCTGTGGCAACACCCACTTGTGCGCTAGCTGCTTTGAGCAAAGCTTCTTGGGCGCGTATATCAGGTCGTTGCTGTACGAGTTGTGAGGGCAAGCTAACGGGTAATTCGCTTGGCAAAGTTAATTCATCTAAGGAGATATAAGGGATATCAGCAAGGCTAGGTACACTGCCTGTTAATGCGGCTAAGCTATGCCTTGCTTGGGCAAGACTTTTCTCTAAAGGCGGTAGCGCTGTTTTCGATTGTGCTAATTGTGCTTCTTGTGTAAGAACGGCATTTTTTGAGGTCGCGCCAACATTAAATTGTCTTTTGGTAATAATTAACAAATCTTCTTCGAGTTTAATGATTTCTTTGGTTGTTTGAATTTGCTTTTGCAATGAGGCTTCAAGAATTGCCGTTGTTGCGATATTGGCTGCCAAGCTGAGGTAAGCGGCTTCCACCTGGTAGCGTTGATAATCTATCTGCGCACAAAGCGCTGCTAATTCACTTCGATTGCGGCCAAAAATATCAAGGGTATAAGCGACATTAACTTGGGCATTAAATAAATTAAATATCGAAGAGGGCTGATTTTCACTGCCAAATGTGGCGCCAGACATTTGTTGTCTTTGCCCATTAAGCTGTAAATCAAATTGTGGATACATATAGCTGCCAAATTGGGCGCGATAATTTTCTTGGGCAACGTTTAAGGCGGCGATGGCAGCCCCTATAGTCGGGCTATGCGCAAATCCTTCATTAATTAACTGGTTTAAGGAAGGACAATGAAATAATTCCCACCAATTTGCGGGAATAGTTTGGCTTAATTGAAATGCTTGTGATTTTCCACCCTTCACTGGCGCGCTAACAGTTTTCTCTGGTAGTGGCGTTTCAGTATAAGAGGGGGTGGGTGGGGGCTCTGGCCTGATATATTCTGGCCCAACAGTGCAGCTACCCAACAGGGTGCAAAGTGCAAGCGTCGTGAGTTTGGCTTTTGCTGGCATCGCAACTCGCAATGTATATATATAGAACAGGAGTCTCGTTTTAGTATAGGAGCTATATTGTGTTAGGGCTTTAAAAAATTACCCTAAAAAGCGAAGAAATGTGATGATTTTTCCATTAATCGACCCATCATAGCCTTCCATATTAGAAGTTGTTTACACAACTAACAATTTTACATATGCTTGAGTTTAATAAATAAACTTGTTATGTTGACCTTACCATGACTAAGACAACGCCCTTTTTCTTCATCCTCCGATTCCTGCTGCGCAGCGCCAGCTGCTAGTATTATTCACTTAAAAAATATAAAGAATCTTGTGTATTTATCGTTCTACAAAATGTAGAGAGGTCATTGGAATGCGGCAAACAAAAAATTCATTTTCAGTCTGGTTAATGTGGGGCTTAGCCTCTTTCTTCTACGCCTATCAATATATTTTACGCGTTCTGCCCAACATCATGATGGCAGATATTTTAGAGAAATTTCAAATAGATGCTTCCTTATTTGGTCAATATTCAGGTCTTTACTACATAGGTTATGCAGGTATGCATATTCCGGTGGGCATACTTTTAGATAAATATGGCCCTAAATGGATTTTACCGCTTTGTATGATTCTCACCGTTATTGGGATAATGCCCTTGTTATATGCGCAACACTGGATTTATCCAGGTATAGGCCGCTTGCTTATAGGTATGGGTTCTTCTGCTGCTATTCTTGGTGTTTTCAAAGTAATTAGAATGTCATTCCCTGAGGATAAATTCACCTTTATCTTAGGTTGCTCTGTTACCATCGGCTTGGTGGGTGCAATCTATGGTGGTCAGCCAGTGAATTATTTTATGCAAACTTTTGGTATGGAAGCCGTTCTTCAATGCATTATATTGCTTGGCGTGATGTTGGCAATTGCCACTTTCTGGAGTATTCCAGCCCAATCTGTAACACACTCTGATAAGGGCTGGCTTGCGAGTGTGAAAGAAGTCCTTACTAATCCTCAAATAATTTTAATTTGTTTATTTGCTGGTTTCATGGTGGGACCTTTAGAAGGGTTTGCTGATGTCTGGGGTAAAGAATATTTGAGATTAGTCTACAAATTAAATGAAAATGTAGCCTCCTCTTTACCTTCACTTATTTTCTTAGGAATGTGCTTTGGTTCGCCTATTTTGAGCTGGATCACAGAAAAAACAAAAGCGTACTACGGCTTTATCATTCTCAGCGCCGTGGTTATGGCAGCCTGCTTTTTCTTGTTATTAACAGGCCAATTACCTGTTAGTGCTTTGGCGCTCATGTTTGTTATTGTGGGTATTTTTTGTGCTTATCAGATCTTGGCTATCTATAAAGCAAGTACCTATGGTGGTGAACAATTGGTAGGTCTTACCACTGCCTGTGCCAATATGATTATCATGACTTTTGGTTATGTATTTCATAGCATTATTGGGCAAATGATGAGTCATTTCTGGGATGGCACTATGAATGCGGAAATCCCTGTCTATGATGCACACGCTTACACCTTATCTTTAATGGTTATTCCAGTGGGATTATTAATGGGTGCCATTGGATTTATTTGGTTGGCAACTGCCAATAGACGCCATTCTCTTGCCTTAGGCAATTAGACTTAACCCCCTTTTCAATCGAAAAGGGGGTATTCTTTTTTATGCTCGGGACTTGTCTTTAGATATATCTCCTTATAAAGTGGTGCTGTAATAACAATTACAAATTAATGTGCTAACAAAATATACAGTTAATAGGAGATTGTATATGTTGGGAACAACGGAGCAAGCTCTCCTTGAGCACCATGGCATCTCAATCAGTCCCGATGAAAAAAAATTTCTTATCAATTTTGGGCGAGGCAAGAGACAAAGCTTCAGCGAAACAGCAAGGCTTATCCCGCTTAAATCTCAATTTGCAAATGAATTTATTGCAGAATCTATACAGAAAAAGCATTACTTAGAAGCCGATGAGCGTGATTTTTATCGTGTTTGTTGTGAAGGAACTTTTTTTTATAGTGCTGATAGGCAACCTTTATGTGGTGCTTATGTTTATGTGTTATTACCGAATGATTGCCTTTTTTGCGTTGAAGTTTCAAAAAATATAAATCATTCCTATCTCAGTACTGGTTTAGGTGTGAAGGGAGCTGGTATTGCTTATTTTGAAGCAGGGCGTTTAATGACGCTCAGCAATGAGTCTGGCCATTATGCGCCCACCTTGGATGAAATGACTGAGGCCATAGACTGGTTTTATCAGCAAGTAAAAGGACACCGGTTTCTTTTTGAAGATCATTCAGTGCAGGATAAGGATGTGGAATTTAATGGGATACGATATTTTGTTGTTGGACCGCAGGGAGATGACTCAACTTGTAAAAAGGAACTACTCCCTAACAATGATTTATCTCAAGTCTTACATGAAATCAGAACGGCAGAACTTCGCTTTTACTATGAGCATGGGGCTATAAAAAATTTAATAGATTTTGAAACTTTTCCGCCGCTGATTGAGCAGGAAGATACAGAAGACGTTTATACAACAACGCTTAGTCTTGAGACCCTGCAGCTTCCCTCTAATAGCACTATCTTTGATTTTCCAGAGTTACTTAACCTGACAGTTTTATCCAAATTTAACGATAGCCTAAAAAGGAGCAAGCCGCTGAGTCGTTATGGTTGTGTTTTGAAGCATTCATTGGGTAAGTAATTATTTTAAAGCTTTTACTAAAAAGCTATCCAGTGCGTTAGCAAAAGCTTGCTGATCGCGGTTATTTAAACTGCCGGGGCCACCACCTTTGATCTGACCGGTACTTCTTAACTCATCCATGAAGTTTCTCATGGTGAGTCTTTGTTGAATATTTTCTTTGCTATAAAATTCTCCCCTTGGATTGAGGGCATGTGCGTTCTTTTCAATGACCAAGGCGGCAAGGGGGATGTCTGCGGTGATAACCAAAGAATAGGGCTGAACTATCTCAACAATCCGTTTATCAACCACATCAAATCCACCTGGTACTTGTACGAACTTAATAAAAGGGGAAGGTGGTATAGCCATGCCATGGTTGGCAAACAGCGTCGTGGGCAAAGATAAGCGCTTAGCCGCTCTAAAAATAATTTCTTTAATTACTTTAGGGCAGGCGTCGGCATCAACGAGAATTTCACATTTAGGCTGTGGTTGCTCTACTTTTTCTGACATTTATGACAGTAACGCGTTAAATTTAATTCTATATACCATTCTAAGTCGGCATCCCAGTACTTTTCTACAAAAGTGTGGTGACAAGATACACATTCTTTGATGACATAATCAAGAGAAGGTTTGGTGGGTTTGTAAGCTTTTGGATCCTTGATGGTCACAGTCATAAGTTCCCTCCATGGACTTTGGCAATTTCACTTTTATATCAGGAGTCATTCTTTGAAGAGAAGAGCGTTAAGCTCACTTTTGTGTGAGACAGTGTTAGCAGGAGGTAGATAGTAAATTAGCTTAGCTGCATTTTAATCGCTAATGATGAGCTAAAGACCGCCAAATGCATTTGAAATCAGTTTGTGACATCTTTTTTGTAATTTATTTTCAATTTTGATCAAATTAATTGACAAAATACTATCTAAAATTTTCCTTTTTTTATTTTGTGTGCTAAGTTTGAGGTAGTTACCCTAGTACGAGGAGAAGCTAGCATGGTTGTTCGTAAGAAAAAAGCAGCAGTAAAAGGACGTAAAGCTACTGCAAAACCTAAAACAGCAAAGAAGCGCACCGTAAAAAGGAAAGCTGCTAAATCTGCTGCCCCTAAGAAGAAGGCTCGTAAGACTGCCGCTAAAAAGCGTAAGTCTACCGCAGCTGCTAAACCTAAGAGAAAGGTTAAAAGAAAAGTAGCTAAGAAGAGTACAAAAGCTAAAGCTAAGCCAAAAGCTAAAGCTAAAGCTAAGCCAAAAGCTCGCGCTCGTAAGAGAAGAGCTAAAAAAGCTAAAGCTGCTTAATTGCTGCTCTAAATGCCGCTCTGTGATGTATGTCGCAGCGCGGCATTTTCCATTTTAGGACCTATAAATCCCCAATTTTATGCAAACAATTTCTTTTTAGCTGAACTAGCTGCTTTAGGCTGAATTTCCTTCATCTTTTGGTTGTATTGCTCAACAACGTTAATACGATCATTGAGTGCTTCAACCGTATACCAATCGGGATCCCGCCAATTGTGGGGTAATGTAACCCCTGCTATCTCTGCTCTCTTTTTCGCTTTGGAGTAAGGAGAGAGGGGGGTGGGTTTTCGTTCTCGTGGGGGAGAATCATCAAGTTTTTCATCAGTATACAAAAAGGAAGCCAGGTCGCTTTTTTCAGCATTTTTAGCTTTTTTCTTTTTGGCTGCAACAGGCAAAGGCTTGCGAAATATAACTGCAGGCTCAGCTTGAGCTTCCAAGGCTGATAAAGGGGGCGTATTCAAATACGCACCCAAATTGTTATTTTCCTGCAGCTGTTCCTGTGCATTTTGTTCTTTCGACGCGTTCTCCTCGTCGACTTTACGGCGATTTTTAGGCATGGCTTACGCTCTCGGATGATTGATGGGCTCGCTTCTCCCTGCGTGGTGATTCCTGACCATCTTTAGGTTTTCTTTTTCCATAAGCTGGCCTCTCAGCTGAAGGCTTGTCTTTATGCTTAGCGTAGCCCTGTCTCTCAGAGGAGGGTTTATCCCTACGCTTTGCATAACCTTCAGATGAAGCATTGTCTCTACGCTTTGCATAACCTTCAGATG
>CAZBZP010000037.1:0-14702 GCA_964496435.1 Uncultured Candidatus Berkiella sp.
GGTTCTGATGTTATTGTTTTTCTTAAATCATGGGGTGTTTTACCCTCAGCAATTTTGTTTTTCTTCATTTATTCTAAATTAAGTAATATCCTAAAAAGGCAAACACTATTCTATGTTTGTGTGAGTTTCTTTCTGGGTTATTTTATATTGTTTGCACTGGTGCTGTATCCACATCAAACACTGATACATCCGCACCAATCAGCAGATTGGCTCATAAAAAATTTACCGGCAGGCTTCAAAAGCTTTATCAATATTTACAAATATTGGTCGTTTTCATTATTTTATATACTAGCTGAACTATGGGGCAGTGTTGTTTCAGCATTGCTCTTCTGGCAATTGGCAAATAGTATTGTTAAGGTCTCTGAAGCAAAGAGATTTTATGCTCATTTCTATTTGTTGGCTAATTTAGCCACGGCATTATCAGGCATCATTACGAGCCATTTTTCCAAAAAGGGAGCTCACTTAGAAGATCCTATTGCGAGTTATGGTATCACAGTCAATTATCTTTTATGGACTGTTGTAGGTTGTGGCTTAGTGGTAATGCTTTTATACCTTTATTTAGATAAAAAAGTCATTCCTGATCCACAATTAGTTGATCCTCAAGAATCCTCTTCCACAAAGAAAAAACTCAAAATGAGTATCACTGAGAGTATTAAATTTATATTACATAATAAATACTTAGGATGGATAGTTGTCTTAGTCATTTGTTATGGTATTTCTATCAATTTGGTTGAAGTGGCCTGGAAGAATCAGGTAGGTCTTTTCTTACCTAACCCCAGCGATAAGCAAGCATTTTTTGGTAACTATAGTGCTATCTCCGGTATATCCACAGTTGCCGTAATTTTAATCGGTGGTTCATTAATGCGCTGGTTAGGCTGGAAAGTTGCAGCCCTACTTACTCCCATCGTTATCGGGTTAACAGGCTCATTTTTCTTCTACTTTATGATATTTGAAAAAAGTGCAAGCGTACTGGTTACCGGCTTAGGGACAACGGCGCTGGCCTTTGCAGTTTATATGGGTGCTTTACAGGTTATATTAAGTAAAAGTACCAAATATGCCCTATTCGACCCTACCAAAGAAATGACTTACATACCTTTAGATGAAGAATCCAAGGTCAAGGGTAAAGCCGCAGTGGATGTGGTTGGTGGACGTTTTGGTAAAGCAGGCGGTGCATTTTTGCAACAAGCAATGTTAATTTTCATAGGACCTATGACAGTTATTGCGCCCTACTCTGCTCTTTTAATGATTTTATTTGTTGTAATATGGATAATTGCCGTATTTAAACTCCACGTCTTATTTAAAGCCGCGGGTGGGGAAAAAGCTTGGAATGATTAAATATTTAATCATTCCAAACATTGAAATGAAAGCATTCTTACACGTTTAATGTTAAACCCCTCTCGATAGGCTGCAATATAATCATCAGCATATTCCCCATGCACCTGGGCTCTTTTGTGCAATTTATGCTCATTTATTTCATCGCCTTTGTTGGCAACGCTATAACCAGCTCTTGAAGCAAGGCGCATTACACGTTCTTTTTTGCTTAATTTAGAGACGACAACCTCATAACCACGTCGATAATGTTCTTTATACACATGTGCTTGCTCATGGAATTCATGGGTGCTTTCATGCAGTTTTTGCTCATCTAAATCAAGCCCGGCATAGGCTAATTGTTGACCACGCTTATAGGCAATTTTTTCAAGTGCTTTTGTATCTGTATTAAACATCAATATAAACGCTTACTAGGGTTATTCCTGAGCACAATATAGAGCGTTTAAATGCTATAAGCAATCGCATGATTGACCGCTTATACCCTAAACCCTACCGTTTGTAATATAGATTGTGACTTAAACTGAATAGCATTTAGATTTAGTTATGTTAGAAATGGGGATGTGCATTATTTTAATTCAAGCGCTGAGATTTGCCATCACTTCCGATGTAGTATCATTATCAAATGTGATGGCTTTAATGGCTTAGTATTTTCCAAAACCTTCTAAAAGAACATCTTCTGCTTTTTTCTTGGTTTCATCGACTTCAATCACTTTTCTATCAAAGCCATGGTGCTTTCTTGTCATTTCACCTTTGGCTTCAACGGCAAATTCTACATTAGCAGTTTTCTCTTGCAAACTTTGCGTCAAGTCGATTATAGAAACAATTTTATCCTGCATTAATTGACTATAGTCATGCGCGGTATTGCTCATCGCACTGGTACGCTTGGAAACCTGATCAAAAGAGGTGCCAGAGTGTAAACATGCCTGCAAGTTCTCTTGTGCTTGTTTCCAAGAAGTATTTAAACCATCAAAGTTAAGCAATAATTCTTTTAGCTTTAACTTGCCAACTGCTAATGTATTTTTAACTCTATCAAGCAAGCCAATAATTTCTTGATATATTTCTGTTGTTTGACCAGATTCAGCATTGCGCGGCAGTTTAGCTAATTTTGCGATAAACTCTTGCAGCTGAGAAATAAAGGTTTGGTTTTCATGGATCTGTTGTAACAGCAAGGTAATTGTTTCAGAATGACTCACCGTTTTAACAAGCGCTTGCTCAGTTACGCTCAAGGCACGGCTTAAGGGTTTCATGTACATTTGGTTCAACCCTTTTTGCTCTGCTAACAATCCTCTTAATTTGCCTAATTCTTGATCCAATGCTGTTAAATCTTGTTCGGCTTCAAAAACATTTTTGGACAAAGCATTTGAAAGCGCATTTATTTGTTTTAAGGGCAATGTTGAGTTTGCTTTAGGCGCACTATTAGCTTCTAAAGCCGCTTTGACGCTATCAAGCTCATCATGCAAATAATGTAAGTCGGTATACAACTGTATCATTATTTTGCTTGAATTCTTAATGAGCGGGTGATGATATTCTTGTCCATGAATTTCATCAATAACAAAATCACTACCTTTTTGATATAGCTTGCAATTAGCTAATCCTTGGGTAAATTGGCGTAATTCTTTCTCCAGAAAGTCCTTTGCTTGTTTCTCTCTATCAATATTTTCTTTCAATGCAAGCAATTCTTGTTTAGAAGGATACATAATCTCAACAATATATCCTTTATTGCTCTCGTTGATTTGAATAGGCGTTATAACCCAATCACAAATTTGATTAAAATGTTCTGCCACAAAACTGGTATATTTGTTGGCAGCTAAGGCTTTTTCCAAACTAACGCTATGATTAGGCAAATTTCTTTGCAATAAATCAATAATGTTATATCCAATCAAATCTTCATTTGTAAATGTTGCTTTAGCAGAACTTATTAATTGCGCAAAATTATCGCTGGCCTTTGCAATCATAAAACTTTCATCAAGTATGATGAGGGGGTGTGAGGTATGTTTAATAGCACTACTCACAATGTTTGCTTGGTCATTTTCAAAGGACATTTGTGTCGCCACAAATTGATCGTTGGCTTGGAATTCAAGCAGGAACCCCCAATTTTTGCCTGTAGGGGAAAATAATGGATTAATGGTGCATTGATATTGCTTAGCGCCCCAAGTAATGTGACACTTAACTTTTCCTTTTAAGCCATCAAGGGTTTCTTTAACCTGCTTCTTTAATTGCTCATCATCGCCTGCTAATAATTCAACCACATTGCCTGCTTTCTCTGCTAAGGTCGCGATTTGTAAACGGTTTAAACTATTATTTGCAAAGGATATTTTATAATTTAAATCGGCAATAATAACCGGCGTTGATACTTTTTGAATAAGGGCGTGTAATTGCTGTTGCCAAGTTAAATCTTCAATTTTGCTAACATATTTGAAATCAAAATGAAATAAACATAAACAACCCACAATACCTGCTGTTAATAGCCCCCACCAGGAAAAGCTATAAAAGGCAGCCTGACTTATGATAAGAAAAGCTACCGGCATAATTATGGCTAAAATACTTTTTTGTTTTAGAGAGAGCATCTTTATTTTTTGCACGGAATTATCCTGGATTAGGCCAATAACGTTAATTTTAGTGTAGGTGCTACATTTGAATTGGCAACTTACTGGATTTGGAGACAGGCTGATTCAGCCCCGCCTTAATCCCCCTTTGATAACAATGGGGGAAGGCTATTAGCGGGGTTACTATTTAGCGATAGCTTTTGATTCGATTGTGAAGAGAGCTTTATATTGCGCCCCTTTACCCTTGAAGGTAAAAGCGCCATTCTCATTGCTTATCTTTTCAGCGGTTTTTTGATCAGGGATGGACCATTTCTCTATGGCTTTACCATTAACACATTCCACCTTTAAAGCAACAGAACCCAAGGAATCATCCATATTCCAGGGTACGAAATCTTCCTCTACTAAGGTGATTAAGAGCTCGGCCCCTTCACACTTAGCATCGGTCTTTTTCCAGATAACGACATCCTTTACATTCGTGATATATTTAGACAACCAATGTGTAGGGTAACTTGGGACTTGATAATGAATGGGTTTTCCTTGGGCTGGGTATTCAGTGACACTAATATATAGCTCGTCACCGCCCTTCTCTTGTTGTTGTATCATCTTTAAGTTTTTGAGTTTCACACTAATTTCTTGCCCTTGGGCAAATGCGGCATGACCAAAAGCACATATCAAGATAATACCCACTATTCTTAACATCAGACCTAATCGCATAGGCACCTCATATGCACACACTTACAGCATACCCCTAAAGCTATCGTACTTACTATAGACGTTAATGAGAATTTTTCACGTTCTAATAGTATAAGAGCAATTAAAAGACGTGCCATTTATCCGGTCGATGAATAAATGCTTGACCTAGCACAGCAGTGTTTGCTAGTTTTTAAAATATGAATACAAAATCACCTCGCAACAAATCCTTCACAAACCAAAATTGGTGGCACACCTCTACTGGGTGGGCCTCTTTGCGCGCGACTGTACACTAATTAAATAGTAAATGAGCAAAAAACCCACCCGCAAGGTGGGTTTTTTTTTGCATTTTTTTTGGGAGATTAATTTATGAATAGCACATCAAGTCAATTACCCCTGATGCTCGAGAAGCTGTGCCAGGGTGTGAGTTTGAGCCAAGAAGAGTCGTTTGAACAATTTAATCTATTTATGCGTGATCAACTAAGCGCTATTGAGATGTCAGCCTTGCTGACAGCGCTCAAAGCCAAAGGAGAAACAGCACAAGAAATTGTGGGCGCTCTTCAAGTATTACGCAATGTTGCCATCCCTTTTCCTCACCGTGCGCAATTAAATGCGCAATATGACATTGTTGATTGTGTAGGTACTGGTGGGGATGGTCAACACACTTTAAACATCTCAACGAGTGTGGCATTTGTTTTAGCGGCACTTGGTATAAAAGTAGCAAAACATGGCAACCGAGCGGTATCTTCGAAATGTGGATCTGCAGATCTTTTCGAAAAATTAGGGGTCAATCTTGAAGCACCCTCACATATTGCCCAACGCGCTTTAATTGATGTGGGCTTATGTTTTTTATTTGCGCCTTTTTATAACCCAGCCATACAAAGAATACGCCAACTTCGTTCTAGCTTGAAAATTAAAACATTATTTAACTTATTGGGGCCATTATTAAATCCCATACAACCTAATATCATGCTGATTGGCGTGTATGATAGTAAATACTGCAAGTTAATCGCCGAAGTTTTACAAAGCACTGGTGTTAAAAGTGCGCTGGTTGTCCATGGTGAAGGCTTGGATGAGATTGCCATTCATGGCACTACGACAGGTTACTTGCTTAAAAATAATATAATATCTCCCTTTTCATTGACGCCACTTGAGGCAGGTATAGCACCCTTTCCACTCTCATCACTTACAGGACAAGACCCTGCCTACAATGCAAAGGCTTGTTTAGATTTGCTGCAAGGCAAAGGCCAAAGCGCATATCGAGCCAGTGTTGCCATTAATTGCGCTGCTGTTTTATTTTTGCTTGACAAAGTTGCCACCATCAAAGACGGCGTTAGCATGGCACAAGCCATTATGGATGGTGATGAGGCTTACAAAAAATTATTGGCCTTAAAAGAGGTAAGCCATGCTAAGTGATATAATCAAAAGACAAAAACAGGATGTCGCTTTCTTAAATGAAAAGTTAGCTTTTAATAAGCTAATAGAAGGCTTAGAAAAAAGTAAACAGGATTTTTTAGCACATTTGCTAGCAACAAAAATCAGTTTTATTTTCGAGTGTAAGTTTAAATCACCCAGTGAAGGTAAATTAAAAGAAAATTATCCCATTACGCAAATAGCCAATACTTATGCTAAATATGCAAATGCTATTTCTGTTTTAACAAATGAGCCTTTTTTTGGCGGTTCCCTTGAACATTTGGCGCAAGTAAAGCAAGCAGTTTCCATTCCCGTTCTGTGCAAAGAAATCATAGTTTCTCCTTATCAAGTTGCTCTGGCAAGACATTATGGCGCAGATGCTGTGCTATTGATGTTATCCGTATTAGATGATAATGAGTATCTTGCTTGTAAAACACTTGCCCTCGCGCTTAATATGACCATACTCACAGAAGTATATTCCCAAGAGGAGCTTGAAAGAGCAAAATCCTTAGAAGCAAATGTCATCGTCGTGAATCATCGTGATCTTAAAACCATGAAACTAGACATGAATAGAATAAATATGCTTGCGCCCCAATTTCCTCAAAATGCCTATATCATTGCTGCCTCAGGTTTACAATCCCATCAAGATATTCAACCCCTATTAGCAAAAGTAAATGGATTTTTAATTGGTTCTAGCTTAATGAAAAGTCAAAATATGCTAAAAACAATTCACGACTTCATTTATGGGCCTATAAAAATATGCGGATTAACAACAAAAGAAGATGCTCAACTTGCCTATGAAAGGGGTGCATCCTATGGGGGCCTTATTTTTGCTGCAAACTCAAAAAGAAAGATCTCCTTAGAACAAGCAAGGACAATAGTTCAAACAGAATTAGACTATGTTGGTGTGTTTGTAAATCAAGAAATCAAAGAGATTGTCAGCATCGCCAAAACATTAAACCTAAGTGCTATTCAACTTCATGGCCAAGAAGAGGCAAACACTATTGCTACACTTCGCCAACAATTACCTTCCAAATGCCAAATATGGAAAGCAATTGATGGAAACAATACCTTACCTATGCTTATGCCCGCATTTGTTGATAAATTGCTTATCGACAATAAGATCGGGCAAAAATTTGGAGGGACGGGAAAATCCTTTAATTGGAACACAATCAAAGCACACCCTCTTTTAAAAGATATCATGCTCAGTGGCGGTATTGATGCAAACAATGTGCTTGAAGCCAAGCGCTACAACAGCTGGGGGCTAGATGTGAACTCTGGTGTTGAATTTTCACCTGGCATTAAAGACAAAGCAAAATTAGAACTTTTTTTCCAAACGCTTAAACAAGGTTACCATCATGCAAATGCATAAATATTTTGGTGAATATGGCGGGTGTTTTGTACCCCAAATTTTAATGCCTGCATTAACAGCACTTGAGCAAGCTTTTATTGCCTGCCAAAAAGATGTTCATTTTAATGAAAAGCTTTCTATGCTTTTAAAAGATTATGCCGGACGACCAACACCACTTTACGAATGCCAACGCCTAAATAAAAATTTTAAGGCAAAACTCTTCTTAAAAAGAGAAGATCTTGTTCACGGTGGTGCGCATAAAACCAATCAAGTATTAGCCCAAGGCCTTTTAGCCAAACATCTTGGTAAAAAGCGTCTTATTGCTGAAACGGGAGCTGGTCAACATGGTGTTGCAACTGCCATGGTGGGTGCATTGCTGGGTCTGGAAACGGTAATTTACATGGGCGCTGTCGATGTGCAAAGGCAGCACGCTAATGTCAAACGTATGCAACTATTTGGTGCAAAAGTTATCCCTGCAACCCAAGGGTCCCAAACCCTAAAAGAAGCGGTGAATGCAGCTTTAGCTGACTGGTCTTTTTCCTATGAGAATACACACTATGTTCTAGGTTCCGTTGTGGGTCCCCATCCTTTCCCCTTAATGGTAAGAGAATTTCAAAAGGTGATAGGCATTGAAGCAAGAGAACAAATCATTGAAAAATGTGGCAACTTACCCTCGCATGTCGTTGCTTGTGTGGGGGGCGGTTCTAATGCAATTGGTATATTCACCGCATTTATCCAAGATAAAGCAGTAAAGCTTATAGGCGTCGAGCCAGCAGGTAAAGGTATTAAAACAGGTTTACACGGTGCTACGGTACAATGTGGCCAAAGTGGTATTTTTCATGGCACCAAGAGCTTATTTTTACAAAACGACGATGGTCAAATTAAACCAACGCATTCAGTTGCAGCAGGCTTAGATTATCCTGGTGTTGGCCCCGAACATGCTTATTTACATGCCATAGGACGCAGCCAGTATGTTGGTGCAACCAATGAGCAAGCGCTTGAAGCTTTTCATTTACTCGCAAAAAATGAAGGGATCCTACCTGCCTTAGAGTCCTCTCATGCCTTGGCCCATGGTTTGGCCTTGGCAGCAAATGGCAAAGAGAATGATATCATCATCGTCAACTTGTCTGGCCGCGGTGATAAAGATATGGATCAAATAATGGCGATGATGGAGAAGGTATAAGATGTCACGATTTAATCAAGTTTTTTCCCAATGTGCTATAGAAAATCGCATCGCACGCATACCCTTTTTAATGCTAGGCTACCCCACTATCGAAATTAGCCTACGCATTATAGAAAGTGTGATAGCAGGAGGTGCCGATGCCTTGGAGCTTGGCATTCCTTTTTCAGATCCCATCGCAGATGGCCCCATTATTCAACAAGCCTCCGTCACGGCGCGCCAAGCAGGAGCCAATTTGGACGCCTGTTTTGCAATGCTAAAGCATATTCGCCAACAATATCCAAACTTGCCTATCGGATTGCTGGTTTATGCTAATTTAGTATTCTACCAAGGGATAGAAAACTTCTACGCCAGAGCAAGTGCGGCTGGTGTTGATGCTGTTTTAATTCCTGATGTGCCACTTGAAGAGTGCTTAGTATTTTGTAATCAAGCCAAAGCAAAAAATATAGCACCTGTTTTGATCGCAACTTCTGATTGCCAAGATGCTGACTTTAAAAATATAGCCGCACTTGCTGCAGATTTTACTTATGTGGTTACACGCCCAGGTGTCACAGGTATTGAAAAGCAAAGCGACTTCAGCGCCGCAAGCCAAATAGTGAATAAGTTAGAACACTTTAAGGCACCGCCAGCTGTTTTTGGCTTTGGCATTAGCAATGCCAAAGACGTTAATGATGCTTATCTATCACAAGCCAAAGGTGCCATTATCGGCTCAGCTTTGATACAAGCACTCAGTAACATGCCGCATGAAGCCTTAATAGAAGGAAATGAAGTTAAAGTCTTGATGCAACGTTTATTCAACGAAACGGTCATCTAGCTTACTAGTTTAGGATAATTTCAGTTGCAATTTGTGCAATATTTTTTAACTATAAGTCACCTATAAAAGCTCAAAGGTGAGATGTGGATAAACTATACCAACGTATCATATTTGCGACTGATCTTGGCCCTCAAAGTCTCTATATTGCCAATCATGCCGTCAAGCTAAGTCGACTATGTCAAGCTAGCCTTATCGCCTTGCATGTGGTTGAACCTCCCATGACCTATACCGTTCAATTTCATGAACGTGATGAAAACCTAAAAGCAGCCACTGATAATGCTGCTGTCAGTTTGAAAGCGCTTTGCGAAAAACTAGCCTCTCCTGAAATAGTACAAATTATTCAAGTAGGGGCTCCTCAAGATCAAATCTTGGCTTTAAGCATCCAGCATGATTGTGATCTCATCATTGTTGGTAGCCATGGTGTGGGTGGTTATAGTCATGCCTTGGGTTCTACGGCGCATCACCTGCAAAACGAATCGCATTGTGATTTGCTCACCGTTCAAGTTCGCCATCTACAAAAGGTCATTGGCAATCAAGCACCTTCTGGCCGTTACCTATGGCAGCTTTTAGATGAAAATAAAATTGCAAATACCTCTTCCAGAAAAGATCCAACCTACGGCTCAGCGCATGGATTTGGTGAACAGGTACATAGCGGACCTAGACTTTCCCCCCGCCCTCCTGGCGCTCCCTATCGAGGCGGTAGCCGCAAAGACAAAACCGACAAAGATGAAGATAAAGAAAAATAAGATATAAAAATGATAAAAATAATAACACGCACAGGACAATTTCTAAAAGGCTGCTATAACGCCGTCTTTTTAGCTTTACACACCATCTTTTGGTGTTCATTTATGTATATCTTTTACTTTTTTAGGTGTCTTTCCCCAACACAGGGACTATATAATTTCTGCAACCGCATTCTCTTATGGCTTGCGGATAATTGGATTGCTTCTGATAACTTCATGATGAATTCAACCATGAATATCAAATGGGAATTACCAGACTTTGATCATTTAGCTTATAAGCAATGGTATTTTATAATATGCAATCACCAAACCTGGACTGACATTCTTGTGCTACAGCGCATCTTCTTGAAAAAGATCCCTTTCATTCGATTCTTTATCAAAAAAGAGTTGATGTGGCTTCCCGTTCTCAATGGCGCATGGTGGGCTTATGATTTTCCGATTATGCACAGACATACCAAAGAACAAATCGAAAAAAATCCAAGCTTACGTAACAAAGATTTGATGGCTACTAAAAAAGCTTGTTTACGTTATCAGCATATGCCTGTGACGATTTTAAATTTTCTGGAAGGAACCCGCTTTACCCCTCAAAAGCACCAAAAGCAACATTCAGAATATAAATATTTACTGAATCCAAAGCTGGGCGGTTTTGCTTATGCTATCAATGCGATGGATAAGAAAATCAATCACGTTTTGGATGTCACCATTATATATCCCGAAGGTCGTCAAACTTTTTGGGATTTTCTTTGTGGACGAGTCCACCACATTGTTGTAAAACTGGTAGAAAGAGAGATCCCCACAAACATTCTGTCCGGAAATTATGTAGAAGACGAAATCTATCGTACAAATTTCAAAGAATGGATTAACAACATTTGGAATGAGAAAGATAAATTATTAACATCTTTCTTGAGTCATAAAAATCAATCTGAAAAAATGGGCTGAACTTCGTTGTAGGGGCTTTGCCCCTACATTAATTATTCAATTCTTGTTCTTGCTTCAAGATGTTCTTCAATATGTCTAAATATTGATCATAATGCTTCCAATACCCAATTTCTTGAGAATATAAAGCCTTTTTATAGGGATCTAAAAAAGTATTAACATGATTTTCATGAGGCAGCTCAATGTAATTAAAGATCCTTTGAACTGTCGCTTCATGCTTTAAGACAAGCTCCTCATATTTTACTTCAAATATTTCTATCCCTAAAGTTTCACACCAGTGTTTCATTAGTCTTTTATATTGCAGGTAGTAATGTCCTAGTTTTGAAAGATTATAAGAATAATCATTCCCTTCTCCAAAACATTTGAAATATATTTGCAAACATTGATCTAAGGGGGCACGTGTGCAATGTATTATTTTTGCATTCGGAAACATTACTCGAATCAAGCCCATAAATAGGTAGTTTGTTGGCGTGGTGTCAATGATTCTCTTTACATCAGGGGGCACATTTCTATTAAGAATTTCAAGATAATCCTTTGATAGTTTTTGCCAAAATTGCCCATCAGATCCATTGTTATTGTTGATAAAATATTGCTTTACATCAAACTTTCCAATATTTCGCATCGCAATTTTCTCAAAAGCGGCAACTTCATCTGCATTATATGCAGATGTATTAGAAGCGATTACATTTTCAACAAGAGACTTGCCTGCGCGCGGCAACCCAATTACAAAAATGGGCTTATCCGATAAATTTGGCTCAAAGTTAAGGTTCTTAAAAAAGTCATTATCAAATGTTTTAATAAAATAGGAAATATAATTTATATGCTCTTGTACTTTAAATGAGCGTCTATTAGCGTATATAGCATTTGCTTCCTGATAATGAAAAAAGGTTTTTGTATAATTATGACAATCTTGATAAATTTTGCCTAAAGCAAAATGACCTTGCATCACGTCTTCTCTTGAGATATCAGGAATGGATAGCAATTGGATTAACTTCTTAGCATCTGGATTATCTTCTTGTTCATAAGTGAAACACAGGCCCATATTTCTATAGGCCATTGTGCTTTTGGGATCAATCTTGATCATGTTTTGATAGCATGACTTAGCTAAATCTAGTTTTCTTAGAAAAAAATAAACAAAAGCAAGGTTTAAATTAAAGTTAAAATGATTGGGGAAATGCGAAAGCGCTTCTTTGTATACTAAAATCTCATCTTCATGTTGATTCAAATTACTATAAGATTGTGCAAGATGAAAATAAGCTCGTTCGTCTAATGGATTTAAAGTTAAGGCCTGACGATAGTAAGTGATTGCTTGCTCATTATTATCCAATTGTTGATGTGCATCTCCCAATAAAACCAATATTTTAGGAATATCATGATGGGGTGCATTTTCAATATTTCTTTCTACAAGCTCGACACAGTGTAGATACTGTTTGTTTTGAAATAGTTTTCGTGCCTGTTCTAAAATACTTTCGTTCATGTAAAGATTACCATCTGCGTTTCACGCTTTTCTAAAAATCATAGTCATTTGTACTATGTCACACAAATATAAGTTGTTAATTTTCACAGCCTGTCAAGAGTACAACTGTATTTTATTTAATCAAACATCATATGACATGACATATATATAAGTATATATATTACATTTTTTCTAATAATTTCAAAGAAATTAGTACTATCGTCCAATGTAAGCAAAGTGCCATTCATGGTTTTATTGTGTTTATAGTTATCCTTCCATGGGTTTACCCATTGGAAACAGAAAAAGAATAAAACCAACAAAATAACAAAAACAGGATGAATGACATGAGCACCAACAAAATTAATAATCTTATTAATCAGTTAGTAAATGAAGTTCAGACAACTATCGCAGGGAAAGGGAACTCATGTATAACGCCACCATCCTCATGTCCTGGAGGGACAGATCAGCATAGCTCTTCTTCTCCGGGTGACAAACATAAATCCTCTGGTAATAACAAACACTCAAGCTCAAATAATAATCATCAAAGTGCAAGCGCAAATCAACACAGTACACCGAATAACAACCAACATAGCGCTCCCAATAATCACAGCGCTTCAAACAACCAGCATTCAACACCTAACAATAATCAACACTCAAGTGGCAATAACCACAATTCCGGTGCTATTTGTAAAACATCAGCGCCTAATAACCAACACTCAGGCAGTAATAATCATAATTCAGCACCAAAGAATCAACATTCAGGCAGTAGCGATCAACATTCAGGTGCTATTTGTAAAACATCTACACCCAATAACCAGCACTCCGGCGGTAACAATCATAGTTCAGCACCCAATTGCAAAACTTCTGCACCAAATAATCAACATTCCGGCGGCGGCGATCAGCATTCAGGTGCAATTTGCAAAAGCTCTGCACCAAATAACCAACATTCAGATGGTAACAATCATAGTTCAGCACCTAATTGCAAAACTTCTGCACCAAATAATCAACATTCCGGCGGCGGCGATCAGCATTCAGGTGCCATTTGTAAAAGCTCTACACCAAATAACCAACATTCAGATGGTAACAACCACAGTTCAGGCCCTGTTTGTAAATCTTCAGGCTCAAATAACCAACATTCAGGCAGTGGCGATCATCATTCTGGTTCAGTTTGTCAATCTTCTGGTTCTAATAACCAACATTCAGATGGCAATAATCATAGTTCTTCACAATGTAACAATCATCAAAGCGCACCTTGTGGCAGCTCAGGCAGCTGCAATCAACACTCAGGTAGCTGTGATAAAACACCTGCTAAAGCGGTGGATGATTGCAATTCCATCTGTGTCGTTGAAACAAAATGCGGATGTGATGATCCAAAAGTCAAATCTGCCACTTTCGCAGCAGGTAATTTATTAGCAAATGATAAGAACCTTGATTGCGACCCAGCAAGCATTATTAAAATTTCTGACAGCAAACATCCAGGCGGTGTCCAACCTAATGCAAACGGAGACATCGTTATTGAAGGCCAATTCGGCACACTTACCGTTCATACAACAGGCGCTGATGCTGGCCAATACAGTTATGTGCTAAATGCTAATGCTACACCAAATGATGGTGACAGTGATAAATTTACTTATCTATTACAAGATGCAAGCTGCGGGGAGCCTTCCTGCGCTGATTTAACCATCAAAATCGATGTAAAAACCATTGAGCTTCCTGAAGCCAAAGCGGTGGATGATTGCAATTCTATCTGTGTGGTTGAAACCGTCTGTGGTTGCGATGATCCAAAAGTGAAATCCGCTACCAGCGCATCTGGCAACTTGTTAGCCAATGATAAAAACGTAGATTGCGACCCATCCAGCATTATTAAAATCAACGGCGTGGGCCCTGATGGCAATGGCGATATTATCGTTCATGGCCAATTTGGTACTTTAACCGTCCATGCAAACGGCGAATACGGCTACGTACTTGATGCAAATGCAACACCTAATGATTGTGACAGTGATAAATTCACCTACTCCTTACAAGAATCTAATTGCGGTGATATCTCCTGCGCTGATTTAACCATCAAAATCGATGTAAAAACCATTGAGCTTCCTGAAGCCAAAGCGGTGGATGATTGCAATTCCATCTGTGTGGTTGAAACCGTCTGTGGTTGCGATGATCCAAAAGTGAAATCCGCTACCAGTGCTTCTGGCAACTTATTAGCTAACGATAAAAATGTGGATTGCGACCCATCCAGCATTA
>CAZBZP010000038.1:0-14194 GCA_964496435.1 Uncultured Candidatus Berkiella sp.
GGGTTGCGCTATCTTGCAAGCCGCTATTGGTGCCTGCTGGATTGGAGATGGATAATACATAATTGGTTACTAAGGCAGCATTGGCTGCAGGACCATCCGGCCCATAAGAAACGGAGTCTGAGAAACTGCTAGCGAAATTAGCGGATTTAGGCACATCAATCGCATGTTCATCAACCGTAATAGAGGGTATAGAGCCTGTGGTGTTCACAGACACATGAGGGCCAGCATCTAAGAAGGTGAGATGATCGGCAATATTAATGGTGGCAGAGCTGCTAGAACTATCGCCATCACCATCAGTGGCTGTTTCTGAACGTGTTAATTGGATTAAATTCGCGATAGTCATGGATACCGCTTCATTGGTATCAGGGTTGGTGCCATCAGGTTGCACAATACCCAGTTTTTGATCTAAGGTTACAACGCCCGTATTGGCATTCACAGACACCGTGAAGGAAAGGGCACCATTAATGCTACCGACATGTCCTTCGACCACACCGTTATTTATAATCAGGAAAATATTTTGATGGGTTGCGCTATCTTGCAAGCCGCTATTGGTGCCTGCAGGATTGGAGATGGATAATACATAATTGGTTACTAAGGCAGCATTGGCTGCAGGACCATCGGGGCCATAAGAAACGGAGTCTGAGAAACTGCTGGCAAAATTGGCGGATTTAGGCACATCAATCGCATTTTCATCGACGGTAATTGAAGGTATGCTGCCACTTACATTTACCGAGACATGAGGGCCAGCATCTAAGAATACCAAATGATCGGCAATGTTAATGGTGGCGGCAGCGGATTGACTATCTCCATCACCATCAGTGGCTGTTTCTGAACGCGTTAATTGGATTAAATTGGCGATAGTCATGGATACCGCTTCATTGGTATCAGGGTTGGTGCCATCGGGTTGAACTATACCCAGTTTTTGATCTAAGGTTACAACGCCCGTATTGGCATTCACAGACACCGTGAAGGAAAGGGCACCATTAATGCTACCGACATGTCCTTCGACCACACCGTTATTTATAATCAGGAAAATATTTTGATGGGTTGCGCTATCTTGCAAGCCGCTATTGGTGCCTGCAGGATTAGCAATCGATAATACATAATTGGTTACTAAAGCCGCATTGGCCGCAGGGCCATCTGGGCCATAAGAAACAGAGTCTGAGAAACTGCTAGCGAAATTAGCGGATTTAGGCACATCAATCGCATTTTCATCAACGGTAATAGAAGGTATAGAGCCTGTGGTGTTCACAGACACATGAGGGCCAGCATCTAAGAATACCAAATGATCGGCAATGTTAATGGTGGCAGAACTGCTAGAACTATCGCCATCACCATCAGTGGCGGTTTCTGAACGCGTTAATTGGATTAAGTTGGCGATAGTCATGGATACCGCTTCATTGGTATCAGGATTGGTGCCATCAGGTTGCACAATACCCAGTTTTTGATCTAAGGTTACAACGCCCGTATTGGCATTCACAGACACCGTGAAGGAAAGGGCACCATTAATGCTACCGACATGTCCTTCGACCACACCGTTATTTATAATCAGGAAAATATTTTGATGGGTTGCGCTATCTTGCAAGCCGCTATTGGTGCCTGCTGGATTGGAGATGGATAAAACATAATTGGTTACTAAGGCCGCATTGGCTGCAGGGCCATCTGGGCCATAAGAAACAGAGTCTGAGAAACTGCTGGCGAAATTGGCGGATTTAGGCACATCAATCGCATTTTCATCAACCGTAATAGAAGGTATAGAGCCTGTGGTGTTCACAGACACATGAGGGCCGGCATCTAAGAAGGTGAGATGATCGGCAATATTAATGGTGGCAGAACTGCTAGAACTATCGCCGTCACCATCAGTGGCTGTTTCTGAACGCGTTAATTGAATTAAATTGGCAATCGTCATGGATACCGCTTCATTGGTATCAGGGTTGGTGCCATCAGGTTGCACAATACCCAGTTTTTGATCTAAGGTTACAACGCCCGTATTGGCATTCACAGACACCGTGAAGGAAAGGGCACCATTAATGCTACCGACATGTCCTTCGACCACACCGTTATTTATAATCAGGAAAATATTTTGATGGGTTGCGCTATCTTGCAAGCCGCTATTGGTGCCTGCAGGATTAGCAATCGATAATACATAATTGGTTACTAAAGCCGCATTGGCCGCAGGGCCATCTGGGCCATAAGAAACAGAGTCTGAGAAACTGCTAGCGAAATTAGCGGATTTAGGCACATCAATCGCATTTTCATCAACGGTAATAGAAGGTATAGAGCCTGTGGTGTTTACAGAGACATGAGGGCCGGCATCTAAGAAGGTGAGATGATCGGCAATATTAATGGTGGCAGAACTGCTAGAACTATCGCCGTCACCATCAGTTGCTGTTTCTGAACGCGTTAATTGGATTAAATTCGCAATAGTCATGGATACCGCTTCATTGGTATCAGGATTGGTGCCATCAGGTTGCACAATACCCAGTTTTTGATCTAAGGTTACAACGCCCGTATTGGCATTCACAGACACCGTGAAGGAAAGGGCACCATTAATGCTACCGACATGTCCTTCGACCACGCCATTATTCATAATCAGGAAAATATTTTGGTGGGTTGCGCTATCTACAAGGCCGCTATTGGTGCCTGCAGGATTAGCAATCGATAATGCATAATTGGTTACTAAGGCAGCATTGGCTGCAGGGCCATCCGGGCCATAAGAAACAGAGTCTGAGAAACTGCTAGCGAAATTCGCGGATTTAGGCACATCAATGGCATTTTCATCAACCGTAATAGAAGGTATAGAGCCTGTGGTGTTCACAGACACATGAGGGCCGGCATCTAAAAATACTAAGTGATCGGCAATGTTAACGGTTGCGGCAGCGGATTGACTATCGCCATCACCATCGGTGGCCGTTTCTGAACGTGTTAATTGGATTAAATTGGCGATAGTCATTGATACCGCTTCATTGGTATCAGGGTTGGTGCCATCAGGCTGAACTATGCCCAGTTTTTGATCTAAGGTCACAACGCCCGTATTGGCATTCACAGACACCGTGAAGGAAAGGGCACCATTAATGCTACCGACATGTCCTTCGACCACGCCATTATTCATAATTAAGAAAATATTTTGGTGGGTTGCGCTATCTTGCAAACCGCTATTGGTGCCTGCAGGATTGGAGATGGATAATACATAATTGGTTACCAAGGCCGCATTGGCTGCAGGGCCATCTGGGCCATAAGAAACAGAGTCTGAGAAGCTGCTAGCGAAATTCGCCGATTTAGGCACATCAATCGCATTTTCATCAACCGTAATAGAAGGTATAGAGCCTGTGGTGTTCACAGACACATGAGGGCCGGCATCTAAGAAGGTGAGATGATCGGCAATATTAATGGTGGCAGAGCTGCTAGAACTATCGCCATCACCATCAGTGGCCGTTTCTGAACGTGTTAATTGGATTAAATTCGCAATAGTCATTGATACCGCTTCATTGGTATCAGGGTTGGTGCCATCAGGCTGAACTATGCCCAGTTTTTGATCTAAGGTCACAACGCCCGTATTGGCATTCACAGACACCGTGAAGGAAAGGGCACCATTAATGCTACCGACATGTCCTTCGACCACACCGTTATTTATAATCAGGAAAATATTTTGATGGGTTGCGCTATCTTGCAAGCCGCTATTGGTGCCTGCTGGATTGGAGATGGATAAAACATAATTGGTTACTAAGGCCGCATTGGCTGCAGGGCCATCTGGGCCATAAGAAACAGAGTCTGAGAAACTGCTGGCGAAATTGGCGGATTTAGGCACATCAATCGCATTTTCATCAACCGTAATAGAAGGTATAGAGCCTGTGGTGTTCACAGACACATGAGGGCCGGCATCTAAGAAGGTGAGATGATCGGCAATATTTATGGTGGCAGAGCTGCTAGAACTATCGCCATCACCATCCGTTGCGGTTTCAGAACGCGTTAATTGAATTAAATTAGCGATAGTCATTGATACCGCTTCATTGGTATCAGGGTTGGTGCCATCAGGCTGAACTATGCCCAGTTTTTGATCTAAGGTCACAACGCCCGTATTGGCATTCACAGACACCGTGAAGGAAAGGGCACCATTAATGCTACCGACATGTCCTTCGACCACACCGTTATTTATAATCAGGAAAATATTTTGATGGGTTGCGCTATCTTGCAAGCCGCTATTGGTGCCTGCTGGATTGGAGATGGATAAAACATAATTGGTTACTAAGGCCGCATTGGCTGCAGGGCCATCTGGGCCATAAGAAACAGAGTCTGAGAAACTGCTGGCGAAATTGGCGGATTTAGGCACATCAATCGCATTTTCATCAACCGTAATAGAAGGTATAGAGCCTGTGGTGTTCACAGACACATGAGGGCCGGCATCTAAAAATACTAAGTGATCGGCAATGTTAACGGTTGCGGCAGCAGTTTGACTATCCCCATCACCATCAGTAGCCGTTTCTGAACGCGTTAATTGAATTAAGTTGGCGATAGTCATGGATACCGCTTCATTGGTATCAGGGTTGGTGCCATCAGGCTGAACTATGCCCAGTTTTTGATCTAAGGTCACAACGCCCGTATTGGCATTCACAGACACCGTGAAGGAAAGGGCACCATTAATGCTACCGACATGTCCTTCGACCACACCGTTATTTATAATCAGGAAAATATTTTGATGGGTTGCGCTATCTTGCAAGCCGCTATTGGTGCCTGCTGGATTGGAGATGGATAAAACATAATTGGTTACTAAGGCCGCATTGGCTGCAGGGCCATCTGGGCCATAAGAAACAGAGTCTGAGAAACTGCTGGCGAAATTGGCGGATTTAGGCACATCAATCGCATTTTCATCAACCGTAATAGAAGGTATAGAGCCTGTGGTGTTCACAGACACATGAGGGCCGGCATCTAAGAAGGTGAGATGATCGGCAATATTAATGGTGGCAGAACTGCTAGAACTATCGCCGTCACCATCAGTGGCTGTTTCTGAACGCGTTAATTGAATTAAATTGGCAATCGTCATGGATACCGCTTCATTGGTATCAGGGTTGGTGCCATCAGGTTGCACAATACCCAGTTTTTGATCTAAGGTTACAACGCCCGTATTGGCATTCACAGACACCGTGAAGGAAAGGGCACCATTAATGCTACCGACATGTCCTTCGACCACACCGTTATTTATAATCAGGAAAATATTTTGATGGGTTGCGCTATCTTGCAAGCCGCTATTGGTGCCTGCTGGATTGGAGATGGATAAAACATAATTGGTTACTAAGGCCGCATTGGCTGCAGGGCCATCTGGGCCATAAGAAACAGAGTCTGAGAAACTGCTGGCGAAATTGGCGGATTTAGGCACATCAATCGCATTTTCATCAACCGTAATAGAAGGTATAGAGCCTGCGGTGTTCACAGACACATGAGGGCCAGCATCTAAGAAGGTGAGATGATCAGCAATATTAATGGTGGCCGCAGCAGTTTGACTATCGCCATCACCATCCGTTGCGGTTTCAGAACGCGTTAATTGGATTAAATTCGCAATCGTCATGGATACCGCTTCATTGGTATCAGGGTTGGTGCCATCAGGCTGAACAATACCCAGTTTTTGATCTAAGGTTACAACACCCGTATTCGTGTCAACAGAAACTGTAAAGGAAAGCGCACCATTAATGCTACCCACATGGCCTTCTACCACACCGTTATTCATAATCAAGAAAATATCTTGGTGGGTTGCGCTATCTTGAAGTCCGCTATTGGTGCCTGCAGGATTAGCAATCGATAAAACATAATTGGTTACTAAGGCCGAATTAGCCGCAGGGCCATCCGCCCCATAAGAAACAGAGTCAGAGAAACTGCTGGCGAAATTCGCCGATTTGGGCACATCAATCGCATTTTCATCGACCGTAATAGAAGGTATGGAGTCAGTGGTGTTTACCGAGACAGAAGGTCCGGCATCTAAAAATATCAAGTGATCGGCAATGTTAATGGTGGCAGCTGCAGATTGACTATCACCATCACCATCTGTGATGGTTTCTGAACGTGTTAATTGGATTAGATTGGCAGTGCCCATTGAAACGGGTTCATTGGTATCAGGGTTGGTGCCATCAGGTTGGACTATCCCCAGTATTTGATTAAGCGTTACAACACCCGTATTCGTATCGACTGAAACCGTGAAAGAAAGCGCACCATTAATGCTGCCCACATGACCTTCCACCACGCCATTGTTCATAATCAGGAAAATGTCTTGATGGGTTGCGCTGTCTTGAAGGCCGCTATCTACTCCCGTAGGATTGGATATCGACAAAGTATAATTTGTAACTAAAGGGTTGGACGCTGCAGGCCCATCAGCACCAAAAATATGCGACTCTATGAAACTACCTGAAAAATCGGTTGAATTCGAAACGCCAATGTTATGCTCATCTACAGTAAGAGAAGGCTCAACAGCTATATCAGCTGAGAGTGTAACAAGAGGCTTATCATCAATAATTGAAGCAATAATATTCGCACTTGCTTTATCACCGCTTGCATCTTGGAAAGTGTAAGTATATATGTCTTGAAGTTCTATTGGGCCTTTACTATTTGGCTCTTGCACACTATTATATAGCTCATACGAAAAATCACCCTTCTTATGAGAACCCTCATCCGCTACATAAAGGGTTAAAATCGCATGACCATTATCAATGGTCCATACATTGCCTGTTTTGACAACATCTGCGCCGGGAAAGCTAAGATCAACAAATTTATCTGGCTGATCACCTAAATTATCATTACTTAAAACATTACCACGAATAATAAGTGGTTCGCTTCCTGGCGCTGTACCATCTGCTAGGGCTTTTTCATAAAAGGTTAATGGTTCGCCATTAGCACCTATACTATCATTTTGCGCCGAAGGTATGAGGTTGATGGGAGCTGGTGGCGCTGATTGAATAAGAGGAAAAATCACTTGTTGTAAAAAACCAGGAAGAGGGCTTATGCCTAAATCACGAGGTAGGCTATTAACAAAGTATCCTAAGCCAAATCCAATATTCGTCAAATCTGAATCATGTCCTCCTGATTCACCGCCGGCTTCGGCTTTTTCCATTTCTTCTATCTGTTCGATGCTAAGTTGTTCAACAGTGCTATCTGCGCTGGGCAATCCAATTCCACTTTCATCATTCGTTACCCCAATAATTTCTGATTGAGAAGGGGAGGCATTATCTGAAGTTGTAGCCGCATGATGGCTACTATCTTCCTGTTCAGGCATTGGTGATAAACCATCTGATTGATCTTGATCAATGCCAAGTAATGATTGAATAGCGTGTTTTAACCTTGCTAGTAAAGATTCATCATCTTCTTGACGTGCATCTGTGGCAACATCAACAGAATTTTCCTTGTTTGAGGGGATGCTTTTTTCAATTTTTGAAGCGGGCGCTTCACCTTTTTCTGGCAAGGTCGTTTGTTTAGTGGCTTTCATATTTAATAGCCTTCGTTATTTAATAACGTGTTGCGTGAATATTCACCTTTAAATTGAATATTTTTTCAGGACTAATAGATAATATTTAACAATAAAAGGAATCGCTTAGCATTGGACAATAGTACTATGAATGAAATTCGACATATGATTTAGTTGTTTTAACGGTAATATTATCAGGATGTTTTTTTGTAGATATGCATCCGAGAGGAAAGTGTGCAAATTGTTGCTCAACCCTAACATTTAATATAGTAGGTTGGAAAAATGTTAGGGTGTAACTAAACTTTTATTTCATTACATGTGTTTCTTGTACAGCTTGTTGGAAATGTTGTTCAACGGCATGAGGGCCACTATGCTCATTCACTAGCAATGGTAAAGCATGTGATTGCGAAGCATGATTGTCACTTGCAGCTTGAGCACTTAAACCATACTTTTCTAAACCTTGCTTTTGATTATCATTAGCTGAATGATTAGAGAGATTATTGATTCCTACTTCTTTCATGGAAAGTGAGTGTTTTGGAGCTAAATCGCTGATATCCACAATATAATTTGATTTGTGGGAGCTCTCGTCATCCAGACCAGATTGTGGTGCACAGTCAGCGGTATGTATGCTAAAACTCGACTTTTCACTGTATCCATGTGAACCTTTGATTGTATAGCTAATGTCATCGCAGAATGATTTGTTATGATCAGGCTGAGTGTGAGAATAGCTACCATCTTTATTCATGCAAAATTCAGCCCCGGAATGGGTAACAACTTTTTCGCCGCATTTAGCACTGCAAAGATTGTTGTTCTTATCATAATACTTAAATCCTGCAATATATAAGCCATCATGGCTATTATCACAGTTATCTTTGATTACGTTGCCACAAGTAGGTTGGACATCACAGTCCTTTGAATCATGACCGCGATTGTCTTTGTGTGCATTATCATTGCAATCTTTGGCATGATCATCCTTATCTTTGCCACTAACAATGCAATTGTCATCATTGTGCTTATCTTCATTTTTCTTGTCATGATGATTATCTTTGTCATCCCCTTTGGGTTTGTTATCATCGCATACAACTTGACAACTATCTTGGCGTGGTTTGTCTTCACATTTTTCTTCATGATGAGGAGGTTTATCATCATCCTTTTTATCGCAAGTATTGCAAGCAGTTTGTGTGGTTTGAATAATTACATCGTTATAATCTTTATCACCGCCGTTGAGCAAATCTTCCCAGCCTTGTGTAGTGACATCACCATTAACGGAGGTTTGAAGATGTGAAATATGGTCAATATTTAGAGAACCTTGGTCAAAATAAACATGGGCATCAGTACCATTGAGTATTATATTGCTGCCTGCTATTTGTGCTTCCCAAACGCCATTAACATTAATAAAGTTGACATGTTCACCATCATGTAGGCCTGCATTAAGGTTATCGCCATTGGGTATTATAAAGAAGCCAATATCGCAGGGATTGACGCAATTAATGGTGTAAGTAGCATTAGCCGCAGCTTCATGCGCACCTGCCCAGATGATAACACCGCTGAGTGGGTTGCCATTCGCGTCTTTAATGTAATAGCCAAAGCTATTGTCATAGGAAGCATCGGTATTCTTGAATTGTACTTGTATTGATACTTTCTCATCACAACCACAATCAGGTTGTTTAGGTGGTTCACATACAGGTGGTTTGTCCTCACAAGGTGGCTTGTCATCGCAAACAGGTGGTTTGCTTTCACAGGGAGGCTTGTCATCACAAACTGGTGGTTTGCTTTCACAGGGTGGCTTGTCGTCACAAACGGGTGGCTTGCTATCGCAAGGTGGTTTGTCATCGCAAACAGGTGGCTTGCTGTCGCAAGGGGGGGGATTATCATGGCAAGGTGGAGGTGGTTCACATTTTGGTGGAGGTTCCACAATAGTTTGGACGTCAATCTTAACTTTAAGATCCGCACAAGTTGTATCACCACAATTACTGTCTTTTAAGGTATAGGTGAACACATCGTAATTGCCATCTTTGGGCAACACACCAGGGTTTAAGACATAGGAAAACTCTCCTGCATGAGCCCCTGTTGTATGCACTGTTAAGGTACCATAGAGGCCATCGATTATAATATCACCAACAGCATTGGGCATTACGCCATTAGGATGTTTGCTATCAGATATTCTGATAATACAAGAAGGATCTTCGTTAATGTTGGTGTCATTGTTTAATAAGTTACCAGATGCAGTTGTAGATGATTTAACTTTAGGGGAGCTATCACATCCAGAAGGTTGGCTTTCAACAACACAAATGGAAGCACAATCATCAACAGCTTTAGATTCTGGGAGCTGGATGGTATGCACATCAATGTTTATCTTTAAATCTGCACAGGTAGTTTCACCGCAATTGCCATCTAATAAGGTGTAAGTGAATTTGTCTATCTGGCCATCTTTAGGCACGACACCTTGATTTAAGACATAGCTATATTCACCGGCATGTGCGCCTGTGGTATGAACCGTTAAGGTACCAAACTGACCTTCGATAATGATATCGCCATTGGCATTAGGAACAACGCCATTGGGATGCTTGCTATCAGAGATTTTGATAATGCTTGAAGGGTCGCAATCAATATTTTTATCATTGCTTAATAGATTCCCTTCTGCTGTGGTGGATGATTTAACTTTAGCTGATTCATTATCACAGCCACAAACAGTTTCAACAACGCATATGGAATTGCAATCATCGACTGCTTTGGCTTCAGGTAAATAGATGGTATGTACATCAATGTTAATTTTTAAATCTGCGCAAGTGGTTTCACCGCAATTGCCATCTAATAAGGTGTAAGTGAATTTGTCTATCTGGCCATCTTTAGGCACGACACCTAGATTTAACACATAGCTATATTCACCAGCATTGGGACCTGTGGTATGAACGGTTAGGGTACCAAATTTGCCTTCAATAATGATATCACCATTGGCATCAGGCACAACGCCATTAGGATGCTTGCTATCAGAGATCTTGATAATGCTTGAAGGGTCGCAATCAATGTTTTTATCATTGCTTAATAGATTGCCCTCTGCTGTGGTTGATGATTTAACTTTAGCTGATTCATTGTCACAGCCACAGATGGTTTCTACGACGCAAATGGAGTTGCAATCATCAACTGCTTTGGCTTCAGGAAGATGGATAAGATGTACATCCATGCTAATTTTTAGATCAGCACAGGTGGTTTCGCCACAATTACTATCCAATAAGGTGTAAGTAAATTTGTCTACTTGGCCATCTTTAGGCACGACACCTAGATTTAACACATAGCTATAGTCACCTGCATTAGGACCTGTAGTATGAACGGTTAAGGTACCAAATTTGCCTTCGATAATAATATCACCATTGGCATCAGGAACGACGCCATTGGGATGCTTACTATCAGAGATTTTAATAATGCTTGAAGGGTCGCTATCAATATTTTTATCATTGTCTAATAAATTGCCAGTGGCAGTCGTAGATGATTTCACTTTGGCTGTGCTTTCGCAATCACAACCACAAATGGTTTCTACAACACAAATGGAGTTGCAATCATCAACCGCTTTGGCTTCTGGCAGATGGATAAGATGTACGTCAATATTGATTTTCAGATCTGCTGTAGTCGTTTCACCGCAATTGCTATCTAATAAAGAATAAGTGAATTTGTCTACCTGACCATCTTTAGGTACTACGCCTTGATCTAAGACATAGGTATATTCACCAGCATTAGGTCCTGTGGTATGAACGGTTAGGGTGCCGAATTCACCATCGATGATGATGTCCCCATTAGCATCTGGGGTAACACCATTAGGGTGTTTACTATCCGATATTTTAACAATGGTCGATGGGTCACTATCAATATTAATATCATTACTTAATAAATTACCGCTTGCTGTGGTGGATGATTTAACTTTAGCTGTGCTTGGGTCGTCACAACCACAAATGGTTTCTACAACGCATATGGAGTTACAATCATTAACGGCTTCAGATTCAGGTAAATGAATGGTCTCAACGCCGATGTTGATGGTTAGGGTGGCATTACCTGCTAATTTACAATCTAAATCTACAAGATCGTATGTAAAGACATCGGTAACGCCATCTTTAGGTATTACGCCTAGGTCAAGTACATAGGTATATTCTCCAGCGTTTGGTCCAGTGGTATGCACTGTCAAGGTACCATAAACACCGTCAATAATGATGTCGCCATTGGCATCGGGAGTAACGCCATTAGGATGTTTGCTATCAATGATTCTAGCGATGACCGTATCATCATTAATTTGATCATTGCTTAATAAGTTACCGGTGGCCGCAGTGGAAGATTTTAATTTTGGTTCCGCACAGTCACAATCACAAACTGTTACTACTGCCTTGACTGAATTACTATCGTTATCCAAGACAAGTGGATTACAGTTATCTGGTGGTGGAGGTGGATTTAAGAGATTAACAAGTACTGGTGGCAATGGGGGTAAGAATACTTGCAGGACAATGCCTGTCGTGTTACCAATCCCTAAATCTCTGGGAACGCTTTGTTGTAAATAGGGTAAGCCATAAGGATTATAGGTGAGATCTGAGTCATGGCCTCCAGCTTCTCCACCTGCTTCAGCCTTGGTCATTTCTTCGATATCAGCAATGGTTAGATCTCTTGGTACAGATTCAGGATTAGCTTCCTGTCCATTTTCATTAACAAGCGCATCACCGCCAGAATCAAATACCCCAATAATTTCGGCAGCATCATCACCGTTATTTGAAGAAGAAGCATCAGCCTCAGTGCCAGCGGCGCTAGCATCTGCATCAGCACCTTTATCAGCGCCTTGACTGTCAGCGGCATCTTCACCTTCTGGTTTACTTTCAAAAAAAGATCCAATTGCATCTTTTACGGATGAAAGAAAGGAGCTATCTTCTGTAGCCGCAGCTAATAGTAGTTCAGGTGATTCACCTTTTAGAGGTGCATTGTCCTGCAACTTATTATTTTCTGTATCTTTCATAAACAACCACCTTCTGTTCTTGCATCTTTAGGTGTGTATTCACCATTTTTAAAGTTATATTGTTTTAAGATGCTACTAAGTTAATTTCACATAAAAATAGCTTCCTATAGAATTGGACAATAGTACTAAACACAAAAAATGCTCTAATACCATGGTCTTATTTCGTGAAATAACAGTAATACTTTGGTACTAATTTCGTATTTTTTCTTGGACTTTAGCACTAGAAAATAGCTTTTTATTTTGAGGTACATCCCTGAATCGTTATAGGCCATAAGGTTTTTCCCCATTGTTCAAGCAATGGGGAAAATCTGGCTATTTTTGCACGTGTACTTCATGCATTACCATTTGCGTATGATGTTCAATTGCTTGTGATGCGCAGTGAACAACAGGAGCTTGGCATGCTAAAGGTGGTAACTCACAATGATTGCTATTGGATGGGCAATTGTTGAGAATACCATTGCTGCAATCAGATCCATTATTGGTATTGGAATGAGCATCTCCTTTGATGTTGCCTAAATCACAGTGACCAATGCCAAGATCTTTCATATTGATTTTCGCGCAATCTCTGATATCTGAGATATCTTTGATATAATCGCATCTATCTTGATGCGAGAAATCATGATTATCATGCCCTCTCATATCATCAGTATGGATACCAAAGGATTTGCAATCGCGATTGCCATGTTTGTCACAGGTTGTGTATTCAAAATATTCATTGAATGAACTTCCGTTTTTATGGCAATAACTGAAGCTTCCATTTTCATGCATACTAAATTCACCACCATGTTGAGTTTTGACACAGTCACCTGCTTTGCAATCTCTTATATGACCATGTTCATCTTGGCATCTAAAGGAGACAACTTTGCAATCATGGTTATCTCTAGCGCCATCGCCATCATGAATGTTACCGCAAACTTTTTGATGGTCACGGTTATTATGTTCATTGTCGCGATTGTTGTGATCATTGTCACGATTGTTATGTTCGTTGTTACGGTTATCATGATCACAATCTTTCTTATGAGAGTCTTTATGTTTATCATCATGTTTATTGTGATGTTCTTTGCTGTCGCAAACATCATGACCTTTATTTCCATTATGTTCTTTATGCTTGTGATGTTGTTCTCTAGGATTATCATCACATTTTGGCTTGTCATTACAAACAACGGGTGGTTTGTTATCACAAGCTGGTTTGTCATTGCAAACGGGTGGCTTGTTGTCACAAGGAGGTTTGCTATCACAAGGAGGAGGGGATGGAGGCTCACAAGGAGGAGGATTATTGCAGGGTGGCTCTGGTACATTAATTTGCTTCACATCAATATTAATGTTTAAGTTAGCGCAACTCGTATCCCCGCAGTTGGATTCTTGTAAGGTATAGGTGAAGGTTTCTTTGGCTCCCTCTTTAGGTGGAACAGCATCTGCATTGAGTTCATAACTGTATTGACCTGCATTAGCACCAGTTGTATGAACAGTGAGTAAACCAAATAAGCCTTGAATGATAATATCACCATGAGCATCAGGTGCAACGCCATTAGGATTCTTACTATCAGCGATTCGGATAATGCTAGATGGATCAGCTCCTAAGTTCAAATCATTAGAGAGCAAATTACCGTTGGCTTTAGTAGAAGATTGAACGCTTGTGTTTTTGCCACAAACTTGCTCTGTGACACAGATAGCATTGCAATCATCCACTGCTTTGGCTTCAGGAAGCTCAATGGTTTTAACATCGATTTTGATGGTTAAATCAGCGCAGGAGATAT
>CAZBZP010000039.1:0-13507 GCA_964496435.1 Uncultured Candidatus Berkiella sp.
CTTCTCGCGGTGATATACAGTCGTTTTATTTCTTAAGCTGGGCACTTTCACTGCTGAATTAAATCTGGTTAGAATATTAGGTTGCGCTTCAAAACCAAAGGTGGCAAGTTGTTTACTCATCTGCAAAAGTGATTGCCCCATTGTTACGGCTTTAAGGCCTAGTGCTGTGACAGGAACAGTTTTTAAGCTATAGTCTTTTAAAGATTCATCCGCAGGCGTTTCTCCCTTTTGCCATAAATCCTCAAATTGTAAACCAGATGCTATTTTTGCAAATTTTATAGCATACAGCCCACAGGATTCGTCATCTTTTTGTAAATCTGTTTTACACAAAACGAAGCGAGATGCATTGCCAGATTCACTTAAAAAATCACTGAGATTAGCGCTAAGATCATAAACAAAATCGTTGTTTATTGAGTCGATACAAAGAATATCAAAACAACTGTTTTCAGGATTCCAACTGATATCATACATAAATGCATGTAGATTAGCGTTCATGTAAGTGATGAATTGTGTGCGTGGCTGTGTACCTTCTTTAATTTTTAATGCTGCCTGTGATAGCTGCTCTAAAATTGACATATTGGCATCATCATTTAAAAGCGCATTTCCTGCAGATATTACTTGCCCAAATAGAGTCCCTTTAGTGTCAATGGATTTTGAATTTAGTCTTTCAATATGTAATTTAGCTTCTTTAGGCCAAATAACATTCTTTCTCATGTATTCTTTGATAAGGTTTGATTTTTTTTGTAGTTGTGCCGCTAAAGTTTTCAAATGCTCACTAATAACTTCAAAACCATCATTATCATTCTTTGTCCATGTGTAAATGCTAAATTCATGTAATGCACCAAGTGCAGCATCCAAACAAGGCCGGGAAAGATGTGAAGTCATCATTAAATTACAGATGAATGCAGTTTGGAGATAGAAGCAAGCATAAGCAAAATGTAATTGTCCGCCATGTTTCCATTGAGGCAATTGACTTAAGTTGATGCAATTAAAGAACATAGCAATTGCGCTGTTGGTTTCATAACATCTTTCTATATTTTCATTTGTAAAACTTTCAGGCGCGTTTTCATAGAAATCACGCAACCAGTTTATTTTTGCAAGTATAATTTCTGACCTGGGAGAAACATTCACATTAAGATAATCAAATAGTTCCTCAAAGCAAAAGCGCATAGCCATTTTAAAATTTTCAGGATTTTCTATTGTTATGTTGGCATGAGCATCCTCACCTTCTTGTAGGCTAAGGTCGCTTAGCAAAGATTTCAGCGTGATGAGCAATTTATCGCTATTATTCATTTATGGTTCCCATCTACTTCGTGTATATTTCAGCTTCCCATCAAAGGATGCCATCAAATTATTTGCATCAGCCTGCAATTGCAATTTTTCAAAACTCACTAAGAGTCCCTGCACACTGTCTTCCATCTTGACATAGTCTTCCACTGTGCTTCTATCAGACAAATACGCCGCTAACATGCTTTGCGCTTGTTTAGAGTCAATATCTTGAAATTGACACATTTTTTTCAGGCTCAAGAGCTTGTCACATATTGGCCCAAGCTGACTTTCTCGGCCGTGAAGTGTTTTGCTACCCTTCGCAAGGGCTTTCTCAAGTAATTGTGGATAGCCATCAAGTGCAAGCTCAAGGACTTGCATAAACACCGTTTGGCCTATGAATTCCCCACAGGGGACTACCTCATTCAATAGAGCATCACTCATATTTTCTTGGAGCAAAAATCCATGCAGGCTATTGAAGTCTGGTAAATCATCTCTATCCAAGCTCAGTTCTCTTAGCATGACACACAACGTAGCATAAATTGAGGGTGTAATTTGTTGTTTTATATCTTGGGGTCTATTTTTATCTTGCAGCATTTTTATCAGAGGCATGACATTGCCTTCTTTAGCCAATTGTATGATAAGAGAGCTCACACTATAATTGGCATATTCGCCTGATACCGGTTTAGCCCCATAGTCCAAGGCAAGATTTGCACTATTACTTAAAATAATGAGAAGCGCTTCATCATCTCCTGGTTGACCATTTAAAGCAGCTAAAGCGCATTGCCACAACACTGTCTTACCTTTATCGCCATCTTTATCCGTTGTTGGACAGTTGTTAAAATCAAGCGTGGATAAATCTGTACGATTTCTTAAAATAGTGAGTATAGGGTATCCATGTCGATAATTTACGAATGCAAAGCTGGCCAGCCATAACACAGAGCTATTGGCATCATCATCTTTAGGATCTTCTGCTTTAGCGTTTAAATTGAGCGTATCTATATCCGCTTTCTCAACGATTACATCAAAGCCTTCATAAATTTGTCCGGTTGCAATATAAGCTGCATACCAAAGCGCTGTTTTACCTTTGTTTTTGCCAACTATTATTGGCGCGTTGAGATCCAAATTATTAATATCAGCTTTTTTCATAATAGAAACAAAGGCACTTTTTTCACTGACAGGCACATCACGCTTTACCGCACTCGCTTCAGCTTGAGCAGCAAGACACAAGGTAGTCATGCCCATATTTTCTTTATCTATCACCTTTTTGTTAAAATCATAAAACTGGGGGTATTTAAGCGGTGACACCTTGGCAAGTAATTTGTGGATATAATCCGGTGTATCTTTGCTAGCATAATCTTCTTTGATCATCATTGCTAACACTGAACAGCCTATCCCATCAGCACGTCCCATTGCATTGACATTTAATTTTGCCAATTGCTCACCGTTAAGTTTTCCTACTAAAAACTCAGTAAACCATTCGTAACCATGTTTATGATCTCTTAAATCCGCATATACGGCCAACCATAAGGCACTGAGCTGTGATGTTGTTGTTTCAGAGGCGGCAGATAGGTTTAATCCACTTATATGTGATAGCTCATGCAAACGCCTTAAAAAAAAGGGATAGCCCAATAAACCTGCTCGTTCTTGCTGAGGAAAAGAACATCCTGATGCTGCAATATAAGCACTCAACCAGGTAATAGTATTCCCCTTAAAGGGTCCATCACTAAGGACAAGATTGGGATCTAATACACCGGGTTTTACACTTTGCAGGGCCTGTTGTAATTTAATGCGGACACTTTCATTAAACTCATGTTTGTCATCAAGGGAATTATAAATAGAAATCATGAGCTCTTTGCGGCTTAGGGATCTAAAATCCTTTTTTAGCTGAACGACTTGATTAAATAAATTTAAGATGTTTTCTTGAATTAAAGTGGATTTCGCTTCAGATATAGGCATGTTATGAGGCTCTTTATAATACGAAAATCCATTTAAGTGGTTTAGCTAGAATTTTTTAAAAAGTATCTTAACTAGCATGTAATGTTTTTAATGACAAATACTACCTTGGTGCCTGATAAAAGACCAGGGGGTTTTTAGTGCTTGAAATTAAAAAACTGGACATCGCTTGATTAATCTTGATAAAAAATAAAATAAATACGCAAGGATGGGTAAAGCAGATGACAGATGAAAAAAAGTGTCCAATTGTTCACGGAAACTCCCAAGTTAAAAGTCGGTCAAACCATGATTGGTGGCCTAAGCAGCTGAATCTCAGGATACTGCGTCAGAATGCACCCTCCTCGGATCCTATGGGAAAAGCATTTAACTACGCTGAAGAATTTAAGAAGCTCGACTATAAGGCGCTTAAAAAAGATCTCACCAGTTTAATGACTGACAGCCAAGACTGGTGGCCAGCAGATTTTGGTCACTATGGCGGACTTATTATTCGTATGGCATGGCACAGTGCAGGTACCTACCGGGTTGGCGATGGCCGAGGTGGTGCGGGTGCAGGCCAACAACGCTTTGCTCCCCTGAACTCATGGCCAGACAACGCAAATTTGGATAAAGCGCGTCGGCTCTTATGGCCTATAAAGCAAAAATATGGCAAGCAGATCTCATGGGCAGATTTAATGATTCTCGCAGGCAATGTGGCACTTGAATCAATGGGATTTAAAACCTTTGGATTTGGCGGCGGACGTGTGGATGTCTGGGAACCTGATGAGGCTGTCTATTGGGGCAAAGAAGACATTTGGCTTGAAGATAAGCGTTACTCAGGCGATAGAGAGCTTGAGAACCCACTTGCTGCTGTGCAAATGGGTTTAATCTATGTAAATCCTGAAGGCCCCAATGGTAAACCTGATCCCCTTGCTGCTGCGAAGGATATTCGCGAAACTTTTGCTCGCATGGCTATGAATGATGAAGAAACCGTAGCCCTTATTGCGGGTGGGCATTCATTTGGCAAAACACATGGCGCGGGCGATCCTAAACTCGTAGGGCCGGAACCAGAAGCCGCTCCCATTGAGGCCCAAGGATTTGGCTGGCTAAGCCGTCATGGTTCTGGCAAAGGCGCTGATGCAATTACAGGTGGCCCAGAAGTCACTTGGACTGAAACCCCAACAAAATGGAGCAACAACTTCTTCAAAAGCCTGTTTGCTAATGAGTGGGAGCTTACAAAAAGCCCTGCAGGGGCCCATCAGTGGAAAGCAAAAGGTAATGCTGCCATCATCCCTGATCCCTTCGACCCTTCAAAACGTCATGTCCCCACCATGCTAACAACTGATCTGGCTTTACGTTTTGATCCGGCCTATGAAAAAATCTCTCGGCGCTTTTACGAACATCCAGAAGAATTTGCAGATGCTTTTGCCAGAGCATGGTTTAAACTAACCCATCGCGACATGGGACCACGCGCACGCTATCTTGGCCCAGAAGTGCCAAGCGAAGAACTGATCTGGCAAGATCCTATTCCAGCTGTTTCTCATAAATTGATTGATGCTAAACAAATTGCTGAGCTTAAAACTAAAATTTTAAGTTCAGGACTTTCTATTTCTGAACTGGTTTCAACCGCGTGGGCTTCGGCTGCCTCCTTTCGGGGCTCTGATAAACGTGGCGGTGCAAATGGTGCTCGCATACGCCTTAGCCCGCAAAAAGACTGGGAAGTGAATCAACCAAAGCAATTGGCCAAAGTACTTAAAACGCTTGACGATATCAAAGTTGCATTTAACAACGCCACAAGCAATGGCACAAAAGTATCTCTGGCGGATATCATTGTCTTAGGTGGCGCAGCAGCTGTAGAAGAAGCTGCTAAAAAAGCCGGCATTGAAGTGACTGTACCCTTTTTGCCTGGTCGAAATGATGCTTCACAAGAACAAACAGATGTGGCCTCCTTTTCACACCTTGAACCTTTCGCGGATGGTTTTCGCAATTATCTCAAACCTAAATGCGCTGTACTCGCAGAAGAGCTGCTCATTGATAAAGCACAACTTCTAACACTGAGCGTGCCCGAGATGACTGTACTTATCGGTGGCATGCGTGTTCTTGGTGCAAACTATGACAACACAAAGCATGGTGTTTTTACAAAACGTCCAGAAGTGCTTAGCAATGACTTTTTTGTAAATCTTTTAGATATGAACACCCAGTGGAAACCAACCAAAGACAGCAATGTGTTCGAGGGTTATGATCGTAAAAACGGCACGCTACAATGGACTGGCACCCGTGTCGATTTGATATTCGGCTCGAATTCAGAGTTAAGAGCGGTTGCTGAAGTATATGGCTCAAACGATGCAAATGCGAAATTTGTCAATGACTTTGTCAACGCTTGGAGCAAAGTGATGAATACTGATAGATTTGAAAAATAAGGTTTGCTCTATTGAATGGGTCTCAGCACACGCTTAGACCCAAATTAATTAACAATAATGATTCTAAAATGCATTGATATTTTAATTTATTTCACATTTTCCTTTTTCTATTTTCTGTTCTGCATTTTTAATGGAATAGCTCATACTTTTGGAGTCGATAACGATATCAGAAACATTCCTTTGTGAAGTAAATTCAATTTTATTACTTCCCACATTGGCAATCAGAGCATTGCTAATAAAATTATCAGCGTATTCTCTTATGATATTATTTGCCTCATCAAATAAATAAATGCTTTTTTGCGAGCTGTTATCAAGGGCACAGCTTATAATCTTCCATTTTGGCTCAACTGTTATAATAATGGTTTGTAAGGCACTTTCGGAAAAACAGAACTCATACATTGTTGTATCTTTAACTTGTGGCCAAACGTAAAATGATGAAAGTGGTTTAGAATCTATCGCTTGGTATTGAGGCTTTGAAAAAGATTTACTGATGCTATCAAATATCTTCTTACATGTTCCTTCAAAATTTTCTTTGTTGCTAATGTGCATATAGTTGATTGACGTCAAACCTTTTTCAGGATAAAGCTTCACTATTTGTTTAAAGGGTATATCCTCTATCATGATGTGATCTTTACTCACATATAGAGCTGCCCCTTTATCTTGATAAGGTTTTTCATATTTGCTAGGCGAGTTTGTGAAAAATGCTTTACTGGTCTCACCCCATTTAAAAGAAGTCAAATCGTTAATCGAAGCGGAATTTTTGGGTTCCTCTGCAAAAACAGGCGCTGAAAATATAAGCGCCACAATCAACGAATTTGCTTTCATATACATGCTTCCTCAGGGAAATTAAAATATTACCTCTAAAGCTAGCAAATTCGTTTATTGATTTTAGAAAAATACTGATTATATTAGAAGCTTAATTCCTTCTTTTCATTGATGTTTGCATAGATGATGATACCGCTTCATTAATTTCCTCTGATTCTGCTTGCAGCATCTCCAGTAGTGCCTCGTCTTCTGCTGGTTGTGTTGTTTCAGCAGGTGCCAAAACAATTTCATCCTCCTCATCTTCTTGACGAGCTCGTTTATGAGATACATTGGTGGCTGCAAGACATGTAGCTTGCATGCTAGGCGCATCGCAAATTTGACTGGGCTCAATTTTATCCTTTGATTTTCTACTATCGATCTGGGCTTTTGCTATTGAGCTAACCGCCTTGAAGATATCTAATGCCAGTTGAAACCTCTTTAACATTTTTGGGTTTAACAAACTCTTAAGATCGGTACTTCCTAAAATGTGCGGAATACTGCGAATGGGTATATTAAAATTCTCATTAAAAAAGGATACCATCAAAAATCTGTTAACTACCGGATTGTTCAGGGTTTCATGGAATAATCGACGATTTGTTCTTAGTAATTCTTGAACATGTCCACGCACTGCAACTGTAGTGTATGTGCTCAGTATTTTTGATAAAACATCATTAGATAAATCGGGATATAGTATTGCAACCTCAGTGAGAGGAAAATAAGGAAATTTGTCATTTTTTCTGGAAAAACAACCAATGTGATATTGAAGGCTATTTATCATTCTTTTTGCGAATACTTTGTGTGTTTTTGCAAGCGCATAGATTTCATCAAAGCCATAAGCATGATCAACAAAGTCCTTATCCTCGATCAATATTTCTGCAACACTTTTATATTTGGCTCCCAATTTCTGCTTCACATGGATGCCAACTTTCATTTTAACTATTAATTTTGCAACATTTTCATATTTAATGCCCATCTGAATCAATTGTTCTGCATAAAAGGACACTGGTACATTCATTGTGCCTGCTTTAAACGAGGGTATACTCAAAAGCTTCAGTGCATTCTCCTCACTTGTCATCGCCAATTTAAAGAATAATTCTTGTATTGATGGCAAATGTGCTTTTTTAGCTTCTACATCTTTTAAGTAGATACTTAAAAAAACATTAAAGGGAGCGCAAGCAAGCAGCACTTGATATTTATTATTTGGATCATCTAATAAATTTGGGAGATTATTTTCAAAATATTTTCTTGCATCTTCATGACGCTGGAGGGCTGGATTACAATAGATAAAGTAGTACTTAGCAAGATCTTTATGGCTTATAATGAGCGCAATAAACAGTCCCGGCTCAGAACATATTTTATCAAGAAACTCTCTATCCCTTAATATTTTCAGAGCAGCATTAACATCCCTTCTCCCCAAACTTACCAACTCATTGACAGTCAAGAGTGGTCTTACTTTGTCATCGCTTAGAATTGACAATGCTAATTGAGGAAAATTCATCCCCAATGTTTTAATTTGCTCTCCCGATAATTTGGGTCCTATGATAGGGTGTGAGTAAAATGCTTGCGAAAAAGTTCCGTTTTTATTAGTGTTACTGAGAAAGCCATTTATCAAGTCTGTTATATCATCCTCAGTCAATGCCTGGCAACGTTTATCATCCTTTAGGATAAGATCACCTGCCTTCTTATTTAAAATCACTAATCTATGGATATGCGCTTTAGAGAAAGTACGCTTAGATAATAATGGATCAATTTTATATTGATGATATAAATATTGAGCAGTACTATCATGAGCACCAGCAACTTCTATCAAATCCTGGCACTTCATCATTCTACATAATTCTGGATTTGATAAAACAAACTTAGCTGCTTTCTCAGATTTTTTTCCGAACTCGAGTAATTCTGCGCCAACAGGTGAAGGCAAAGGAAAATAACAGGTGCTAATTTTCGCATGTAAAAGTGGATTAGCTAAAACAATTTCTGTTGCATTATCAGATAATTGACATATTTTGAGTAATTCGATTATTTCGAACTGTGAACTAATTTCATTATTATTTATGATGGCTTTTAAAACATCAGGGTTAAGGGAAATTACTTTCATCATTTCTGCTAAAGTAAATTGCGAACAGAGTGTGTCATCAGCTAATATAGCAATTGCATCATCTGGTGTTTTACAGCTTGAAATAATGCTTGGTAGTGAGTTTGCGCGTTTCAAATTCGCACTCTTTCCTTTCACCTCATGGTACCATCTTCTGTTAGTGATGGATAAATTACGTAAAGTGTAAGCTGGTAAAATGTGAGTTATTAAGCGGGTTGTATCATTTGGTATTTGAGACAACAAATTTCCCGCAGGTGGCGCAGAGATGACAACTGGTGGTACCTGAGCCTGCAGCATAGCTAGATCTTGTTCTTCTACCTTACGTTTGCGCGAACCAAGATTTCTTGGCATATATAACCTCACGGACAGAATTATTTCGTTTTCAATTATACCTCTATCAGTGACAACAAAAAGTCATAAAATTAGCTAATTCAAATTCAATATATCCATATGAAATTATCACTATTAATTTATGGCTTTGAACTTCTTCAAGCTATGCAGGGTCTTATTGAAGATTTGCTAAAAAATTGAGGTGAGATATGAAAGCATTTATAGGTTTTGTGGCTTTATTTACTGTAAATTTAGCTATGGCTGATACAACTGTTATCACAACAAATCCAGACAGCAATAATTCAAATACAAATAATAACGTTGTTTATGAACCTACTGGCACAACCGCTACTGGCGTTGTCGTTGCACCTGTAAACACTGGTAATGCTGCCATTGTTGAACCCAATCATGTAAATACAGGTAATAATGCTGTTATTGCGCCACACAACGAATACACAGGGAATATGACCAACAATGTAAACAACGGGAATAATATTGAACATCGTAATACGAATTTTCAAAGTAGAGAAAGCGAACTTCGTGAGCGACAACCAGAAAATCATCATCGCGGCTCAGGTGGATTTGAGCGAAGATAAATATCCCATTTAGATCCACAATGGCAACTAAAAGTTGCTATTGTGGAACTCTAAGAACGGTTAATATATCAAATTCATGTTAGTGATTCTTTTTTTCTTCCTTGTCTTAACTTAGGTGCACTTAAAGTATGCAAAAGCTTACGCTCCTTAGGTGGCGATACGCTAGGCTCATTTGATTCCATCAGCAATGGTGCTTCTTCATCTATCATATGTTTGCGCTCTTTGGGCGGCGATTTTTCTACACTGAGTTTTTGCGGGTTTGAATGCTTACGAGCCCGGGGTGGGGAATCTTCACCTGATTTACTTGCATGAAAATGAGGAAAATGAAGCCTTGTTAATGATGGAGATGCGGGTTCAGGAATACTACTCATTGCTTGCTCATTTTTTGTTTTAAGCGTCAATGCACTTAATTGTTCTTGAATAGCAATCAACCTCATGTTTAAACTTGCAATCTGCTCTTGCTGGCTTTCAATAACAAGATCTTTTTGTTGCAAAGTGTGCTTTAATTCGTTATTTTCTTTAAACTTAAGTTGGTATTCTTGTGTTAAGCCAACACAATATTCTTGTTGATCTTGAGAAGACACATTGTAATCTTCTTGCATAAACTCTCTGTTAAAGCCCTTCTCTCTTTGTAAGATACAATACACTGCCAATTTATCGAACCAAGCATCTCTAATCTCATCCACACGTGGTAGTTGTAATATCTGCCTAATCACACTTGCATAGCATTGTTCATTTTTGGCTTTATCCTCTTGATATACAAGCTTGAGAATATAAAGCACATTGTGCATATTTTGCGCTCTTGCTTGAAGAGGTTCAAATGCAGCGGCTTTTCTTATTTTATTGACAAAAAATTCATAGACTGCCTTTTTAGCTTCTCTTGAATCTTTATGCAAATATTTTGTCACAATATCTTGATATTCTTTATTTAATTCATCCAGAAAATAATTAGACAATTCTCTTTGGGCTAACGCTGGGTTTACTTCAATGCCAATATTTAATTCCGTGCACTTACTATTTAATTTTGCATAAAGTTCATATGTTTCTTGATTATAATCCTCATCAAACAAAGGATGTGCCATAGTTAGATTGAAAACCACTGCTAAAAATGTATTAAATAATTTTATTCTTTCAGAGGAGCTTGCAGTAAAGGCTCTATGCAAATGCAACCCCTCGTATAAAACAGGAATAACCAATACGGCTGCTTTTTCTCTTTCATAGGGATCTTCAATAACTTTCATTGCTTTTTTACAAATGCGAACGAATTGATGCACAGCTTTTGCTTCAGCTGAATATTTGCTATTGGTAAGTGAACTTATAAATTCAATAAAAAGCATTTGCGCAGCATAAACCAAACCTGGCTTTAAAAAGGCTGCTTTTTGATTAAGCATTTCTTTTATTTTAAGTACTTTTTGAGTTTCATTTAAGGTCTGCTTATTTAATTCATCAAGCAGATCTAAGAAAGCGCCATTAAATCTGTACACTAAATCATCATGCACACCCCTAAGATAGCGATTAGGTTGATCTAAAATGTCCCAATGCATAAACGCTTGTTTAACCAAGGTTGATGTTGCATAAGGAATGCTTTCAGGGGGAATACTTTTACTTATCCTGACGTTTGCAAATTCTTCTTTATCTTCAAAAGACACTTCATAATAGACATCTCCCTCTTGTTGAAGATTAACCAGTGCCGTCTTTAAGTAGGTGTCAGTCTCAGCTTGGGATGAGCCAACGGCTCTAAACTCATCAGGATGGCTAAAGGTTACATGAGACGCCTGATTCAGAAGATGGAGAAGCTCATCAGTTGTGAAGCGCTTTGTTGAATAAAATGGTTCTTTTGGTAAATCAGGTAATCCATGAACTTCATCTTCTTGAGCAGATTGCTTTTGTCCCATTTAGGTGTTCCTTGTAATTAATAATTACAGTTGTAAATTGTGTGAAATTTCGATGAGTATCAGCAAAGATTATCAGGAATAGCCAGCAAAACGCTGCACGGTAGGGTTAATAAATGAGATGAGAAATGTCTTGGGTTTGTTGCGCATTTTATGATAGCTGAATTAAATGAATTAAATCATTCTAGTTTTATAGCTCTTAGCTGTCAAAACTATATATATATCCAATTCATGAGCAATTCATACATTAGCAAGTTTTCTGAGTTTCAGAGCTGCGTTCTTATACACGCTTATTTTGCCCCTAACAGGTTTTACTGGAAATATAATGAACTTTTACAATAGTCATGCAGTCATTTTAAATAATCTCAGCAACTTTGTGAGGTTTTATGACTACACAAGGACCACCACCACCATCACCACAGCCAGTCATCATCATTGGAATGGGCCCAGGGGGGCTCAGTGCGGCAATTGAGGCAGCGAGAAAGGGCTTGCCTGTTGTCATTGTTGAAAATCGTGAATACTTTTCCCGTGGTCAACGTTTACATGGTGATAATGCAACCTTTCAATTTCTTGATTCCTTGCGCGACAAAACAAACCAAAACAACCCAGATGATGTTAAGTTTTTTCAAGAACAATGCTTTCTTCATAAACAGACCATTCAATCAAGCGATGCAGATGGTAATGATATAGAGACAATTCATATGGATGGCGTTGTTCAAGTAAAAGATGTACAAGCCTATCTTGAAAAGAAATTAAGAGAATTTCCCAATGTTGAAATAAGAAAAGGCAAAGGGAATGAACTTGTTAGCATTGATTCAGATAATCAATCTGTTACCTTAAAAAAACCAGATGGTAGCACTCAACAAATTCAATGCAGTCATATTATCGCCGCAGATGGTGCCCGCAGTACCGCTGTCGTAAAACTGAATGAATCGATTGCCGATGATGCACAAAAAATACATCGAGATAATTTAAATTTACAACCTAGGCAAAAAGAAGTTGGCACTGCCGCAATACAACTAAAAGAAGGTGTTCCAATACGAGAATTACCTCAAGAAGGAAGTGGTAACAACTTTGGCACACAACATTTGAAAAGGCTCAATGAATTAGGTTGGGATAAACCCTATTTTCCTAAGGTTCGCGTCTTTAGAAATGAAGAAAATACCAAATTTTTCTTTTCAGGCGAAGTCCCCAAAGCCATTCAGTATATGAATAGTAGAGAAGACAAAGAAGCCCAAAGACAAGCTTTAGAAGAATGGGGCAAATTTATTGTCAGTGTTGAAATGGGCTTAGATCCAAACGATTTGGAGCTACCAAACAAAGCAAAAGAAACCATTAGAGGTCCTGCTGGAGCGGATATTCCCAATGATCCTGCAAAATTAGAAAGACAACAAGAAAAAGACAGGCTAAGGGCTACCGCATTTGCTTTAGAGCTTTCATCCTCTGATAAATCTGCAGTTGAATTAGGAAATAGTGGCGCATTTGTGCTTGTGGGCGATGCTTACAAAAGTGCCAATTTCTTTTATGGGCATGGTCTTAATGATGCTGTTCAAGATGGCATAAAAGCAGTTCGCTGTATGGGTGATACACAAACATTTGATTTTGAACAATACCAGAAACATCAGGATAGAAATGTGAGAATGCTAAATACTCGCATGAGAATGGAGGCAGAGGGCCCCAAAAATGATTTAGAAGGAATTTTTAAACGAATGAATGAAAGCATGGAAGATATAACAAAAATAGCTTCAAAAATGAATGACCCTGACGTTAAAGAAGCCTTAAAGGGGATTGAACGTCAAGCTCCTCCAGGCCACAAAGATTTTGATGGACAACTATATCACTTACACCTGCAAACTTTATCCAATGCGATGAGTAAATTTACAGAACAAAAAATGGCTGAGCCACCAAGCAGAAGAAATGCAATGAAGTTTTTAAATTCAGATGCAAGCAAATATGCCAAACTGCAAAGCAAAATCACACCAATGGTTGAAGCTGCGAATAAAGAAATTAAAAATTACTTTAAAACCAATAATGAACAAAGAGCTACTTGGGCTAAACAACTAGAAGACACTGCGAACAGAAGAACAAGAGTGAGTGACCGTTAAATTAAATTCAAACGAGCATGTAAATAATTTTGTGTAACTGCCACTTTAGTTACTGGGGAAATCTGTC
>CAZBZP010000040.1:0-1880 GCA_964496435.1 Uncultured Candidatus Berkiella sp.
CGCGCCCTAGGTTAATCAAGAATAAGCAGTTACACAATCTTTTTTACAGTCTCCTATAATTTTATAAAGGCACAGCGGCTATGGCGTTCCAGAGCTGGATTGCCACGTCGCAACGCTCCTCGCAATGACAATAAACTGAGCCCATTCGAAGCGCCACGCAATGACAATAGCCACAAAAGGTTCTTGTAGTGATGTTCAGGCATCCATGCCATATCTGCATTACCTGCTTCTTCTTAAACTTTCTCTTTGATTATTAACATTATTGTTCGTATTGTTAATATTTTTATTTTCCTTGGTTTGGGCAAGCTTATAGGCATGTAAATCGTTGTTTGTGTTTACTGTAAGACTTTCTTGCGCTTGCTTCTTGCATTTTGGAATAATCTTTTCATAAACATCTCTGAAGGATTTACATTCTATACCGTGATTCCAAGAAATAAGAGCCAAGGTGGTATCTTGCTGAATTTTTCTTCTTTCAGGTGACATGCTCTCATCCACATTCACAAACACATTAAACATATCTGCAACCTTGGAAACTTCCTTATCATTATTACATTCATTAAAGAAAGTATTAAACTCTGCCATTCTTTCATCATTAGGAAGCTCAGAACCGAATATTGCTCTGTAAAGATTAATATAATTGACTCTGGTTTCAAAGCTGCTAAACAGTCCCATTTTAATGGCTATTTTCTTATTTTCATCACCATGACACTTTTCATCAAGATACTTATCATAATATTTATTTAGTTCAAAGTGAGAAGTCATGAATTGCTTATATTTAACATTGAGTTCGTGTTTTGGTAATTGCATTAGAGAATCAATTTGATGCCTTTGCGAAGCATAGGCGAAGAAAAAATCAAATTTGGATATTTCCCAAGATGGAAACTCATTATAGAGGTGTTTGAACAAAGTAATGTATTTTTCTTTTGTTACTTCAGATAATTTTCCTGCATATTCCTTATCAAAATGGCAATCGATTTTCTTAGCTAAATCTCTTTGCTTTTCTTTTATCTTTTGAACAAGCTGCAAAAACATATCATTGATATTTTTGCAATGTAGACCATGAAAGCTATTAATTTTAGATATCGCATCGCTTTGCATATCTGCTTGCTTTTTTTGTGCTTGCTCTAAAGGCAAAGTGCTATCCAATTTCCAAAAAACTTGTCGCAGCCATTCTCTTGTGGCTTTCTCTTCCTGAGAAAAATTACCTTCATCAGAGCCAAAGGCATCTTCAAAGAAGATATCAAAATCTTCTCTTTGCGCTTTACTTATCACTGCATCGCCAAAAAGTGCATTGTATAAATTATCATAATCGGTTCGGGAATCATTGTTTTGTTGAATAGCAGCTTGAGCTATGGGCAATACAGAAGGCGTTGTTGGAAGACATCTTTTTGATGTCGCATTTAGAACTGTTTGCATGTTAGGGTTTTCAGATAGATCATCCCAACCTAAATCCATATCTGAACCCGTATCTACATCACAGCGTTCTGGATGTTCTGCCTTATAGGCTGCATATACTTTTTTTAATTTAGTGATTAAATCATCTTCTATTATTTGCGCTTTAGGGGTATCAACTAATTCAGGTGATGATATAACTTCTTCTTCATCATCCCAAGATGTGTTTTCGTTAGAATCTTCTGGGGAGGAGCCAAAACTACTGGAAGATGAATTATTAAAGTTTTGCGCAAAGGCAGCATTTAATAATGAGGTCAAAGCGTTTTGCGAAGGCGCCTGATTGGTTTGCGACTTTGCATTTGCATCAGCAACGTCTACGCGCTTTAATTTACTAGCTTGCTTTTTTAATGTATCAGCATCGAGCATAAGGATTCCCCTCTCTATTTATTTCAACTTATGCCCTTATCATTATTAATATGATACAGAGC
>CAZBZP010000040.1:1980-11216 GCA_964496435.1 Uncultured Candidatus Berkiella sp.
TATCCTGTTTTTGTTTTTTAAGCATTGGCACTACATGTTCATATACATCGTAAGGTGTTTCACATTGCGTTTTATTAATTTTATTTCCTTGTTGAATCATCTTTTGTCTGAATTCTGCTTGAGCTTTACGTGCTTGAATTTCTTCTTCTTGAGATAGTCCACTGTCAATTTTCCAAAAAAAGTGTCTCGCTTCCTCACACCTTTGTTTTCTTTCTTGGAGATCGGTTATTGGGTATTGATCTATATTAAAAGTATCTTCAAAGAAAAGAGTAAAATCATCATGTTGATTAGGCTCAAGCAATGATTTTCCAAATAGCGCTTGATATAGATTCAAGTAATCTTCTCGCTCATACTTGTATTGGCTGTTAGCACTTAGTAAATCAAAGTTTTTATTAAGTTCTAGCATGCATTTTTCTTGCTCTTGTTTAAGCTTTTCCACTATATGTGCATAAACATCATTTATCGATTCACACTGTAAGCCATGAGATTCATTTATTTTTTGAATTGTGCTCTTTCTAAATGCTTCTGATGTATCTTTCCAAAATAAGCATCGAACTTGCTCCATGCCGTATGCTTGTGCGCTACGAAGCGATTTAGGGGTTCTTGATACATCAAAACCATTTTCAAAGAACATATTAAAATCTGCCAATCTATTTTGATCGATCAGCGTTTTGCCAAATAAAGCTTGATATAGATTTATATAATCATCAAATACATAATTTTTCTGACCATATAAATTTAATAACTCAAAATTCTGTTTCATTTGCATGATATATTTATCATACGCTTCCTGTTCAAGCCTCTGTTTAACTAAAAGAGAAGCGGCGCTTAATTGCGTAGGTATTGGCGGCATTGTTCTTTTTGAGGGTGATTTAATTGTTATTAAGCTATTATCTTCAGTCATAGCGCTTGGAATGATATCGTGATCTACTAGTTCCACATCGCTGTCTTCATCTAAAATGGCATATATTTTATTCTGCTGGTCTTCTTTACGTTGTTTTTCAGCTAAAACTTGTGCCTGTAGCTGGCGTAGCGCTTTTTCTTGCAGTAAATGCTTATTATCTGCCTCAAGTTTTTCTTGTTGACGTTTCTTATAAAGCTGTGAACCAACATACTGCGTTTGGCCTAAGAAATGCTCAGATAACGTTTTAGCTTTTTGTTTAGCAGGTTTTTCAATCACAAAAAAGTCTTCAATTTCTTTGTCGATTTTACTTTCTTTTTGTAACTTGATGTATTCTTTAACTTGAGCATCAATATCACCAAGGGAAATTTCTGTAAAAAGGCTATTAAATTCATTGTTATCTTCTGCATGTTTCTCTTCTTCTGCAGACATGTCATCAGACCAATCATCGGAGTATGAGTCATCCAAAGTGGGATGCTCAGCCTTATATTCCATAAGGGCATTTCTCAATAATGCTGTCATCTCATCTTTTGTTAATTTTTTATAATTTTTATCCTTCCCAAGTGAATCTTGAGAATCCATTTCCCAGTCAGAATATTCATCATTATCTTCTTGCGGCGCTATACCACCACGTCTTTTATCTAAAGCTTCTTGAATTAATGATGTAATTTGAGGGGTGTCTGCTTTAGCCGGTGATCTAACGGCAACTTCTTCAACATGATTTAAGTTTTGTGCTTTTTTTTGTAATTCTTCAAGCAAGAGCATAAGGTTTCCCCTCTGGTTTTATATTATTTATGCCCTTGTCTATGTTAAATATAATATATAGCAATCAACTTAAACAAAAGGTGATTGAGAAAGGAATATCTACCATTTATCTATAAAATTATATTTTAAATCAGTGATGTAACAGATAATGTGACATGATTTAAAAATGCTTAGATTGAAAGGAGCCTTTCGTTTGCGATAAATCTTGCGCCTCTACAGCTTGAAGTGCATGCTCTGCCAAAAACTTTTCTTTATTATAATTTGCAATAATTGCTTTTGCCGGCTTATTGGCACCTAGTTCAATTTGAACAAAAGGCTCTTCGCCAAGCAAATTTGCTTCCAACGCTAATCCATAAAGCTGTTGCTTCATTTCTTTGTATTGTGCAAAAACCCTAACATGACCATCTATTTTGGTATTATCCGTATCCTTGATTTTCTGTAAGCGCTTTTTCCAGTTTGCAATAAGAGGAACCACTTGTTCCATGAATGTGTAGAAAAGGATGGAAGCACCATGCTGATTATCAGCTTCATTTAATTGCTGGATAGATGAGATGGCCGCGTTTATTTTTGATTCTTCTTGCTCAATGGCTTTAAGGGCCAGTTTATGAGCGTGAATACTTTTAGGAATTGATGCTTTTCGTTTTAGAAATATTTCTTTTAGATTTGAAACAAAGGTCAGGATTTTATCTTTCATATATTTGCGCTAAAGTCTTATAAAACGGATAACTTTAGCGCTAATACACAGATAAAGCAAGCAAAAATATATCCGTTGAAATCAATATTGCCAGTCCATTTATGCCATATAGTATTAAACTAAAATTTTGCTTTTGCTATTCTAGCTTCAAACTCTGCTTTCTCAGCTGAACTGAAAGGTTTTCTTTGACTTTTTTTCGAATTAGGATCGAATGCCATTCGAGGTTGAGCAAACATAACGGTTGGTTCTTTATCCTTCTCATGTGAGTCTATATCCATTGCATCAACAGTGTCCGCCTGAATGACGTCTGCTTTTTCGTTTTTACTGTCGGGCGAGCTATATTGTTTAGCTTCAAGTAAACTTCTGAGAGCATTAATATTCCTTGTTAAAGGACCTGATGCGCTAATTTCCTTGTCGAATGTTATCTTAGCACCGTTTGTTTCTTGTATCTCTTCTCTGACTTTCTTTTGCGCTCTTGGGTTTAGATCTTCTTCGGCTTTTCTCTTTGGTGCGGCATAAGATTTTTCTTCAATGTGATTAACAGGAGCCTGTAATCCATGCGCACGACAAAATTCCGCCATTTTTTTATCATTTCTTTTTTCTTCTGGCAATTTCATTAAAAAATATTGAGCAGTATATTTATGCCCATTTTTTGCTGCATTCTCAATCAGCTGTTGATAAACATCAACTTGGCTCATTCCATATTTAGCTATCGCTACCCTAGCGTTAAATTCAGCCTCAAACTTAAAGCCTCCCGCCGCTGCCGCCAAGGCAACAAAGAATTCTTTATATCTTTTAGTGGTTTTGCAAAGAAAATATTCTGCTGCCTCAACTTGTCCATAACGTGCTGCAGAACAGGCGAGATCAAGATAAGTGTTCTCTTTTATATCTGCATTTTTCAATAATTTAATGGCAAGTTCAATTTGACCTTTCATTACGGCATATTTTGCTAATTTTAAATATTCCCGCTTAGTAGCTTCGACTCTATTTAAATAAGCCTTAGCAACCTCAAAATGATTGCCAAGTATCGCGCCCCCCGCTAAAGAGTTAAAATTTGGTAAACTCTTTTTTATCAGCCATAAGTAAAACTCAACAATTTCCATATGCCCACCCATGGCTGCCTCATTGGCAATATGTTGATAATTAATATTCTTGGCACCGCAAGAAGCTATCATACGTTCTGCGAGTTTAAGATGGCCACCTCTGGCTGCTCCTCTTGCCAGAATTTCGTAATCTACTGCACCATCTAATCTTTTCTCGTTCAACAACTTCATTAAAAATTCATCGTTTCCACTCAAAGCTGCGCCATACATATAGTTTAGTTTGGAGAAGTGTATGCCCATATCTTCTAAAAATAGTATCGTTTCTAAATCACCCTCCATACCCAGTATCACTGCTATGTTTAAACATTCGCTATTTGAGACAGCAATATTAAACCCACTTTGAGCAAGCTTGATTACAGCCTTTTTGTCTTTGGCCTTTGCTGCAATCACCATGCTGCTAACAAAGATATCTCTTGCTGTTTTCATAACACACGCCTTTTATCATATAGTTGGAAATATAATTTCAGTATGTTACTTGAATGTTTTTAGTTAAAACCATCATGCAAAATGGGATATGCTCACAGAGATCGAGATATATGCAGGGAAATTAGTAAACAGAAGAAGGCAAAACTCTATAGACATCCTTAGAATTAATCCATTGGTCGTATTAAAGAAGTATAAAAATTGAAATATGATATTATTTTTTAAATAAACAACTATATTGCGTGTATATGAGCATTCTAATGAGCGAGCCCTGCCGCATTGCCGAGCAACAAATTCAGACTATTGCAGCCCCATTTTTTACTATGTCGGGTTTAAGTTTTTTTAGCTACGCGCGTGATTTAAACCATAGTAGAAGTTTTTCATTACAAACAGATAATGAACTTTATTACGCATGGCATGAAGCGAAAAGCCCTTACTGTTCTAATGTGATAGCAAATGGGGTTTACGACTCAAAAAAGATTCAAAATGATAATTTGCAAGCTTTATCAAAACAATTGAACTATAATTCCAGCATTCACATTTTTAAGAAACATAATTCTTTTTCAGAAATTATCACTTTTGCAGCATCGGATCCTTCAATAAATGTGCTTGAATTTTATATTAACAATTTACAATTGATTAACAAATTTATTTTACATTTTAAAGATGAGGCAGGCTCAATTATCAATGAAGCCATGAATGCCCCAGTCAGCATTCCTGCGTGTATGGATTATGCAAATTTTACCAAGCAAGATTCACTTGCCAAAGCTGATAGCAATAATGATTTTGCAATCCAACAATATCATTTTGATGATAAGCTTTCTTTAAAATTATCCGCCCGTGAAAAGCAGTGTCTGTCTCTCTATATAAGAGGTAAACCAACCTCTCAGATTGCCGACATCATGAACATTAAAAAGGTCACCGCAGACACACATATGAAAAATATCAAAACAAAATTCAAATGTGATTCTAAAAGTGATTTATTTGAAAAGTTATGGGATTTAGGTATTTTGAGTGGCACTACGCTCTTTGATTGAAGCAAAGGGAATTAAACATGCCGTCATCATGCAATAAAAATAACATTCGCTAAAATTATCTATTAATGAATTGAATGCGCAGCCCACAAAGAAGCTCAGAAAAATCCCTTGGGCCAGGATAAGCGCGTTCCCATTTAGCTGTTTTATCAATTGCCATTGCTTATAAAATAGCCAACAAAAAGAAAATAAACCCACCAAGCCCAATTCAACCATAATTTTTAAGTATTGATTGTGTGGGTTAGTGGTCAATTCCTGCCCTTGAAAATAGAGCGCATATCCTGCTTTAAAGCCACCACTGCCTAAGCCAAAGATGGGCGCCTCAGCAAACAGGCGCAAGCTATTCACAGCATAATCAAAGCGCGCCCCGATTGAAGCAATCGAAAAGCCTTGAGTGTAAAGGTAAAACTCAGACACTAAATCCTTCATCCGTATGGAAAAGGTTTCTGAGAAGGTTAAGGCAAAGAACATCAGTGTGCTTAATAATACGCAATTAGCAATAGCGCCTTTGATACCAAAGCGATGCCATGCTAAGACGCACATGCAAAGATAAAGCATGATATAACCAATCCGGCCTGTATTCAGGAACACCAAGTAATATAATGCAAGGCTGATAATTGAAATTAACACCCATCGATAGCGCTTTGCTTCCATAAGCCAGATGCAAGAAAGAAAGACTGTAAAGGCCATAAAGTAGCTGGTTACAATATGATTCTTAAACACATCATTGGCATAAGTTCTTTGGCCAATCGGAATATGCGCATAAACCTTGAGCATTGTACAAAAAATGGTATAAACCATGGCAAAGACGAATGCCATTAGCACGAAGCGTTGTAAGTGTTTATTTTGCTGCATGTAATAAGCAAAAATGGGTATATAACTTATACGCAAAATATGATGAAAAGAAGAAACGCCACCTTTCCATGAACTGATGCTATATGCTATGCCGATTAAGCTTAAGGCTGTGAGCACTAAGATGGGTTTGGTCAGCTCATAACGAAAGTAAGCTTGAAGTCGTTGTGAGAAGCCTTTATCAATTAACCATATAAAGATAACGCAATAGGTAATAACCACCGTTGCTGTTGTTGACAGTGGAATAGACATTGCAAATAAGATAACTAAAAAGGAAGCTAAGTTTTGCAGAGAGAGCGCCTGTTTGAGTGTTATCGAAGGATGTAACAGTGCTCTCATCTGGATAGACCTACAATATATTATGCTAAGGCATAAGGCTTTTGATCAATCAGCTCTTGGATTTCTTCAACATTTAAGAACCAAGTGTTACTTTCTGAGCTATATTCAAAACCTTCTTTGACATACACCCCTTTTTCATTTGTAGGTGTGATTTCATAATTGGCTTCAAAGCTGCAATTGATGCCTGGCTTAATCATGTAGAAATCTGAAAACTCTAAAGTATTGCGGGCATCATCTTTGGTGCACATCAGCTCATGCAATTTTTCGCCTGGGCGAATACCAATGATTTTGGTTTTAAGATGCGGCGCTACTGCTTGCACGATGTCCAATATCCCTGCGGAGGGTAATTTGGGAATGAAGATTTCTCCACCTTGCATACGCGCTAAAGACTTCACCACAAATTGAATACCATGATCAAGCGTTATCCAAAATCGTGTCATTCTTGCATCAGTGATAGGCAACACTTTTTCGCCTGCTGCTATCAGTGAACGAAAATAAGGCACAACGGAACCGCGCGATCCCATCACGTTGCCATAACGAACTACTGAGAAGCGGGTTCTTCTTGAACCAACACTATAATTAGCAGCAACAAAGAGTTTATCTGAAGCTAGTTTGGTAGCTCCATAAAGGTTGGCTGGGTTAGCTGCTTTATCTGTTGAAAGCGCCAATACCTTTTTAACATTATTATAGATAGCGGCGTTGATGATATTTTGCGCACCCATGATGTTCGTTTTAATGCATTCCATGGGGTTTATTTCAGCGCTGGGGATCTGCTTTAAGGCAGCTGCATGAACAACGATATCAACGTCATGTAAGGCCGCAATAATTCTGCTTTCATCCCTGACATCACCAATAACAAAACTTAAAGCCGGATGACAAAAGTCTTGCTGCATCTCGAATTGTTTTAATTCATCGCGGGAATAAACAATTACGCGTTTAGGTTTAAAGTTCTCAAGAACATATTTAGTAAAGGCCTTACCAAATGAACCTGTGCCGCCCGTAATTAAAATTGATTGGTTATCAAACACCTATAAATCCTTATCAGGTTTTCTATCCTTCCTCGCTGTAGGATGCCATATTCTTAAGCGGATAACTATATGTAATGTCTATATATATTCGTCATTGATCAAAACCTGGTTTGGTTAATAACTAAGCCGTTATCCAGGTTTGCACATGGGTTTTGTGTCAATTTTCTCGCAACAAAAATTTTCTTTGGCTCAATAATATCAGCAATTGTTTACCGCATATCTATAAATGCTGGCGCCTGTTAGAGGCTTTTATTAAAGTAAGCCAGCATAACTTTGCTCATATTTTCTCATGTTAAAATAGATGATTAGCACCCAAATGATTTGCGGAATGTAATAACTAAGATGAAAACAGAAGGTCCCTTCTCTTTAATTGGTGATGCCAAAATATTTCTTGATGAACAATTGGCATCTCTCAAATACGATTTTTCTAACATAGAAGCCTTGGTAAGCGATATTTTCCCTAAACATGTGCTAAATCATTTGCCACATGATGAACTTCTATCTTTTAGAACTGTTTCAAAAGCGGGGCAGAAGATGGTACATCATACTTACCCTTTTCGTGATCAAGAAAAGCGCCAATGGCTAAAAAGCTTACAAGGCCCCATTGTATTTAGCAGCTATTATGCAAGCTTTGTAGTAGATCAAAACAATCAAATTCATGTCTTTACAAGCGATAACTATTATCTTTCTTTTTCCAAAACTATCGATTTCTTTATGGATAAACCGCCTGTTGTGCAAATAGAAGGTGGCGGGGCTCATGTGCTTTTTCTCAGCGAAGACGGCCAAGTATATGCTTTTGGTGATAATGGATATGGACAGCTTGGCTTAGGCTATGATTTTGCCGAAAATACAACAAAAATAGATTTTTTTGATGATAAACCACTAAAACAAATTGCTACAGGAGAGGATTTCTCACTGTTCCTTACGCAAGATGGTCAAGTATTTAGTTGTGGCGCAAACGCCTATGGCCAATTAGGATTAGGGCACAATAACACCGTTCATGCACCAACCAAGCTCGACATTTTTAATAATACCGTCATTAGCCAAATAGCTGCAGGTAGGGAGCACGCTGTATTTGTGAGTGATGATGGCAAAGTGTTTAGCTGCGGGAATAATAAGGATGGCAGACTAGGGCTTGGACATTTTACAGCGATGGACACTCCAACCCCTATAGAATTTTTTGATGATAAGCCTATTAAACATATCGCTGCTGGCTACGATTTTACTTACCTTCTCAGTGATGAGCTTGAGTTATTTTCCTGCGGGAATAATAATAGAGGTCAGCTAGGTTTGGAAAATCCTATTTTTTTCTTGTGTAATTTCAAGTTGCCAACGCAAGTTCATTTTTTTGATGATAAACCGCTAAAAAATATTGTTGCATCCAAATTCATGCAAGGATTTTTTATAGCGGATGATGGCAGCATGTATTGTTGTGGGCATAATGGCAATGGTGAACTTGGATTAGGAAATGATTCTGATTATTCAGTGACTACACCACAAAAGCTTAGCCCATTAGAAAATAATGATTTTATTCAAGTAGCGTCAGGCGATCACACTATTTACTTAGGTGTTGATGGCCATGTTTACTTAAGCGGCCCTAAGACACTCACCTCTTGGAGCAATTTTCCAAAGTATGCATTCTCTTTGTGCGAACCTAATATTACTAAGATATCACTTCTTAGAGAAAAGGAAGAACAAGAAGAAAAACCAAGATTTTCTCGGTTAGCTTCATTTAGCCCATTTTGCATTTGAGTGATGCTTGATTTGAAAGGCTAGAACACTTAGCTGTGATGAAGTAATCACATTCAAGAGAGATCCCTTGTTACTTGGGATGACACTAAAATAGTTTCTTAAAGATCAAATTATGCTGTTCGTAGACAACAAGTACGGATCTTTGTCATCCCGAGTGTTCTTTCTCTGTCATCCCGAGTATAACGAGGGATCTCTCTTATAGAGTATATCTTAATATGCAGCTTTTAGATCATTTGCTACACCCAAACACTTTCCAGAGAGATCCCTCGTTACTCTCGGGATGACACTTCTTATAAATCCGATAATGCCATTCGCTAGCAGCTATTTCCGTTTTCTGTCATCCCG
>CAZBZP010000041.1:0-10961 GCA_964496435.1 Uncultured Candidatus Berkiella sp.
GACAGATTTCCCCAGTAACTAAAGTGGCAGTTACACAAAATTATTTACATGCTCGGGAAATTTGTGGTGAGGTACTATATTATATTTAAATTGGGATTTTTGAGTTCATCACTATGTTATAACAAAATATTATTCATTTTTATGTGGTGATCTAAATACAAGTTGTTACATTACGGATTATCTGGCTTGATTTCAGTCTTCGAAAAAATCTTTCTCAATATCTAAAAGTATTGATGATTTTGTATTACTTCTGGGAAATATATCTTCTAATGTGCAACAATAATATTTTTTAATATTGTTTTGCCATATTTTTCTTTTATTTTGGAATTCAACCATTTTATTATAAAAATCACGGGGTTCTTGGGGATCAATAACATATAAATCAGCTTTGGAGTTTTTTAAGATATCATTGATATGTTGGTCATTAAAGCTATAACCTATGATTAAAATTTTGATCTTGTTATTCTTGTGTTGGATAGTTTTTTGGAACATATTAAAATTTTCATTTAAAACTTTATATTTTTTAATTAATTGGAGCTTGTTAACTCCTATAATCATTACATCTTCATTTTCTTTATATCTCCAGTCAAAAGATCCATGCAGCTTAATGTAAAGAAATTTATTATCATTATTTTTTTTAATTTGATTATTAATTAGCGTAGGATTGAGGAGGGCAGTGTGGTTTACACCAATATTAGAAGTGTTACTTTTTGATATAAATGGAACCAATGAGATATCTTCATTATGCTGGTTCCATTGCGAATCTACAAATGGAATTATTAATTCCTCAAAATTGGATGAAGAACCATTCATGTAAAATCGCTCAATAAAAAGGTCTTGATTAATTGAAAATATTACACCTGGATTTAATTTGTTTGTTTTAAATCTATTAATGAATTTCATTAGTCTAAATAAATCGATATTATTGTGATTCTCTGATCTTAGAAAGGTAATAAGATCTAGATCCATTTCATAATATATAGTATTTATTAATTCCTTAAAGTATTGTTGCAAGTCAGGGGTTTTCTCAAACAAGTTACTATTAACGATCTTAAAATATATATTTTCGTAGTTATGCTCTCTTTTTAAAATGTATTCAATTTGCGGGTATTCCTTTAGAAGATTGCTATTAAATATTTTGCCCCATATCTCTTTGGCTAAAGGCAACCCAAAATTGTAAGCGAATCCTGCACCTAGAAACAAAAATATTTCTGCCATTGTTCACTACTCAACTATTGTTTCATCATTCCAATCAGTGTATTTTTTGAGGATATTTTCAAGGTCAACCTTTAGTTCTTTGATGTTTTTATCCATTTTACTATTTTTAATTTTTATTAATGATTTCATTTTCTTTATGTAAACAAATTCTCTTACAATGTAAGAAAGAGCAGTTCTACATTTTAAAAAGCAAGTAGGTGTTAAATTTTCTTCATTGGGCCATGAAGGTAAATTTCCATCTTCATCCTTTCTATAATTATCCTTTCTTTTTAAAAATGAATGAAAAAATCTTCTAGGTGCTATACCTTTGAAGGGTTCAAAAAGTAATTTTCCTGAGGATACTTCTGATTCGCTGACTGCAATTGAAAAATTAAATAGTTCTTTGGCTCTACTTTTTGGGTACGGATCAATGTATATAACTTTTTTGATACCAACAGCTAAAATGTATTTTGCACATAAATGACAAGGAAATGTTGTGCAATACAAGGTTGTATTTTTTAAACTTACACCTCTTCGTGCTGCATCGCAAATTGCAGCTTCTTCGGCATGGATGCACCGGCCAAACTCTAAATGTTTTGCTATTAGAGTGTGTCTTAATAATTTCTCTAATTCATCTATTTTCTTTCTTTTAATTTTAGTATCAAATTTTCTTTTAAATTCTTTTGCGTTCGAAGCATTTTCAAATTCATTATCGAATTTTGACTGAACCTTTGAGATTGATTTTTTGCATTCACAATATTCAAATATTTCATTAAAAGATTGATGTATATCATTTAGCATCAATTTCATATTGGCATCATGTCCAGTCCTAAAATCTCTTAGATCAGGAATGTCGTTTTCCCAATATTGTCCTCCACCAAGCTTTGGAACGTCATTACAGCCAATCGAAATGATATCACCTTCATCATTTGAAATTACCGCACCTACTTGTCTGCCAAGATCGGCTGAGCGAGAAGCAAGCCCTTTTGCTAAAAACATCATGATTTCATCCCTTGTAGGGGTATGATATGGGTAGTCAAATATTATGTTGACAAATCGTTTGATTTGAATTTTTAAATCATCTATGTTTCCAACATCTACAAAAAGATGGGCTTCTGGGAAAAGATTTTCAACATTTTGACCATATTTAAGGTTTTCATCAGCATCTCTGTCAATAATTTCTTGAATGGTGTCTCTATCATTTTGATTAGATAGTGATATTTTACTTTTAATTTCTAAGTTATTTCTTCTCTTTTCTTTATCTTCATAAGCGCCAATAAGGATAAAGGATCTTCCATATACTTTCCTAAATACTTTGTATTCATCAATAGTTTTTAATTGATCGATTAAATATATTTTGCCATTATTCTTATTTTGTTTACTTGGCTTCAATATCCTTTTTGAGAATATTTCATAAATGGCCATATAAGCTAGTATTGAGTTGTCATTTGTTTTTTCTCTAATTAGATTTCCTAAATCAATTTTGTAGTTCATTTTATTTATATACATTTTTTCATCTTCAATTTTTTTCTTTTTCAATGTGATTTTCTTTTTTAAAGATGCTACTTCAGGTGCTTTGATTTTTGTGGGTTTCCCGTTCTTGTTTATTTTACAATTAATTTGTGTGGCTTTTATGAATAAATCTGAAATTTTAATATGTTCCACTTCATATTCGAAGCTTTTGAAATTTAGTTTAAGCTCGCTAATTAGAGAATCAATGTTTGTTCCAATTCCACCAACAATTCCTACAATAATTTCTGGTTTCATTGTCTTTGTCTCATATGTAAATAAAATTATTTAAATGATAACTTCAAAAAACTTCTGCCAAATGCTGTATAGGCAAACAGTTATGCTCTTTTTAAAGTCTATAATATGAAAGACAATGGGTGGCTTTTGAAAGTTCATATTTTTGAAAAAAGCTAATTTCGGGATCTATATAATCATCAGTTATTATAGGGGAATAGCATTTCAATCTCGTTGCTTAAACAACAATGATCGAGAAAAGGTTCATACCTAGGGTGCATTCATTGTGAAGGTAATGTTCTACGAAAGGTGGTAATCGTTTAAAGAAGCTATCCATGTTTCTTTAAACGATGCTATGTACAGGTGACAACTAAGCCATTATTTGATTTAGCTCATCAATCCTTGCTTTTATTTCACGTTGCATTTCTCGATCTTTGTCTTCATTCAATATGGTTGGTATCAGATTATCTTCACCAAAAATACATAATCGTTCAACTTTTTGCAGCAAAGCCTTTTCTTGAATATGGTCCTTTAGGCTTCTTTTTTCATTCGCTTCAGCAATTAAGCTTTGTATTAGGCTTTCTCGTTTAGCAATTTCTTCTTTCGCTTTTTCATCTGAATGAACCCAGGGTCGCATAAACTCTCCTTAATTAAAACTAAAAAACACGGTAAATAATGCTGCGTTTAAGTTGAAGAGTCAAGTGGTTGCCAATCTAGCCTGTTATTACTTGGATTTTTATCCTATTCTTTTGATGATAATTTCGGTTATAGCTAATGAGCATAGAGCTTCTCATTAGTATGAGATCATCGAGATCACCGTGAACAACAATAATCGTACGGGTTCTAACGTTAACATCATGTTCCCACTAAACGAATGACAGGGAACAAGTCTGCCCAGGCTCACAAATATAATAAAGATTATTCAATCCACCTCTAATCCTCACTTTCTTAGTAGCACGCCCAGTATCACTTTCAACAATCCATTTAGCCCGTTTTAAAGCCTCTATAATTCTTGAACGCTCAAATCCGCCCCCAGCTTCTATCAACGCTACCGGCAAGAACATGTAAACACGACCGATATCTGCATCTTTATACCAGCCAGCCCGATTATGGATAGTGTCTTCGATCCGTTCATGATGTGCTGAGAACCTAGAATCGCCATGCTTGGCGATAAAATCGCTTATTGCTTGGAGGATTTGAGAGTCTTCAGTTTGACCAGGGCCTTGATAGGTTTGGTAGCGTTGAAATGCTGTTAAAGTTGCTTGAAGCATGCTGCCTGGTTCCCAGGGTAACAAACCATATTCAATTGCTAATTCACCCGTAAAGCCAATAATGGCAAATACGGTTGCGGCACGTTTTTCTAAGTTGGTTGTTACTAATTTGCTTAAGGTATTAACCAATTGATCTAATAGGGTTAGCAGGTTACGTTTTTCTTTCATAAGATTTCGAATAAAAGCAGGTCCTACATGCCCATAGTACTTTAAGCGCGCGCTCTTTAAATGATCTGACAACGATCTGCCGCTTTCAAACTCATGCAGGTTACTAAAGGCACCATGTTCAAAAGTGACTGGGATACTAAGAAGGCGCACAAGCTGGCCAGCGTTTGGGCGCTTTCCGATTTCATTCATGATTGAGGTTAGGGTGCGTTCCCCAGTCGAGATGGTAATAATGCGCCAGCGCTGGATCTTGCGTGCTGTTCCCACACGGCCTGCGCGTTGCTTACCTTGGCCATTTGCAAGCATGTAAGCGATTTTGCCAATTTCATGAGGAGAGGCTTCGTCAATTTCATCTAATATAAGGCAAGTTTCATTGCGCGTTGCGGCAACGCCTTCTAAACATTGGCTGTCGCGCTCCAGGAACGAATAAATTCTTGGGATCCCCAAACACTGGCAGCCACTTCAACTGCTGTGCTCTTACCGCATGAGGAATCGCCCACCCAATGAATGCCACCACCTTGTTGGCGGTCGATAAACTTTAATAAAGGCCCAGCAAGGGCAGCAGCGATGGAAATCATCAATGGAACATTACCCACGCACAGCCTGCCGATTTCTTGTTGCCAGCCCTCTAGCGTGCCTTTGGTTTGAAATTCACTTTCTGCCACGGATTCTGATTGAAAGACGACATCGCCTTTACCAATGACTTGGTTAGGGAGTACAAAGACATCATCATGCCAGCCCACGTGTTCGACAGCAGTGATTTTGCGCTTAACGGGTTGCGTCATAATGTAGTCGATGATGTTGCTACGCTTTTTGGGGTTAAAGGTAACGCCTTGGTTTAACAACTCACCGCGGAGTTCATCACCATTACCTTTGAGCATATGCATGGGCATGGCCCATTCATGCCATTGGCCGTTAGTGTCTTGAAACTTTAAAAGTCGCCCAAAGTTATCATGAATGGGGGAGGAGGAGATCCCTTCAACTGATAGGGGAGAGCAGATCCATTCATCCACCTCAACCGTTTCACCATCATTGTGCCTTTTCCCATGCCAATACAATCCTGGTTTGAGTTTCTTGCCATTAACTTCGAACCAATCATTATGGGAGATATAGCAAGCGCGCTCTATCTCGGGCTTTAGCAATACAAGAGGAGGCACCAAAACAGGATTAGTGATTTCTTTAATTATGTTCTCGTTGTTACCAACCATGTATTCATTATGGGAACACTCACCACCCCCATGATTGCTGGGTTGTTCTCGTTGTTCTCGGTATTCCCGTTCAATAGTATTCATGCACCACCTCTTAAGGCGCGCCAGCACATCAGATCGTTAAAATCTGATAATGCCTTCGGAGCATCAAAGGGCCACTCAGGAATAATGAAGCCGGCCCCACTTGCATCCGCGGCTTCACGAGCTTTGGTTAAGCCTGGATTACCTTCGGTGAGCCTGTCGTCATCCCCACAGATTAAAATATTCGTATTGGGATAACGCTTTCGAGCTTCAACCGCCACCGCCTTTAAGTTCCCGGCATCGATAGCGGCAATTACGCCCTTATTAGGGTAATCAAGGGCAAGGGTAGCACCGGTCGCAAAGCCTTCGCAGATTAGGATACCTTTATTGTCTAAACTGCCATTAACCAGGATGAACCTACCGCTCTTAGCGCCGTTAAGCAGTAATCTTTTGTCTCCATTTTGATTAATGAATTGCAAGCTATGGATTTCATTATCAAAGTTAACAATTGGTAGAACCAAATCATCACCTCTTTGGCGGGCATGAAAGGGTGGGATCTGCTTATTCCGTAAGTAGGGATGGTTAATTGAAGCTCGGTCTGCGGTATCCCAAAGGTATTGGGCCTTGCTCATGGCTAGTCGTTGTTGTTGGGCACGCAATATGTCTCGTTGCTTGCGTGCTTGCGCAACAAGGCGCATTTGCTCGACACGTTCCCTTGGGTCCATTTGCTCTTTATCCTTGGCGCACCAGGATGAAACAACGCTTTTTCGCCAATCCCCAAAGCAGCCGGCAGGGATGCGACCGCCATGTAATACATACCAGCCGGCGGCATCTTGAGGTTTGCCATTTGAGGAAAATCGATGAATTTTGCCATCGTCGATGATTTCTGTTGGAGGTTTAAGGCCAGCATTTAACATGGAAGTTTTAAATTGTTCGATATACTCAATCATGCATTACCTCGCTTGCTGGGGCGACTATGTTGAACTTGTTGTTCTATCCAAGTTTCTATTTCATCTTCTAGCCAGCCAACAGCTCGGCCACCAAGGTTAATGGGTTTGGGAAATCGTTGTTCAGATATTCTTAGGTAAATGGTACTGCGCGATAGCCCAGTCACATTTTTAATTTCTGAAAGTCTTAGTATTTTCTGCAACATTATTAAATTCCTTAAGTGATTATGAGATTTACATTTTCAATGTTCGCACAGAAAAAAATAAAGGGAAGCTCAAGCCGGGGTTGTGGTTTTGTGCTAGCCGAAATTTGGGATTTCGGTTAACGAAGTAATGATTTCAAGGGCTCTCAGGGGGGTAATATTTGAAAATTCGGTTAAATGATGTTTTGCAGTGGGGAATTATTTGGAGTTTCGGTTAATGATGTAGAGAATTCAAGGGGCCTCATAGTTGGATGAGTTTGGAATTTCGGTCAAGTTTTTGTAATTTTGACTAATGAGGAATGATTTTCTACCAAATACGTATTGGTCAACAGGATGTTAACCAATTCAGGGTCCTGCTAAAGAGTTATAAGTGCGGGCCGCGGAAGCGCAGAATATGTCTAGTAAGTGGGGGTGGAAGTTGATCCAATATCAATATTGAAGAAACCTGATTTGTTGCAAATTTTGCAACAACTGCTGTTCATGGTAAAACCAATAAAGTTATTGACTAGAGACATCAGTATGTTCCATTTTGGAACATACTGCCGATGGTGCTAAGAAATACCAAGTTCTACAACTTAGATAGATCTTATTCGGAAAGTTCAATTACCAGAGACTTGAGTTTTGATTTTCAGAGCCAAATCTTTGAGCTAAATTCATATGATGTTCAATATCTGTTTCCCGTGATAATTCTAAGCGCATATACTCTAATCGACCAACACAAAACTGAATGCGGTTTAAACTTAAAACATTTTCCGAAAGTTGCTCAATTGCAGGGATTAATTCTTCTATATAAAACACATTTTCAGGCTTAGTAGTTTTAAATTCTGCATTACCACTAAAAACAACGATATTGTGGATAATCTGAGGCTCTAAAAATATAAATAACTTTTGAATAGCTTTAACATGCTTATAATTTTGTAATAATGGATTCTGAAATCTACTTTTCAGATTATAGATGGATTGAGTCCAAAGCTTTGATTTAGCATCAGCAAATATCCACCCACTATAATGTTTGGTTTCAATTACGAATATGCCTTTCGTGGTAACTAAAACATGATCAATTTGAGTAGTTGAGCCATCTTGTAAACGTAAAGTAACATTATTCAAAACATGCGCTTTTCTATTTTCACAATATTTTGCTAAAGCTTGGCTAACTTGAGCCTCACCTTTATTTTCATGTTCAATTACCCGATTTTTTATCTTCCCAATAATATAGCCAAATAATATTCCTAATAATACTCCTAGAAATGGTAATGATGATTCAAACATTTTTGTAAACTCTAGCCGAATAGTGTAGTAGCACTGATTTTGTAGTTTTGTAACGATTTCGGATGCTAGTGATTCAATAGAATTGTGTCAATGTACATTAAGTAAGTACCTAAGTTCACTATCTCATAAAGATTTAGATGTTCTTAAGTTTGAGGTGGGTGTTCGTTGTTCGCGAACAGCAAACGGCTTTGTGCTAATCCTAGGTTATCGTGTTGTGCGCATCATAGGTTTTCGTGCCGTGCTGTTATTAGGTTATTCAGCATTAATTTGGGGGTGTTCATAGTTTATTGTGTTGTGTGGTTTATAGTTTATCATGTCGAAATTAAAAATATCCTTTTAAATCAAGGAGATACAGAGAGAACAGTAAGCTTACCTACTGCGGCAATTTGCTAAAAATAAGACATATTGTTACCATATATTAATAAATGATAACATTTTGTCTGGTGGCTACAGATGAAAAAAACAGCAATAGAGGTATTCCAAAAGCATGGTGGTCAACTTCACATGAGTGAAGCTTTGTCTCATGGTATAACACGATATATGCTCTACTCACTTCGAGATAAAGGCATTGTTGAGAGAATAACCAGAGGAGTATATAGACTAGCCGATCTGCCCTCGATAAGCGATCCTGATCTAGTTACAGTTAGCATACGATATCCAAATGTTGTGATATGTCTCATTTCAGCTCTATTTTTTCATAACATCACTACTCAAATTCCACATAAAGTACATGTTGCTATTCCTCGTGACTCAAGGATCCCTTCACTTAGCTATCCCCCATTGAAAGCTTATAAATTTTCAGAGCCATCCTTTAAGGCAGGGATTGAAGAGCATGTAATTGATAATGTAACAGTGAGCATTTATTGTGTTGAGAAAACACTAGCAGATTGTTTTAAATATCGTAATAAAATTGGTATGGATGTGGTGCTAGAAGCACTGAAATTTTATAAAGAAAGAAAGAAAATCAATATTCATGCTCTTTACAAGTATGCTAAAATTTGCCGTGTTGAAAAAATTATGAATCCTTATCTGGAAATGATTCTATGACTGTTAAAAATCCTACAAATATATCTGCCTCTGTTAGGCAACGCTTATATAATCGATCAGAAAAAGATAAACGGCCATTTACAGAATTGCTTCAATATTATGCGATGGAAAGATTCCTATATCGGTTATCTGTTTCTCCTCATGCTAATCGATTTGTTCTTAAAGGGGCTTTAATGCTAAAGATATGGGAAACCCCTTTGCATCGGCCAACAATGGATATTGATATGCTGGGTATAACCAGTAATAAAGAGGAAGAAATTATTGCTCAAATCCGTGAGATTCTCTCTGTTAGTGTTATTTCTGATGGAATTATCTTTGAACAATCAACCATTAAAACGACTAAAATTTTAGAAGATGCAGATTATGAAGGTATTAAGGTGATGTTCCAAGGAAAACTAGATACTGCTAAGATTAATATTCAAATAGATATTGGATTTGGTGATAAAGTTTTTCCCAAGCCCGAAAAAGCTAATCTCCCAACTTTGTTGGATTTTCCTGCCCCAAACCTATTGTGTTACAGCAAGGAAAGCGCAATAGCTGAAAAATTCGATGCTATGGTAGCACGAGGTATGCAAAATAGTAGAATGAAAGATTTTTATGATGTCTGGATGTTGTCTAGACAATTTAATTTTGAAGGTCATAAATTAGCCGAAGCTATACGTTTGACATTTGAGCAAAGGAGAACTGAAATGCCAAGCAAAATTGAAGCTTTTTCAGAAGAATTTATTAATTCAAAACCAGCGCAATGGTCAGCATTTAGAAATCGATTACAATTAGCGTATATTCCAGAGTCTTTCAGTGAAGTTGTTGCTGCAGTAAGTTCATTTTTAACTCCAATTTCAGAATCGATATTTTTTTCTACACCACTACCAGAAAAGTGGAGTGCACCTGGCCCATGGACATAGAAAACAAGTAAAATGAAAGCATTATTAATCAGTGATACTCATGGCAATCTAGATATCATTAATCATCTTATTGATAAAACCAAAGCTGATTTGGTTATTCATGCAGGTGATTTTGGTTTTTATGATGAAACGAGTTACCAGCATTTAAGTGCTCGCGAACTGTTATTGTTAATCACACATTCTCCATATCGAAAAGAATACTCATTAAATAATCAAACAGATAAAGATACGTTCATCGAAATTGTCAAAAAGCATCAATTGTTAGGTGACTTTTCTGATTACCTGAATCATAAAAAGAAATTTTATAAGCCCGTATATGCCGTTTATGGTAACCACGAAGATGTGGGGGTGATTAAAAAACTAAAAGCTAATCCAATTGAGAATTTTCATCTTTTGGATGAGGATAATATTTATTCTGTTCTTGATAACAATGAATTAGCTTTTAAAATCTTTGGTTTGGGAGGCAACTTTTTAGTTGGCCAAAAAATGCTCAAGCAACCAATTGCTGGAACAGCAGGAAAAGTTTGGTCAACATTGCATCAATTTGGTGTTTTGTACCAAAAGCTTGAGGATAAAGCCAAACCATCTATTTTTGTTTCTCATGTCAGTCCAGGTAAAGAGCCTTTACTAACACGCTTAATAATTCATTTTATGCCGAATTTTTGGATTTGTGGCCATATGGGGGCGCCTTATACTTGCGTATGGAATCAATTTACGATTCGAGAGATGGATGAATCGATTGCATGGTTTGATTCTCAATTAGATAGGCTAGATGCATTGCAGCTTGATAATGCTACTTCTGAGGCTAAATTGGCTTATAATTTGATCAAGCATGAAATACAACGAGATGAATATTGGTTTAAGAAGTTATGGAATATAAATTTACCGGATGCAAAAGATGGATTTTCTCTTTTGATTTTTAAAAAAGGAAAGTTTTTTATTGAGAGTAATTAAATATTATCTTAAAAAAACATTAATATTCTCA
>CAZBZP010000042.1:0-10270 GCA_964496435.1 Uncultured Candidatus Berkiella sp.
AAGATGATGGTCCAAGTATCCAACTAAAAGTAATAGGTGCAGAAGATAAATTAACGGTAGATGAAAGTAATTTAGCGCAAAATGCAACAGCTAATTATGCAGATAATTTTAGTGCGGTCAGTAATTTTGGCGCAGATGGCCCTGGCAGTATCTCAAGCAAATATTCACTCTCTATTTCATCGAATAATGTAGACAGCGGCTTAGATGATACCAAGACTGGGCAGAATGTTCTGCTTTCTATGAACAATGGAGTGGTAGAAGGTCATACCGCTATCAGCAATGAATTAGTTTTTACCGTATCGGTAGATGCTTCTGGTAATGTAACTTTAGATCAACAACGTGCCGTGGTACATCCTGATGCGAGCAATCCTGATGATGCAAATACCTTGCTTTCTGATGATATGGTCAGAATAACCCGCACAGATACAATAATAGATAAAGATTTAGATCCTGCGCAAAGTGCAGCCACCATTAATATAGGTAATGAATTAATCTTTAAAGATGATGGTCCAATTGCCAATGATGATTGTTATACCGTTCAAGCGCCTCCTTTGCCAGCTTACAATTTGACCTTTGTACTAGATGTTTCAGGCAGTATGAATACGGTTATACCTAATTCTGGCGGCAAAACACGGCTCGATCTCTTACAAGAAGCACTTACCAATAATGGTGCCTTGTTAGATAGCTATCAAGCAGCAAGTTCAGGGCTTAAAATCTCTATTATTACTTTTAGCGGTGATTTAGATGGTCAAAACTCAGACGACGCATCGACTTCACAAGAATTTTCAAGTGTGCAAGCAGCCAAAAATTATATTGATGCTTTATCAGCTAATGGATGGACTAATTATCGGGCTGCTATTCAAGCAGCTACTGCTGATGTAGTTCAAGATAATAACAATCCTAATTTAAGTGCTTACATAGACAGATTATATTTCCTCTCAGATGGTAAACCACAACCTAATCCAATCGATGACCCCGGCTATAATATTGATAATCGCTTAACGGATGCGGAAGAGTTGGCTTGGAGAAACTTAATTAATGCCGATCATGTAGAAGCCTTTATGTTAAACATTGGCTCTACAAATCAAGCAGATATTAATGCTAATTTGAAAGATTTAGATGATGATCAGCCAGGAACCGTTATCACTGTTGCGCCAGATTTAAGTAATTTGCAGCAGCTCTTAATTAGCACAATTACTCAAGTAGAAACTAAGGGAAATGTGTTGCAAAATGATGTGGCAGGCGCTGATAATGGACCTCAAGTCATTAATATTTTCTTTGCTTTTGCTGATGCTCAATCTGCGAATGCCTACCTTGCTGGGCACCCTATAGCGGGTGCTTCTGTCAATGGCGCTATTGTTACCATTCCGATTCCAAATGGGGATATTACAACACCACTTGGTAATATTTTACATGTTGAATCTAATGGCGATTTTACATATACCAGTAATTTTGGCCCTAACTCAGGTCAAGATGAAGAAATGTTTTACACAATGAAAGATAAAGATGGAGATACTGCAACAGCTGAATTGTGTTTTGATATCGATGGTGGGGTGACGATTGGCAATCTAATTCCTAAAGCACAAGGTGGTGATGCTGTTGTTGATGAAGATGATTTACTTCAAAACCGTGGACCTAATGAATCAGCAGGTTCTGATTCAACCAAGGAATCTACTACTGTTTTAGGTGATTTTACTATAAAAGCGCCAGATGGTGTTGGTAGCTTAACAGTAGCAGGTCAAACTATTATTAATAATGGTGTTTTTACTGCTCAGGATATTACTTCCCCTTTGGGAAATACATTACATATATTAAGCTATGATGCTGCAACTGGCGTAATCAATTACAGTTATGTCTTAAATGATAACGAGACTCATCCTGCTGGTAATGGCGAGAACGATATTTTTGAAGATTTTAACGTTATTCTAAAAGATACGGATGATGATGTTACAAATGCCTTACTTTCAGTTAGAATTATTGACGATGTACCGAATATTAGCGTAACGGCTGCAAGCGCCGCAGATCAATTGATTGTTGATGAAAGTAATTTTGCCATTAACGCTACAGCGAATTATGCTGATAACTTTACGGCACTAGCTAATTTTGGCGCAGATGGAAAAGGTAGTACTTCAAGTAGCTATGCACTCTCAATTTCCGCTAACAATGCAGACACCGGTTTAGATGATAGCCAAACAGGGCAAAATATTATATTAAAATTAAATAATGGTGTTGTTGAAGGAAGAACGCAGAATACTAATGATTTAGTGTTTACCGTCGCTGTCAATAATGCAGGCGTTGTAACCTTAGATCAATCACGTGCCATTGTACATTCAAATGCTTCGGATCCAGATGATAGCGCTACTTTAATTAATGCTAACCTAGTTAAAATTACAAGAATAGATTCAATCACAGATAGTGATGGAGATAGCTCTTCAAGCAGTGCAAGTATCGACATTGGTAAAGGATTAATCTTTAAGGATGATGCGCCAGTAGCACATCAAGATAGTTTTGTTGTTACACCTCCTCCTTTGCCAGCTTACAATTTGACCTTTGTACTAGATGTTTCAGGCAGTATGAATACGGTTATACCTAATTCTGGCGGCAAAACACGGCTCGATCTCTTACAAGAAGCACTTACCAATAATGGTGCCTTGTTAGATAGCTATCAAGCAGCAAGTTCAGGGCTTAAAATCTCTATTATTACTTTTAGCGGTGATTTAGATGGTCAAAACTCAGACGACGCATCGACTTCACAAGAATTTTCAAGTGTGCAAGCAGCCAAAAATTATATTGATGCTTTATCAGCTAATGGATGGACTAATTATCGGGCTGCTATTCAAGCAGCTACTGCTGATGTAGTTCAAGATAATAACAATCCTAATTTAAGTGCTTACATAGACAGATTATATTTCCTCTCAGATGGTAAACCACAACCTAATCCAATCGATGACCCCGGCTATAATATTGATAATCGCTTAACGGATGCGGAAGAGTTGGCTTGGAGAAACTTAATTAATGCCGATCATGTAGAAGCCTTTATGTTAAACATTGGCTCTACAAATCAAGCAGATATTAATGCTAATTTGAAAGATTTAGATGATGATCAGCCAGGAACCGTTATCACTGTTGCGCCAGATTTAAGTAATTTGCAGCAATTGCTTGTATCTACTATCAATCAAACTGAAACGACTGGCAATGTGTTGACAAATGATGCTGCAGGCGCTGATGGTGGAGCGCAATTACTCAATATATTTTTCACACTTGCAAATAATCAAGCAGCTCTCGCTTATAAGCAAGCACACCCTGAATTGAGCGGAGTAACTGTATCTGGTAATACAATTACTATTCCTATTCAAAATGTAGATATCACAACGCCTGTGGGTAATAAGCTACATATAGATGCAAATGGAAACTTTACTTATACAAGCACACAATATGGCACCGATGATACCTTATTTTACACGATGAAGGATAAGGAAGGAGATAGCTCTTCAACGAAATTGCTATTTGATCTGGATGGGGTAGCTTCACTTAATTCAAGTGGTCAATCCATAGATGGCCCGATTGTTGGTGCAACCATATTCCAAGATGAAAACGCAAATGCTATTGCCGACATGAATGAGAATTCAACACTTTCATTTAGTGGTGGAGCATATTCTTTAATGATCTCAGATGCGAATAAAGATGGGGTGGTTGATAATTATGATGGTCGCTTAGTTTCTATGGGCGGTACTGACACTGCAACAGGACTTAGCTATCAGATCCCACTTTTTGCGCCTTTAGATAGCAAAATTATTACCCCTTTAACGAGTTTATTAGAAATACAATTGGAAAATTCCAAAGATCCTAACCTAAATGCCAATCTTGTTAAAGCCTTAGGGTTGAATGTAGGTAGTGATTTGAAAAGCTTGAATCCTATTTTAACAGTCGATAACCAACACCAAGCACTTCTACAAGCAGCTTCAGTAATGACTTTGAGTATCCAGTTAAGTGTCGCTTATGCGCTTCTGTTAGGCGGTAGTGAAGCGGATTATGCCCAAAATGTGTACAAAGCGATTGGCGATCAAATACTTGCTTCACACGAAACAGCGAATTTTGGTAGTTCAGCTTTGTTACACTCAATTATTAGCGATGTAAGCCAACAATTACAAGTTGATTCCGCCAAATTTGAACCTATTGTTGAGCTTATGAAAGCAAGCCAAGATGCATTGCAGTATACCGTAAATCATATTCCTCAAGGTAACGACCCTGTTGAAGTAATTAGCCAAGTTCAAAATATGACGCAAGGCGCTTTTGCACATGCTATTTCTGATTTTTATCTTGGTGATATTTCACAAGAATCACTTAATCATGTGCTTAATGTGCTGCCTAAAGAAAGTATGGCCGTTGATATGCTTATACCATTAAGTAATGAAGGCGCTCCTGTGGCTCATTTGGAGCAACCAGCAGATGCAATCAAAGGGGCAATTATTTCTCATCCAAGCGATCTTCATGAATCGCAAGCTATTGCTTCATTTAAATACTACAATGAAGCTAACGAATTGGTTGAGGCCCAAGCAGGTCAAAATGTTATAACGAAAAATGGTTCACAATTAATTATTCATGAAGATGGCAGTTTCTCACTTACGCCAAACCATAAAGGTTCATCTTTTAGTGAGGTTATAGAGTACACTTCTATTAATCAAAAGGGTGAGCACATAAGCAGTATTATTGGTATCCATTCTCCTGATATTAAGCCTGACTTCTCAGCTATAGATCATGATTCAGCTAATCAAAGTGATAACTATATTATGGATATAAGCGAGCTAGCGAGCAATAATGTGCTTTCGATGAAAGACCTGAATGTTAGTGCTAGTGCACAGTTACCTGATATTAATTTTGCCCAAAACCATGCCGAAGTAGCCTTGAATACAATACAGCCTAGTGCACCACAGGCTAATACAAGCACAGCTGTAGCAGTAATTGAACAAATAACTGCACCTGCGCCAGTTGCTCCTCATCCAGTGGAGCAGCAACCTACTCAAAACCATGAGTAGCCAGAAAGACGTTTCTCAACTCTTAAATAAATGCTCAAAGCAGAATAGATATCCGAAAAGACGATGAACAGTAACAGAAAACAGATAAGCCGCAATTTATTGGTTTAAATTACGACACAAACAAGTTAGTATCATCACCTGACAAGTTCTTTTTGCAAAAAGTATTTTCACCGTAGCGAAAACTGGTAAGCCAAAAACATGTTTTGATTAAATTTGTTTAACGAGTTTATCAATAAAACGGGATTTCTTTGAAACTGATTTAATCAAAATGATTTTAGACCCTTAAGTTTTTATAAAACACGGTTTAAAATGACTCAGAATGCATTTTGATTTTGTTGCTATCAAAAAATCCTCTTTTATGTGACAAATTGTTTTTTAACTTCAATCTTAATGTTCAGCTATATGCTGGATATTCATAAAAATACTGATTCGGTTTTACATTAACTAATATGTCAACAAAGTTGTTCACGACTTATGCTCGCAAAATGTATAGTTTTGTTTTTCCGGACGATTACTGCAGCCAATATGCAATTGCATATAATTAGTATCCTATGCAATTAGCACTATAAATCAATTTAACTTAGGTTGTTGGTAACCAGATGGCGGTAATAGCGTAGCTTCAAGTGGCAGCCTTTTCAAAAGGAACTTATTTTATTGTTTTTTCAGTGGTATCTATCTTATGCACAGAATTACCGAAATATAAGAAATTTTAAAAGAAGATACCATGTTGACCATTCAACTAGCTGCCCCAAATAATTCAGGAATTACCTCGTAACTCCTGAATAACTATTCAGCTCTACACCAAATAAAACTTCCCAACCTGCCGAAACAATATAAATAGATCCGTTTCAGTTCACCCTGCAGGATATGTGCCATTTAACTAAATCCATATTCCATCATTGGTAATTAATACAGGTTTTATGAATTTTCTGGAGCATCAATCTAATATGATTGATGTAGGTAAGTTGATTATTAACTGTCTTGTCGAAAACAAAAATGAATACCAAAGTGCAGAGTCATTTATTATTTAATGGTTAAAGAGGTGAAAATGATTATGAATAAACATGGCATGCACTGTGGTGGTTCTGCCGGTAAAATAAAACGTACGATAAATTTCTTTGATCAATTAGCACACATTCAGATTGCGATTTAAACAACATAATTATTTTTGGAGATAAATAAATGATGAATAAGTATGGATTTGGTAAAACTGTTTCTTATTCCTTTGAAGAGACATTAGAGAAAGTAGCACAAGCGTTACAGAAAGAGGGCTTTGGGGTTCTAACTGAAATTGATGTTGCAGCAACTATGAAAAAAAAGCTTAATCTTGATATGCGACCTTATCGTATTTTGGGAGCATGTAATCCGCCTTTGGCTCATCAAGCTTTAGTAGCGGAGCCTTCCATAGGGCTATTACTTCCATGTAACGTTGTAGTTCGTATGGATAATAATGATAAAGTTCATGTAGAATTTTTAGATCCAGATGTATTGAAGGAGATGGTTGACAAGAAAGAAATCGATAATCTTGCTATTGAAGTCAAGGATCGTCTTAAACGTGTGATGAATGCAATTTAGTTGATGTGTAGTATTTCATTTTTCATCGTTAATGATGCAAATAGGAACTAGGAAGATATGACAAAGACGGTATTTTTAGTGCCTGCGCTTGATTGTCCATCTGAAGAGAAATTAATCAGAAATCAATTGCAAAAAATCCATGAGATTGAAAATCTCGAATGTAATTTTGTTGCACAAGAATTAACTATCACACACTCATTAGAAGATATCGGTTTGATTAAAAATGCGATTGAGCAATTAGGAATGAAAGCTATCCTTAAGAAGGATAATGTTCTCATTGCAAAAAAAAATGAAACCATTAAATTTTTTCATAGAAAATGGCTAATTGTGAGTGTTTCAGGTGTTTTTGCTCTTTTGGCAGAGGGGGGAGCATATTTATTAACTGATGAAAAATCTTGGATAGTTATTGCTTTGTCATTATTTGCTATTTTTTTATGTGGATGGCCTACTTTTCGGAAAGGATTAATAGCCATTCGTACTTTCACCTTAAATATTAATTTTTTAATGATGATTGCTATTACGGGAGCGGTTATTATTGGGGAATGGCCAGAAGCGGCCATGGTAACCGTTTTATTCGCTCTTGCAGAGCTTATTGAAGGATATTCATTCGATAAAGCACGTCATGCAATTAAAAAAATGATGGATTTATCACCGCAAACAGCATCGGTTAAAACGCAAGATGGATGGAAAGTAACGCCTGTCGAAAAAATTAATATTGACGAAATACTATGGGCTAAGCCAGGAGAGAGAATAGCATTGGACGGTATCATCACCAATGGGAAAACAACAATAAATCAAGCAGCTATTACAGGCGAGTCGATGCCTATTGAAAAAAAAGAGGGTGATGTGGTTTTGGCTGGAACACTAAATCAATATGGTTCAATTCAATATAGAGTTACTGCTGAGCTATCGCATACGTTACTTGCAAAAATCATTCACACTGTTGAAGAAGCACAAGCCAAACGAGCTCCTACGCAACGATTTGTTGATCAATTTTCAAAATATTATACACCCTTGATGGTGTTAATTGCCTTGTTGATAGCGTTTCTACCACCTTACATACTAATGGAACCATTAATGCCATGGGTTTATAAAGCTTTAGTATTACTTGTCATTGCTTGTCCATGCGCGCTAGTGATATCTACCCCTGTAACCATAGTTAGTGGTCTGGCATCTGCTGCGAAACATGGAATTTTAATTAAAGGGGGTGTTTACCTTGAAAGTGGTCACAAACTTAAAGTCATTGCTTTTGATAAAACAGGGACATTAACATTAGGTAAACCATCTGTTACGGATGTTATTTACCTTGACGAATATAGTCGCACCCTAGCTTTACCTCTTGCAGCAGCGCTTGATATACACTCAGAGCATCCTATAGCTGAAGCGATTGTTGCAAAATGGAAATCTGAATTTCCAGCCCAGAATTTTATTTCCGTAGAAGAATTTAAAACTATTCCTGGCCGGGGTGTTACTGGGATAATTCAAGATGAGCGATATTTTTTAGGAAATCATCGGTTAGCGGAAGATAACAATGTCTGCAGTGAAAAAATAGAAATTATGCTTCACAAATTAGAAGAGTTTGGGAAAACAACCATTTTATTAACTACAGAAAAGAAAGTTATTGCAATTTTTGCTGTTGCAGACACACTTAGAAGTGAAGCTAAGGAAGCCATAGATAATTTGCATAAATTGCATATAAAAACAATGATGATTACCGGAGATAATCCTGTAACTGCACAGGCTATTGCAAATAGCTTAGGAATTGATGAAATTAAGTCAAACCAATTGCCACATGAAAAATTAGAAGTTATAGATATTCTATTAAATCGTCATAAATTTGTAGGAATGGTGGGCGATGGTATTAATGATGCCCCGGCACTTGCAAAGGCAACCATTGGTTTTGCTATGGGGGACGCAGGAACTGACACTGCTCTAGAGACAGCAGATGTGGCTTTGATGGAAGATAATTTAACAAAAATTCCTTTATTTGTGAAAATTAGCGACAAAACTTCAAAAGTATTGACTCAAAATATAGCGTTTTCAATTCTAGTAAAATTTGTTTTTTTTATACTAGCATTAGTTGGCTTAGCAACCCTTTGGATGGCAGTGTTTGCAGATATGGGGGCAAGCTTAATTGTTGTTTTGAATGGATTAAGGTTATTGAAATTTTAATTCAAGAATAGGCGAAACGTTAATAAAGCCTCACAATACCTATTGAACTCTATGTTGGTCTATACTATTAATTAGTTGATAAAATAAATGAATTGAATATTTAAGAAAGTTATCATTTTACTTAATGTTAAGCATGAAAACACAGAATTTAATAATTATTAAAGAATAAGGTGAAAATATATGAGTGAAGGGCATTCACACGCCATACCATCAACACAAAACGAACGATCATTATGGTTCGCGCTTTCTTTGACCACTTGTTTTTTAATTGCTGAGGCTATAGCTGGTTTTCTACTGAACAGCCTCGCGCTATTGGCCGATGCAACGCACATGTTAACTGATGCCGCTGCACTTGCAATTGCACTGGCTGCTGTGCGAATTGCCCGTCGTCCAGTTGACTCCAAGCGCACATTTGGCTATTACCGTTTTGAGATTTTGGCTGTTGCATTTAATGCGCTGCTATTATTTGCTGTAGCAATTTATATTCTCTACGAAGCATATCTGCGATTATACAGCCCAGAAGAGGTGCATTCGACGGGGATGATGATAGTCGCAATAATCGGCTTATTGGTTAACCTCATCAGCATGCGTTTGCTCTCTCAGGGCAAGGATACCAGCTTAAATCTTAAGGGGGCATACCTAGAGGTTTGGAGCGACATGGTCGGTTCTATTGGCGTCATCACGGCTGCTATAGCTATACGATATACAGGATGGGTGTGGTTGGATACATTAGTAGCCGTTGGGATCGGATTTTGGGTTATACCTAGAACATGGATACTGCTAAAGGAAAGTCTAAATATCTTGCTTGAAGGTGCACCAGAAGGAGTTAACGTCAACGAGATAAGCGAGTCCATGACGGGATTGCCTGGAGTCATCAGCGTACATGATCTGCATGTATGGGTACTTACCACTGGAAAAAGCAGTCTAACAGCGCATGTGGTCCATAATGCGCAGATTAGCCCAGACCTACTAATTAAAGCAATTCAGGAAATTTTGGCTCACCGATTTGGAGTTTTTCATACTACTTTACAACTAGAACTTACACCTTGTGAACACAGCAAAGACGGATGCAATTTTATTAACCATAAGGAGAAATCTCCTAGTAGTGATTCTGAAAATGAAAACTACCATTGATAAGTAGGTTCAAATGATAAATCGTGGGAAGTTATTGCTTTTTCTCTCTTAGCAAGGAACTCAAAAATATTGAAATTGACATACATTGCGTTGAATTCCGCTGATTTGTGTTCTATAAAAAGAAAGAGCTAGCTAGAAACCTACTTGACTTCTATTTGTCCACCCATATCTATGCATTCTTTATCTGTTTTCGTCATGATAAATCCCGTACCTTTGCAGTTGTTCATAAAGCATGACCCGTGTGTCATAGATGTGTTTCTATCAGCAATTTAATTCGTGAATGGTAATGGAGCTAAGTTTTGGTGGCTTTTTACAGAGAAACGGAAGAAAAAACAAAAGAAGGCCGATTAACT
>CAZBZP010000043.1:0-9692 GCA_964496435.1 Uncultured Candidatus Berkiella sp.
CCATGGGCGTGCCTTTATCGCATGGCTGCATCAGAATGCGTAATACAGATATAATCGAATTATTTGAAGCAACACCAGTGGGAACCAAGGTGTTGATTAAATAAAACCCAGTAAACAAGGAAGCACAATGAACCCAACAATTGGCCCGGTTATTCTTGATGTACAAGGTCATACATTAACGCAAGAAGATATCGAGATCCTTAACCATCCTCATGTGGGTGGCGTTATATTCTTTAGCCGTAATTATGACAGTAGGGCACAACTGGCCGACTTGGCAAAACACATCAAATCAATTCGTCCTTCCCTTTTATTATGTGTTGATCAAGAAGGGGGAAGGGTACAAAGGTTTACGAAGGAATGCACTAAGTTGCCGGATTTGCATGTGCTGGGTGAACTTTATGATTCAAAAAAATATCCCCTGGCTAAAGTACAGGAAATTGCCGAAAAATTAGGCTATTTAATGGCTTTAGAAGTAAGAGCCCTGGGAGTCGATTTAAGTTTTGCACCAGTGCTTGATCTTGATATGGGCATCAGCGATGTCATGAAAGGGCGTTGTATACACCAAGATCCAAAATTGGTTGCACTGCTGGCGATTTCCTATATTAAAGGCATGTCAAAGGCAGGTATGAAAGCCACGGGTAAGCACTTCCCAGGACATGGTTCTGTGAGCGTAGATTCTCATCTTGCACTGCCTGAAGATAAACGCACTTTTGCGCAAATTCAAAATGACATGTTGCCTTTTAAATCTTTAATTGAATTTGGCATCTCAGCTATCATGCCTGCGCATATTGTTTACCCTAATATTGATCCTTATCCTGTTGGTTTTTCAGCCTATTGGTTACAAACAGTGCTGCGACAAAAACTCAACTTCAAAGGGGCTATCATTAGCGATGATCTCACCATGGAAGGGGCAAGCGGTATTGGCAATTATGCAACACGAGCAAATACAGCACTGGAGGCAGGTTGCGACTATATTTTAGTGTGCAATAACCGCCAGGGTGCAGTGGAAGTGTTACAAGGCTTAAGGGTTAATCACCATGAGCCAACTATAAAACGAAGACTAAGCTTATTAGCAACTGGCGAGACGCCAGCTTGGGAACAGCTTAATGCTTCCCCTGAATGGCAGGGAGCCTTTGAGGTGATGGCTCAGATTTGAGCCCCCCTCTTGAAGTTTTAACTAAAAAACCCTACTCTATTAGGCTTAGAACTTTTTAAGTTCTTTGGCTTTCATAATGGTAAAAAGATGGAAACAACAATCGAAAAAGTAGCGCAAGGACTTGAAGTAGAGATGACTGATCTAAAAACATCAGCCCATATTAAGGGTGTATTCTCTCGTTCAAGTTGTCTATATCAATCCACTGAGATTGAAAAGGCACTCGCAGCAATGGCAAGTCATATTCACCAAGATCTCCAAGATAAAGATCCTGTTGTGTTATGCGTACTCATTGGTGGCGTTGTCCTTACAGGAAAATTATTAACGCTTTTAGATTTTCCATTGCAAGTCGATTATGTACATGCAACGCGATACGGCGACAAAACAACAGGCTCAGAAATTCAGTGGGTTGCTAAACCCCGCGTTTCTTTAAAAGGCCGGACAGTGCTAATTGTTGATGATATTTTAGACAGAGGGGTAACCCTTGCTGAAATCGTGAAATATTGCGAAGAACAAGGTGCGAAAGAAATCAAAATTGCCGTATTGGTTGAAAAGAAAATTGAACGACCAGCTGAAGGTGTTCAAAAAGCAGATTACACGGGTGTAACTGTGGACAATCACTACGTTTTTGGTTACGGCATGGATTACAAAGGATATTTAAGAAATGCGCCAGGGATCTATTACGTTGCACAAGAGGATCAATAGAGACACTTCTGCGCTCAAATTTATGTTTTATTGCCTGCACTCTCTCACCCCAGTCATGTATCAAAGCATACACGCCTGGGGATTCATTCGTTTGGCGCCTCGCCTAAAATCAAACTGGACAGCATATTATGAGTAAAATTGCGGTGATCGGCGGCTCCCACTTTGCTGCCCTCAAAAGTTTAAGTCTCACACACAGCACTAGCGTAAAAACGCCTTTTGGCGAACCTTCTGCGCCTTTGAGTTATGGCATCTTGGGGGAACATGAAGTTGTTTATCTCCCCAGACGAGGTAGTGAATCGCCGATGGCTCCTCACAAAATCAATTATCGCGCTAATATTTGGGCACTGCGTGATGCTGGTGTGCAAACGGTGATTGCAACAGCAGCTTGCGCAACCATCGTGTCTGAATTTGTGCCAGGCGATGTGATTATTCCAGATCAACTTATTGACTATACCTATGGTCGGGATAATACCTTTATTGGTGAAGACGAACATTCTGAGCAAATAGATTTCACAATGCCTTATAGCGAAAGCTTAAGGCAGCACATCTTCAGAAAAGCTAACGAATTGGATTATCAAGTTCATAGCAAAGCAACCTATGGCATTGTACAGGGCCCCCGTTTAGAAACCATTGCAGAAGCAAATCGTATAGCACGGGATGGTTGTCATGTTATAGGTATGACGGGTATGCCAGAAGCGGCATTAGCACGCGAACTCGGATTAGATTATGTCTGTCTTGCTTTTGTTATTCGTTATGGTGCTTCCTTGGCAGATAAAATACCTGATACTAAACGCATAGAAGCACGTGAAGCATGGGTTGAAAATCTGGTTGAAGCAATTATCTTAGATATCCCTTAAGTTTTTACACTTAAGGGATCCAATGTTTTAAGTGCCGGGTTTTGCTGTTTGATCAACAGGCGGAATAACAGTAACTACTTTTAACATTCTGTCACTGATCTTCAAATGTGCTTTTTCAACAGAAGGGGGATTAATCATAATCGCCAAGCGGTTGTTGAGAATATAAAAATTCATATCCCCGCCTTGTTCTGCAAAGTGCTCCATATCACCAAATAAGAGAATAGGTAATGATTCTAAGGCATTAACAATTGTTTTTACCTTCTCTTCTTCTGTTTTAGTTATAAATAATATTTGGCACTTACCTTTGGCTTCATTTACCTCTGAGATTTTACTAATAGCAATGGTTTTGTCATTTACCACTTTACCATTAATAGAATTTAAGGCTTCAAAGGAGGGGACAAGGCCCAGTACGCATAAATTAATTGTGCCAGCAGTCATTGATTCAGGGGGCCATTCTACAAACTTCGCCACATACCGTAAGAATGCCGCCTTAAGGTGGTATTCACGAGAAATGGGAGAATATTGTTCAGAGCCGCCACCTGCTGCATCAGGCGCTCCTTCAGTTGCCCCACTGCTTTGGGCTTGAGGAGCCTGATTGGCGGTACCATAAACTGAAGTCACTAGAAAGGCAGTGGCTACAAATCCAAAACAGACTAAGAATCTAACTAAAAACGTCTTCTTGCTCATGCGTACGTCCATGTTTATGCGGTTTTTCTGGGGTTAACCGGCAATACAATTGTAAATTCGGTATAGATCCCTTCTTCAGAGCTCACTCTGAGCTCACCCTTATGTTGTTTTACCACTGTATCATAGCAGATCGATAATCCAAGGCCAGTGTTGCCTTTGCCGGTAGGTTTGGTGGTAAAGAAGGGTTCGAAAACCTTAACAATGCTTTCCTTAGGGATCCCGGTACCATTATCTCTTATCTTAATGGCAACCTGTTCGCCTTGTTGTTGCATATTAATAGTGAGTGTGGGCTCATAACCTTCAGGGGCCTTACTTTGCTTTTCCTTCATTGCATAAAAAGCGTTGTCGATAATATATATAAACAGTCGACCAATAGCTTGAGGTGCTGCTAAGACTTTTTCTAGTTGGGGATCGTAATTCTTTTCTAGTTTTACATCAAACTTTCCGGCGGTACCACGGAAGCTTTCCAGGGCAATTTGGATGTTATCGTCCATCAAGACTTTCAGATCCACCATTTCCTTTTGCACGCCAGATTCTTGTGAATGCTGTAACATGTTTTTAACAATATTATCAGCTCGTACGCCATGCTCTTTAATTTTGCTGCAATTTGTTTTTAGATCTTCAAGTATTTCTTGAATGTATTTAACTGCATCGGGATCTAACTTTTCTTGGTTTGCAACAACTTCATCATTTAATTCTTTGACAAGCTCTACTGAAATATCGGAAAAATTATTAACGAAATTGAGTGGGTTCTTAATTTCATGTGCAATACCTGTTGTTAACATACCAACAGAAGCCATTTTCTCTTGCATGATTAATTGATCTTGCGCTTCTTTCAAATCACCTAATGCTTGGTTCAAATCTTTATTCTTAACTGTTAACTCAAGCGTTCTATCAGCGACGCGTTGCTCTAATTGACGGTTGGTTTCAGCTAATTCCTTTTCTGCTTTAATTTTACGATCAACTTCAATATGTAAAATATCAACAGTATGTTGTAAACGAGAGAATAACCATCTTAAAGCCATTAACAAGGTAAATACTAACACATACAAAATGACACGAAATTTATCGCCAAGTGCAACGAAATCTTTGTATTCTAAGTTATAGGCTTCATGAAGCTCATTTAAGTTTTGCACAATTGGAATCTGGAACATGGTCTCGTCAATTTTGGTCATTTGAGGCTGAAGTTCCAAAATTTTGTCTGCAAAAGTTAATGCTAAATCGAGTTTGGGAAGTTTGGTTGGTGCACTTCTGAGTTCCTCAACCACATCAACGAGATCCGCATGCTTTTCTTCGTGGCGTTGCATAACATATATTAAAAGGTTGCGAAGCAAGTAATTCGCTTTGTCAATCTGTTGGGTTTTATAATCCAATTGAGAACAAGTTTCAACCAATTGGTTATTGGATTCAGATTCTATCAATTCGCCTAAAATGCTTGAAAAATGAATAATTGCATTAATTAGAACAGGGTTCATTCTTTCAAAATTGCTGGTAAGTTCCCGTTTTTTATTGATTACTTCTTGAAGGGCCTTAAACTTTGCTTGAATAGTGGGATTAGGGTATTTTTTAAGCCTTTCTCTTAAAATATTTAATACTTCATCCTCGCTATTTTCAGCCTGGGCTATAGGGCCATAGTATTTTAAAATACCGAAACGAATGAGCACAATCGCTTCGTTTAACTCTGCATCATTTCGTTGCAACTGGTTGATATGTTTTTCATACTGATCATAAGGAAAAGGCCTGATTTCACTTAAATAATAGATACCGACAATCACCGCAACAATAAACGGGATACTTAATCGGACTAATCTACTATTTATCGATTCATTTGCACTCATCATATTCTCTTGCTTATGAAGCCATCTTTACTCACTTGGTAATTTTCCACTTAAAGAATGTAAAAATTTTGCAATATAAGGCACATCAAAAGGTTGTATGGTTTGGCCAACTTGATACACACCCATTAACTGAATGACTTCGTCTAAGGTTGAAGCTGAGCCATCGTGTAAATAAGGTGCTGTTAAAGTCACATTGCGTAAGGAAGGCACTCGAAATACATATTTATCTTCGGGTTTTCCGGTTACGTTAAAGAGGCCAAGATCAGCCTTGCTAATGTTTGTTTTACCAGCAAAATAATCTTTATAAATACCAAGTTTTTGATATAAATTACCGCCAACATTAGGCCCTTGATGGCAGGTAATGCAGCCATAACTTTTGAATAATTGAAAACCTTTGAGTTCATCGGCAGTCAATGCAGATTTATCACCCTGCAAATATCTATCAAAAGGGGATTGTGGGGTAAGGAGCGTTTGTAGATAAACGTTAAAAGCATCCTTTATTGTAGCCGCACTAATTTCATGGTTGTAGCTTTCTTTGAAAGCTTTATCTATTTCAGGTATTGCCTTAATACGTTCGACAATGGTTGGCCAGTCATTTGCAAAGATGGTGGGATCCTTAACATGATCCTCAACAACATCTTCAATTGTTTTGGCGCGGCCATTCCAAAATTGGCGAAAATTCAGGCTAGCATTATACACAGTAGGGGTGTTAAATAAACCGACCGTCCTATTGATGCCAACATACGTTGGTAGATTATCAACACCACCGCGTTTGAGAATATGGCAACTATTGCAGGAAAAGGCTGTATTTTTAGCAAATAGATTAGCTTTGAATAAGGTTTTGCCCAACTCCACTTTGTTAACATCAAGATTGGGTGGATTGGGGATGGGTAAAATCGCAGTGTTTTGATCTTGTTGCGCAAAACAGGGCATCTGTATAAATGCCGAGCTTATTATCAAAATGGCAATCCTATTGCACCGCACCAAGTCAACTCTCCTTAGTTTTGTCCTATTTAATAATAGTTTAAATATGGTCTGAAGATCTGAGATAATAGGGAAATAAGACTTTATATATAACCTTCCGGTTTTTAGTACCAAAGTACAATATCCCCTACTCAGCCAACAGCTTACTTTAATAGTCTAAGCAATAAGATTTTTGCGACGGATTTGTTGTAATTGCAAAATTAAAAGTGAGTGGGTAGTAATGACCACAAAGCAAATACCAACGGCCAATGTACCAAATGAGGTGAATCACACGAAAGTCGCGACACATGTTGAGGCTGTCGCCAATGTTGTTGCACAACAACTTGTAAATAACTTTGATTTACCTGAGCTCAAGATATCACTTGAAGGCGTGTTTTTAGCAACCCCAAATGCGAACATACCATATGAAACCATTTTTGCCTCATGGCAAGAAGCTTTATACAAAATTCTCTTGTTGCCAGAGTCTGCATTTGATGGTTTAAAAGCAGACGAGGAGCAAGGACCTAACTTTTTAACTCTTGATTTAGAACAACTCTTAGAAGTGCCCATTGATCCTCATGGTGAAGAAGCATTCCAGGTAAGCCAATTGAACCTCGAAGGTGGTGTCGTTTCAGAAATAAGAAATCTTGGTTTTGATTTCTTCTTATCTGATCTTGATAATAAGTTATTTCAAGTAACTTCTGTGCCTGAGACATTAACGATTTCTCAACAGGAGCAATTTGTTCCGCAAATTCTTGTGCCTGTTGTGCCTAATCCAAGTGCACCAATACCTGGTGCCCCAAGCTTGATTGCAAATGGCTCCTTTCTTGGTTCTTTTGGTTTAAGCTCAACCAGTATTAATGAATATTATTTAAACTCATATACCAGCATAGAGATCCAAGCGCATATAGTTGCGGGCTCAAGTACCTTTGGTTTTGATGTTGGCGCAACGCCGGGTTCGGCGATACCACCTTTAGCACCACCCACCGTCGTTGCGCTTAATGCATCATTCAGTTCATCCAATGCGAATCCTTCTCCTGCTGGTACACAAGTATTTGGCACACATATTGTGCTAACGACCATTCAAGGCAATGTTTTGGTCTTTTACACGGCGGATGATCCTTTGGCAGGACATGTTAAAGGAGATTTAACCTATACCATCTATAATCCTGTTGATACGCCACCTTTGCCATCAACAAAAATTGATTTGGGCGGCAGTAACTTTGGATTTGGTTACAGTGAACAATTTCTCTATAGTATTTTAAATAGCTATTTTAACTCAGCTGTGGGTAAACTTGATTTTCAAATACTCGATGATAAACCCGTTACCAGCAACCAGGTTGGGCCAACTGCGCATGAAAGCGAAATCAAAACAGTGGGTTCAGATCACACAACGACACCAGAAATAGTTGGCGGGCAATTATTAACAACATTACCTACAGCGTCTGGCACACTTATTATTGCGCCAGGCTCTTCATTGCCTGTCTCCACAGTGCCTGCAAATGCGACTTATTTTGGTGCAGATAAAGTGGGCGCCTATGTGTCCATGGTGAGCTTGACCGGCGTGAGTAATGCCACAGCTGATGGCGTGAATGCGGTCACGGAAGTTTCCAATGTTATCAAATCCTTGACTGCTGCGGATGTTGCCAATTTTGCAAGCGTCGGCATTACCAATGTGTCTGTTGGTGATAGCGCCTTTTTTATCACAGACAGTGTGGGCAATACCTTCTTAATTGATAGAGCAACAGGCGCTTATATTGAAACAATCAATAAAGCCTATCATGATAATTCCCCAGCATCGCCAAGCTCAAATATTGGTGGCGCAGGCGTTGATGCAAGCATTAACTTTCAGTTTCAATTAACCGATGGCGATGGTAGCCAATCTAATATTTCGACCTTAAGTATTGGGGCGAAAGATGATGCACCTAAGGTTTATGATAATAACAATGCTGTTGATGAAACCCATTACTATGTTCAGCATAATTTGAATTCATCATTTCTAGAAACGACGTCGGGAAATCTACTTACTGGCAGCTCAACACAAGGCACATTCGGAGCTGATGGTGCAGGGAGTATCAGCATTAGAATTGGCATAGTCACAATTACAGATGGTGGGGCAGGCGATTTAGATGGCGTTGCAAATGGAAGCATAACTGCAACCTCTACGTATGGTACCATTGTAGTTGACACACAAGGTGCTGGCATAGGCAATTATTCATACACGCTTGATATTAGTAAAGTACAACCACTTAACGGTGATACATTACATTCAGTAAATGATGTCATTGGTTTTAATGCCATTGATACGGATAACAGTGTTGCCCAAGCAAATCTCACGATTAGCATCAATTTGAACGAAACACCACATGCCGTAGCTGACAGCGTAACGACGGACGAAGATACTTCAAAAGGATTTACAGGTACATTTCTCCTAAGCAATGACACAGATCCTGATGCAGGAGATACAAAAACAATTGTCAGTGTCGATACCACAGGTACTAAAGGTGGCATAATTACTGATAACTTAAATGGCACTTATAGTTATGATCCCAATGGGAAATTTGAATCATTAAATGTTGGGGATACAGATACTGATACATTCACTTATACGATGAAAGATGCCGAAGGCCTCACTAGTACAGCAACTGTAACGGTAACAATTACTGGCGTAAACGATGCGCCTGTTGCTGCAGCAGATACTGGGGATGCAACTGAAGGAAATGTGTTAACAGCTTCTATAAAGGCTACAGGCAATGTATTAACCAATGATAGTGATGTAGATAATCCTCATTCAAGTTTAACTGCTTCGCTAATTGGATCATCAACAGGTAGTTTTGGAAGCATTGTTTTAAATGCAAATGGTAGCTACACTTATACTGTAGATGATTCAAATACGACTGTAAATGCGCTTAAATATGGTCAAACATTAACCGAGGTTTTCAGCTACACTGTTAACGATAATAATCCTGTCAATCCCTTGACCGACAACTCAACCGTAACAATCACTATTCATGGTATTAATGATGCGCCTAGTGGCACAAATAATACTGTAACTACCCTCGAAGATAATTCTTATACCTTCACGGCATCAGACTTTGGGTTTACTGATCCAGAAGGAGATAATTTACAAGCTGTTATAATAACGACCTTACCAAGTGTTGGCACCCTAGCACTAGGAGCAGGTTCTTCTAACCCTGGTGTTGTAAGTGCTGGACAAGAAATTGCGCTTGCAGATATAAGCTATCTAACCTTTACCCCTGTTGCTAATGCCAATGGCGATAGTTATGCCAATTTTACTTTCCAAGTGAAAGATGATGGCGGCACTACTAATGGCGGCGTTAATACCGATCAAACGCCTAACACAATAACGATTGATGTGACTTCAGTGAATGATGCTCCAGACGGTGCAGACAAAACAGTCACCACCAATGAAGATACTGCTTATACTTTTACAGCGGCAGATTTTGGCTTTAGTGATACGAGTGATTC
>CAZBZP010000044.1:0-6746 GCA_964496435.1 Uncultured Candidatus Berkiella sp.
CTAGTCTGACAGGCTCAGCAGTGCTTATGAAGGTGCGTTATTTCGGACGGATACTTTATTAAGTAACCGTCCGGGTATATATCTTAAGCTTCAATCCAATCTGAGTGATTGATCTATTTAGGCCGAGATTGTGTTTTATTCTCTTGAGTGTCTCTTATATCGGTTTGTTGATTTTTTTTACCATTTAGCTTTTCCTGTTTATCTTGATCTATATAGGTTTGATATTGCTTTACAAGTGTTTTAACAGGTTGTTGTTCCGTTTCATGTTCAGACAATACTCTTTTTTCTTTACGACAAGAATTCACAAAGCGAACACCCTCAGCCAATCCTTCTACAGCATGAATTCCACCATGACCAGACGAATGAACCCTTAAAGAAGATTGAACAGTATATTTGTTTGCCTTTAGCGTATTATGAAAATCTTGATTCGCTTCCAATCTCGATTTAGCTGACATATCCCTAAATTTTTTATTTTCCGGATCTGGATTTTGAGTTACTTCAGGAGGGATTGCACTTTCAAGTTGTCCTATCTGCACATAAATTGGTAACTTGCTAAGTCGAGCGCTTGGTTCGGAAGGCAAATCCTTTTCTTGATTTTGATTCAGTGCTGGCGACAGTAAAATAATGCTACCGAGCATGTCTGAGCGATGTTTTGCAGCATCTATTATAGGATAAGCTGCCAAACTATGTGCAGCAAGGATCACATTGTCGGGATTGGGTTTATCTCCCATCAATTCCTCACGATATTTTGGAATTACATGATCAGTAAGAAATTTTGAGAACCTATCTCGCTCAAAATAAAATTCATATACTCTGTCAGGCAAATCTTTCTTCCCATATTTTTCCGAATCCGTCATTTTAGAATTAACAAAAACAATTGCAGTATTAGCTAACGGATTAGTTTCATCTTGACTTATCGTATCTATATATGGAATTAATGACTTCAAAAAGTTTTCACCATCCAGCATAAATATCACTTTGCCAGTGCCATTCTTACGATCAAAACCCTCTGGCTCGTATACCCATATATCCCGATCGACAAAAGTGTTTGTTGGATCCTTAAAATTATCCTTTCTTATTTCTCCATGGGTAGTTGGGTTTGGCGATATTGCTGTCCAGGATGGAATGGATGCTTCAGGTAATTGTAAATATCTTGTTTCATGAGAAACAGACTTCACCCTTTGATACTCTTTAGACGTTGGTATATCGATAGTTTGAAGAGATAATGATTTTTCAGAATCTTTCTCAGGATGAATTACTTCCCCGTTGACTTTAATATTGTAAAAGCAAAAGGCATCAGCTGGTAAGTTGTCAATCTGCAAAATAAACGTGTCTGTCCCTGGTATTCTTTCAAAACATTTAGGTTCATCATTTTTATCAAGGATTCGTTCGTGCAAATCTTCACTGTCTAACTCCACTTTTTCCGCATCCTTGGCACGATATAAAAAAGTAACCGTATATTGGCCGTTCTCTTGCTCTTGAATTAGAGGCTCACCACCTATTGCAGAAACATTTTCCCAAAACTGATGCTCATCTTTACCAGTTTTTAATTCTTCTAATAATGTATTAACATCAGGATTCCGCTTGGCTCCTAAATCACTAGAGGGTTTTTTACCTGAAATTGACATATTTTTATCCTATAAACGTTATCATTAACCAGGTCTTAATCTAGGTTTTCTGCCTCTTGCGGCAGGATTCATAGCATCCCTTCGATTACGAATAGAAGTTCTCAACGGCTCAACATCTTCACTTCCTAACGAACCTAAAAGTTTTGGAGAATCCCTATTTACATAATAGACAAGCCATTTCTCGCCATTTTGTTGAAAACTTTCATCATTAACCATATCAATTTCTTCAGCAACATTCATGTTTCTGGGATCATTTCCTCTAACAAAAGTAAACATTCTTTTAATGTTGAATTGTTTAATAAGATAATTACGTATATAAAATGCGGTTTCAATATCTAAATCATCATTGGGATCGTTTGGAAGCTCTCTTAAAATGTACCACAACATTTCAACTTCTGGTCTATTTTGCCAAATCATCTCTCTGCAACCACAATAACCAAATAATGCATTATTTTTCTTTAGGATAACTCCATAAATAGTAAAGCCATGTAGTTGTTCATGTTTAGCCCATTCATTGATAGAATCGCTAGCTTCTTTCTGGGTGCGTTGCATAAGTTGTGCTAATGCTTGAGCATCCTTTTCTAGCAAACTTCTGACAATGACTCTATCCGTTTCGAGTATAATTGATGACATTACACTATACCTTCAATGGGATTATCTTAATTGCTCAACTATATCATAAAATATTTAACCTTTAGCTTCACGTGAATGTGCACAGTAGTTTCATTTTCTGTATCCCTATATTGCCTTACTGGTTATAAGAGTGGGGATATATAAAACCTATTTAGGCACAAAATTACCGTTTATTATGAAGGCCCCAAGAGTTCCAATTGTTGCAATAGCGCACTTCCAAAAAGCGTAGCTTTATAACGATCTCGATTTTTTCCAATCATGGGATATCTATTGATTAAAGTTGTTTCCAGATGGAGAATTTTTTCACTATCACTTAAGGTTTTAGGCATATTCGCAAGAATTGCTTTTGATGCTGTTGAAAATGCTTCTCCACCTTCCACTAGATTGGTTAATGAAATAATTGACATCTTTAACTTCGGTATGAAGATGAGTTCAGATTTATACCCCTCTACTCCACCACGATGCCTATAATAAGGACCCAATTGCTTAGAGGTTGTGCATTCTATGCCATAAGCATAAAAGTTATCTTCCGCGCCTGTAGATATTGTGGTTGATAACATCATATTTAACAGAGAAAGTGGGATCACTTTTCCTGTATATAAAGTATTGTTCCAAGTCAATAAATCTAATGCAGAGGAAATCATGCCACCAGCAGCCCCAGTTAATGAAAATGGCGCATATTTTTTGATTTCATCAATTCGAGGGTATTCTACAGTTACATCATATTCATATCCGCATGCGAGATTACGATATTGTGGGTTTTTTAATTTGAGTTCATAAGCTAGTCCTTGTGATGGCAGCGAAGTAGATGTCATATTGAGTGGCGTAAAAATCACTTTATTTAAATAGCGTTCTAAGGGCTCATTCACGAGTTGTTCAATGATAGCACCAATTAATATATATCCCGAGTTGCTATAGGAAAATAATGAGCCAGGCTGGAAATCTAATGGCTTATCCTTAAAACTGGCAATGAGCTCTTGTAAACTTGGCGGATTGGTATAAGCTTTTTCCATAAACTCAGATATTGCGTTATAGATAGGGATCCCGGAGGTATGCAATAGCAACTGATGTGGGGTAATGACGGTGGCCCACTGAGGCATTTTTTTACCCCAAACCACTGAATCACTGGGCAAATAAGTTACCAAGGGGCTATGTAATAAGTCTCGGATGGATTGCAAAAAATGGCTACTTTCTTCGTCACCAACCCCATTATTTATGACCTGGTCGTTAAATACCTTTAGTATCGCCGCAGCCATAAATTGTTTAGTCACAGAGCCTATTTGATATTTTGTGTTCAGCTCGCAGGGAGTATTTGTTAACCTGTCGGCAAAACCAAAGCACTGTTCGGCAATGATTTTATCCCCTTTTGCAACAACAATAGTGCCACTTAATTCTCTTGTTGCGGCATAATCAGCTAAAAATTGGTTAATATTCATGTTAGAACGTGGTTACCTATTTAATCTTAATCTTCAGCTTTTCTAACACACTTTTAAAGAGAGTTAAACCAGAGTACGCGATGGCCATAAATGACCGGAATAGTTGGTTCTACAGCTTGTTTACCATATAATGTGCTGAGCTCTTCTTTCAACAACAGTCCCTTAACACATTCGATAACATTAAGTCCTTTAAGCTTGGCAGTTTCAATAACACTCATGACTATGGCAGCAACTTTGCCGCCACGATGAGAACCAGCAAACAACCAATTTTTTCGCCCCAAAGCAACTGGCCTCATAGCGCGTTCAGCGGCATTATTATCAATATCAATATGGCCATCTTCACAATAACGAGTTAATTCTTTCCAGAATTTCAATGTATATTGAATGGCATTGGCAAATGACGATTTTGGTAAAATTGATTTGATCTGAATTTTGAGCCATTTCTTAAATTCATCCAAAATTGGTTTCGCGTACTTTTGCCTAAATTGTTTTTTGTGCTCAGGTCCAAAACTGATAATATCTCGTTCAACTTTATAAAGCCTTTGAATATAAGACAGAGCCACATGCGGCTTCCCTGCTTCTTTTAAAAGTTGTGCAACATCATAAAATTTACGCCGGACGTGTGCCCAACATCCAGCGCGATGAATATTTTCTAAAGCACAACATTCGTTGTACCCAGAATAGCCATCGGCCTGGATTGTACCTTGATAATTCTTTAAAAAATTGGATGGGCCATCCCTACTTCGACTTGGTGTATATTCATAGACACAACCAGCTTCGTTAGTATAAACCCACATTCTGCCAGTGCGAGTACGACCTTTAACCTGTGGGTCTTGCACTGGCAACACTGTATCATCTGTATTGATTTTATTCTGCGTTAATACTGCTGCTTTTATCTTTTCAACAACCAATGCAAGTTTTTGGGCTGCATAAGCAACCCAATCACATAAAGTAGAACGTGATATGGGATAGCCTTGGTGCTTAAACATTTGCTCTAAGCGATATAAAGGTAGATGGTAGCAATACTTGGATACTAAAAGGTATGCCAACAAACCAGGACCGGCTTTAATTTGCTTTCCTCTCCTGCCAGGCTTGGGGACAATTGACACTCCTATCTCACAATGACGGCAACCATATTTGTAGCGAACAATTTCTTTAACCTTGAAGCTTGAGGGCACATACTCTAACTGCTCAGAAATTTCTTTTCCTATCTGATGCAATTGCCCCTGACAATGGCGACAATATTGGCATTCTTTGGGCAAATCTATCACGATAGTTTCACGTTCAAGCGCTTCATAGTGTTGAGATATATCGCGTTTGTTACCTAAATCTCCTACTTCCTCTATCTCATCTAGTAATTTTTGTTCTTCTGGAGTAAGCATTGTTAACTCAGGTGAATGGAGATCAACTGATTGCTTAAATCGTTCTGACTTTTTGCCATATAAACGACGATTCAATGTGGCAATCTGATCTTTGAGTTGATTTATTTCTAGTTTAGATAATTCAAGCTCTTTTTGTAGGGTATCAACGGATAGCTTCAGTGAATGATTTTCTTCGATCAATACTTCTACTACTTTTCTATCATTTGATATAGCATCTTTCATGAACAAGATCATATCAAAAATCGTGCAATTGCTCTATAAAATACTTTGCTATTAACAGATTGTTGCATAATAAATTTCGGTTATAAAGAAAAAATAATTACTTCATCTAAACGATAAATTTTCCCTCAAAAGGCTTCCAAGGTCGCAATCGTCCTTCACACATCGTTGCACCTACTAATAACTCTCGTAATCTTCTTGCAGTCAAGGATGTATTTCTTAGCATCTCACCAAATTGAAATTTGCTTCCTTCAAATCGCTTATAAAGGATCACAAATCCTGAACCATCCCAATACAACAGCTTAATACGCGTATAATTCTTGTTATAAAAAATAAACAGATCCCCATTATTAGGACACCTTCCAATAGCTTCCTGAACTAACACGGCCAATCCATCAAATGATTTAAACATTGGAACTGGTTCAGTTGAGATAAAGATATTTAAATTATCAAAATCGATGAGTCCTAGCATTTCTTCAGCTCCACAACGGATATGATCTTATGCAAGGCTGATTCACTGATGCTGGAATCAAAAAATAAACGTTTTCCATTTTTGAAGATCAACTCACATATGGTATCTTTACCGTTAAAGGCTAAACCCGTAGGTGATGAAACATCGTGCTTTACTTTGAGAGGTTGAAACATCCAATTTGTTTCCTTAAAGGCACGCTTATCCTCGGTATCTTTGCTCGTGTACGCAAACAACCTTAACCAGCGCTCAAATTGGATTTGGTCAATGCTGTGCTTCTTACAAAAATCAGGCAAAGAGAGCTCTGTAGCCTGGTACATTTGCACTGCTTGATCCCAGTATTTATGATTTACTTTATTATCTGTATCATTCATCTAGTAAGCTCCTGAATCAATGGAGCCACTAGTCTGACAGGGTCAGCAGTGCTTATGAAGGTGGGTTATTTCGGACGGATACAAATTATACTATATCTTGAGTGTTAGTTTGTTATAATCAACAAGCTAAGTCATTTTTACAATTGATTCAGATAAACGCCCCATACTAATTGAAGCCATCCCAGATCAAAGTGTTTGATTTAACTGCGCTCATCAGGTTTGGAGCATGGATGTTTTGAAGTGGATGTTCCGGAAAACCTAATGCATGATAATAAAATTTATCACGCTTTCTGAAGTGGACATCTAGCTTGGACTGCGAAAGCATAAAATTTAATAATAGAATTAAGTATGGCAATAACACATTGTGGTTTAGATTTCGGTACCAGTAATTCAACACTGGCAATATCTGCGTATTCTAAAGCATCATTAATAGCTCTAAGTGAGGGATCTCCTATCCTTAAATCAGCTATTTATTTTGATTCAGAAGCTAAAGAGCACTTTATCGGGCAATGTGGGATAGATCGCTGTTTGTACGATGGTACAGGTAGATTAATGCTGTCTTTGAGAAGCATTTTAGGTTCTGCCTGATTAAATGAAAAAATTGC
>CAZBZP010000045.1:0-5561 GCA_964496435.1 Uncultured Candidatus Berkiella sp.
CATATTTTTAGGATACGGGGCTTACAATTTGTATTGCATTTTATCTCATAAGCCAAATCAAACACAAAGGCCAACTGCTGATTTACAGCAAACTAAAAGGCTTGGAAACTAATAATATTTGTAAATAAACGGTATATACGGCTAGAAATGACTAAGCTCAAAATGACATATAACGAACCGCATGGTTTACAAATAAAATTTCAAGATATCTAAATTTTTATGATTCCATACATCCCGAAATTTCTGCAAATTCTGCAAAATTAGCACCCATTTTTGCTTCTCATTTTATTTACCCTATCTCTTGAACCACATCCTTTAGAGCACCATTTGACATGCGAGCGCCCTATGAAAAACTTTTGACACTTGGCGCTTTGACATCTTTTTAGCCCTTCAAGCCCACCAAGAGAGGTAATATTAGAAAACATACATGCAGCAAAAACATTTGGTGGAGGGTTAAAAGACAAGTGGGCAATATATACGGCAAAGAGATTATTTTTAGTATTTTTCTCTACTAGGCACTGATATCTCACACTTTCTTGGTTTTTGTTTAGCATGTTTATTAAGTTATCTGACGCGCCATTCAGTAAATATTCATCCATGCAGTCATAAATAAAGGCGTCTAGAACTAGCATAGTCTTAGGGTAATTATCCAAATTACTCTTCCTATTTCTTCGTTCTATGTGGTTATTCGCTGCTTCTATTAAAAACTGTGCATCATTTTTACTATAAAATTTAAGATTCCCATCTTGCGAAATGCAAAAGTAGTCTAGTAACGCTTTTTCCATGTTTTTCCTACATTGAAGGTGTAACGCTTTTTATGCTTATATAGCGTAACACGATGTCTTGCAAACTCATAAGGGGAAAACATAATTTTTGCGCTAGTTAACCAAACTAAATGCGGAGAGATATTTTCGTTCACAACTAATATTTAAATTTGAAGTCAGGTTATCTGTATGTATTAGGTCGCATACCGTGACCAAAATTATTGAAGATAAATTTTTTGATTTATTAAAAAAATTTATCCCATGTCTAAACTAATAAATGGTTGGCAACGACTGGAGACATCGAACTTTTTATAATTTGTGTAACAGCCATTTTTAAAAAAATGCCAAAATCAACTGTTCAGAAAGTACCTGAACAAATTAATAACACAGAAACAGAGAAGAGTTTTATTGATTATGACTATTTTTAGGCACCTTTACGGACGAGTTTATATTCTAGAGAACGAAGAAGCGAAGCGTGTAAAAGTCGGAATGACTATAAATCGCGTCGAGGATCGACTCGAGGATGTAAATAACATGTGGTTAGGCAATAAAGGGACTTGTCAGATCTGCGGAGGACGTCGATTAGTAAATTACGAAGGATTCATCCCCAAGCATGTGGTAAGTGGCATTCGTTGCCCAGGGAGCTATTCATTACCTTTTGAGAAGGATTCTTCTTTAGCAATCTCCTATCTCATAGAATTAAAAAATAATCATTGTATACTCAGAAGAAGTAGTCAAAACTCAAATTCAAAACGTATAAACGGGCTAAAAGAAAGAATTAGGCGGTTTCAAGCTTTGGATAAACTCTTGGGCGTATGGAAGGTCAATACAGTTTACCACACAAATAGTGCTGAAGACGTTGAATTGCGATCACATGAGATCCTTTCCGATTATCTTGATAACGATGTCCCATTTGGTGAAGTCTTCAGCTGTTCTGTCACAGAGGCGATAAATGCAGTTGAATTAATTCTTGACCAATTAAATCTGTTACAGTCGGCCAAGAAAGAAGTATTTAGGGTCTAGGCAGGGCTAACGAGATTTCTACATAAATAGCTAGCGTGCCATTTGAATATAATCCTAGTTCTATGTAAAGAATCATGAGTCTATGTTATCTTGATAGCTTGGCAAGATTCCTGGCGGATTTACCGAAAATCTCTAATTCCAGCTACGCATGTTAAAATCCTCATATAAACTGATAATGATGAAACTCCTAGTGATAATAGAACAGCTGGGTAAGGTGCAAAATGACAGAAGTATCAACGAAATATTCTTTAAAAGGTCCATCAGAGAATGGTCAAATTGACGATCTATTAAAGGATAAAAATGATCAAGACAGCCGCCAACGCTTACAAGCGCTTATATCAGAATGGCTGAGAATGGAAAATTTAGTTGTTCTAACTGCTGCTGGATGTTCAATCGCATGTGGCGGAAAACCTATGGGGGGATCTGACAGTCTTGAAAAGGCCGTGCTAGAAACTGTTAATGCTATTGACGCATTGTCAGCCGGAGCAAAGAAAATTATTGCTGAGCGCCTTAAGCCCTTAGATAAGAGAGGGGAGTGGGCAAAAACTGGATTTGAAGAATGGTTATCATATCTTGTTAACGCTGTTTATCTCGGAACTGAATCAAGATCACCCATCCACTCTTTAACTTGGAAAACTCAAAGTGAAGAAGTAGAAAAAGAAATCGCAGCAGATATAGCCTTCAGCATAGCTGATGTGGAATTGCTCATTGGGTATATAGCTAAAGCTATATATGCCGAATGTGCACTTACCCTTCCAGACAATACCTCGTCACCAGAGGGAGAGAAAGTGATTGCGCCACATTTGGCCTTCCTCTCAAAATTGGTTGCGCGTGATAGCAACCTAGGGAGAACGCATCTTTTTACACTAAATTATGATACGCTTTTTGAACAAGCCCTTGAGCTGTTAGGCATACAATATTTTGACGGCTTTACAGGCAGAGCAAACGCAAAATTTGATCCGTCTGTTTATGGCCTTGATGTTTATTATCCGGGTGAGATTTCGGAAGGTCGCGTAAGGCGTTTTGATAAGTTTCTACATTATTACAAGTTGCATGGTTCTATTCACTGGCGAATTGTTAGTGATGAACTTAGGGCAAGACATGAAGATATATCGGGATTTGTTTCATATCGCACAAAAAATCCAGCGGGAAAAGCACAGAGTTTATTAGATGATAATTTTGCCCATAATCACAGAAATTTTGGCATTCTCCCAACCTCAAATAAATTCGTTCAAACATTGGATATGCCCTATTCACACCTTTTCAGGGCATTTCATGCAAGGTTGAGTGCACCACAAACATTTTTCTTAGTTCTGGGATATGGTTTTGGTGATGATCATGTTACAAAAATTATTGAAACAGCTCTTATGAATCCGGCACTTATAATGCTCGTGGTTGAACCAAACCCTGATAGCCCAACCATTCAGCGAATAATGGAATATAAGGAGCTTGGTAAAAGAGCATTTATTTTAACGCCGTCTAAGGCCGCGTTTTCAGAAGAACCTTTCAAATACGCCACTTTTGACGACTTTGCGAAATCTCTTATGCCAGATGTTCAATGGTTAGATGATTTTCTCCGACTTCGCCGTTTTGAAAAGCAATTAGAAAAGTCTCGTAATAATTTGACGTTAGAGGAAAACTAATGGAAAATCCTCGCATTATTGGCCATGTTGCATCTGTGAATGGTTTTCGGGTCAAAGTCGAATTGCTAAAAGAAGCACGCTCTCCTTCCCGTGCTACACTTGATGGTATTCAAACTGCTATCGCGATTAATTCTTATCTAACTTTTCCGCTTGGCTCAGGTTTATCCATTATAGGAACTATCACAGACTTAGAAGCGAGAGAGAGCTATGATCCTACATCAGGGGATGAGTTATCTCTTGAATTGCTGAAAGCAAAAAGAGTAGCGATAGTTCAGTTATTAGGAACAATTGAACATAATGGTAAATCCTGGTCTTTTAATCCAGGCATCACAATTTTACCAACTCTTGATACTCCTGCGGAGATTGGATCACCTAAAGTTTTGGAGGCCGTTTTTGAAAGGCCACCACAGAAAAATAGACCAGATGATTATGCAACGGACGACTTTGATTTTGATTTAGTCTTAGGTCATCCAACGGGTCAGAAAGATAACAAAGTTAAGGCGTCCTATAACGATTTGTTTTCGCGCCCACTGGCAATTGTAGGAAACACTGGATCAGGGAAATCTTATAGTGTTGCAAGCTTGCTTAAGAAAGCCATGGCAGAATTGAAGCATACTCCGATAAACGCGCCTCATGTGTTTATCCTTGACATTAATGGGGAATATGCGAGAGCATTTTTGCCTAATGAAATTGCTAACCGTCCGCGCCAACCAGATCAAATTTATTTGAATGGTGAAGAGTTTGGCATTCCACTCTGGTTTTTCAACGCGCAGGAAATTTGTGCTTGGTTAAGCGCGTCAGAACAAACGCAAGAGCCTGTCTTAAAAGATTGGTGGTCTATTGCCAAAAATGAAAATTCCGCATCAGCGACTACAAACCCAAATAACCTCTTAAGAAGTGCCTTAACTTCAATTGAGGTATTGTTGGAAGAGCTTCCACGAATAAAAAGAAAAAATATAAAATCATATGCCGAATCTATTTCGGGCTATCTATCAACATCTGGAATAAATTTGACTACTTTTTTAACACCAATTCAGCAGCACTATAGTGTAAATGAATATAACGCCGAAATTATTAGCAACCAGGCTGAGATTCAGCAACAGGCTAATATTTTGAAAGAGCAGATCAAGAAAATGATTTCAGATGAAATCGACGCAGCTACAGATGTAACAAATACTGCAGATTCTCCGCTTCTGATAAAACGTAGGGATTTGATTAATCCAACATTGATAAATCGTGCTGTTTCTCAACAAGACACCAATAGAATTGATGCACATCTAACAACCTTGAAGTTACGGCTGAAAACAAGGCTTGATGATAAACGCTGGCAAGCATTTTTGAATTATGAAAAAGAAAGAAACAAAATCTTATCATTAGGCGACTGGCTTAATCGATTCGGATTTTTAGAGGAAAACTCGCAAAGAATTTCCATTATAGATTTATCTATGTTGAGCCACGAAGCATTACCTTATGCTTGCGGAGTAATTGGTCGCATTCTACTCGAAGTGAGAGAGAGGCTGCCAGCAAATCAACGATATCGACATCCTTGGGTATTGGTTTTAGAAGAAGCACATAATTATGCTCGCCCTGCGCGACAAACAGAAGATCGCGGGCAAATGCTTTCCCGTATTGCATTTGAAAGGATAGCGAAAGAAGGGAGGAAGTTTGGTTTATCATTAATTGTAGCGAGTCAAAGGCCAAGTGAGATAAGCCCGACGATTATCAGCCAATGTGCTAATTTTATTAGTCATAGATTACAAAATCCGGATGATATAGATCATTTCAGACGTATCATTCCAATGCAAGCTCGCCGCCTTTTGGATCAAGTGACGGTCTTAGCGTCTGGAGAAGCGATCGTTTTTGGCAGTGCTTTTCACATTCCTGCAAGAGTTCAAATAGATATACCAACGCCTGCACCTTGGAGTCAAACTGCGGCTCCATATCATCAATGGAAAAATAATAACGATAATTTTCCTGTTGAAACTATATTAATAAATTGGGGACTTAAGACTGATGATGTAGAAACACCAATATGAAAAGTATTGATTTTACGCGATTCCTATCCTCTCTTTCCTGTTGCATAGAATACTAATTATATGCAATTATAACTTTTATTAAGTAACCGTCCGGA
>CAZBZP010000046.1:0-5460 GCA_964496435.1 Uncultured Candidatus Berkiella sp.
ACAGATTTCCCCAGTAACTAAAGTGGCAGTTACACAAAATTATTTACATGCTCTAATTCTCATACCGTTTAGCATGCTTCACATTGTATTCAATATTTTCCTGTAGTTTTTCAGCAGGCTCTTCGTTAGGACGCTTTTTAGCATCGGTTTCCGCTTGAGCACGCATATAAGTTAAGTGAGGCGTTAATGTAGCATTACTTTCAGCATAAATAACTCTTTTGTGCTTACCAAGGAAATTAACCATTTCATATTGGCTTTTATTAATAGCTGCTGTAGTCGCTAATTCAAAGGTTTCGCATGTGATATCTTCTCTAAAATGGTGTAAAGCATATTCAACAACATGTTTGCTACCATACTTTGCGCCTTTAAGAATTATTTTATTTTTAAGCTCTACAGACATAGTAGATTGCATTTTTTTATAGAGATAATCAAATATTTCAACATAATTGTACATAGTAGCTACCAGCATAGTCTGGATGAGTGTTTTCAACATGATGATGCTATTTTCTCTTTCATAAATGAATTGCATTGCTTGCAATTGCCTGTATACAACAGCCCCTACAAAGGCTTCTGCTATCGTATCATCTGTTATTGCTTCTCGATGGTTATTTAAAAGAAATTCAGCCGCGTTCAGACATCCATTCTCGACTAACTCTGGGAATTCCTCATTGATAATTTCATCTGTCGCGCAATGATATGTTTCGTTAAGCATTGCGGCAAGTTTGGTGTGCCCATTTCTCAGTGCTAATATGTATACGGTTCTCTGCAAATATAATCCACGATTAGCATCCCCATCTTCTAGCATAGCTAAGGTGTTTCCCCCACCACTTCGAGCTTCTCGCAATATAATGATAATGGGGTCATTCTCTAGGAGATCATCAGCACATTCATCAAGTAGAAATTCAACAATCTCAGCAAATCCAGCATGGGCAGCATCAATGATTGCGTCATTTTTATATTCAGCAGGAATGTTGGCTCCAGCCTCTCTTATTAATAATTCAACCGCACTGAAGGAATTACACACTGCAGCATCCGTTAATGCCGTGCCTAGATCTTCATTAAATAAAACGCCGTTTTGTACATAGCTGTTGATTAAATATTGAATTAAGTGCACATGGCCCTCTTGCGCGGCACCATATAATGCATAAGCAACATGCACATGCCCTACTTTATTAAGAAGGAACTCAAGCTTAGCAAGGGATCCACATAGGCCGGCATATTCAAATGCAGCTTGCAAGCACTCTTCTGAAATTCCATGGTTATTCTCTGGATTGTCTTTATACTTTAAATCAAGATCTTTGTTTAGCTCATCAATAAAATATTCTATCATTGAGATGCCAGCATCATATTCTACAGCCCAAGGAAGTAATTTTTCTTTTATATTTATGGCATCTGCATGAATAGTTAATGCTCCCAATAGCTTTTTTACGGCTACTATATTTTTTGCTCTCAAGGCAAAAAAGGCTGCCATGCGCTTTTGAAAATCTGTCAGGGCATCCACATCATAACTGAGCGTACTGGCGGCTAAAACCTTTAAAAAATTATTATTTATTTCATTTAGTGCTGTAGGGGCAGGTAATTCTCCTATCATAGCATGCAAAATATAGGGTTTAACTACTTCATAATCGCAGGTTAGGACTTCATTTTCGTCTTCAATATCTTCGGCATTTTCGGCATGTTCTGCTGCCATGTGAGCTTGTTCTGCTGCAAAATATTTAAGATATTCTATATAAATTTTATATTCATTTTCAAAAATTGCTTTATCATCAACCGTTTCATCTTTTTTCAAATAGGGAAAATATTTTTTAGTCTGTTGTGGCCATTGCATTAAGCTAAGTTTTTGCCAATCCTGACTTACGCTTTGTGTTTGCAGTAAAGCTTTTGGTGTTAGGAAAGAGGCAATTCTTAATAAGACTTCATTAGGTAATTCGTTCAATTCAATTGGCATATAATTTCTCAATTGTAAAATGGTTAAGATTTAATAAAAAATGTAGGTGTTAGGTTGGCCATAACATTTTCGTTGCAAGAAATAGGATTAGAAAAAACCTGCAAATTTCTGAATTGCATAGTGAAAGAAGTGATAGATGGTTTGTTTATATAGTGTAGTTACACAAACAAAGCTTAAAGACTTCATACGCAGCATCGAATGTAATCATGCACCAAGGAACTTGGTTCACATTCTAACATAAGGCATTCAAATGTAAAGTTTTATATGACACACAACTTGATAAACAGAGAAACCCTTAATGAGAAGGTAAATTTACATAGCTTTTGCACTATTTTATAGTGATTTTCTCATTTCTTGCCTTTTCTTGCGGTGGATTTTTAAGCGAATTTACAAAATCAATCGCAGGACCTTTAATCTCTATCGTCCCTTGTTGACCCGCAATTCGAGACACATCGGGACTATTGAATTTTTCCTTCAAGAGAGCATCAACTTGCTTTCTTTCTTCGTCAGTGGCAAATACAACATACTTTAGACCTGGTTTGCTTGCATATTCTGTCAAAGTACCTTTAGCAAGCAGGGCATTTAAAGTTTCCTCTTTAGTAACAATTTTTTCTATTGATTTTGGTTGCATGGATGTTATTGGCGCAACCCGATGCTCTTGCGCTGCCTTTTTCTTTGCTATTTCGCTCAAGGCTTCTAGTTCTGGGGGTAAAGCTGTGGGGGCTGTTGTTTTTGCTTGGGTTGTATTAACTTGTGGCACCTGATTTTCTTTCTTAGCAGGAACTTGAAGTTGATGCAGCACGCCATGCTTTTGCATAAAATCGGTAATTTCTGACTTTACTTCTAGCGTATTAATTTGCCTTGCAACACGAGAAGCCTGCGCCTGTGCCCCGTGCTTTTGAGTTACTTCTTGGCCAAATAATTTATTGATGAGTTCATGAGCTGCATTCTTGTCAGTATCATTTTTAAATATTAAATATTTACCATTTGGATTATGAGGATATGTTGTGAATTCAGCCTTATCCAATACTTCTTTTAACTTATCTTCATCAGATTTAACTTTCACAGGCTCTACCGCTACTTTCACTGGTTCTGTAGCCACTTTCACAGGACCTTTCTTCACAGGATTATCCACGACTCTGCCAAGTTCAGGACCGACTGCAACCCTCGTTTCAACATGTTTGAGACCACGAGGGGGATTTGCTATTTCTTGCATCATACCTTTTTTCAGGCAGGTTGTTTTTGTATAGTCTTCTGTTATTTTATAGCTCTTATTCATTACCGCATCTGGAAACTTTAAGTCTACTGAGACATTATTATCTGCAAAAACTTTTTGAATAGCAGGCTCTTTTAATACTTCAACCATTTCACCATAACTATGGAAACCATTTTTAATATAAAATGCCATAAATGTTTTGATAATATTATTCACATCTTGTTGAAGATTTGGATCTGATCTGTTTTCTGTCATATAAGCGTTCAGCAATGCTACTAAGGTATAAGTTGTTCCTGAAATTGAGTTAACAAAGGGAACGGCGCCATGCTGAGTTGAAAATCCCTGCTTTGCTGTATCGACTTTGAATCTATCTACCACGCGGTTAGGTTTTCTATCTCTTTCTTCAACAATTAAATCATAAAAATTTGGGGTGATAGACTTCATAATGCCTGAATTAGCCGAGCCTACATTTTCTTTCGTCGCTTTTTTGGGTGCGTCTGGTTTTTTCTCAGCGCGGTCTTTTTGTTGGTATTTAGGCGATTGTCCTTTAAGACCAAGTTCAATGTTATCATTAAATTGGCATACTCTTTGTAGAACACTATTAGAATCATTTAAAGTAGCAATTTGAGTTGGAACCGCCGAACCAAGCTTCTTCATAGTTTGAGCTAATTTTTGTACAGATTTAAAACTTTGGCTACTATTGACTTCTGATTCCAGATTCTCAGCAAATCTTGTTTCAAAAAACCTTCTATTATGATCTTTATCTGGATCATCTTTTAAAGTAGGTATTTTTGCAGAGATGATTTGGTTCATAGACTCTGGAATGGGTGAATTTTTTTGTTGACAAATGCTCTTGATTAGCTGAATAGCTGCTGGATAATTTCCGCTCAAGTGTAATTCTCGAATTTGACTTAATTGTTCTTTGAGCCTTGCATCGCCTATGTTTTGTTTTTCTAAAAATCCGGTAACAAGTAAAATAAATTCCGAGTTATCCATGTTGGGTGCATTTAACGCGCTTGAGTATTCAGTTTCAGATACACGCTGTTGAATAGTCATAATAAGCTCCCTTACTACTAGGATTAAGTCTTATTAATAAAGACTAAAGACGGGGCCCTAAAGTTCAGCTATATGATTTACAAGGCGTTTTCAAGGAAAGCAAAGGAGCCAAAATGAATGGATTTATCGCGGAATTGAAGTGAAACTTGTTGTATTCATTGATTTTTATACAGTGTGCAACTACAAAGAATTTCTAAGTCTGTAAAATATTGTAACTGCAAGATAAAATAGTTAAGCACTTAAAAACAGGTTTCCCTGTTTTACACTCTTACCGAATATGTATAAAAACGCTGCGACATAAGCACCAATATAAGCTTGAGACCAAACGCTAGCGCCTATTATCATCATAGCTATATCAAATTCAATTTGATTCGTGATTAAATTGGATGCAATCAACACTGTGTTCAAAGCAGCCATGCCGTACAAAGCAGGAGCAACATGCTTCAAATCGGCTTCTAAATAGCCTGCTACCAGAAGTGAAACAATTTCTGCTTGGGCTGCTTCTAGCAAATAACCGCCACTAACTAGATGTATTTCGTTTGTATGTAGCTCTCTCATTGTTTCTCGTCACATTTAATCTTTTAAAATTTCTCACAAAGATCATTCCAGTTGGGATTTTGCTCTTCAATTAACCTTATTTTCCATAAGCGTTTCCATGCTTTTATATTTTTTTCGCGATTAAGTGCTTCCATTACATCATTATAAACTTCGAAATACACAAGTGAATTCACTTCGTACCTAAAAGTAAATCCTTTATATTTTCCTGTTTTATGTTCTATAACTCTTTTGTAAAGATCCGACGTTACCCCAGTATATAAAGTACCATTTTTATTGCTAGCCATCAGGTAAACGTAATAGTGTTTATCTTCCATTTTTTTATCACGCGAGAGAATATTTTTTGTCATGCCAGCGAAGGCTGGCATCCATATATTTCTGTCATTCCAACAACCTTTGCCGTCTCTTTTCTGTCATGCCAGCGAAGGCTGGCATCCATTCTTTATTTGTCATGCCCGCGAATCCTTGTCGCGTTTCTTTTCTGTCATGCCAACAACCTTTGCTGTCTCTTTTCTGTCATGCCAGCGAAGGCTGGCATCCATTCTTTATTTGTCATGCCCGCGAATCCTTGTCGCGTCTCTTTTCTGTCATGCCAGCGAAGGCTGGCATCCATTCGTTACATGTCACGCCCGCGAATCCTTATCGCGTCTCTTATCTGTCATGCCAGCGAAGGCTGGCATCCATT
>CAZBZP010000047.1:0-4441 GCA_964496435.1 Uncultured Candidatus Berkiella sp.
AGATGCTAAGAAATACATCCTTGACTGCAAGAAGATTACGAGAGTTATTAGTAGGCGCAACGATGTGTGAAGGACGATTGCGACCTTGGAAACCTTTTGAAGGGAAATTTATCGTTTAGATGAAGTAATTATTTTTTCATTTAAATGCTAATTTAAAAGCAATAATCTGTTAATTGCAAAGTATTTTATAGAGCAATTGCACGATTTTTGATATGATCTTATTCATGAAAGATGCTATATCAAATAAGAAAAAAGTAGAAGTATTGATCGAAGAAAATCATTCGCTGAAGCTATCCGTTGATACCCTTAAAAAAGAAATTGAATTATCTAAACTAGAAATAAATCACCTCAAAGATCAGATTGCCACACTCAATCGGCGATTGTATGGCAAGAAATCAGAACGTTTTAAACAATCAGATGAGCCTGATACTGCGAAGCTTGTAACGCTAACGCCAGAAGAACAAAAATTGCTATATGAAATTGAGGAAATAGAGAAGGCAGGTCACAAGCGTGACATATCTCAACATTATGAGGCACTTGAACGAGAAACCTTTACGATTGATTTACCCAAAGAATGTAAATATTGTCGCCATTGCCAGGGGCAACTGCATCAGATAGGTAAGGAAGTATCCGAACAGTTAGAGTATGTACCTTCAAGCTTTAAAGTAAAAGAAATTGTTCGCTATAAATATGGATGTCGTTATTGTGAACTAGGGATTTCAATTGCCCCCAAGCCCGGGAGACGAGGCAAGCAAATAAAAGCCGGTCCTGGCTTATTGGCTTTTCTTTTAGTATCAAAGTATTGTTATCACCTCCCTTTGTACCGCTTAGAGCAAATGTTTAAGCACCAAGGCTATCCCATATCACGTTCTACTTTATGTGATTGGGTTGCCTATGCAGCCAAAAAGCTTGTTTCAGTGGTTGATACAATAAAAGAAGGGGTATTATCCGGGAATAAGATCAATACCGATGATACTGTTTTACCAGTACAAGATCCTCACGTTAAGGGGCGCTCTCATACAGGAAGAATGTGGGTTTATACGAATGAAGCCGGTTGTGTTTATGAATATACCCCAAGTCGAAGCAGAGAGGGTCCCTCTAATTTTTTAAAAAATTACCAAGGAACAATCCAGGCTGATGGCTATTCTGGGTACAACGAATGTTGTGCTATAGAAAATATCTATCGCGCTGGATGTTGGGCACACGTCCGGCGCAAGTTTTATGATGTTGCTCAACTTTTAAAAGAAGCAGGGAAGCCGCATGTGGCGTTAGCTTATATCCAAGGACTTTACAAAGTTGAACGCGATATTATCAATTTTGGACCTGAGCACAAAAAGCAATTTAGGCAAAAGTACGCTAAACCAATTCTAGATGAATTTGAAAAATGGTTAAAAAATCAGCATGCCTCAATACTACCAAAATCATCATTCGCGAATGCTATTCAATATGCATTGAAATTTTGGAAGGAATTAACTCGTTATTGTGAAGATGGTCATGTAGATATTGATAATAATGCCGCTGAACGAGCTATGAGGCCAGTTGCTTTGGGGCGTAAAAATTGGTTGTTTGCAGGATCACATCATGGTGGCAAAATAGCGGCAATTGTGATGAGTGTTATTGAAACTGCCAAGCTTAAAGGTCATAACGTTATGGAGCAGATTAAGGCGTTGTTAATACAGGACAATGCTAAAGGTGATACAAAAAATCTAATGATATAGTCCGGAAGAGATCTTATTGTGTATGTATTATCAGTTCGCTAAATAGTTTGCCCAAAATGTTACCCATAAAAAGATAAAACTTGGATTTTCAAGAATAGTTTAACTATTCTTAGAATTTAGATAAGATATATAAAAATCAATGAGATATCGATTAAATGACACTTAGGTCATATCAAGTCTGTAGAACCGCTATGATCTTTAGAGATGAGAATATTCGTGAGCAAATATAAACGCATTTTTATCGTTGGCCATATGGGGGCTGGTAAAGCCTTAGTAGGCGAAACATTAGCTAAGAAGATTGGTTGGCAATTCCTGGATGCTGATTTAGGATTAGAACATCGTTTTGGACGCTCTGTAAATGAAATACTTGGAAAACAAGGTGAAGAATCATTACGTCAATGCGAATCTGAAATATTATCTAAACTGTTAGACAAAACAAATGTAATTGTAGTCACAGATGGTGGCGTTATTTCCTCGGATAAGAATAGAAAATTGCTATCATCGGAATTTGTGGTTTATTTACAAGTAAGTACATCAGTACAAATGAAACGTATGGAAACACTTAAATCGCCATTCACTTTGCTATCACAAATGAGCGAGTTCAAGGAGCTTTTCGATAAATTACATCATGAACGTGATGGCCTTTATGAAGAAGTGGCTAAACTTACAATCAATACAGATAGCGGTGAACTGGAAAAAGATGTAAACAAAATCATTAAAGCACTTGAATAATAAAGACATAATGATCTCTATATCATGAAAAACACCATTGATATCTTTAAATTGTATGCAAAAGAGCATCCTTTAGCGCTCACGGCAATCACGACAGCCTCTCTCTTTTGGGCAATAACCTGGCCTGCTTCTGCTTTTTTGTTAGGTGTTTTGGTTGATGCCATTCAAAATACAAACCAAACCGATTTGCGAAACCAATCGACAAGCCTTATTTCATGGCTAGATACTTCTTTTTGGACGGTTGGCTGGCCTGTTGCAGCGATGATTATTATCAATTTCATGCGCAGTTTAGTTTATTATACGATTGGCGTAAGTTTTGCGAATTCAATACCGTATTCTAAAGCCTCATTAATTGATAAATTATTTCGCTATCTTATGGGTCAATCGTATGGCTATTTTGAAAATCAATACAGTGGTCAGCTGGCAAATAAAATTGCCAATGCTCAATCTGGTTTAGAGCGTGCCATTGAATTATTAAATTTAAATATAGCAACATTGCTCGCTTTGCTGATTTCTGGTGGACTATTAGCACGCGTAAGTCCGATTTTTACTGTCATTTTTTGGCTATGGGCAATTTCGATTTGTTATTATTCTTATCGTAATGCGCGTATAGTCGAGGTTAAATCTCAAAATTATGCAGCCAGTTTCAGTCACTTACAAGGTGAAATGGTCGATAGTCTCAGCAATATGACGACTGTTGTTACCGATGCTACCGGTAAAAATGAAATTAACCGATTAAATAGTTCTGTGACCCAATATATTCAAGAAGATAGAACTTTACAAACTCATTTTAATCGAGCTCGATTTGGCCATGGCGTTTTAACGACATTCTTTATTTCGTTAATGATGATAGGATTATTAATCGGCTTCTATTATCAAAAAGTGACCGCTGGGGATTTTGCCTTTATCTTATCATTAAGTTGGTCAATGGCAGGATTCGTTCATGATTTAGGAAAACAATTTTTAGATCTATCTCAACACCTAGGTACTTTATCAGAAGGGGTGAGTATCCTCAAAGTGCCACAAATCGTTCAAGATAAAAGCGATGCAAAGGATGTTTCACTGCGCGAAGGAGCTATAAAATTCGATAATGTTTCTTTTGGATATACTCAAGATAGAAAGGTAATAGATAATCTCAATTTAGATATTCACGCCGGAGAAAAAATTGGGATTGTCGGTCGATCCGGCTGTGGTAAAACGACCCTGCTTAAGCTTATTTTAAGATTATATGACGTGCAAAAGGGTGTTATTACCATTGATAATCATCCAATTCAAGCGTTCAGTCAATCTTCATTGCGCAACCAAATGTCTTTAGTACCACAAGATATTAGTTTGTTCCATCGAAGTATTGCAGAAAATGTTATCTATGGTGTAGCAAATGCTACAAAGGAAGAAATGATTACAGCCGCTAAAAAAGCGCATATTCATGAGTTTATCATGAGTTTACCTGAGGGGTATGATACTTTAGTTGGTCAACGTGGATTGAAAATTTCAGGCGGTCAACGTCAAAGAATTTCAATTGCTCGTGCGCTTTTAAAAAATCCACCTATAGTATTATTAGATGAGGCAACAAGTGCGCTGGATTCCCAGACAGAAGCAATCATTCAGGAAAGCCTGAATACTTTAATGAAGGGGCGAACCACAATTGTGGTCGCGCATCGACTATCAACTATTATTGCCATGGATAGAATAATCGTGCTTGATCAGGGGCATATTGTAGAGCAAGGTGATCACAAATCTTTACTACAAGCAAAAGGACTTTATGCTCACCTTTGGGAAAAACAACATGATGGTTTTATTGATTAATATTAATCTTGTAATATTGCAGTAACAATACTTACCAAACACACCCAATATCAAACGTTCAATTGCTATAACACACTTTGGTCAAAGTGTGGTGTAATAGAAAGTTTTGGCTTTTCCGGACGGTTACAAACCCCTCTGCACAATTGCATAGAATAACTATTCTATGCAATTATTTGGTGTTACGA
>CAZBZP010000048.1:0-4082 GCA_964496435.1 Uncultured Candidatus Berkiella sp.
CCTAGCCTAAGTCCAAATTGGTTCGAGCATTACACATCTCAATTTGAACTTAGGCGTTGTTGGCAGCGCTCTCTCACCCCAGCTATGCACTCAGATGTGCACGCCTGGGGCTTCGTTCTCTTGCCGCCTAGCCTAAGTCCAAATTGGTTCGAGCATTACACATCTCAATTTGAACTTAGGCCTCAATCCCTAACAGATGGAGGCTAAATTCTCGCCTTTTTATGCTTCCTTTTGAGTATACATACAGTAAATTGCTTGATTTTTTTGCGCAAAAAAATCTTTATATAACAATAGGTTGCCACGCTTTTCGCAGAAATTTTGCAAGTTTTTTTACTTGAAATCAAAATACTTGTAGATCTTGAATTTTGGTGTGCTATGTTTTTTATACGCACCATTGGTGAGTTATTGGAGTATTGAGAAATGACGATGAAACGACGAAAAACAACACGTACAACATCACGTAAGAAAACAACTGCACGCAGGAAAACAACTGCACGTAAAAAAACAAGCACAGCGCTTGCAAGAATTCGCATGATGAAAATGCTAAAGCAAGCAAAGAGAAAAGAAAAAGTTGCGCTAAAAAAGGTATCAGCTTTACAGCGTAAAATTAAACAAATGTTGAAAAAACATACAACGCAAATTAAAAAGTTAAACAAAGCACATACGGCTGAAATAAATAAAGCACGTAAATCTGCTCAGAAAATTGCAACAAAAGTGCGTCGTAAAGTAAAAAGCAAAAAAGCTTCTATTCGACGTAAATTGCAAAAAGTACAACGTCAAATGCGCAAACCTACCTTTAGCTTCAAGAGAAGAGCTTCAAAAAGAAGATCCCGTAGAGCTGCGTAATACTTATTACGCTTTCCAGCTTAAAAACAAGCTGGAAAGAGTAGGCAAGTTGGGCCGTTGATTCTATTCTTAAATCAACGTCCTTTTTTATTTTGTGAAAGCATGAATACAATTGCAGTAGATACCTTAATGACCCAAACCCGCCACTTGGCGGCACTCTATCGAAAAACCACCGGTCAAGTCCTACCCGTCAGCGCAGAGCTGGGGCGCTATGATGCGCAAAAACTATTGGGCTTAAGTGCTTACAATGAAACCCCGCTTTTAGCTGGCGTTGATTTCTTAGGGGGCGAAGGTAAATTTTACTGTAAGAAAATTCAAGTTAAATCACGCGTCATTTTCGATGAACGTACAAAAGGTGCGCGCATAGGACAACTTAACATAGCCATGCCCTGGGAAGTCGTTGTGTTGGTGCTCTACAATCCAAACTATGAGCCTTTTGCCATTTATGGGGTTGAAAGGGATGAAATCGAAAATGCCTTGTCTGGCAATCAACAAAGAGGTGCTATGTCACTGGGCAAATTTAAAGCCATCAGCCAGTTAATTTGGACGGTGGAAAATGGTTTAGAGTGGGATGATCTCTGGACCAATCGTTCAGCCTAAATCTTCATCTGAGACTTATTCCCAGCATCCACTGATTCAGTTTCGCTATTTTGTGCCGTAGCTTGGCTTAAAACGCTAGCGCTAAGCGGCCTAAAGCTTTTTGCGTTTGAATCTTGATAGTCGTGGTATCTATTCAAGAAATACATGGTTGGTATTTTAAAAATTTGTAAGAAGTATTGTAAATAGAGCGCCTTATTAAGCAATTCGCCGGTTATCTTGGGTATGTCTTCAGCTTTTTTGTTAGTGAAGTACTCATACTTTGATTTAACCGTTATCTTACCGTCACTATCAAGTGGTGCATAAAAATTTGTTGTTGGGTGTGCGCCTGTTAGCGCCTTTACCGTATTGGTGAATAGCGAAATTAATTCGCCAAGCTGTATGCCATCTGCAAAATGAAATCCCTTTGTCCATTGGCCTTCTAGCCCAACATCGACTTTGAGTAAATTAAGCTCTACATAACGTGGTTCTAAAGCCACAAATATCATGTCATTGCCAGTCACTTGAACGGCATCGCCACCGACCATGCCATAATTTGCTTTTACAATTATCGGGTTTTTTGAAATATGCTGAGTGATAACATCATTATTCGCTGCTTTGGCAACAGAATGTGGCACACCAGGAGAGTTAAAAGCATTCAAAGTAAGCATCTTAAATGCATCATATTGACCACTTTTGCCGCGTCTTTCTAAGAATTCAGCAACAAATAATTGGCTGAGTGCTGCGCCTTGGCTATGTCCGCTGACATCCAGTTTCAGATCAGGCAATTTTTCACCATAGTGTTCTACTAAGGCGGCATCAATGCTATTAAAAATATTGTCTTTTTCTTCTTGAAAACTCATATAGCCTGGGCCCCATAACTCTAGGTTGATGGCACGGCTTCTGGGATCATTAACGTCGGTACCACGAAAAATCACCTTAACATCGTTAGATGATTTATCTTCAGGTAATAAAAGGTAAGCAAAAAGTCCTTTCTTGAGCTTGAAAGGCTTAACAAGATAGTTTTCAAATTTTCCCTGAATATTCATGACAGGTACTTTAGGGGCTACAATTTTTTGTTCAGCAAGGTAATAGGCCAAATTGGATAAATACTGGCCGGCAGCATAGCGACGAATATGCTCAGGATAGCGTCCATTAATTTCTTCAACGCTGGGCGTTGGGCCTTGCTCGGACATCTTAATTAACCCTATGTTAGATAATAAACTTTCCGCATACCTTATAGGAATAGCTTTAAAAACAAAAACATAAGGCGATGGGAGTTATAATTCGAGGGATAAAATGCCAGAGGGGGGATTTTGCAAGCCTCCTCATTGGCCTATAGATTATCTTGGCCAACTTTGCGTAAAATAGCGCCACTATGAAAAAAAGCATTCTCGCTATTGAAACATCTGGCCAAGCTTGCTCTTGTGCCCTGATTACCGAAAAAGGTCAATTTGTTCGCTATGAGCCCACCCAAAAGGCGCATACACAACTATTGTTACCCATGATTCAGGAATTGCTAACAGAAGCCTCGGTTCCTTTAGAGGCCATTGAAGCCCTTGCTGTAGGCCAAGGCCCAGGAAGCTTCACTGGCGTTAGAATTGCCGTAAGTGCGGCCCAAGGCCTTGCTTATGGCTTGAATATCCCGGTTTATGCTGTATCAACCTTGAAAGCACTGTGTTATCAGGTGAAGCCTGAAGCACATAGTATTGTCATTCCTGCCATTGATGCCAGAATGCATGAAGTGTATGCAGCAGCCTTTGAGGCAATCGATGGCCATTATCAACAAGTGGGTGAAGAGTGCTTGTTAAGTCCTGCCGAATTGCTCCAGCAATTTGCCACTACTCAAACACACAAAATCATCGCGCTGGGCTCAGGGTGGGATGCTTATTTTGAAGAAATCACTGCTAAGACAACACAAGAAATTGTTCGCTTAGAGAATCGTCAAGTAAATGCACTAGAGATTGCCTTAATTGCTAAAGCCCAAAGTGAAAAGGGCGTTCATGGCGTTAATGCGCTTGAGGTGTTGCCTGTTTATATTCGAGATAATGTGGTGTCAGTTTAAAGCACCACTAAGTTTATTTTTCTGCACAAGTTAATGCTTTTTAAGCGTCAAAAATATCGCGACAATGTTTGCAAGTGTCAGTATAACGCTACCACTTAAGAATTTTTCATAGTTTTAAACACCTCTCATTTATATAATATCCGCATTAAAATTACACTGTGAAACGTGCGGTAAATGTAGAGGTAAAAGATGCATCAAGGTCCTTACGATAACGACTCACTCGCAAGTACATTAGATGATGCATTAATGCATGGCGGCGAAGAAGCAGTCATGGCATTGCTCAATAAAAATGCCGATATTAATTTTAATTATAATTTAGCTAATATATCTTATTCCACTGCAGTATTGCACTGGGCGGTTAGAAATAACCATGCTAATGTACTTAAGTTATCGCTTGCAGACCCACATGTTAATCCCAAAGCTGGCAATTCTGCGGTTTTATGTTGGGCAGCATGCACTGGGCAAACTGAGTCCATCAAACTTTTACTTGCCGACTCACGTATTAACCCTCGTGCTCAATTTAATTTTGCCATCCGCGTAGCAGTTGAAAATGGCCATCTTGAGGTAGTTGATGTATTGCTTGACCATCCTGCTG
>CAZBZP010000049.1:0-3779 GCA_964496435.1 Uncultured Candidatus Berkiella sp.
CTTGTAAATCCCCCTGCTCGCCTAGGCGAGCTGCCCCCTTTACAAAAGTGGGCAACGTGTTCGCTTTGCGAACGTAAACAGAGTTTTTTTCTTTTGGGTGAGCGAAGCGAACCAATAGCCCACTTTTGTAAAGGGGGCGGCGAACATCGTTCGCGGGGGATTTAGTTTAAATTGCCTTTTCCAACTCCGGCAATATCGTAAACAAATCGCCAACCAATCCATAATCGGCCACTTGAAAAATAGGTGCTTCGGGATCTTTATTAATCGCCACAATCACTTTGGAATCTTTCATGCCGGCTAAATGTTGAATGGCACCTGAAATCCCAACCGCGATATATAAGGCGGGGGCCACCACTTTGCCTGTTTGTCCTACTTGAAAATCATTGGGCACAAAACCTGCATCCACCGCAGCACGACTCGCCCCCACAGCCGCACCTAATTTGTCGGCTAAGGATTCAATCATTTTAAAATTATCGCTGCTTTTTAATCCTCGCCCACCTGAAACAACCACTTTGGCTGCGGTGAGTTCAGGACGCGTGAGTTCCACTGTTTTTTCCGAGCTAAAAACAACTTGTGCATTAATTTCCAACGTGTTTGTAAGCGCTTTAATTGCTGCTGTCGTGTCGCTTTTTTCAACAGCATTGAACGCGGTTGTTCTCACCGTGAGTACTTTGACCTTATCAAGTGATTGTACTTTTTCAAAAGCATTGCCAGCATAAATTGGCCTTGTAAAAATATCTTCCGCTTCAATTGCACACACATCGGATAGTTGTGCTACATCAAGCAAAGCTGCAACACGTGGCATTAGATTTTTACCAAAGGTTGTTGCAGGTGCTAAAAGATGAGAATAATCATTTGCGATAGCAATAATCAGTGAAGATAAGTCTTCCGCTAAAAGATGCGCAAAGCGCGCATGCGTGGACACCAACACCGTATTCACGCCTTTGAGCTGTGCTATCTCTTTACTTAAAGTGTCTGTGTCACAAGCTAATAAAACATCACATTCTGGTGCGAGCTTTAAAGCCGCATCAATCGTTGCTTTGGTGCTGGGTGCAAGGTTGCCACGATGATGATCTGCTATTACAAGTACTTTAGCCATATTAAATCACCTTTTCCACGTCTTTTAAGTAATGTACAAGCTCAGCCACATCTTTCACCATTTTGCCCTGCTTGCGCGCAGGTGGTGGGCTAACGCTTAATACCTTGAGATGTGCTTTGGTATCTACACCAAGAGAAGCGATTTCTATTGTGGTAATCACTTTACGTTTGGCTTGCATGATATTGGGCAAAGTCGCATAGCGTGGTTCATTTAAACGCAGATCGGTTGTGATAAGACAAGGTAAATTCAAAGTCAGTGTTTCTAAACCACCATCGACTTCTCTTGTCACCTCAACAGTTTGTTTATTTTCTGCAAATTTCACTTGAGATGCAAAAGTTGCTTGTGGCCAATTTAACAGCGCGGCTAACATTTGCCCGGTTTGATTACAATCATCATCAATGGCTTGCTTGCCCATGATAATCACATCCGGTTTATGCTGAAGTGCAATTTCTTTCAAGCACTTTGCCACCGTGATGGGCTCCAAGGTTTTATCACAGAGCACATGCACAGCGCTATCAGCACCTAGTGCCAACGCTGCCCTTAGCGTTTCTTGTGTTGCTTCTTGGCCAATGCTAACAACGACTATCTCAGTTATTAACCCTGCTTCTTTCCAACGAACTGCTTCTTCAATGGCAATTTCATCAAAAGGGTTAATGGTCATTTTGACGTTAGCAAGCTCAATCCCCTGGTTGTCCGGTTTAACACGAATTTTCACATAGGGATCTACAACGCGTTTGATAGGCACTAATACTTTCATGAGATCTCTTCTCCTGTCTCACAGATTATTTTATTGTACCCTATCATCTGTTGTGAAAGGAAAGTCCTGATGACACAAGAAATCATGCGTTACGATATCCTTATTGTGGGTGCAGGACCTGCTGGCTTAGCTGCGGCTATTCGTTACGCTCAACTTTGCAGGGAAGCTAACAAACAACCAAGCATTTGTGTTTTGGAAAAAGGCGCCGAGGTTGGCTCTCATATTATTTCAGGTGCCGTCTTTGAACCACGCGCATTGAATAGTTTATTGCCAGATTGGCAGAACATGGATGCACCTATTCACACGCCTGTCACTAATGATGAATTTCTGTTTTTAAGCGAGAAAAAAGCTTATCGCTTACCAACGCCGCCACAAATGAAAAACCATGGCAACTACATCATCAGTTTAGGACAGCTTTGTCGTTGGCTTGGAAAAATTGCAGAAAGTTTAGGCGTTGAAATTTACCCTGGTTTTTCAGCCCAAACTTGCTTATTTAATGATAAAAATGAAGTAATTGGTGTTGCAACAGGTGATATGGGGCGCGATAAAACGGGCGCGGCTAAAAATAATTTTCAAGCCGGGATGCAACTACATGCCAAGCAAACTTTATTCGCCGAAGGCTGTCGTGGCTCTTTAAGCCAACAATTGATTAAACATTATAATTTAAGTAAAAAACCACAAACCTATGCTATCGGCATTAAAGAAGTCTGGGAAATCCAAAGTGAAAAGCATAAAGCTGGCACCGTTGTTCATACCGTTGGTTGGCCCTTAGATCATGCAACCTATGGTGGCAGCTTTATTTATCATTGGGGAACGCACTTAATTAGCATTGGCCTTGTTATTGGCCTTGATTATCAAAATCCCTATTTAGATCCTTATCAAGAATTTCAACGCTTTAAACATCATCCTGCAATTTCACCCTTACTCGAAGGCGGACAATGTATTGGCTATGGGGCTCGCGCTATCAATGAAGGCGGCTGGCAAGCTATTCCTAAGCTTACTTTTCCAGGTGGTATGCTTATTGGTTGTTCTGCCGGGTTTTTAAATGTACCCAAAATCAAAGGCAGCCATACAGCCATTCAATCTGGAATTTTAGCTGCAGAAACGGCCTTTGAAGCCATTAGCAAAGAAAGTACGGATGTTGAGCTTGGCGCTTACCAAGAGGCCATTAATCAAAGCTGGATTAAACCAGAGCTCTATCGCGTGCGAAATATACGCCCTGGTTTTCATCACGGCTTAAAGACAGGTTTAATTTACGCAGCGCTTGATACTTATCTTTTTCGTGGCTTTGCACCTTGGACGTTTTCAAATCATTTTGATCATCTTGCGCTCAAGCGTGCTAGAAATGCTAAACCAATTCACTATCCTAAACCCGATGGTAAAATCAGTTTTGATAAAATGCTTTCTGTTTCACGTACCAATGTCTTTCATGAAGAAAATCAGCCGGTACATTTAAAACTTAAAAATCCACAACTTGCGATAAGCATCAATTGGCAACAATATGCAGGCCCAGAACAACGCTATTGCCCTGCGGGTGTTTATGAGTTTGTCGATGATGAGGCTGGCAAAAAGAAGTTACAAATCAATGCGCAAAACTGCATTCATTGTAAAACTTGTGATATCAAAGACCCGACACAGAATATTACGTGGACACCGCCGGAGGGTGGTGGGGGGCCGAATTACAGTAATATGTGAAATCCCCCCGCCAGCGACGTTTCACGTCGCATGGCGACCCCCTTTTATTCAAAGTGGGTTTTGGATCTTTTTCCCCTTTGATTTAAAGGGGCTTTTGGATCTTTTCCCCCCTTTGATTAAAAGGGGGGTTAGGGGGGATTTATCAAGCCGTCCCTTTCTTCTTCAACTCTTTTAGCACTTCCAATAATTTATCAGGTGGTAAATAACCTGGGATCATGGTGCCATCTT
>CAZBZP010000050.1:0-3772 GCA_964496435.1 Uncultured Candidatus Berkiella sp.
TTGCATAATGCTTAAACAAGGGATGTATAAACGGCCCAAAATTATTGACTATCACCTCATTTGGCATTCCGCTCGCATGAAGTGCAGCAATACAAGGTGACATTTTTGCAAGGAATTTATTAAAGATTTTGTCAAGTACTTCTTTATTACCTTTAAATTTCGCTATGTTTTCGTTGACATAAGCTAAAACCCCAGGGTGGCCCAGCAATACATCAACTACCTCAAGATGGCCTTTTTTTACTGCTTCGCGGATAGCACGGTTTTCTTCAGCAGTGGGATCAACACGTGGGTCGGCGAGTAGTAGTTTAACGATAACGATATTACCCTTTTGGGCGGCACAACGGATAGCAAAATTATTTTGTGACGAGGGATCAACACGCGCATCCGAAAGCAAAAGCTTAACGATTTTATTTTGGCCTTGAGAAACGGCAATGCAAAAGAGTTCATTTTCAAATAAGGTAGGATCTAAGCGTTTATCTTCAAGAAATAGCTTAGCAATTTCAACATGGCCTTTTGTAAGAGCAATCTCTAATGCATTAATGTTAAAAACACCTACAGCGTCAATGCGTGAGTCTGCTAGAAGAAGCCTAACCACTTCAATATGTCCATATTCAGTTGCTAGGAAAAGAGCTTTATTATGATAGTCTGTAGGATTTACACGTGGATCTGTAAGCAAGAGCCTAACGGTTTCAGTGTGTCCATATCGAGCTGCATTGCGGATGGGCAGGTTGTTGTCATATGTAGGGTCAAAACGCTTATCGTCAAGTAATGGTTTAAGTGCTTGAGCACGACCATTTGTAGCAGCGTAATTTATGGCACGATAGTTCATGTTCCCAGGATTAATGCGCTTGTCTGCTAGCAATAGCTTAAGGACCTCAGTTTGGCCGTATAAAGCAGCGATATCAATGATTTCCACTGTAGGAGGTGCAACACGCGGGTCATTTAGTAGAAGTTTAAGCACTTCATTATAGCCATATTCAGCGGCAAAACGGAAGGCAACTTGAGAGTCAAGTGGAAATTCAAAGCTTGGATCTTCGAATAAAAGCTTAAATAACTGATAATGCCCATGTCTCGCAGCCCAGTGTATTATAGCTTCTTTTAAAGGAATCGTTGGTCCCATCATGTAAACCATTTCCTTGCTATTACTATTTACAAGTGCTACGACATCATTAACATCGTTCTTATAGGAATTATGTAATCTAATTGCTAGTTCATTATAATCTGTAGGACCTTGTTGCATCTTTTGACCTTTAAATTTACTTGCATTTTATTGCTGATTTTTAATGCCTGCATTATATAAATAGGATAGGGTCAAAACCACAAATACTTGCTTAAAGGTTGGATTATTCTGACATTTACAAACATTGTCGCAATATTTTTGTCGATATAATAATGAGTTTAATGCAATAGGTATGTACTATTTGTCTAATGTTCAAATCGTGCATTCTTGTCCCTTCTCCCGACTAAGGAATAATCAGATAATTCCTTAGACGGGAGAGGGAAAAGAGCGCTTAAAACAACTCCACACACCCAAACAAACCTGTGCGGCGTTTCTTAGTGATGGGTTCTTCAAGCACATGATTCTCTTTATTTTCTTCGACTTTTATTTTCTTGGTAGGATTACGCTCTTTGCTATCAATCACATCCATCTTGTTGTTTTCATAAATCGGCAATAATTTATTGCTTGATTGAACCAAAGATAGTGAATCGCAAGAAAGTGCGCTTGTTTTTGTTTCATTGTTTATGCATTTTGCATAATGCTTAAACAAGGGATGTATAAACGGCCCAAAATTATTGACTATCACTTCATTTGGCATTCCGCTTGCATGAAGAGCAGCAATACAAGGCGACATTTTTTCAAGAAATTTCTTAAAGATTAAGTCAAGTACTGGTTTATTATCTTTAAATTGCGCAATGTTTTCACTGACATAATCCATGACTGCGTCTAGCAAAATATCAACCACATTAATATTACCATTAGTGACTGCTTTATTGAATTTCAAGAGGATTAAGTCATGGAGGGGTTTGCTATTTTTAAAGTGTCCTATATTTTCGCTGACATAAGACAAGATTCCAGGATGATCTAGCAAAATATCAATAAACACAAACCGCTTGTCTACGAGGGCACGATCAAAGAGTTCGTTGTTGTCACATGTCGGATCAACGCGTGGGTCTGCAAGCAAAAGCTTTAAGCACTCAATGTCAATTCTGAAATCAAAACAGATCAACTTAGGAGGAATAGCTCGGGGATCTGCAAGAAGAAGCTTAAGTACTTCAATGTTGCCTTGTGTAGCAGCAGCTTTTATGGCATCTGTCAAATTTGCAGGATCAAGGCGTGGGTCTGCAAGGATAACTCTAATCACTTCAAAGTAGTTATTTTCAGCTGCTACTTTAATTGATTCAGAATTCAAATCTGCAGGAGTAATACGCGGATCTGCAAGAAGAAGCTTAAGTGCTTCAATGTTGCCTTGTCTAACAGCAGCTCTTATGGCATCGGTCAAATTTGCAGGATTAAAGCGGGAGTCTGCAAGGAGGACTCTAATCACTTCAAAGTAGTTATTATAAGCTGCTACTTCGATAGATTCAGAATTCAAATCTGCAGTAGTAATACGCGGGTCTGTGAGAAGAACGCGAAGCACTTCAGCATGGCCAACTTCCACTGCCACCCTGATGGCGACATTATCATCTGAAGGATTAACGCGTGGGTTTGAAAGCAATTTCTGTACAATATTAGCATGGTCATGTATGACCGCCCAGAAAAATATTAACTTGGCATAAGATAGATTTTCATTTTCACAGTTGCTATCCTTGTCGATAATCTCATTAAATATTGCTATGAGATCATCTTCACCACGTGCGGCTGCTTCATTTAAACTATTGAAGAGATTGGGAATATCGATTGGACCTTGCTGCATTTTTCGCCTCTACATTTACTGCACGTTTCGTACGAGCAATTTTAATGCGTAAATTATATGGTTTAGAGAAATTTATAACTATGAAATATTCTTAAACGGTAGCGCTATGCTGACGTTAGTAAATCTTGTCGCGATGCTTTTGACATAAAAAGGGGTTAAATTTAAAAGGGAATCCGGCTGTTTTCTTGACCCTTCTCCCGTCTAAGGAATTAAGAGAAACAGACAGATGTTCAATAGGGAGAAGGTTAGGATGAGGGCCATACTATCCACTTAAAAAAGCATCAATGATGAGCCTCCCTCACCCCTACCCCTCTCCCTAATGAACATAATACCGTTTCTGTATTTTCATTAGACGGGAGAGGGAAAAGAGAGCTTAAAACAACTCCACATGCCCCAACAAACTTGTGCGGCGTTTCTTTTTGTTAGGCTGCTCTAAAGCTTGATTCACTATATTTTCTTCCTTCTTTAATTTTCTTGGCAGGATTGCGTTCTTTGCTATCAAGATCATACATCTTTTTGCTTTCATAAATCGGTAATAATTTTTTGCTTGTTTCATTCAAAAATAGCGAATCACAGGATAGTGTGCTTGTTTTTGTTTCATCGTTTATGCTTTTTGCATAATGTTGAAATAGAGGATGTATAAGTGGTCCAAAATTATTAACTATCACCTCATTTGGTATATTGTTCGCATAAAGCGCAGCAATACAAGGTGACATTTTTTCAAGGAATTTCTTGAAGATTAAGTCAAGCACTGGTTTATTATCTTTAAATTGCGCAATGTTTTCACTGACAAAACCCATGACAGCAGGATGGTCAAGCAATACATCAACTACCTCAAGATGGCCATTTTCAACTGC
>CAZBZP010000051.1:0-2359 GCA_964496435.1 Uncultured Candidatus Berkiella sp.
AGTAACCGTCCGGAAAATTAAAAACTTTCCATTGCACCACACTTTATTTCGTCTTGCAATAATAACCCCTTGATCTTTTCCATAACGTTTAGCCCTTTAAGCTTGGCAGTTTCAATAACACTCATCACAACTGCAGCAACGCTGCCGCCACGATGAGAGCCTGCAAATAACCAATTTTTGCGACCCAAAGCTACTGGCCGCATCGCACGTTCAGCGGCGTTGTTATCAATATCTACCTGACCATCTTCACAATATCGATTTAATTCTTGCCAAAATTTCAATGTATATTGAATGGCATTGGCAAATGATGATTTTGGCAAAATTGATCCAACCTGACTTTTTAGCCATTTCTTAAATTCATCTAATATCGGCTTGGCATACTTTTGCCTCAACTGTTTTTTGTGCTCAGAACCAAGGTCCGTAATATCTCGTTCAATTTTATAAAGCCTTTGAATATAAGCTAGCGCCACATGTGGCTTTCCCGCCTCTTTTAAAAGTTGGGCAACATCATAGAATTTTCTTCTTACATGTGCCCAGCAGCCAGCGCGATGGATGCTTTCTAAAGCACAACATTCGTTGTACCCAGAATAGCCATCGGCTTGGATTGTTCCTTGGTAATTCTTTAAAAAATGAGATGGGCCGTCTCTGCTTCGACTGGGCGTATATTCATACACGCAGCCAGATTCATTTGTATAAACCCACATTCTACCTGTACGAGTGCGCCCCTTGATTTGTGGGTCTTGCACTGGCAACACCGTATCATCAGTATTTATCTTATTCTGCGATAATACCGCTGCTTTTATCTTTTCAACTACTGAAGTAAGCTTTTGCGCCGCATAAGAAACCCAATCACATAAAGTAGAGCGCGATATAGGATAGCCTTGATGCTTAAACATTTGCTCTAGGCGATACAATGGAAGGTGGTAGCAATATTTTGATACTAACAAGTAAGCTAATAAGCCGGGGCCAGCTTTAACTCGCTTGCCTCGCCGGCCAGGCTTAGGGGCCATTGAAACCCCTATTTCACAATGACGACAACCATACTTGTAACGAACAATTTCCTTCACTTTGAGGCTTGAGGGAACATACTCTAACTGCTCGGATACTTCTTTTCCTATCTGGTGCAACTGACCTTGGCAATGGCGACAATGTTGGCAGTCTTTGGGAAGGTCAATAGTAATGGTTTCTCGGTCAAGCATTTCAAAGTGTTGAGATATATCACGTGGTGAGCAATTTGCTTGCTCTACCCCTTCAATATCTTCTATCAATTGTTTTTCTTCAGGTGTGAGCGTAGTTAGTTCTGCAGTCTCCGGCTCAACTGATTGCTTAAAACGTTCTGACTTCTTGCCATACAAACGTCGATTCAGCGTGGCAACCTGATCTTTGAGGAATTTTATTTCTTGTCTGGATGCATCAAGCTCTTGCCTAAGCTCATTAATCAATTGCTTTAACGATCGATTTTCTTCAATCAGGGTATCTGAAGTATGTTTCTCAACTGGTATGGTTTCACTCATGCGCGCTACCATACCAAAAATAGTGTGGTTACACTACAAACCGTCCTTCAAATGGCTTCCATGGTCTTAACCGCCCTTCACACATCGTGGCACCAACCAATAACTCCCGTAGCCTCCTTGCAGGAAGTGAAGTGCTTTTGAGCAATTCATTAAAATGAAACTTACTGCCCTCAAATCGCTTATAGAGAATGACAAATCCTGCGCCATCCCAATATAAGAGCTTAATCCTGGTGCGCAGTTTGTTATAAAAGATAAAGAGATCTCCTTCAGTGGGAAACCTTCCTAACGCCTCCTGTGCTAAAACAGCAAGCCCATCAAACGATTTGAACATCGGAATTGGTTGCGTTGAAATAAAAATGTTTAAATTATCAAAATCGATGAGCCCTAGCATTTCTTCAACTCCAAAACAGATATCAGTTTGTGCAAAGAAGACTCACTGATGCTGGAATCAAAAAATAAGCGTCTACCATTCTTAAATATCACCTCACAAATGGACTCTCTGCCATTGAAAGCAAGGCCAGTTGGTGAGGAAACATCTTGGCGTACTTTAAGGGGTTGAAACATCCAATTGGATTCTTTGAAGGCGCGTTTATCTTCGGTATCTTTGCTCGTGTAAGCAAACAACCTTAACCAGTGCTCAAATTGGACTTGATTTATATTGTGCTTTTTACAAAAATCAGGCAATGGGAGCTCTGTAGCCTGGTACATTTGCACTGCTTGATCCCAGTATTTATGATTCACTTTATTATCTGTATCATTCATCAGGTAATGCTCCAACATCAAAGGAGCTACTAGTCTGACAGGCTCAGCAGTGCTTATGAAGGTGCGTTATTTCGGACGGATAC
>CAZBZP010000052.1:0-1809 GCA_964496435.1 Uncultured Candidatus Berkiella sp.
TGTTACGATAAGTAGGCATTAACAGAGCCTCTTCCATTTCAATATCTGCAGCGTTCGTTAGTGGCGCAGGTAAAACGCTCATCACCTCAACCGCTGTTGGACGAGGAATACCTCTTGCGGTAGTCCGAGAATATTTATCATAAAATTTGAGGTACGCTTGAGCTTGGTCTTGACTGTAATTGTTATCCGCCATTAACTGTTTTTCTGTTTTGCGAGGTCTATCATTTTGTGCTGCATCTCTGCCTGATTTTTGAGCTTTTTGAATTAAATGAGTATTTCTCACGGAAGTTTGGTCAAAGGCCAGATAATATGCGTCTATCTGCGCTTGATTATACCCAAGATCTTCTATTAATGATTCTAAGGATCTAGGATTTGCACCTCTATTACGCGCTCGCTTGGCTACATCAATGGCTCTGTTTACCTTCAATTCTTCAGCTGAAAATTTACCAGCCGCTTCGTGATATGCCTCAAGATAAGCATCGGCTTGCTCAGGAGAATATTTGTTATACTTCATTAGCTCTTCTTTAGTATATAGATGAGTACCAGCCCTAACAGCGTTCTGGCCTGCTATCCTAGCGTTACTAAGCTCTTTTTTAAGCCTTTTAGCAATATTATCTTGTTCGAAAGTTCTTTTAGAATTTGGCGCATCTTTCATTGTAAAATCCTTACTATATTGTCGTATAAAAATACAGATAAACGCATTACTTAAAGCCTCACCGCTTTTGTCTTTTAGATGAGCTTTGCTGTGCTTCAGTTAATTCATGGCTATTTTTAGTTTGTACTTCAAAGACTTCATCATTTGCTAGTTGCAGTGAACTTTGTGAAAAGAGCAAAGATGGGTTGAGTGGCATGTTATCAAAATGATGACCTTCATCGATATCGATTCTCGCTTCCTCTTCAATTGGAGGATAGTCTGCTGCCTCGAAGTCAACATTCATGAAGTCAACATTTAGGTCATCAGAAACCTTTGGCATAGTATCGATATGCCAAGCACGCTCTGTTTCAGGAATATCAATAATAAAATTATTGTAAAAAGCATCGAATGGGTAAACAATACATTTGTCCCCTGTTGTTTCGAGCGTAAAATGATCAAACTCCCCTTCAATAAGATTTTTTTCCATCAGCCCGATGATTGCTTTAAATTTATGCGCCAAACAGGCTTTCACTATTTCGGGTGGTAAATGAGGGTCTTTATAATGCGCTTCATAAATTTTATCAAATGTAATATTGGCTTTATTAGCGATAGGGCTGGTAGTATCCCATTCAGCTTCAATTTGCTTTAAAAAGAAATCGTCGCGCGTGTAAGTCTTTAAGCGGTCTACATCCGTGATTAATTTCAGCAATGCTAATACCTGCTCACCATGAGTGAAAGGATGAGGTGATTTCAGTGTGAGAAAGGGGGCATTTGTCGATTGGGCAGGGTGTTTAAATAGTTCACGAAAGAATGTATTATAATCATAACGATCATACAATGCCCTATTAAACCTACTATAAAACAAGCTTGAGTCTCTCTGGGGCTTTAAGACAAAGGTCACTCGATTATTGTTTAATTCAACTCCGGCAATGTCCTGTTTTAATGAGGTACTTAAAGTCCACACATCCTCAGGTATATATCCACTTTCAAGAGCAGATTTAATATTCAACGCACCGACTGGATGAGCTGCTGTTTTGACAATTTGTTTTACATTAAATTTTCGTGATTTTAATTCTTGGAAATGGGTTATAACCGCAGCCAGATTACTTGCGCCACCAATATGAGCCGCCATTTTGACAATTTGTTCTTGACTAAATTTAAGGTTTGCTAACGCT